>NZ_MWLO01000123.1 GCF_002198735.1 Ideonella sp. A 288
CCTGGGCGGGCGGTGGGTGGGCGGGCCAGCGGCGCAGTTGCCGCCGCCGCTCGCATTCCGCGGGTGCCGCCCGATGCCGGCTTTGGCCGGATTCCGACGGGTTCGCGCGAAGCCCTTTCGGGGCACGCGCTCACCACAGGGCCGCCGTCAACGGCGGACCCGACGCCTACTTCAAGCCCATGCAGTTGGCGTAGAAGGTCACCGTGGCCGGCCAGTCGGAAAAGATGCCGATGATGCCGACGTCCTGGGCCAGTGCGTCCAGCACCCGCATGATGTCGCCCTCGCGCTGGATCGCGCGGTCGAAGCTCTGGTAGTAGAAGCCGTTGTTGCCATCGGCCAGCACGCCCGAGCGCTCGAGGCTCCAGGTGATGATGTCCAGGCCGGCGCGCCTGGCGTCGATCGCATACTGCGACGGCAGCAGGTTGCCGTTGGCGTCAGCCGTCAACAGCGCGAAGATCGGCGGCGCGACGATGCGGATGCCCTGGGCGCGGTAGGCGGCCAGTTCGGCCGCCCCGGGCAGGTCTGCCACGGTGTTGGCATCGTCCAGGTAGACGGCCTGGCGACCGAAGGCCGGTTCGTTCTGGATCCAGTACAGCACGTCGTTCTTGTCGAAGGACTGGGGCCAGACGTGGCGCGCGGGGACGCCGGCCTGCTTGTACTCGTCGATCATCTTCTGCGCATAGGCCTGCTGCGTGAAGCCATCGAACGGCATCGGCACGCTGGCGCTCTTCAGTTCTGGCGTCATCTTCACGCCGAGCTTCTTGAACAGGTCGATCGACTCCCGGTGGGTCATCAGCGTGCCGCTGCTCGGGCCGGCATACAGGTCGGTGCGGAAATTGGCGGTGCCGCCCATGTATTCGGCGACGGTGCGGGCGCGCGGGTCGGACGCGTCCATCTTGCCGCGCAGGGTCTTGAACTCGGCCAGCGTGAGCTCGCTGGTGCGGCACTCCGCGGTCGCCGGTGTCAACAGCGCGCCGTTGGCGCTGAAGGTGGCGGGCGTGAACGGCTTGATGCATTTCTGGGCCAGCGGGGTGGCCAGGATGTTGGTGGTGGTGTGCAGGTCGTTCTGGGCGTGACGGCAGACCAGTTCCTTGTCCTTGGTGAAGGTGACGTCGCATTCGACGATGCCAGCGCCGGTGCGCGCGGCCGCCTCGTACGACTGCCGCGTGTGCTCGGGGAACTGCAGCGAAGCGCCGCGGTGGCCGATGGAGAAGGCGGTGCGCTGGAAACTCTCGTTGCCGGTGCACGCCAGCAGGCGCTGCTTGAGCGGGCTGTCGGCCATGTCGTTGACCAGGAAGAACGGGCGCGGCCCGAGTTGGACGCTGGCCTGGCGACTGCGGTCGTCGTCGCGGTCGGCCTGGGCCAGGCTGGGGCAGAAGGCTGCGGCGCTGGCCAACACGAGTGTCAGTAGGTTCCGGTGCATGGGTTCTCCGAGTGGTGCGGGGTGGGTTGGGATGCAAACACGTCGCCGCTGCGGCGGCCGGTCGCCCCCCTTGGACGCTAGGGCCGGGGCGTGACCGCCCTGTGACTGCATCGGTGCCAAGGGGGCTGCAGCGGGTCGAGCAGAAAGAGAGCCGCCCCCGACCGGCAATCCGGTGGGGGGCGGCAACGGGTCGCTCGGGGCCGATGCGTCCGTCGGCCCGTCCATCAGCCCGCGGTCATCCGTTCAACGGTCGCGGTCGTCGTCGCTCATGCCACGGCACTTGCGCGGCGCCAGGAACATGATGGTGCGGTCGACGCCGCTGTCCGGGTGCTGCACGTTCACATAGGCCACGTCGGGGCGGGTGCGGTCGAAGTACAGGCCGGTGCTCTCGGCGCCCACGGTGGACAGGCTGGCCCACTTGGCCACGCCTTCGGCGATGCCGTCGTTGTCCTTGTCCACGGTGAACCAGATGTCTTCCACGCCACCGGGCTGGTCTTCGACGATGTAGAGGTTGCCGTCCGCATCGATGGCCAGGTTGTCGGGGTTCGCGAAGGTCGCGCCGACCGGCTTGCCGGTGGCCAGGTCGATCGTGTCGCGGCTGGCGAAGAGGGTGACCTTGTTGCGCGCCAGATCGATCGCGAACACCTTGTGGTTGGTGGTCGTGGCCACGTAGAGCAACTGCCGACCGCTCTTACCCAGGGTCTTGATCTCCATGTCCTCCGGACGATCGAAGGCCGTGCCGCGGAAGGCCGCCAGCTTCGGCGTGGCGCGACCGTCCAGGCCGCGCACACCGTTGGCATCGGTGACCACCACGGTGCCGGGCAGCGGCGCCCCGTTGAAGTTGGTCAGGGGCACCCAGACCGCGTCGCCGGTGGCTTCCTTGACCGTGCCGTCGCCCACGCGCAGCACGAAGGTCTGGCCCGCGGCGAAGTACTGGTCGCCATTGCTGGCATGGGGGTTCGCCGGCACGTACTTGAAGATGTGGCTGCCGTTGCGCTCGTCGATGAAGTACAGGTTGCGGTCCTTGTCGAAGGCCAGGCCCTCGTGCGACACGCGCGGGATGATGTCGCGGTGGACCATCCGGATTTCGGCCGGCGCGGCCAGCGGGTTGGTCACCTCGAACAGGCGGCCGTAGATGCTGGGCGTCTGGCCCGGGTCGCTCCAGCTTTCCTCGGCGGTGAGGAAGCTGCCCCACGGTGTCCAGCGCGAGGCATCGAAGGCGACGTGGCTGTTGAGCGCCGGTGTCGGGGCCGGGCTGGCCCAGATCGTGGTGGTCTGCATGGTGCGCAGGTCGGTGCGCTGGATGCCGGCCTGGCCGGTCTCGAACACCGTGAACAGGTAGCGGCCGGCGTCGGGGCCGGTCTCGTTGGCGGTGTGCATGTCGTAGTTGCCGCTGTCGAAGCGCTTGGCCTGCGACGGGTCGCGGGCCACGATGGTCATCTGGCTCAGGCGCGGCGACGCCAGGCGGTAGGGCGCCGATTCGGGCAAGGTGCCGGCGCCAACGTCGCCGACCATCGGCGTGAAATCGGCGAAACAGGAGCGGGCAGACTTGTCGTTGTCGGCCTGCGCCGACGCGGCGACGGCAAGGCCGCCGGCCAGCAGGATCGAGCGAAACATCATGGGGATTTCCTCGGCAAGGTTGCAGTGTGATCGGCTCCTGGCACGACGCCGGCACAGCGGCGATACGAGCCAGGATCGCGCCGGAGGCTGCGAGCAGCGTCCGGGCACGGCCGACTGTCCCGCGGGCCTGTGACCTGGCGATGACGAGCCTCCGCGGCGCTGGACGGACGACCGACTGACACCCTCGGCGAACCCACCCAGTTGCAGACCAACGAACACCGCGAGGGTTCCGGCGAGCTTGCCGCAGTCGCTGGGCCAGACACCCCGGCACCCGCCCACGGCATGGCCCGGCGGGGCGAGCTTGGACAGTCGCCGAGGATGCACGTCAGGCCCGACGGCGCGTGGGCCACGATCGATCCGGGCCGAGGCGATGGCACGGCGGTCGCCGATGCCGACCATGAAGAGTTTGCCGATGCGGGCCACTGTGTGGGCCACCGAACAGAGCAAGCGGCACGGTCATGCGACCGTTGCCCGGCCGAGGCCCACCGCTCGAGCGCGCCCCTCGTTCGCGAAAGTCTGCTGCTTGCTGCGCTGCGAATGTGGGGGTCCGGAGTGCGTCACGCAGGAACCTCCCCGGGGTGCTGGCCAGTTCGTGGCCCGTGCGCCGGCCATCGATCATCTCTCACTGCAGGGTTCTGCCATGCCCAAACCAGACAGCGTGCCGGTGAACCGACTCATTGACACCGAGGGACAAAAGGCCGGTCCCTTGGGATGGGCCCTGGCCGACGCCCTGCAGCGGGTGCTGGTCTCGGAGCTGGACGAAACCGGTCCCGTCAGCCCTGCCGTCCTGAGGCCGTTCGGACTTCTGCCCCGGCACATGCTGCTCGTCGGCGAGGACGAGCCACGACAGAAGTCGGCGCTGGACCTTCTCTCCCGATGGGAGATTCCCGCCGAGGTTGCCACGAGCGGCGCCGACGCGGTGCAGTGCGCCTCGGACGGCCAGTTCGACCTGATCCTCATCGACGCGAACAGGTCCTTGCTGGATGGGGTGTTCGTCACGTCCCGCTTGCGTCACCTCGAGCGCAGGCGACACGAGCGAGCGCCCGTCACACTCGTTGCCCGCGTGTCCGGGGGCTGGTCCGCCGGCGAGAGCGTCCTTCGGATGGTCGGCGTCAACGACGTCCTGAAGGTACCGGGCGAAGGGGCCGCCGTCGGCGAGTGCCTGCGGCGATGGTGCTGTGGGCACTACCGTTCGAGATCAGCGGAGGGCGTCTGAGCTGGTCGACCCGGCGGTGCGCACCGGGCGCCACCGACTCGAGCCAGCGACTGCGGGCCTCGGCAGGTGCCTGCGCGCGTGGCGCCCTGCGCTGGGCTTGCAGCGGCGGCGGATGTGCACGACATTTCGCAGGCTTGGCCGCACCACGGCGTCCAGCCGCTCGAAAGCCGGGCCTGCCGCACGCCCAGGCAGTGCGGCGCTCCCCTTCAACACCGCGTTTGCCCAACCCCCCATGAACCGCCGCCACATCATGAGCTTTCTTTCGCTGTTTGGCCTTGGCGCCAAGGCCACCGCCGCAAGCGCCGTCCCGACCACCAGCGCGGGCGCCGCCACACCGGCCGAACCCGCCCCTGCCACGGTGCGCCTGAGCGACGCCGAATGGAAACAGCGGCTGTCCCCCGCCGCGTTCCGCGTGCTGCGCCAGGAAGGCACCGAAGCGGCGGGCAGCAGCGCCTTGAACGACGAGAAGCGCGAAGGGGTCTTCCACTGCGCGGGCTGCGACCTGCCGCTGTTCTCGTCGAACGCCAAGTACGAGAGCGGCACGGGCTGGCCCAGCTTCCACACGCCCTTGCCGGGCGCGCTGGGCACGAAGACCGACTACAAGCTCATCCTGCCGCGCACCGAGTACCACTGCATCCGCTGTGAGGGCCACCAGGGCCATGTCTTCAACGACGGCCCCAGGCCCAGCGGCAAGCGCTACTGCAACAACGGCGTGGCGCTGAAGTTCGTGCCGGCAGCCGCATGACGCGCCGCTTCGCCAGCCTGGGGGCTGTGGTCGGCCTGCTGGGGCTGGCGCTGGCCACTGCCGCGCCGGCCCTGGCACAGACCACCGCCAAAGCCACGTTCGCGGGGGGGTGCTTCTGGTGCGTCGAAGCCGACTTCGACAAGGTCCCTGGCGTGCTGTCGACGACTTCGGGCTACATCGGCGGCACCGTGGCCAACCCCAGCTACGAGCAGGTGTCATCGAAGACCACCGGGCACACCGAAGCGGTCGAGATCGTCTTCGACCCGACGAAGGTGAGCTACGCCGCGCTCGTCGACCACTTCTGGCGAACCATCGATCCGACGACCAAGGACCGCCAGTTCTGCGACTCCGGGTTTCCTTACCGCACGGCGATCTTCACCCACGATGCGCAGCAGGCGGCTGTCGTGAAGCAGTCGCTCGAGGCGCTGGAGAAGACCAAGCCGTTCAAGGAACCGATCGTCACGGTCGTCTTGCCCGCGACCACCTTCTACCCGGCCGAGGCCTACCACCAGGACTACTACAAGAAGAACCCGGTGCGCTACGCCTACTACCGATCCAGCTGCGGCCGCGACCTGCGGCTCGAGCAACTCTGGGGCAAGCGTTGAGGGTCGGACTCGCGTCCGTTCTGCGGACGCGAGTCGCTCCACACGGGTCGAGCGCTGATCCGGCAGGTTCGGCCGCGATGCGCGCGATGAACGACCATTGCCAGTCCAGGCGGTCGACCGGAGCAGATGGCCCGACCACCCGAGTGACCCGGCACAGCGGCGGGTCGGAGACCGTGACATGAAGCCCAGCATGGCTCCCGGCACCCCACTCGGCAGGCCTGCGTCACGCAGAAAGGACCGTCCGGCCGCAATGCGCACGGGCCGCGGCGGCGCGCGCGGTGGCGATCTGTCCCCAGGCAGCCGAAGTCTCGACGGCGTGTACACCGACGACATCGGGTCGCTCAGCTACAAGCTTTTCCTGTCGTCAGCCCTGCGCGAGCACCCGCCGCTGTTCGTGATGCTCCACGGCGCCTCGCAGACCGCGTCGGACTTTGCAGCCGGCACCCGGATGGCGGAAGTGGTCGAGGACTGCGGTGGCATCGCCTTGTTCCCCGAGCAATCACGGAGTGCGCATCCGCTCGGCAGCTGGAACTGGTACGACGCTCGCCACCAGCTCGCGGAAGGCGGCGAACCATCGCTCATCGTCGGTCTGACGCGAAAGATCGCTGCCGACCATGGTGTGGATCGGCGTCGCATCTACGTCGCGGGAATGTCCGCTGGCGGGGCCATGGCAGTCATCCTCGGTCAGGCTTTCCCCGCCGTGTATGCCGCGGTGGGCGTGCATTCCGGCATTCCCACGGGCTCCGCCCACGACCTCATGTCCGCCCTGCGAACGATGAACAGCGGGCCGTCGGCCGCGCGTCCTGGACAGCCGGAGCTGTCGCATCTGATCCCCACCATCGTGTTCCATGGCGACAACGACAGAACCGTCCATCCGCTCAACGCGGTGGCCGTGCTGGCCCAGGCGCAGCGACGCAACGGCGTCACTGCGCCGACGGTGGACATCCTCTCCACCGGCCCGACGCCGATGTCCGGCGGGCGGGAGGTGACCTTGACGACGCATCGGCGCCACCAAAGACCGTCCCATGCCGAACTGTGGATCGTCCATCACAGCGGGCACGCCTGGACAGGCGGCAGTGCCAAGGGCAGCTACACGGACGAGTCGGGGCCCGACGCTTCGCGTGAGATGCTGCGGTTCTTCCTCACCCAAAGCCTGACCCGTGGGCGGCGCGATGACCGCGCCTGATCCTCCATCCGGGTTGACCATCGTCGATCGAGCGTCCCCTTCCATCCGGAACGTGTCCGACACAGCCCTGTGGGTGGCGGTGTACCGCGCCATCGAATCCGACCGGGACGACGCGTTGTTCCGCGATCCGTTCGCCCGTCGCCTGGCCGGCGAGCGCGGTCAGGCGATCGTCGATGCGCTGCCTTTCGGTCAAGCGATGGGGTGGTCGATCGTCGTGCGAACGGCGGTCATGGACGCCATCATCCTGCGCTGCATCGACCGTGGCGCACGCACGGTCCTGAACCTCGGTGCGGGGCTCGACGCGAGGGCGTTTCGACTGAAGCTGCCGCCCACGCTGCGTTGGCTGGACGTCGATCTTCCCGCCGTCACCGCCTATCGCCGCGAAGGGCTTGGCGCGGCCGTCGCGGTGTGTCGGCACGCGCATGTCGAATCCGATCTTCGACATGCGGATGAACGCCACCGGGTCATCCGCGACGCTGCCCGCCATGGCCCGCTGCTCGTGATCACCGAGGGGCTTCTGGTCTATCTGGCACCGGAGCAGGTGAGCGAGCTGGCCGCGCAACTGCGCAACCAGGCGAACTCGCGCTGGTGGCTGGCCGACCTGATCACCCCGCCGCTGCAGCAGACCATGGGCATGGTCTGGAGTGCTCAGCTCGATGCGGCGGATGCCGCCTTCCGTTTTGCGCCCGGTGACTCAAGGAAGTACTTTGACGACCTGAACTGGCGGGAAACCGAGTTCCATTCCACGTGGACAGAGTCCATTCGCCTGGACCGGGTCGCGCCGAACGGATGGATGTGGGACCGACTGCTCCAATGGTCTTCGCCCGCAGCCAAGATCGCAATGACGCGGATGTCCGGTGTGGTGCTTCTCGAGCCGACGTCCCGAGTCCATGTCGCCTGATCGGAACAGGTCGCAGCGCCGATGCACCGCGTGACGACAGGACCGCCACAGCCCAAGGTTCGGATGGGATCACGGTGGGGATGCTGGCGTCTCCTGCCGGTGCCGGTCTGAGCCATTCATCGCGCTTCGGCGCCCGCCTCGGGCGCTGGCCATCGCCAACACGCTAGGTACGCATCACCGCCTCGGGCCGAGACGTGCGCAGCAGTGCCGCCAGCGCGTCGGCGGTCAGCGGCCGGCTGAACAGGAAGCCTTGCCCTTCGCCGCAATGCTGCGCATTGAGAAGTGCAAGTTGCTCCGCTGTCTCGACGCCCTCCGCGATCACGCGGTAGCTCAGGCTGGCGCCCAGCCCGATGATGGCGTGCACGATGGCCGAGTCGCCGGTGCCGGTGCCGAGGTCCTGAACGAAGGTCTTGTCGATCTTCAGCACGTCGATCGGAAAGCGCCGCAGGTAGCTCAGGCTCGAGTAGCCGGTGCCGAAGTCGTCGACGGCGATGCTCACGCCCATGGCGCTGAGCGAGTGCAGCGTGGCGACGCTGGCGGCGGTGTCGGACATGAGGACACCCTCGGTCAGCTCGAGTTCGAGGTGCCTGGCCGGCAAGCCAGCCTCGCTCAGCGTCGTGGCAATGCCTTGCAGAAAGTCATTCCTTCGGAACTCCAGCGCACACACGTTGACGGCGACGTGGCCGAAAGGCACGCCGTCGTCGAGCCAGACCCGCGCCTGGCGGCATGCCTGCTCGAGCACCCAACGGCCCATCGGCACGATCAGGCCGCAATCTTCGGCCACGCTCAGGAACTGCTCCGGGCCGAGCAGGCCCCGCGTCGGGTGCAACCACCGGATCAGCGCCTCGACCCCGTTGACCTGACCACTGGCCAGGTCGAACTTCGGCTGGTAGTGCAGGACCAGTTCGTGCATCTCCAGCGCCCGGCGAAGCTCACTTTCGACGGATTGCCGCTCGACCGCCCGGTTGTTGAGTTCGTGCTCGAAGAAGCAGTGTGTGTTGCGGCCCATCTGCTTGGCCTGGTACATCGCCAGATCCGCGTACTGCAGCAGCTTCTCGGAGGTCGTGCCATCTTCGGGGTAGAGGCTGATGCCGACGCTGACGCTCACCGTCAGGGGTTGTCCCCGGACGATGTGCGGGACGGCCAGCGCCTTGACGATCTTGTCGGCACTGCGGCCGGCGCTTTGGGCGGAGGTGATCTCGGACAGCAGCACGACAAACTCGTCGCCGCCCTGGCGACTCACGGTGTCCGACAGTCGCACACTGGCCTTCAGCCGCAGGGCGACGGACTGCAGCAGTTCGTCGCCGACGGTGTGGCCCATGGAGTCGTTGATGTGCTTGAAGGCGTCCAGGTCGAGGAACAGCACCGCCAGTTGCCCGTGGCGTCGGGCCGCCATGTCGATCGCATGATCCAGGCGATCGTTCAACAGGGTGCGGTTGGGCAGGCCCGTCAACGTGTCGTGGCCCGCCGAGTGGACGAGGGCGGCCGCTTGGGCGCGGGCCGCGGTGACGTCGCGGAACACCACCACCGCGCCATCCACATGACCCCTGCGGTTGTGGATGGGTGCGGTCGAGTCCTCGATGGCGATTTCGGAGCCGTCCTGCCGGACCAGGACGGTGCCGGGCGGCAGGCAAAGCTTGCGGTCCTGCCGCATCGACGCGGCCACCGGGTCGGCCCTCGTGGCCCGCGTTGTCGCGTCGATGAGGCTGAAGACTTCGGTGACCGGACGGCCGCGCGCCTGGGCGCACGAATAGCCGGTCAGGCGTTCCGACACCGGGTTCAGGAAGACCACATGGCCGTTGATGTCGGTCGACAGCACGGCGTCACCGATGGAGTTGAGCGTCACGCGCGTGCGCTCCAACTCGCTGAACAATGCGTCCAATGCCGTGTCGCACGCGGTGCGGTCGCGGACCATCGCGCAGGCCAGCGTCGTGCCGCCCAGTTGCAGGTGCACCACGTGGACATCGATGGGAAACTCGGTGCCGTCGCGGCGCCGGCCGAACAGGCCTTCGGAGGCGCCCCAGCGCCGATCGTCACCTGGCTCGAACGGCCCGGCGACGGCTTCGAGATGGCGGCGTCGAAAGCGCCTGGGCAACAGGCAGGCCGTGCGTCGGCCGCCGAGTGCGCCGCACCCGTAGCCGAACAGGGCCTCCAGCGGTGGGCTCGCCTGCAGGATCCGGCCCGCCGCATCGACCACCAGCATCCCGGGGGACCGTGCGTCGCACGCCCCGCGGCAGCTAATGTCGGAACGGCGGCTATCCGGGTCGAAGCCGGTGGAGTTTGGGAAGGGGTCCATCGGGCTCCTTGCGAGATGGACGCGGCGTGCAGACCGCATGGATGCGGCCTTGCGACACCCAGGTCAGGACTGGACCGCCAGGCGCCCGGGCCGGTGGATCCGCTCCGAGTCTGGGCCCACGATCTGGCCGATGTCTGTTCGATTCTGCACCTGACCGACCCTGCCGCGCGGCCATACGGCCGGCCGTGGCCGAAAGGATCACCAGGGCGGCCAGAACGCCGATGCACCTGTCTCGGCGAAGCCCGATGAGAGCCATCGCATCGAGACCCACGGCCGGTGCCTCAGCGCTCCACGGGCGCCCCGGCCGGCCGAGTCCGTGCCGACCACGGTCCAGCCGGCCCACAGTGGCCAACCAGCGACTGGAACGAGCGTTGCGCTCAATCGTCCGGCTGGATGGCGCGTGGCTTGTACTTGGCGATCCATTCCGCCGTGAAGTCGAATCGATCCGCCGCGAACACGGCCGTGAAGCAGAGCCCGGAGGCTGCGCGCCGCAAGAGCGTCACGTACTGCCAATGGCGACCACGGCGCAGCATCAGCACCTGCGGGGCCTCCGTGCCGCTGCGCTGGTAGAGCGCATAGCGCGCCTGCGCCGCCTCGTGGAAGTGCCTGCGGTCGGCCGCCTGCAACCAGGCCTGCTCAGCGCTCGACGACACCCGCAGTGGTGGGCTGCCGGCGACGCAACTCGGCAGTTCCAACTCGACCGCCGGCTGGGCAATGGCGATCGAAGCCCATGCGAGGCCGGCCGTGGCGGCGGTACACCCAAGGCGTAAGTCCATCGCGTTCTCCTGGAGACGGTGCCGATGACCCGGGGTCCGAGTGTGAACCGTCTGCAGCGCGCCGGGTAGCCCCTCGTTTCAGCTCTTGCTCGAAGCCCGGCGGCTTCAATGGCGCGGTGCCGGGGACGGGTGCGGACATCCTCACCGAGGACGGCCGCAGTGCAGCCCCTGGCACCGTTGGCGAGTGGGTAGGGCGCCGGCCGACGATCCGGCTGACGCGCGGCCTGTGGCACGATGAGGCGCGCGACCTGGGCACCCGCTGGAGCACCTGGCCCGGCATCCGGCATCCGGCATCACGGCCAGCTTGCCAGCAGCGATGCCGACGGCCAGTGGTTCGTCCATGGTCGTTCCGACGATTGGCATGACGGAGAGCGCCGGGGTGATCAGCATCGAGCCGCCGGCCGCACCGCGCACCCCGGTTCGTGCGGCCGTGCGCGCCAAGGACATGATCCTCCGCGGTGCCCACCACGTCGACCCCGGGATGATCGAATCGGTGCTGCTGCGGCATCCCGGCGTGTCGATGGCGGCCCCGATCGGCGAGCCGGATGCCTGCGCCGGCGAACGGCCGGTGGCCTTGGTGACGCTGAAGCCCGGCTCAGAGGGGCCATCCGCTGTTCTGGGACGGCCAGAGAGGGTCTGGGGCGTCGAAATGGCCTGCCCGGAGGGACTCGAACCCCCGACCTGCTGCTTAGAAGGCAGCTGCTCTATCCAGTTGAGCTACGGGCAGTAGGCGTCGATTCTAGGAGCGGTGCCCCCGGGAGCCCAGCGCGCGTGAGCGGGGTGCGCCTCAGCGCGCCTGGTACTGGGTCTTGCCGAAGAGCATCTCGCGGGCCTTGTCGTCGGTGACGGGCTTGCGCAGATCGGCCAGCACCTGCACGCCACGCTGCACCGCCGGGCGGGCGGCGACCTCGTCGAACCAGCCCTTGAGGTGCGGGTGGTCGTTCCAGTCGATGCCCTGGTTCTTCCACGAGCGCAGCCAGGGAAAGACCGCGATGTCGGCAATCGAGTACTCGGCCCCACCCAGGTAGCGCGACTTCGCCAGCCGGCGGTCCATCGCGCTGTACAGCCGCCGGGCCTCGTTGGTGTAGCGCTCGACGGCATAGGGCACCTTCTCGGGGGCATAGATCCTGAAGTGGTGGGCCTGGCCGAGCATCGGCCCCACGCTGCCCATCTGGAACATCAGCCACTGCAGCACCTCGTACCTGGCGCTCACCGACTCGGGCAGGAAGCGGCCGGTCTTGCCCGCCAGGTACAGCAGGATGGCGCCCGACTCGAACAGGCTGATCGGCCGGCCCTCGGGCCCGTCGGGATCGACGATGGCGGGGATCTTGTTGTTCGGGCTGATGGCCAGGAAGTCGGGGGAGAACTGGTCGCCGGCACCGATGTCGATGGGGTGCGCCCGGTAGGAAAGGCCACACTCCTCGAGCATGACGTGCACCTTGTGGCCGTTGGGCGTGGCCCAGGAATACACTTCGATCATTGCATCATCCCCTTGGTCGCCGTCGCTCGGCCCCACTCTAAACCATGCTCGAATCGCTTCGGCGCCTGTTGAGGAAGGGACCCAAGGCGGTCGACCTGGCGCCAATGAAGGCTTGGGCCTACGAGCGCGGGTACGAGTTCCGCACCATCCGCGACAGCGACGGCTGCATGGTCGAGCCGCACACGGCCCATCCGGCCTGGCGCATGGAATGGGGCGAATCGCAGCGCACCTACATCCCGGGGCGCGAGTTGCGCATCATCGGCGAGTTGGGCACCCCGAAGGAACTGGTGGTGCTGGTGCTCAGCCGCGACCTGATGGAAACCATGGAGAAGCAGGTCTTCGAGCAGTATGTCGAGGACGTGCAGACCCGGCTCGACACCGAGACGCCGCCCGAGATGCGCTGGCTGGTGCTGTATTCCAAGCTCACCCCCACCGAACTGGGCCGCCTGCGCGACGACTACGCGGCCGTTGGCAGCATCAAGCCGTGGTTGCAGCAGTGGCTGTCCGGCCCACTCAACGACGCGCTGGCCGCCACCCTGGCGGCGGCCAAGCGCGCGCCACCGATGGCGCTGACCCTGTCACGCGGACGCCTGACCCTGCGCACGTCCATGCCCGAGGTGTCCACCGACGCGATGGCGATGTGGCTGTCGGTGTTCGAGCACGCCCAGCGCGAGGCCAAGCACCTGGGGCAGGTGTGGCAGTCGTCGGCCGAGGCCAGCCACAGCACGCAACCCGCGGCCTGGCCCAAGTCGACGCTGCCCGACGACGAGCACGGTTGAGCCCTTGGCCTGGGGCCCTCGGGGCCCAGGCGGCCCCGCCGGGCGCCGGTGCGGCGCTCAGGCGGCCGGGTACTTGCCGACCTCGAGCTTGGCGATGGCGTTGCGGTGCACCTCGTCCGGGCCATCGGCGAAGCGCAGGGTGCGCACCTGCGCATAGTAGAAGGCCAGCGGAAAGTCCTCGCTGACGCCGGCGCCGCCATGCACCTGCATGGCCCAGTCGATCACCTTGAGCGCCATGTTGGGCGCCACCACCTTGATCATCGCGATCTCGGCCTTGGCCGCCTTGTTGCCGGCGGTGTCCATCATCCACGCTGCCTTCAGCGTGAGCAGGCGGGCCTGGTCTATCAGGCAGCGCGCCTCGGCGATGCGCTCCTGGGTGACGGTCTGCTGGGCGATGGTCTTGCCGAAGGCCACCCGCTGCACGGCGCGGCGGCACATCAGTTCGAGCGCGCGCTCGGCCACGCCGATCACCCGCATGCAGTGGTGGATGCGGCCCGGCCCGAGCCGGCCCTGGGCGATCTCGAAGCCTCGGCCTTCGCCGAGCAGGATGTTCGACGCCGGCACGCGCACGTGGTCGAAATCGACCTCCATGTGGCCGTGCGGCGCGTCGTCGTAGCCGAACACCGGCAGGTGGCGTACCAGGCGCACGCCCGGCGTGTCCATCGGCACCAGGATCATCGACTGCTGCGCATGGCGCGGCGCCTGCGGGTCGGTCTTGCCCATGAAGATGAGCACCTTGCAGCGGGGGTCGCCGGCGCCGGAGGTCCACCACTTGCGACCGTTGACGACGTACTCGTCGCCCTGGCGCTCGATGCGCGCCTCGATGTTGGTGGCGTCCGACGAGGCCACCGCAGGCTCGGTCATCGCGAAGCCGCTGCGGATCTCGCCGCGCAGCAGCGGCTCGAGCCAGCGCGCCTTCTGCTCGGGGCTGCCGTAGCGCACCAGCACCTCCATGTTGCCGGTGTCGGGGGCCGAGCAGTTGAAGACCTCGCTCGACCACAGCACGCGGCCCATCAGTTCGGCCAGCGGGGCGTACTCGAGGTTGCTCAGGCCCGCACCCTGGTCGCTGTCGGGCAGGAACAGGTTCCACAGCCCGGCGGCGCGGGCCTTGGCCTTCAGCGATTCGATCAGGTCGAGCGGTGTCCAGCGCGCACCGGCCGCGGTGTGGGCGGCCAGTTCCTGGGCGAAGCGCTGCTCGTTGGGGAAGATGTGCTCGTCCATGAAGGCGCTGACGCGCGCCTGCATCTCGCGGGTGCGGGGGGAGTAGCCGAAGTCCATGGCGGTGCCTTTCAGGAAGGGGGAGGGCGCCGGTGCCTGGCCCATGGGCCGAGCGCCCGGGATCGGGCCGGTGCTAGCGGTGTTTGCGAGCGAACTGCCAGGCCATCTCGGCCAGGGCCCGGGTGGCGGCGCCGGTGGCGCGCGCCTGCTCGCTGGCAGCGGTGCCGTCGACCACGCGCTTGGCGATGCCCTGGGTGATGGCGCCCAGGCGGAACAGGTTGTAGGCGAGGTAGAAGTCCCAGTCGGCGAGCAGAGCCTCGGGGTCGTCGCGCCCGGTGCGCCGGCAGTACAGCGCGATGTAGTCGCGTTCGCTCGGGATGCCCAGCAGCGGCAGGTCGAGCCCGCCGATGCCGCGGAAGGTGCCCGGCGGGATGTGCCATGACATCGCGTGGTAGCTGAAATCGGCCAGCGGGTGGCCGATGGTGGACAGTTCCCAGTCGAGCACCGCGATGATGCGCGGCTCGGTGGGGTGAAAGATCAGGTTGTCGAGCCGGTAGTCGCCGTGAACGATGGTCACCTGGCTTTCGTCCAGCGCGCTGGGCGGCAGGTGGGCGGGCAGCCACTCGATCATGCGGTCCATCTCGGCGATGGGCTCGGTGACCGAGGCCAGGTACTGCTTCGACCAGCGTGAGATCTGCCGCGAGAAGTAGTTGCCCGGCCGGCCGAAATCCTCGAGGCCGACGGCGCGCACGTCCACGCTGTGCAGGGCCGCGATGACGCGGTTCATCTCGTCGTAGATGGCGCCACGGCCGTCGGGCTCGAGGCCCGGCAGCGACTGCTCCCACAGCACCCGGCCGGCCACGAACTCCATGATGTAGAACGCGCGGCCAATGATCGACTCGTCGTCGCACAGCAGGTGCATGGTGGCCACCGGCACGGGCGTCAGCGCCAGGGCGCTCATGACGCGGAACTCGCGCTCGATGGCATGCGCCGACGGCAGCAGCCTGGCCACCGGACCGGGCTTGGTGCGCATGACGTAGCACTTGCCCGGCGTGGTGAGCTTGTAGGTGGGGTTGGACTGGCCGCCCTTGAACTGCTCGATGCCGAGCGGGCCGCGGAAATCGGGCAGGCGCGGCGCCAGCCAGGCCTCGAGGGCGGCCACGTCGAACGCGTGCTGCGTCGACATCGCCTGCGTGCCGGTGAACTGGTCCATGGCGGGTTCAGGTCCTGGGGAAACGGCCCGGGTGGGCGGGAACACGCCGACGGCTCGGCCGTGTGTCGTCTGGCGCCGGGTTCGGCGCTCGGTTCAACGTTCCGCGATGGCCAGCAGGCGCTCGCGTGACAGCACCACCAGGCGCGTGGGCTCGACGCGCACCGCCCCTTCGCGCTCGAAGCCCTTCAGTTCCTGGTTGACGCGCTGGCGCGAGGCGCCCAGCAGCTGCGCCAGGTCTTCCTGGGCCAGCTGCAGCCCGATGCGGATCTCTTCGCCCTGCATCACGCCGTAGCTCTTGGCCAGCAGCAGGATCTGCTTGGCCAGCCGGGCGGCCAGCGGCCGGGTGTTGAGATCCTCGAACTGGTTGAACATCAGCCGCAGGCGGCGGCAGTTCAGGCGCAGCAGGGCCTCGTAGAGCTCGGTGTGCTGGGCCAGCAGTTCCTTGAAGTCGGACTTGCGCACGCAGATCAGGGTGGTCTCGCCGTGCGCATCGGCGTCGTGCGTGCGCGGCAGGCCGTCGAACAGGGCGATGTCGCCGAACCAGGTGCCGGGCTCGCAGTAGGTCAGCGTGACCTGCTTGCCCGACAGCGATACCAGCGACACCCGCACCGCGCCACGGGCCACGCCGCACCACTCTTCGGCCGGCATGCCCCGCGAGGCGAGGGGTGCGCCATCGGCCAGCCGGCGCACATGCGAGCGGGCCAGGATGGCTTGGCGAAGCGACAGGGACAGCTTGGAGAACCACGCCCCGGACTCGATGTTCTGACGTTCTTCGATTGTAAGAAGGGGGGTGTTCATGCCTTGTCCCGGCAGCGACAAAGGGTGCGCCTGCGCCGGCTCATTTTCCACCACCGTGCACCGCCGGTGTGCGGCCTCTTGCGAAGCCATCGCAGCGCTGCGGGTCCGCGTTGCCCAGGGCTGCCGGGGTGCCGCGCAAAGTTGCCGGAAAAGCGTGGCGATCCTGACCCTGATCCCCCCTGCGCGCGAGGGGCTGCGTGCTAGAGTGAATCGGCCCCTTGTCAACCCCTTTCACCTGTCGATACGCCTGCCCAGAATGCGCACCTTTTTCGTGGCCACGGCGCTTTCGCTGGCATCGGTCGTGGTGGCCCCAGCCGCCCTGGCCGCAGGCTTCGGGCAGGGGCCCGGCAGCGTGCCGATGGGTTCGCCCCTGGTGGTGGCCTTGCCGGTGCTGCTGGACGAGGGCGATGTGCTCGAACCCGAATGCGTGTCCGCCGAGGTGAGCATCGGTGACCGGCGGGTGCCGCCCTTCAACGTGCGCTGGGTGCTCGAACCCGGCGCCGGGCCGCGCGATCGCGTGGTGCGTGTGGGCACGCTCGTCAATGTCGATGAGCCCCTGGTGACGGTGCAGCTCAATGTCGGCTGTGCCAACCGCATCTCGCGCCGCTTCACGGTGTTCGCCGATCCTCCGGCGGTGGCGGCCGCGCCGCCTGCGCTGGCCGATGTCCAGCAGGTCGCCGGGCTGGCCACCGAGTCCACCCGCCCGACCGCGCAGGCAGCGGCCGGACCCGGCCAGCGGTTGCCAATGCCTTCGCCGCGCGTCAAGGCGCTGGCGGCGACCGGTGTCGACGGCACCTCGTCGGCCGAGGCCACCAGCCCGGCCGAGGCCAAGCCTGCCAGGCCGGCCAAGGCCGCCAAGGCGCCGCGCACGGCCACCGCCCCGCGGGCTGCGGTGGCCAAGGCCGACGCCGGGCCCTCGGCCCGCACGGCGGCCCGTGCCGTCGCGCCGCGCTCGCGCCTGACCCTGGAAGCGGCCGAGCCGCCACTGCCCGACGAGACCTCGGCGGCCATTGCCGAGGCGGCCAGCGCGGTGACGGCTGCGATGCAGACCGTGACATCGGTGCAGGCCGCGGCCTCCGCTGCCAATGCACGTGCCCGGTCGCTGGAGGCCCAGGTCGAGAAGCTGCTGGCCGATGGAAAGCAGATGCAGGCCGAGAACCAGCAACTGCGTCGCCGTCTCGCGTCGACGGATTCCGGGTCCGGTTGGGTGCCCTGGTTGCTTGGCGTGATCGCGCTGCTGGCTGCTGCGTCGGTGTGGTTGGGCCTTCGCCTGCGCCGGTTGCGGCGGCTCGCGCATGCGCAGTGGTGGAAGGCGGCTCAGGCCGCCGAAGCCCAGCCTGAAGTCGAGGCCAACCCCGCGGCTGTGGCGCGGCCTGCCGCTGCGCTGCCGCAGAAAGCGGCGACGCCGGCCCCGGCCCCGCCGGCCTGGTCCGCAGCACCACCGGCCAGAGCGCCCGAACCGGTGAGTGCGTCGATCCCGACGACCATGATCGTGGAGCCGGGCTGGACCACCCAGACACCGCCGCGGGCGGTCACCGTCGAGGAACTGATCGACCTCGAGCAGCAGGCCGAATTCTTCGTCGTGCTGGGGCAGGACGATGCCGCCATCGATCTGTTGGTCGGCCACATCCGCAGCACCGGCGGGATCAGCCCCTTGCCCTACCTGAAGCTGCTCGAGATCTACCGCCGTCGCGGCGAGACCGACAGCTACGAGCGCACCCGCGCGCGCTTCAACCAGCGCTTCAATGCCTACGCGCCCGATTGGGACGCCGACCTTCAGCACGGCCGGCTGCTCGAGGACTATCCCGAGGTGATCGCCTCGATGCAGCGCGCGTGGTCGAACCCGACCGTGGCCATGGCCACGCTGGAGGACCTGCTGTTCCGCAAGGACGGCGGGCAGATGTTCGACCTGCCGGCTTACCGCGAGGTGCTGCTGCTGTATTCGCTGGCCCGTGATCTGCTGGACCATGGCGGCGCGGCACCGGCGTCGATCGACCTGCTGCTGCCCATCGAGGCGGCCGTGCAGCGTGCGGCGCGCCTGCCGCGGCGCCCCGACGAGACGCTGCCGGTGCAGCCCCAGGTGTCGTTCGACCGCACCGCGACGCCGCCGGCACTCGACCTCGACCTCAGCCTGTTCGCAGAGTTCGACACCGAGGTCACCCAGCCGGGCGCATTCACCGAACTGGAGCGCGGCATGGACAGCCGCCTGGCCGACCTGCCCACCGTCGACCAGGCGCCGGCACGCCGCGCGCGGTCCTGAGGCGCAGGCCTGCGGGCGGTCAGAGGCGCGCCAGCCGTTCCAGCGCCAGGGCCAGCGTCTCGTCCTTCTTGGCGAAGCAGAACCGGGCCAGGCCCTGGTTGCGGCGGTCGTCGTAGAAGGCCGACAGCGGGATCGCGGCCACGCCCACCTCGGCGGTGAGCCAGCGGCAGAAGTCTTCCTCGGGCAGCGCGCTGATAGCGCTGTAGTCGACGCACTGGAAGTAGCTGCCCTCGCTGGGCAACAGCCGGAAGCGGGTGCCGGCCAGGCCGGCCCTGAACAGGTCGCGCTTGCGCTGGTAGAACGCCGGCAGTTCGAGGTAGGGCGCGGGGTCGGCCATGTAGCGTGCCAGGCCATGCTGCATCGGCGTGTTGACCGTGAAGACGTTGAACTGGTGCACCTTGCGGAACTCGGCCATCAGCGGCTCGGGCGCCACCACGGTGCCGACCTTCCATCCGGTGACGTGGTAGGTCTTGCCGAAGCTCGACACCACGAAGGCACGCGCCGACAACTCGGCGTGCGCGGCGGCACTGGCGTGTCGCTCGCCGTCGAACACCATGTGCTCGTACACCTCGTCCGAGATCAGCAGGATGTCGGTGGGGCGCAGCAACTCGGCCAGCCTGTCCAGGTCGGCCGCACGCCAGATCGTGGCGCTGGGGTTGTGCGGCGAGTTGACGATGATCGCGCGCGTGCGCGGCCCGATGGCGGCTTCGATGGCGGCGAAGTCCGGGCGGAAGGTGCCGGCCTGCAGGGCCACGCGCACCACCGTGCCGCCGGCCAGTTCGATGTTGGGCACGTAGCTGTCGTAGCAGGGTTCGAGCACGATCACCTCGTCGCCCGGCGAGACGATGGCAAGCACGGCCGTGAGGATGCCCTGGGTGGCGCCGGCGGTGATGGTGATCTCGGTGGCAGGGTCGTAGCGCCGCCCGTACAGCGTGGCGATCTTGTCGCTCACGGCCTGCCGCAGCACCGGCACCCCGGCCATCGGCGGGTACTGGTTCAGGCCTTCGCGCATGGCCTGCGTGACATGGTCGATGAGGCGTGGATCGCCCTCGAAATCGGGGAAGCCCTGGCCCAGGTTGACGGCAGCGTGCTCGGTGGCGAGCGCGGACATCACCGTGAAGATGGTCGTGCCGACGTTGGGCAGCCGGCTGGGCGGGACGGGCGTGCGGGCGGGGGAAGTGGTCATCGCTCAAAGGTCGAAGGCATCGGGCTCGCCGGACATGGCGCGCTCGATGAGGGGTCGGGACAGGCGGTCGGACAGCATCTCGGCAAACGCATAGACGAACTGCCGCAGGTAGGCGCCGCGCTTGAAGGCCACGCGGGCGGTGTTGAAGCCGAACAGGTGGCCGACCGGGCGCGACACCAGGTCGCCGTCGAGCGGGTCGTCGCGCACGGCCATCTCGGCCACGATGCCCACGCCCATGCCCACCCGCACATAGGTCTTGATGACATCGGCGTCGATGGCTTCCAGTGCGAAGGTGGGGCTGAGCCGCGCACGCGCGAAGGCCTCGTCGACCCGCGAGCGTCCGCTGAAGGTGGGGTGGTAGGTGACCAGCGGCTCGGCGGCCAGTTGCTCGAGCGTCGGCCGCTCGACCGCCGCGAGAGGGTGCCCGGCCGGAACGACGATGGCGTGCTGCCACTGGTAGCAGGGCATGGACACCAGACCCTCGGCATCGGTGAGCACCTCGGTGGCCACGCCGATCTCGGCCACGTCGTCCAGCAGCATGCGCGCCACATCGCGCGGTGTGCCCTGGTGCAGCACCACCTGCACCCGCGGGAAGCGCCGGCGCAGCGCCGCCACGGCCTGCGGCATGAAATAGCGCGCCTGCGAATGCGTGGTGGCGATGGACAGCGTGCCGGCGTCCTGCTTCGAATACTCTTCCCCGATGCGCTTGAGGTTGGCCACCTCGCGCATGATGATCTCCACCGACTTCAGCACCTGCAGACCGGGCTCGGTGATGCGGCGGATGCGCTTGCCGTGGCGCACGAAGATGTCGACGCCGAGCTCTTCCTCGAACTCGAGGATGGCCTTGCTGATGCCCGGCTGCGAGGTGTGCAGCGCCTTGGCCGTCTCGGTGAGGTTGAGATCGCGCCGCGCGGCCTCCTGCAGGAAGCGGAACTGGTGCAGGTTCATGGCGGCGCGCCGGCCGATAGGGCCACCTGCGCCATGGCCTCGACCACCGCCGCGGCCTCGCCGATGGTGGGTTGCAGCCGCCAGGCCACGTCCGGGTGGCGTTCGGTCAGTTCGGCCAGCAGGCGCGGGATGTCCTTGCGCACGTGGCCGCCGGCCCCGAGAAACAACGGCACCACGTTCACCTGGCGACAGCCGCGCGCGGCCAGCGCCTCGCCCGCCTCGACCAACCCGGGGGTCATGAACTCGAGAAAGGCCAGCACCACCGGGCAGTCCGGTTGCTGCTCGGCGCAGCGGCGCGCCACGGCCTCGAAGGGCAGGGCCCACGCGGGGTCGCGCGCGCCATGGGCAAAGAGCAGCAGTCCACGGGGGGAATCGTTCACCGGTACCTCACGAGCCACGCAAAGGCGGCCATCGACAGCAGCAGGTACAGCGCGCTGGGAGCCGCTGCCACCACCCACGGCGTCCATTGCTGCAACAGGCCCAGGTGGCCCGAGACGTTGTTGAGCAGCACGAAGCTGATGCCCAGCATGATGCCGCCGAACACCTTGAAGCTGACGCCGCCAGCGCGGGCGTGCAGATAGGCGAAGGGCAGGGCGAGCGCCACCATCACCACGCAGGCCAATGGGTACAGCGCCTTCTTCCAGAACTGGATCTCGTGGCGCTGCGCGGCCTGGTCCTGGTGGGTCAGGTGGGTGCTGTAGCGCCACAGCTCGAGCGTCGACATGGTCTGCACCGGCAGCAGTGCGGCGGCCACCACGCCGGCGTCGAGCGAACTGGGCCAGTCGAGCGTGGCCAGGGTCTGGGCCTGCAGGCTGGCAGACTGCCCGGCCGTGTCGGGCGTGGGCCAGTCGGTGCGCTGCACCTGGCGCAGGTGCCACTGGCCATCGGCTCCGACCAGGCCTGCGCCGGCTTCCATGCGGGTGCGCAGCCGACCATCGCGGTCGAACTCGTAGATGCGGATGCCCCGCAGCTCACCGCCCGGCGCCGTGGCGGCCACGTTGACCGAGATGCTGCGTTCGTCCGGCGTGCCCTGCAGGCGCCGCTCCTTCAGCCACGCGCCGCTGTGGCCAAGCGACAGCCCGCGCGCGCCGGCCTTCAGCAGCACGGCCTCGCGCTCGGTCCAGGGCACCACATGGTCGCCCACGATGAACGTCAGCACCGCGAAGGCCAGCCCCGGCAGCGCCAGCAGCCACAGCGCGCGGGCCGGCCCCAGCCCACCGGTGCGCAGGATGGTGAACTCGGACGACTGCGCCAGGCGGGCCATCGAGTAGATGGTGCCGATGAGCACCGCGATCGGGAACAGCTCGTAGAAGTGCCCGGGCAGCTCGAGCAGCGACTTGGCCACGGCGTGCCACAGCGTGTAGCCGTCCCGGCCGACCTGCTCGATCTCGTCGACGAAGTCGATGAAGAAGAACAGCGACAGGAACGCGACGGCCACGAAGGCCACCGACCAGACGATGTCGCGGTACAGCAGGCGGCGGACGGTTTTCATGCAGTCGCCCTCTTCGGCCACCAGCGCACCACCGTGGCATGGTCGCGCCACCACAGCAGCCCCATGGCCAGCAGGAAGGCGCTGCCGTGCAGGGTCAACATGGCCGGCCCCAGCCCGAAGCGGCCGCCGCCCACCCACGCCTGCGAGAGGTTGATGAGGTTGAAGTACACGATGAATCCGAGCAGCGCGAAGAGCAGGTTCCAGTTGCTGGCGCGGCGCGGGTTGGTGGCGGCCAGCCCCACGCCCAGCAGCATCAGGTTGGCGGCGGCCAGCAGCAGTCCGAAGCGCCAGGCCAGTTCGCCCTGGTTGCGGACATCGGGGTTGCGCATCAGGTCGATGGTGCGCATGGCGCGCGGCAGCACGGCCTCGGCGCTGCGCGCGGTGCGTTCATCGACGACCACACGGTAGTCGTCGAAGCTGGCCAGGCTGCGGCGCCCGGTGGCCAGTTCGGTCTCGTTGCGCTGGCCGTGCTCGAGCACCAGCACGCGGTCGGCGTCGATGGTCTCGAGGCGGCCGCTGCGCGCCGAGGTCACCGACTCGGCGGTCGGTTGCCGTGACAGGATGAACACGTTGTGCCCGTCCACACCCTCGCGGCTGGCGCGGTCGACGAAGAACACACGGCTGCCGTCGCGCGAGGTCTGGAACACGCCTGGGGCCACGCGCGACAGGTCGGAGCGTTGCTCGTAACGCTGGCGCAGCTCGGCGCTGCTGCGGTTGCCCCAGGGCCAGACGAAGAGCGCCAGCAGGCCCACCACCAGCAGCACCGGCCAGGCCATGCGCAGCACCGGCCGAACGAAGCGCGACAGGCCGACCCCGCAGGTGAACCAGATGGCCATCTCGCTGTCGCGGTACATGCGGCCCAGCGTCACCACCACGGCGATGAACAGCGACAGCGACAGCATCGTCGGCAGGTGGCCGAGTGCGAAGTAGCCGAGCAGCAGCACCACGTCCTCGGGCGCGATCCTGCCGCCCGCCGCCTGGCCGAGCGTGCGGATCAGCATCATCGTGATGACGATGGTGAGGATGACCACCAGGGTGGCCCCGAAGCTCCTGGCCAGCTCTCGACGCACAGTCGAATCGAATAACATCATTCCATCTCTTGAATCGGGCGAATTATGGACTTCCGCACCCAAGTGGCCGCCGCCGGCGCCACCAGCCAGTTGGCCGTCGATGCCTTGTTGCTGCTGATCGCGGCCGACACGGTACCGGCCGGGCTCGACGACGCCATCGCGGCGGCGGTGTCCGACGCGGTGCGCGACGGTGATCTCGTGCTGAAGGCCGGCAAGACGCTCTACCTGCATCGCCTGCCCGGGCTGAAGTCATCGCGCCTGGCCGTGGCGGTGGCCGGCAAGGACACCCCCAAGGCCGTCAAGGCCGCCGCGGCCGCCGGGCTGGCGCTGCTGAAGGCCCAGGGCATCAAGCATGTTGGCGTGCAGATCGCCGGCGTCGAGGCGCTGCAGGCCGGCCATGCCGAGGCCGTGGCCGCGGCCGTGGGCGACGCGGCCTACCTGTACCGCACCACCAAGCCCAGCGCGCCGGCGGCGCCGGCGCTGTCGCGCATCACCGTGCTGGCCCGCGACAAGGCCGAGGCCGAGCGCCTGGCCGGCGGCCTGTCGTGCGGAGCGGCCATCGCCAAGGGCGTGACGCTGGCCCGCGAACTGGCCAACCGGCCCGGCAACCACTGCACGCCCAGCGACCTGGCGGCCGAGGCGCGGCGCCTGGGCAAGCAGTACAAGCTGAAGGTCGACGTGCTCGACCGCAAGGCGATCGAGGCGCTGGGCATGGGCTCGTTCCTGGCCGTGGCGCAGGGGTCGGACCAGCCCCCGCGCTTCATCGTCGTGCATTACAACGGCGCGGCCAAGAAGCAGGCGCCGGTGGTGCTGGTCGGCAAGGGCATCACCTTCGACACCGGCGGCATCTCGCTCAAGCCCGGCGAGGGCATGGACGAGATGAAGTTCGACATGGGCGGCGCAGCCAGCGTGCTGGGCACGCTGTGCGCCGTGGCCGAACTGGGCGCCAAGGTCAACCTGATCGGCGTCATCGCGGCCAGCGAGAACATGCCCGGCGGCAAGGCGGTGAAGCCGGGCGACGTGGTCACCAGCATGTCGGGCCAGACCATCGAGATCCTCAACACCGACGCCGAAGGGCGCCTGGTGCTGTGCGATGCGCTCACCTACACAGAGCGCTTCAAGCCGGCGGTGGTGGTGGACATCGCCACGCTCACCGGCGCCTGCGTCATCGCGCTCGGGGCGGTGCGCTCCGGGCTGTTCAGCCCCGACGACGGCCTGGCCGGCGAACTGTTGGCCGCCGGCGATGCCGCGCTCGACCCGTGCTGGCGCATGCCGGTCGACGAGGAGTACGACGAGGCGCTGAAAAGCAACTTCGCCGACATGGGCAACATCGGCGGCCGCCCGGGCGGCTCGATCACCGCGGCCATGTTCCTGAAGCGCTTCACCGGCAAGCTGCGCTGGGCGCACCTCGACATTGCCGGCACCGCCTGGAAGTCGGGCGCGGCCAAGGGCGCCACCGGCCGGCCGGTGGGCCTGCTCACGCACTACGTGCTGTCGCAGGGGCAATGACCGACGTCGCCTTCCACACCGGCATCCCGGACAAGCCGCTCTACACCTGTCGCCTGTTGCGCAAGGCGTGGCGCAGCGGTGCGAGGCTGGTGGTGGTGGGCACACCCGAGGCGTTGTCGCGGCTCGATCAGGCGCTGTGGGTCTTCGAGCAGGAAGAGTTCGTGCCGCACTTGCGGATGCGGCACGGCGAGCTGCCGACGGCCGAGATGCGGCGCACGCCGATCTGGCTGGCGGATTCGGCCGAGGTGCCGGCCGATGCGGGGGTGCTGGTCAACCTGGGGCCCGACTTCGTCGAGGCCTTCGAGCGCTTCGAGCGCGTCATCGAGGTGGTGGCCGCGGACGAGCAAGAGGCCCTGGCGGCACGCCAGCGCTGGCGTCGTTATTCGGCCTGCGGGTCGACGCCCTCGAACATGCCTTACCGCCAGGAAGCCGGTGGCCGGGCGGGCTGAGCGCCTGGGCGCCGGGCAATGCCGGCCGCATCGTGTCGGCGGCGCAGGAAGTCGGCGCGTTGTGTCCCCGGTGCCCAGGAGGGCCTCTTGCCCACGCGGCGAGAGAATTCCCCATGTGGGGCGCCGCGCAACTAGGGTATTGTTGCGGCCGTTGAGAAACACCACAGCGCTAGCATTGGGCATCGCGCGCGCTCAACTCACTCATCCGGAGGTTACTGCATGCAATTCAAGCTCAATCTGATCGTCGGCGCCGCCGTCGCGCTCGTCGCTGGCACCAGCATGGCGCAGGACATGGTCGTCAAGATCGGCCACGTCGGCCCGGTCTCTGGCGCCCAGGCCCACTATGGCAAGGACAACGAGAATGGCGCCCGGATGGCCATCGAGGATCTGAACGCCAAGGGCGTGACGATCGGCGGCAAGAAGGTCAAGCTCGAAATGGTGGCCGAAGACGACGCCGCCGACCCGAAGCAGGGCACCGCGGCCGCCCAGAAGCTGTGCGACGCCAAGGTCAATGGCGTGGTCGGCCACCTGAACTCGGGCACCACGATCCCGGCGTCCACGGTGTACAACCAATGTGGCATCCCCCACATCACGCCGTCGGCGACCAACCCCAAGCTGACGCAGCAGGGCTACAAGACGACCTTCCGCATGCTGGCCAACGACAACGCCCTGGGCGCCGGCCTGGCGCTGCACGCGGCCAACAACCTGAAGCTGAAGAAGGTTGCGATCATCGATGACCGCACCGCCTACGGCCAGGGCGTGGCCGAGGTCTTCAAGAAGACCGCTCAGCAGCGTGGCATCCAGATCGTCGACGAGCAGTACACCACCGACAAGGCCACCGACTTCATGGCCATCCTGACGGCCATCAAGTCCAAGGCGCCGGACGGTGTGTTCTACGGTGGCATGGACCCGCAGGCCGGCCCGATGCTGCGCCAGATGGAACAGCTCGGCCTGAGCAATGTCAAGTTCTTCGGCGGCGACGGCATCTGCACTGCCAAGCTGGCCGAACTGTCCGGTGGCGCCAAGACCCTGGCCAACGTGACCTGCGCCGAAGGCGGCGCCTCGCTCGACAAGATGCCTGGCGGCAAGGTCTGGAAGGACCGCTACGACAAGAAGTACCCGAACCAGTTCCAGGTGTACTCGCCCTACACCTACGACGCGGTGCACGTGCTCGTCGACGCCATGGTGCGCGCCGGCTCGGCCGACCCGAAGGTCTACACGGCCAAGCTGTTCGAAAGCAACTTCCAGGGCGTCACCGCCAAGGTCGGCTTCGAGCCCGATGGCGAGCTGAAGAACCCGGCCATGACCCTGTACTCGTACAAGGACGGCAAGAAGGTCCCGCTGAACTGATCGGCCTGAACGCCCGTCTCAGCCAAAGGGCGCCGCAAGGCGCCCTTTTTCTTGGCTGCGTGTCCGCCGGGAGGGTCAGCGCCGACCTTCGAGGTGCCACACCTCGCGGGCGTACTCGCCGATGCTGCGATCGGCCGAGAAGGCCCCCATGCCGGCGACGTTGAGGATGGCCTTGCGGGCCCAGGCCTGAGGATCGCGCCACAGGTCGTCGACCCGCGACTGCGCGGCCGCATAGGCCTCGAAGTCGGCCAGCAGCAGGTAATGGTCGCCGCCCCACAGCAGCGAATCGACCAGGCCGCGATGGCGGGCCGGCTCGTCGGGCGAGAAGGCCCCGGAGGCGATGGCCTCGAGCACGCCGCGCACGCGCGGGTTGGCCTCGACCAGGCGCAGCGGCTGGTAGCCCGCCGCGCGGGTGGCTGCCACCTCGGGGGTGCGCAGCCCGAAGATGAAGATGTTGTCGTCGCCGACGTGTTGGCGGATCTCGATGTTGGCGCCGTCGTCGGTGCCGATGGTCAACGCGCCGTTGAGCGCCAGCTTCATGTTGCCAGTGCCCGAGGCCTCGGTGCCGGCCGTGGAGATCTGCTCGGACAGGTCGGCCGCGGGCATGATGGCCTCGGCCAGCGACACGCTGTAGTTGGGCAGGAACACCACCTTCAGCCGGTCGCGCACGCGCACGTCGTGGTTGACCACTTGGCCCACGTCATGGATCAGGCGGATCACCTGCTTGGCGGTGTGGTAGCTGGACGCCGCCTTGCCGGCGAAGATCACCGTCCGAGGCACCCAGTCGGCATCGGGCTCGGCCAGGATGGCGCGGTAGCGGGCCACGGTGTGCAGCACGTTGAGCAACTGGCGCTTGTACTCGTGGATGCGCTTGACCTGCACGTCGAACAGCGACGCGGGGTCGACCGCGACATGGCACAGCGTGTCGATGGTGCGCGCCAGGTGCCGCTTGTTGGCCCGCTTGACCTCCAGGAAACGTTGTCGGAAGTCGGCGTCCTCGGCCCACGGTGCCAGCGCGTCCAACTTGGCCAGGTCGCGCCGCCAGCCGGTGCCGATGGCGTCGTCCAGCAGCGTCGACAGTCCGGGGTTGGCCTGCATCAGCCAGCGGCGCGGCGTGACGCCGTTGGTGACGTTGATGAACCGGTCGGGCCACAGCCGGGCGAAGTCGGCAAACACCGTGCGCACCAGCAGGTCGGAGTGCAGCGCCGAGACGCCATTGACCTTGTGGCTGCCGACGATGCACAGGTGCGCCATGCGCACACGCCGCTCGCCGCTCTCGTCGATCAGCGACAGGCGGCGCTGCACGTCGCCGTCGCCGGGCCAGGTTGCTTCCACCAGCACCAGGAAGTCGTGGTTGATGCGGAAGATGATCTCGAGATGCCGTGGCAGCACGTGCTGCATCAGCGCCACCGGCCAGGTTTCCAGCGCCTCGGGCATCAGCGTGTGGTTGGTGTAGCTGAAGACTCGCCGCGTGGTGGCCCAGGCGTCGGCCCAGGCCACGCCGTGCTCGTCGACGAGCAGGCGCATGAGCTCGGCCACGCCGATGGCCGGGTGCGTGTCGTTCAGGTGGATGGCCACCTGGTCGGCCAGGTTGTCGAAGCGTCCGTGCTCCAGCCAGTGGCGGGCCAGGATGTCCTGCAGCGACGCGCTGGTGAAGAAGTACTCCTGACGCAGCCGCAGTTCTCGTCCGGCCGGAGTGCTGTCGTTGGGGTACAGCACCCACGAGATGTTCTCGAACTGGTTCTTGAACTCGGCGGCGCGGGCGTAGTCGCCGCTGTTGAAGGCCGTGAGGTCGATCTGCGCGGGCGCGGCCGCCTTCCACAGGCGCAGCGTGGACACGCGCTCGGTGCCATGCCCCGGCACCACGTGGTCGAAGGCCTTGGCGTCGACCTCCGCGGCGTGGCGCCACAGCGGCGGCGCGCCCGGCGACTCGGAGTGCTCGACCCAGCCGCCGAACCGCACCGGGTGGTGCACGCCGATGCGCGGGAACTCCCAAGGCGTGCCGTCGGCCAGCCAGGGGTCGGGCCGCTCGACCTGTCGACCGGCCTGGATGCCCTGCGCGAACATGCCGAACTCGTAGCGGATGCCGTAGCCATAACTCGGCAGGCCCAGCGTGGCCATGCCGTCCAGGAAGCAGGCGGCCAGGCGGCCGAGACCGCCGTTGCCGAGGCCTGCATCGGGCTCGGTCGATTCGATGTCCTCCAGCGTGCGCGCGTGCTCGGCGGCGCTGGTGGCGGCCTCGCCCTGCAAGCCCAGGGCCTGCAGGCCGTTGCCCAGGCTGCGGCCGATCAGGAACTCCATCGACAGGTAGTAGACGCGCCGAACGCGGTCGCGCCGGTCGGCCGCCTCGCCAGCCACCCAGCGCCGCGACAGCTCGGCCCGCACGGCCTGCGCGAAGGCGGCCATCAGCTCGGGGGGACCGGCCTCGCCGGGAGCCACGCCGACGGTGTGCAGCAGGTGGTGCTCGATGGCCTTGGCCAGAGCGGCGGGCAGGGTGGGGCTGGGTTGATGGGTCACAGGCGTGGTGGCGTCAAAGGAAAGCGAATTATCGGCACGAGCCCGAACATGTGAAGGCGCGTCGTGGCACCATGGTGGACATGCGGCCATCGTGCCGGCGCACGAAGCAACAACCATGCAACCCAAGGAACTCGCCTCCAGCCTCGACCTTCCGCGTCGCACCGTGGCGCTCGTGCTTGCGGGCGGCCGCGGCAGCCGCCTCAAGCAGATGACCGATCGACGGGCCAAGCCGGCCGTGTACTTCGGCGGCAAGTTCAGGATCGTCGATTTCGCCCTGTCCAACTGCCTGAACTCGGGCATCCGGCGCATCGGCGTCATCACCCAGTACAAGAGCCACAGCCTGTTGCGCCACATGCAGCGCGGCTGGGCCTTCCTCAACTCGGAGATGAACGAATTCGTCGACCTGATGCCGGCCCAGCAGCGGGTGGACGAGGAGTCGTGGTATCGCGGCACCGCCGATGCGGTGTACCAGAACCAGGACATCCTGGCCTCGTACCGTGCCGACTACATCGTCGTGCTGGCCGGCGACCACATCTACAAGATGAACTACGCCATCATGCTCGCCGATCACGTCGAGCAGGGGCGCGACTGCACGGTGGCCTGCATCGAAGTGCCGCGCAGCGAGGCCCATGCCTTCGGCGTGATGGCCATCGACGAACAACGCCGCATCGTCGACTTCGTCGAGAAGCCGGCCGACCCCCCGTCGGTGCCCGGCAAGCCCGATCGATCGCTGGCGAGCATGGGCATCTACATCTTCAATGCCCGCTACCTGTACCGCGAACTCGAGCGCGACATGGCCAACCCGACCTCCAGCCACGACTTCGGCAAGGACATCATCCCGGCCGCGGTGCGTGCAGGCCAGGCGGTGGCGCACCCGTTCGAGATGAGTTGCGTCGGTGCCAAAGTCGGCGCGCACCCCTATTGGCGCGACGTGGGCACGATCGATGCCTACTGGGATGCCAACATCGACCTCACCGCCACCGACCCGGAACTGAACCTCTACGACACGCGCTGGCCGATCTGGACCTACCAACCCCAGTTGCCGCCGGCCAAGTTCGTGCACAACCAGGACGACCGCCGTGGCATGGCCATCGAGTCGCTGGTGTCCGGCGGCTGCATCGTCTCGGGCCAGGTGTTCCGCTCGGTACTGTTCTCCAGCGTGCGGGTGCATTCGCACGCCATCGTGGCCTGGTCGCTGCTGCTGCCGGGGGTGCAGGTGGGGCGCGGCGCGCGCCTGAACCGAACCATCGTCGACCGAGGTTGCATCATTCCCGAAGGCATGGTCATTGGCGAGGACGCCGCGGCCGACGCAAGGCGTTTCCAGCGCAGCGAGCAGGGCGTCACGCTGGTGACCAGCCAGATGCTCGATGCACTGATTTCGGGCTTGTGAGGTGGCCGCGCCGTTGCGCGTGCTGCAGGTTGCGGCAGAGGTCTTCCCGCTCGTCAAGACCGGTGGACTGGCCGACGTGGTGGCCGCGCTGCCGGTGGCCACGGCCGCGGCAGGCGCCGACGTGCGGCTGCTGCTGCCCGGCATGCCCGCGATCCTGGATTCAGTGCAGGGCGCCCGCACCGTCGTCGACATCGGCCCGTGCTACGGCGCGCTGCGGGTGCGCCTGCTGCTGGCGCGCATGCCCGGCACCGGCCTGCCGGCCTATGTCATCGACGCGCCGCACCTCTACCGCCGCGGCGGCGGGCCGTACCAGGCCTCCAACGGGCAGGACTGGCCCGACAACCTGCAACGCTTCGCGCTGCTGGGCTGGCTTGCCGCCCGCCTGGCCTCGGGCGATGCCGACCACGACTGGCTGCCCGACATTGTGCATGCGCACGACTGGCATGCTGCAATGACCTGCACCTACATGGCCGACCACCCGCCCACGCGGGCGGCGTCGGTGTTCACCGTGCACAACCTGGCCTACCAGGGGCTGTTTCCGCATGACGACTGGTCCCTGCTGGGCCTGTCGTCGCGCTACATGTCGCCCGCCGGCCTCGAGTTCCACGGCCAGTTGTCCTTCATGAAGGCGGGGCTGAAATATGCCCGCTGCATCACCACCGTGAGCCCCACCTACGCCCGCGAGATCTCGACGCACGAGTTCGGCTGCGGCCTGGACGGCGTCATCCGCGGACGCGCCGGTGCGGTGCTGGGCATCGTCAACGGCATCGACACGCAGGTGTGGAACCCGGCCACCGATGCGGCACTCGAGCACCGTTACGACGCCGAACGTCTGGACGGCAAGCGGCGATGCCGCGAGGCCCTGCAGCGCGATTGGTCGTTGGCGCCGGATCCCGACGCGCTGCTCGTGGGCGTGGTCAGCCGCTTGACGGGCCAGAAGGGCATCGACCTGGTGCTGCAGGCGCTGCCCGACCTGCTGGCCGCCGGCATGCAACTCGTCGTGCAGGGCACCGGCGAAGCGGCGCTGGAATCCGCACTGCGCGCGGCCGCATCGGCCCATCCCGGGCGAATGGCCCTGCACCTGGGCTACGACGAGCCCCGCGCCCACCGGCTGATCGCAGGGGCCGACGTGATCTGCGTGCCGTCGCGCTTCGAGCCCTGCGGCCTGACCCAGCTCTACGGCATGCGCTACGGCACGGTACCGGTGGTGCGGCAGGTGGGCGGCTTGGCCGACACGGTGCGCGACGGCGTCACCGGCATCACCTTCGGGCCGGCGCGAGCCTACGACCTGACGCAGGCGCTGCAGCGCGCCGGTGCGTTGCGCCGCGAGCAGCCCGAGGCCTGGGCCGCCATGCAGGCGGTCGGCATGGCGCAAGACCTCTCGTGGCACCTGCCCGCGATCGAGTACCTGCGGCTCTACCGATCTCTGACGGCAGCGGCGATGGGCTGATCGGGGCCTCGGCCGGCCTCGGTTCGGGCGGCATACTCGTCGTCCATCCAAACCCCGGGGCCCACGGCGCGTGGCCCCGACACCATGAGGCCCGCTCCGATGAACGCCGACGAGCTGAGACAACTGCAAGCGCCGATCAAGGCGCGCTACAAGGACGATCCCGCATCCGCGCGCCACACCTTCCATGCCAGCGGCGAGCTGTTGCCCGACCGGCCGTCGTGCCGCATCGAAACGCGGTTTGCCCGCTTCGATGCCGGCTTGCACCCGGCGGCGGGTGGTGATGGCACGGATGCCTGCTCGGGCGACCTGCTGCTCGAATCGCTGGTGGCCTGCGCAGGAGTCACCTTCAACGTGGTGGCCACGGCGATGGCCATCCCGTTCCGATCGGCACGGGTCATCGTGGAAGGCGAGGGCGACTTCCGTGGCACGCTCGGCGTGGCCAAGGACGCGCCCGTGGGCATCACCGACATCCGCATGCGATTCGAAGTGGACTCGCCGGCCAGCGACGACCAGTTGGCCACCTTGCTGCGTCTGACCGAACGCTACTGCGTGATCTTCCAGACGCTGCGCACTCCGCCGCAGATGGCGGCGAGCCTGACGCGTGTCGCGGCCTGAGCCTGAGGCATCCGCCGCCGGCGGCCTCGTTGGGCCCACGCTGCCGGCCGGCGCATCACGCCGCGCCCGCCGCCAGGCCATCGATGCGCAGAGGGCGCCGTACTTCGTGCCAGGCGTCGACACCTCGGCGCCGAGGAAGCCGCCCAACTGGTGACCGAGATCCTGCCGCGGTCCGACCACTGAGAGGCTGAGAGTTGTTCGATCATGCCCGCTCACCACCCCCAAACGCACCCGCTCGTCGTTGCAAATGCTCGCCATAGCCCGAGCTATGGCTGCGCTTTGCGCCTAGATCGGGCACGTTTCGGGGCGTCGCTCGGGCACGCTCGAATTCCTCTCAGCCTCTGAGCCCAGCAGCGCGAGCGTCGGAGCCAGCTGAGGCCACTTCCTTCCCTTTCGCGATCTGCCGCCTGTCGCACCGGTTCATCCAATGGCGTCTGTTCCTGCAAGCGCGCTCGACAGGGCATGCACCACCTTGCCGGAGCGGCCATGACACCCAGGAATCCAGCAGTCCTTCCCGTCGGCACCTTGACCGCCGACCTGTTGTTCCGCGATCTGGTGTCGCAGCACGGCGAACGCCTGCACCGGTTCGTGCTGCGCCGCATCGGTGACGCCACCGAGGCAGAAGATCTGGCACAGCAAGCCTTCGTCGAGGCCGCCAGGGCGCACGCCAGCTTTCGGGGCGAATCGCAACTGTCGACCTGGCTGTACGGGATCGCGATGAACCTGGTGCGCAATCACCTGTCGCGCGCACCTCGACGCCACTTCGGATTCGACGACGACTCGGTGCTGGAGGGGACAGCCGATGTCGGCCCCAGCCCACAGCAGCAGTTCGAGATGACCCAACTGGTGGCCCTGCTGGATCAGGAACTGGGCGAACTGATGCCCGAGATGCGAGAGGTGCTGATGATGGTGGCGCTGGACGACCTGTCGTACCAGGACGCGGCCGTGCTGCTGTCGGTGCCGGTGGGCACCGTGCGCAGCCGTGTGTCGCGCGCGCGCTCGCACCTGCGCCGACGCTTTGCCGCGCGGGGCGCCTCACTGCCGTTCTGACGCCCGCCAAGTCAGCCGTGGCAGCATCGCCTGCACCGCGACAGCGCTGTACTCGACCAGGCGCCTCGACGCTCATGGCATGACTCGGCGGCGCCGCGGGGCGCTGAGCCGTGGCATGGCCGGCTTCTTGCTGGCCATCGACTTCAACCGCTGTGGAGGTTCACATGCGATCCGAAGTCCGCATCGTCGTGGCGACACTCGTCGCAGGCATCGTCTCATGGGTCGTGTCGGTCGCCGTTGCCGACCTGACCTGCTCGATGCCCGACCTGAAGGCGCCACTTTTTCAGGCGTTCGTGCACCAGAAGTGACAGCCCTCGTCCCTTTTTGGTCCTCTGCATTTCAGTGCTAGGCCACGTCAGTGCGTGCGAGCTGCCCCAGCCAACAGGCTGGCGTTCCGACGCGGGAAGCCGCACACCCGACTGTCGTGCGCACGGGGGGGCGAGGGCGTGGGCGTTGGGCCGCCTACCTCATGCACCGATGGTCGGCCGTCTTGCCCGGCGCCGGTCTTGATCCCGTCACGTCCACCTGCTAGCGTGGAAGCCTTCCGGAGGCATGACCCGTGCCCCGGCAGATCGACTCCAGAAGGGGATCCAGACATGTCCAGCACCCGCCGAACGTTCGCCGCCCTGCCGCTGATCGCAGGCAGCCTCCTGGCCAGCCGCCAGGCACGGGCAGCGGTCGACAACAGCGCCATTGGTCAGGCGGGGTTCAGAGACCACAAGGCCACCTACGGGCTGGTCTACAAGCTGCCGAAGGAAGTGAACGACGTGCTCGACGCGCGCATCTACCCGATGCTGCGCGAGCGACTGGTCCGGCTCGGCCTCGTCGACGAGGCGCGCGCGTTCAATCTGCCGCACGTGACGGTGGTGCACATCCACAACGCCGACCCCGCAACGCCGCGCAAGATGCTCCAGGCGCTGACCAGGGTGCCGTCGCCCTTGACGCTGACCTTGAAGGACTTCTACAACACCGAGGCCTCCAAGGGGGCAGGGGCGCCCTGGTGGTTCGATCTCGGCGTTGTCAAGAGCGGTGCGGGCTACACCGAGATGATGGCTTTCAATACCGTGGCCACCGCGGCCTTGACCCCTCTGCGCGATGGCCCGCTGCCCCGTTGCACTGGCCCTGTTTACGCCAACATGAGCGAGACTGCCAAGGAACTGACCCGCAACGTGGGAGTAAGCGGCGTCAACGTGGTGAAGGACGGCAAGGACACCGCGTCGCACAACCCGCACAACACGCTGATGTACAGCATGACGCCCTACGACGCACGATTGCAGGAGGCGATGAAGGCCGTGGCCGACGACGCCAACAAGATCCTGCCCGGCGGCATCGACACGCAGTTCAAGGACGTGTCGATCGTCGAGATCGGCTTCATGGGCAACGTGTTGCGCGAGTTCTACCGGATCAGCCTGGGCGATGGGGCAGCCTTCGACACCACCAGCGGCAAGGCGGTCAAGCTCGGCACGTAACAGGGTCGGCAGACGACAGCGGCTTCGTCAGCGAGCGTCAGCGCACCTCCGGCCTGCGGCGCCAGTGTGTCCCTTGCGCGGAATGGGAGGCCCCCGATGCCCATGCCCGACCACGACCTGCGATCTCTCACCCGGCAGTTTTCAACACCTGGCCGCCTCGAGGCGATCGGCCTGCGACCCTCACGGGGCGCGGCCATGAAGGCCGTGCCCACCGCGCAAGCCCTGGCCGGTCAGGGGCTGGTCGGGGACCGCAGCGTGCGTGGCGCGGCGTCCGCACTGGCGGCCGGTGGCAAGCGCCAGGTCACGTTGCTGCAGGCCGAACATCTGCCGGTGATCGCCGCCCTGGCCGGCCTCGGATCGCCGTTGGATCCGCTGAGCCTGCGCCGCAACCTGGTGGTGTCGGGCCTGAACCTGCTGGCGGCGCGGTCGCTGTTCAAGGACCAGCCGCTGCTGCTGTGCATCGGCGATCCAAGCACCGAGGGCGGGCCCGTCCTGCTGGAGATCACCGGCCCGTGCGAGCCCTGCTCGAAGATGGAGGCATTGCTCGGCCCCGGCGGCTACAACGCGATGCGCGGGCATGGTGGCGTGACGGCCCGGGTGGTGCGCGGAGGCTGGCTTCAGGTGGGTGCGGTCGTGGATTGTCGACCGGGCCCGATGGCGTCGCCGGCGGCTTGAGCACGTCCCCGGTCGTCGTCCGCGCCGCAGCACAGCGCAGGGACAGGCGGCACGGGCCAAGGCAGCGTGACCGGAAGCGATGCGCCAGATACACTGTACAAATGTCCAGTCATCGCCCCGATCCCGGCGAAGCCATCCGAGTGGGCCGCGACCACGGCGGTGGCGCAGCACCGGTGCGCGCCAGCGTGGCCATCGGCTTCGGCTCACCGGCCGATGATTCCGGCGTCACGCGGCTCGACCTGAACGACCTGCTCATCAAGCATCCCCAGGCCACGTTCCTGATGCGGGTGGCCGGCGACGCGATGCACGATGCCGGCATCGACTCGGGCGACCTGGCGCTGGTCGATCGCGCCATCGCGCCGGTGCATGGCCACGTGGTGATCGCCGTGGTCGACGACGGTTTCGTTTGCCGCCGTCTGACCCGGCAGGGTGCCGACACCCGCCTGCAGGCGACGCAGCCCGGCGTGCCGGACATCGTGCCGCATGAAGGCCAGGGCCTGCAGGTCTGGGGTGTGGTCACCCAGGTCATCAAGGCCATGCCCGCCTGAGGCGCCCGAATGTTCGCGCTGGTCGACGTGAACAACATGTACGTCAGCTGCGAGCGGGTGTTCCGCCCCGCACTGGTGGGCCGTCCGGTGGTCGTGCTGTCGAACAACGACGGCAACTGCATCGCGCGCAGCAACGAGGCCAAGGACCTGGGCATCACGATGGCCCAGCCCTGGTTCCAGGTGCGGCACCTCGAGCGCGAGGCCGGCCTGATTGCGCTGTCGGCCAACTTCGAGTTGTACGGCGACATGTCCAGCCGCATGATGAGCCTCGTTGGCCGTTACGCGCCACGGCAGGAGGTGTACAGCATCGACGAATCCTTCCTCGACTTCGATGGCGTGCGCGGCCGCCTGGCCGACATCGGCCGCGACATGCGCGCTACCGTGCTGCGATGGACCGGGCTGCCCACCAGCGTCGGCTTCGGTCCTACCAAGACCCTGGCCAAGCTGGCCAACCACATCGCCAAGATGGCCGACCGCAAGCCCGGCACCTATGCGCCGGACCTGGCGCAGGTGTGCCACCTCGGCGAGATGACCGCGGCACAGCGCGACACCCTTTTCGCCGCCACTGAAGTGGGCAGTGTCTGGGGCATCGGTCGGCGCATGACGGCGCGCCTGAACGACGGCGGAATCCGTACGGTGTCGGATCTCTTGCGCGCCGACCTGGCCATGCTGCGCCGTCAGTTCAGCGTCGTGCTCGAGAAGACCGTGCTGGAACTGAAAGGCACGCCGTGCCTGGGCATCGACGACGAGCCACCGGCCCAGCAACAGATCATGTGCTCGCGCTCGTTCGGCGCCCCCGCCACCGACCTGGAGAGCCTCACCGACCTGGTCAGCCAGTTCACTGCCCGGGTGGCCGAGAAGCTGAGGCACCAGCACGCCACCGCCGGCGCCGTGCACGTGTTCATCGGCACCAGCCCGTTCCGGCAGAACGACCGCCAGCACAGCCCCGGCGTCACGCAGCCCATGCGTCGTCCTACCGACGACACGCGCGCCCTGATCGGCGCCGCGGTGAGCGCCTTGCGGGGCATGTACCGGCCGGGGTTCAACTACGTCAAGGCCGGCGTGATGCTGGTGGACCTGCAACCCAAAGGGCAGCAGCAGGGCGAACTGGACCTGTTCTCGTCGGCGAACGAGGCGGAACCCATTGCACGCAGCCGCGACCCGTCGCCACTGATGGCCACGGTCGATGCGCTCAATCGGAAGTTCGGCCGCGGCGCCATCGGCATCGGCAGCCTGGCCCACCAGGTCGGCGGCGGCGCCCATGCCGGCAAGCGCGAGCGCCGCTCACCGCGCTACACCACACGGCTCGGCGAGATCCCGGTGGCCACTGCGTAGTTCACCGGTCATTAGCGACGCGCCGAACGAATCGGCGTCACCACTCGTTGCGCATCGATGCGGCTGCACGACATTCGCAAAGTCGTTCCACCCTGAGTTCGAGCGTCGTAACTGCGCCGGGAATTCGCCAAGCGTCCACGCAAGGTACATTCGCATTTCAGGGAACGATCGCATTCAGAGGCAACAAGCCCGATGCATTGGCGCACGATTCGCATTGGATCGGCATGCGCCCGGAGTTGAAGATGGCAAAGAAAACGCTGGCGGAAATTCACCAACAGATCGACAAGTTGCAGCAAGAGGCCGCGGCCCTGAAGGCCAAGGAAAAGGGTGGTGTCGTGGCGCGCATCCTGGAGGCCATCGCCCATTACGACCTGACGCCGCAAGACCTGTTCGGCAAGGCCGTGTCGTCCAAGGTAGCCCGCAAGTCGGCGAAGCCTGCATCCAAGGGTAAGGGCACCAAGTCCACCGCCGCCATCAAGTACCGCGACGAGGCTGGCAATGCCTGGGTCGGAAAGGGCAAGCGCCCGGCGTGGTTCAATGCCGCGCTCGCGTCTGGCAAGACCGCAGAGGATCTGCTGGTGAAGTAACAGGGCACCGAACCGACCATGGGTCGGAACGGTCCTGCTGACTGTGGCCACCCCAGGCCGACGACGCCAGTCGTCTGCCCCGAGGAGGAGGTGAGTCGTTTCGGGAGCAGCCCTTCGTTGACTCGAGCGCCCAGACGATCGCATGTGCAACCTGTACCACATGTCCCCGCGCGAGCATGTCGAGCGATACTTTCGGGCGCAGTTGCCGCTGGAGTACCGTGAGGTCGCGGTCGGTCCGTTCAACACCGGACTCTTCCTCAAGCACGGCGCGGATGGCCCCACAGCCGTGATGGGGCAGTGGGGCATGATCGGCCCGGGCAGCAAGACCCGGCGACCCACGTCGCGCGCGATCCTGACCAACAACGCCCGTGCCGAATCCATCGGCGAGCGAGCGACCTACAAGGCAGCCTGGCGCAACGGGCAGCGCTGCCTGATCCCGGCGGCCTGGTACCAGGAGCCGAACTGGGAGACCGGCAAGAACATCTGGTGGCGCATGCGCCGCACCGACGGCGATCCCTGGGCGCTGGCCGGCATCTGGTCGGAGTGGACCGATCCGTCCACCGGCGAGATCGTGCCGAGCTACTCGATGATCACCATCAACTGCGACGGCCACCCGCTGCTGGGGCGCCTGCACAAGCCCGATCCGAAGTTGCCCCCCGACCAGCAGGACAAGCGCTCGGTGGTGCCGCTGGCCCCGACGAACTGGAACGCCTGGCTCACCGGTGACGAGGTGCAAGCCCGGTCGCTGCTGCGGGTGCCGGAGGAGGCACTGTTCGACCCGACCGACGCCTTGCGCACCGATCTCGCGCTGGAGATTCGAGCGCCTGGGTGAGCGCAACGGCCGAACCTCGGCGGCCTGGGCAGTACGGTCGGTCTGGCGTTGACGGCCGACGGCCGACTCCCCCCAATCGGGGGCACTCTTTCAGTGGATTGCCGAACGTGGTTTGCCGGCGCACGATCGACTTCCATGAGCAACCCTTCGGTGGAGCATCTGGCCCTGGTCGTGAGACTGCAGGGGCTCGCCTTGCGCGAGTTGATGCGAGCCCTGTCCATCTCTCAGGCGCGGCAATGCTCGGCAGGCCTTCAGGCCAGTGCTTTGGATCTCTTGGCGACCGTCGATCCGTTGGATGCCGCGGCTGAGGAACGCTTCAACGTTGAATTGTCTGCATTGAAGGCCGCGCTTCAGAGGGGGCGTTGACTCGCTTCCCTTTGCTCACCGGCGCGGCTGCGAAGGCGCCCACCTCCACCACAGGCGATGACAGCGGCAGAGGCTTACCGGTTCGCTGGTTCGGCCGTCAGATCGACTGGCGTGAACGCCTGCATGCCACGGGCTCACCGGGAGCATCTGCCGGGCCTCGATGACCTGCGCGCTGCGCAAATGGCGGAGGGAGCGGGATTCGAACCCGCGGGGGGCTGTTAACCCCCACACGCTTTCCAGGCGTGCGACTTAAACCGCTCATCCATCCCTCCGTGCCTACAGGTACGGCAAGCGCAGGATTCTAGCCGACAGGATCGAGCGCCATCTCGCGCAGCCACTCCAGCGGCACGATGTCCAGTGCCCGGGCATGGGTGCTCTCCAGCACCACCGGGGGTGCAAAGCCCGCCGAGTAGGCCTCTTTCCAGCGATGGGCGCACACGCACCACCGATCGCCCGGCTGAAGACCCCGGAACCGGAACTCCGGCCGTGGCGTGATCAGGTCGTTGCCGCGCTCGAACTGGTGGTTCAGGAAGGCCAGCGTCATCCGGGCACAGACCACGTGGCTGCCCAGGTCGTTGTGGTCGGTGCGGCAGCAGCCGTCGCGGGTCCAGCCGGTGAGGGGATCGTACGAGCAGGGCACCAGTGCCGCGCCGAGGACGTTGAGCGCGTGGTCGATGCTCATCGCGCGCTGGCCGCCTTGTTCGGGCCCTGCATCACGGCCATGGCCGTGGCGATCAGCCCGGAAACTTCGGTCATGTTGCCGGGGACGATCATCGTGTTGTTGGTGCGGGCCAGGTGGCCGTAGGCGTCGATGGCCTTTTCGGCCACTTTCAACTGCACCGCGTCGGCACCGCCGGGCTGCTCGATGGCGGCGGCGATCTTGCGGATGGCATCGGCCGTGGCATCGGCCACTGCAGTGATGGCGGCGGCCTCGCCCAGCGCCTTGTTGATCTCGGCCTGCTTCTCACCCTCGGACCGCGCGATCGAGGCCTCGCGCTCGCCCGTGGCGATGTTGATCTGCTCCTGCCGCCTTCCTTCGGAGGCGGCAATCAGTGCGCGCTTCTCGCGTTCGGCAGTGATCTGTGCCTGCATGCTGCGCAGGATCTCGGCCGGGGGTGTCAGGTCCTTGATCTCGTAGCGCAGGACCTTGACGCCCCAGTTCAGCGCGGCTTCGTCCAGAGCGCTGACGACCGAGGCGTTGATCGAATCGCGTTCCTCGAAAGTCTTGTCCAGTTCCATCTTGCCGATCACCGAGCGCAGCGTGGTCTGCGCCAGCTGGGTCACCGCGACGACGTAGTTGCTCGAGCCGTAGCTGGCGCGCATCGGGTCGGTGATCTGGAAGTACAGGATGCCGTCGACCTGCAGCTGGGTGTTGTCGCGAGTGATGCACACCTGGCTGGGCACGTCGAGCGGGATCTCCTTCAGCGAGTGCTTGTAGGCCACCCGGTCGACGAAGGGCACCAGGATGTTCAGCCCCGGCCCGAGCGACGCGTGGTACTTGCCCAGGCGCTCGACGACCCAGGCGTGCTGCTGCGGCACGACCTTGATCGACCGGACGACGAAAATGCCGGCGACCACCAGCAGGATGAGTGCAACGAGTTCCATGGATGTTCTCCTGATCGGTTCAGTGCGGGGCGCGGTCCAGCAGCAGGCGGTTGCCATCGACGGCTCGCACGACGTGTTCGCCGGGCACTGGGTCGCCGGTCCCGGCGAAGCGGGCGTCCCAGCCGGCACCGCGGTAGCTCACCCGAGCGCTGCCGTCCGGCTCCCAGTGCGCCACGTGCACCGGGCTGCCCACGTCGAGGTGGATGTCGCGGTTGGCCGACGCCTCGGCGGCGGGTGGCTGCCTGCCGCGCCGCACGTGCCAGGCGGCGACGGACCCCCCGCCCACCAGGGCGCCCACCACCAACTGGCCGGTGACGGCCATGCCGGCATGGGCGGCCAGGGCCGACGCCGCCGCCCCGAGCGCCAGCATCAGCAAGTAGAACGTTCCCGTGGCCAGTTCGGCTGCGACCATCGCGCCGCACACGAGCCACCACCAGGTCGATGCACTCCAGTCCACTGCGAACTCCTCACCCCGTTTCGGGACGGCTCCGGCCAGTGTACTGACGCCGCCGTGCCGCAGCACCGTCATGGTCCGGCGCGGGTTCGCACCTACACTTCCCTTTCCGCTGTTCCGCCGCCCCGTTCCGAGGACCCGATCGATGCTCCGCTTCCATTTCCCCATTGTCATCATCGACGAGGACTACCGCTCGGAAAACACCTCCGGCCTCGGCATCCGCGCGCTGGCGCAAGCCATCGAGAAAGAGGGCTTCGAGGTGCTGGGGGCCACCAGCTACGGTGACCTGAGCCAGTTTGCCCAGCAGCAGAGCCGGGCCAGCGCCTTCATCCTGTCGATCGACGACGAGGAGTTCACACCGGGCCCGGAACTCGATCCGGCGGTGCTGAACCTGCGCAAGTTCATCGAGGAGATCCGGTTCAAGAACGCCGACATCCCGATCTACCTGTACGGCGAGACGCGCACCTCGCAGCACATCCCGAACAACATCCTGCGCGAACTGCACGGCTTCATCCACATGTTCGAGGACACGCCGGAGTTCGTGGCCCGTCACATCATCCGAGAGGCCCGAAGCTACCTGGACGGCCTGGCGCCGCCGTTCTTCAAGGCCCTGATGGACTACGCCCAGGATGGGTCTTATTCCTGGCACTGCCCGGGGCATTCCGGCGGCGTGGCCTTCCTGAAGAGCCCGGTCGGTCAGATGTTCCACCAGTTCTTCGGCGAGAACATGCTGCGGGCGGACGTCTGCAATGCCGTCGAGGAACTGGGGCAATTGCTCGATCACACCGGCCCGGTGGCCCAGAGCGAACGCAATGCGGCGCGCATCTTCAATGCCGACCACTGCTTCTTCGTCACCAATGGCACCAGCACCAGCAACAAGATGGTGTGGCACCACACGGTGGCGCCGGGCGACGTGGTGGTGGTCGACCGCAACTGCCACAAGAGCATCCTGCACTCGATCATCATGACCGGCGCAGTGCCGGTGTTCCTGACGCCGACGCGCAACCACTACGGCATCATCGGCCCGATCCCTCAGAGCGAGTTCACCCGCGAGGCCATCGAACGCAAGATTGCCCGGAACCCGCTGCTGAAGGGCGTGGACCCGAAGACGGTGCGCCCGCGCATCATGACGCTGACGCAGAGCACTTACGACGGTGTGCTCTACAACACCGAAACCATCAAGGGCATGCTCGACGGCTACATCGGCACGCTGCACTTCGACGAGGCCTGGCTGCCCCACGCCGCGTTCCACAAGTTCTATGGCACCTTCCACTCGATGGGAAAGAGCCGCCCGCGGCCGAACGAGGCCATGGTTTATGCGACGCAGTCCACGCACAAGCTGCTGGCGGGTTTGTCACAGGCCTCTCAGGTGCTGGTGCAGGACTCGCAGACGGTGAAGCTCGACAGGCACCTCTTCAACGAGGCCTACCTGATGCACACCAGCACGTCGCCGCAGTACGCCATCATCGCCAGCTGCGACGTTGCGGCGGCCATGATGGAGCCACCGGGAGGCACGGCGCTGGTGGAGGAAAGCCTGGCCGAGGCGCTGGATTTCCGCCGTGCCATGCGCAAGGTGGACAAGGAGTTCGGCAAGGACTGGTGGTTCAAGGTCTGGGGCCCCGACAAGCTGGTGGCAGATGGCATCGGCCGCGCCGATGCCTGGATCCTCAAGGCCAAGGACAAGTGGCATGGCTTTGGTGACCTGGCGGCGGGCTTCAACCTGCTGGACCCGATCAAGAGCACGATCATCACGCCCGGGCTGGACATGTCGGGCAAGTTCGCCCCCACCGGCATCCCGGCCAGCATCGTCACTAAGTTCCTGGCCGAACATGGCGTGGTGGTCGAGAAGACGGGCCTGTACTCGTTCTTCATCATGTTCACGATCGGCATCACGAAGGGCCGGTGGAACACCCTGCTCACCGCGCTGCAGCAGTTCAAGGACGACTACGACAAGAACGCGCCGCTGTGGCGCATCCTGCCGGAGTTCTGCGCGGCGCAGCCCAAGTACGAGCGAATGGGGCTGCGCGACCTGTGCCAGGCCATCCACGAAACCTATGCCAAGGGCGACATCGCGCGGCTGACCACCGAGATGTACCTGTCGGACCTGCAACCGGCCATGAAGCCCAGCGAGGCCTTCGCGCGCATCGCGCATCGCGACACCGAGCGGGTGGACATCGATCGCCTCGAGGGGCGCATCACCACGTCGCTGCTGACGCCTTATCCACCCGGCATTCCACTGCTCATCCCAGGCGAACGCTTCAATCGCAAGATCGTCGAGTACCTGCGCTTCACGCGCGAATTCAATGCCAAGTTCCCGGGGTTCCACACCGACGTGCACGGCCTGGTCGAGGACGACCTGACCGGAGAAGGGCACTACTACGTCGACTGCGTGCGGGACTGAGCCGTGCCGCTGCGGGCGGGCTGTTCGGCACGGCCACTTGGTCGCGGCGGATGCCGCGCGAGGGCGGTGCCGGCAATTCGAGCGGTGGGATCAGGCGTCGGGTGCGGCACCGGCCATCTGGCTGAAGCCGCCATCGACGTACATGATCTCAGCGCTGATGCCGCTGGCCAGGTCGGACAGCAAGAAGGCGGCGGCATTGCCGACTTCGTCGATGGTGATTGCGCGGTGCATCGGCGCGACCGCGGTGAAGCCGCTGAGCAACTTGCCGAAGTCCTTGACGCCGGATGCGGCCAAGGTCTTGATCGGACCGGCCGAGATGCCGTTGACGCGGATCGCCCGGCCGCCCAGGCCTTGTGCCAGAAAGCGCACGCTGGCCTCCAGCGAGGCCTTGGCCAGACCCATCGTGTTGTAGTGCGGCACGTAACGCACAGCCCCGAGGTAGGACAGCGTCAACAGTGATGCGCCGGACCGAAGGCGGGGCAGCGCAGCCTTGGCCATGGCCGGAAAGCTGTAGGCCGAAATGTCGTGGGCGATGCGGAAGTTCTCGCGCGACAGGCCATCGAGAAAGTCACCGGCGATCGCCTCGCGCGGCGCGAACGCGATGGCATGCACGAAGCCATCGAACTGATCCCAGTGCTCGCCGAGCTGGTCGAACAATCGAGCGATCTGGGCGTCATCGCCGACGTCGCAGTCGAACACGAGTGTCGATCCGAACTCGGCTGCAAACTCGGTGATGCGCTCCTTGAAGCGTTCGCCCTGGTAGCTGAAGGCCAGTTCCGCACCTTCCCTGTGGCAGGCCCGCGCAATGCCGTAGGCGATCGAGCGGTTGTTGAGAATTCCTGTGATCAGCAGGCGCTTGCCAGCGAGAAAGCCCATGGGTCGGATCCTGTGCGATACGGTGCGGGTGAGGGGCGAGATTCTCGCATGCTCGACTCAGCCCAGGGTTGACCCTTGCCGGTACATCTCTTGCAAGCTATAATCATTCTTTCGCTGTAGAGCCGAATGTGGGCGGATTCATCCAGCCCATTTTTTTTGGGCAAACGGCTTTTGCCGCAAGCACACAGCACCCACAGGTTAGAAGGAACACCGCAGTCACGATGAGCTGGCAGTCCGCGATCGATCGAACCGTTCAAGGCCTGGGTTACGACTTGGTCGATGCCGAACGCACGGCAGGTGGGTTGCTGCGTGTGACGATCGATCGGCTCCCGGGGCGATCGTATCCGACCGGCCCGGGCGAGTCCGTGCTGGTCGAAGACTGCGAGATCGTCACGCGACAGCTGCAGTATCTGCTGGAGGTCGAGGCCGTCGACTATGCGCGCCTCGAGGTGTCATCTCCCGGACTCGATCGGCCGTTGCGCAAGCCCGCCGACTGGGAGCGCTTCATCGGCAGCGACGTCGAAATCGCACTTCGGCAGCCCTTCAATGGACGGCGGAAGTGGACGGGCCGTCTGCTGGCCCGTGACGGCGGTGCCTACAGCCTGGCCTTGCCGCAGGATCCTCCGCAGCGCAAGACACGGTCCGCCAAGTCTGCTGCGGGCACCGCAGCTGGCGAGACGGTCGAACAGACACTGGATTTCACCCTGGACGAGGTGCGCGACGCGCGCCTGGTGCCGGTGATCGATTTCAAGGGGCGCCGCGGCTTGCCGACCGAGGCCCCAACGCAAGACGGAGGTCAGAACCGATGAACCGCGAAATGTTGATGCTGGTCGACGCCATCTCCCGCGAGAAGAACGTCGACCGTGAGGTGGTGTTCGGCGCGGTCGAGGCCGCCCTGGCGCAGGCCACCAAGAAATTGAATGGCGGTGAGGTGGACATCCGCGTGGCCGTCGACCGTGACACGGGCGTCTACGAGACGTTCCGCCGCTGGCTGGTCGTGCCCGATGAGGCCGGCCTGCAGAACCCCGACGCCGAAGAAATGCTCAGCGACGCCCTCGACCGCATCGCCGAGATCGAAGTGGGCGACTTCATCGAGGAGCCGATCGAGTCGCTCCCGATCGGCCGAATCGGCGCCATGGCGGCCAAGCAGGTCATCCTGCAGAAGATCCGCGATGCCGAGCGCGAGACCTTGCTCAACGACTTCCTGTCGCGTGGCGACAAGATCTTCGTCGGCACGGTCAAGCGCCTCGACAAGGGCGACATCATCGTCGAGAGCGGGCGCGTGGAAGGCCGGCTCAAGCGCAGCGAGATGATCCCGAAGGAGAACCTCCGCTCCGGCGACCGGGTGAGGGCTTTCATCGCCGGCATCGACCCCACGGCACGCGGCGCCCAGATCCTGCTGTCGCGGTCTGCGCCCGGCTTCATGATCGAGTTGTTCGCCCAGGAAGTGCCCGAGATGGAGCAGGGCCTGCTCGAGATCAAGAGCTGCGCGCGCGACGCGGGGTCGCGGGCCAAGATTGCCGTGGTCTCGCACGACAAGCGGGTCGATCCGATCGGCACCTGCGTGGGCGTGCGCGGTTCGCGAGTCAACGCCGTCACCAACGAACTGGCTGGCGAGCGTGTGGACATCGTGCTGTGGTCCGAAGACCCCGCGCAGTTCGTCATCGGCGCGTTGGCGCCGGCCAATGTGCAGTCGATCGTCGTCGACGAAGAGAAGCACGCCATGGACGTGGTGGTCGACGAGGAAAACCTCGCCATCGCCATCGGCCGTGGTGGCCAGAACGTGAGGCTCGCCTCCGAAATGACCGGCTGGCGCATCAACATCATGACGGCCGAGGAATCGAACGCGAAGCAGGCGGTCGAGAGCGATTCCATCCGGCGCCTGTTCGTCGATAAGCTCGATGTCGACGAGGAGGTTGCCAACATCCTGATCGAGGAAGGCTTCACCAGCCTCGAGGAAGTGGCCTATGTGCCATTGCAGGAGATGCTGGAAATCGAATCCTTCGACGAGGACACCATCTCCGAGTTGCGCAACCGTGCCAAGGATGCGCTGCTGACGATGGAAATCGCGCACGAAGAGAATGTCGAAGAGGTGTCGCAGGACCTGCGCGACCTGGAAGGCCTGAATCCCGATCTGATCGGCAAGCTGGCCGACGGTGGCGTGCACACACGCGACGACCTTGCCGACCTGGCGGTGGACGAACTGGTCGACATGACACAGATCGACGAGACCACCGCCAAAGCCCTGATCATGAAGGCGCGGGAGCATTGGTTCACGGCCTGATCGGCCCTGACCACGCCCCGCCCACGCACCGCAGTTCACGCAAGGAAATTCACCCATGGCCGTGACGACCGTCGCCCAGTTCGCAGCCGAGCTCAACCGTCCTGCCGGGACGCTGCTCGAGCAGCTGCAGTCTGCCGGTGTCGCGAAGAAGTCGCCCGACGACGCACTGACCGATTCCGACAAGGAACGCTTGCTCGACTACCTGCGCAGCGCGCATGGCACCGGTGGTGCCGAGCGCAAGAAAATCACGCTGACACGAAAGTCCACCAGCGAGATCAAGCAGGCCGATGCGTCCGGCAAGGCCCGAACCATCCAGGTCGAGGTGCGCAAGAAGCGCGTGTTCGTGAAGCGTGACGACCTGCCGCCCGGCACCGATCCGGACGTGGCCGCCGCGGCCGAAGAGGCCGCGCTCGTCCAGCGCGAGGAAGAAGCCCGCGCCCACGCCGAACTGCTGCGCCGCCAGGAAGAAGAGCTGGCCGAGCGGCAGCGGCAGCGCGAAGAAAATGAACGCCTGGCCCGCGAGGCCGCAGCCGCGGCCGAAGCCGCCGCCAAGGCGGCCGCCGAAGCGGCGGCACGCGAAGCCGCCGAGGCCGCGGCCAAGGCAGCCGCGTCGGCTGCCATCGAGAAGGCCGCTGCATCCGAATCCACCAAGGCCGCGCCGGCAGCACCGGCCGAGGCCGCACCGGCCACGGCGGCCGCGCCGACGCCTGCCGCCGCGCCGGCACCGGCACCTGCACCAGCGCCAGCCCCGGTGGAGTCGAAACCCGGCATCCGCATCGTCAAGGCCGGCGAGGCCGAAGCGGCCGAGAAGGCGCAACTGGCGGCCGTGGCCAAGCGCCGTCAGGCCGCCGAGAGCGAAGCGGCGGCCATCCGGGCGATGATGAACACCAAGAACACGGTGCGCACCGCCCCCAAGAAGCCGGAAGAGGTCAAGCCGGCTGCGGCGGCCACACCGGCCATCTCTGGCACGATCCACAAGCCGAAGACCGCCCCGGGCGCCACTGCGGCACCGGGCAGCGCCAAGCCGGGCGACAAGAAGTCGGTCAAGTCCGAGAAGTTGTCTTCGAGCTGGGCCGACGACGCGGCGAAGAAGCGCGCCGCAGCGGGCAAGGGTCGGACCGATTCCGGTGGTGCCGGTCGTCCTGGCTGGCGTGCGCCTCGTGGGGGCCGCAAGGGCGAACGTGATTCAGGGCAAAGCAACTTCCAGGCACCGACCGAGCAGGTCATCCAGGAAGTGCATGTGCCCGAGACCATCAGCGTGGCCGACCTGGCCCACAAGATGTCGGTCAAGGCCGCCGAGGTCATCAAGCAACTGATGAAGCTGGGGCAGATGGTCACCATCAACCAGCAACTCGACCAGGAGACCGCGATGATCGTGGTCGAGGAAATGGGCCACAAGGCCTTCGCCGCCAAGCTGGACGATCCGGACGCGTTCCTCGAAGAAGAACACGTCGCCACCGAAGGCGAGAAGCTGCCGCGTGCGCCGGTGGTCACCATCATGGGCCACGTCGACCACGGCAAGACCTCGCTGCTCGACTACATCCGCCGCACCCGTGTGGCGGCGGGCGAGGCGGGCGGCATCACGCAGCACATCGGCGCCTACCACGTCGAAACGCCGCGCGGCATGATCACCTTCCTCGACACCCCGGGCCACGCAGCTTTCACCGCGATGCGTGCCCGTGGCGCCACCGCCACCGACATCGTCATCCTGGTGGTCGCCGCCGACGACGGCGTGATGCCCCAGACCAAGGAAGCCATCGCCCACGCGAAGGCCGCCGGGGTGCCGATCGTGGTGGCCATGAACAAGATCGACAAACCCGGTGCCAATCTGGAACGCCTGAAGGGCGAACTGGTGGCTGAAAGCGTCGTTCCCGAAGATTTCGGCGGCGACACACCGTTCGTTCCGGTGTCGGCCAAGACGGGCGAGGGCATCGACGGCCTGCTCGAGCAGGTGCTGCTGCAGGCCGAGGTGCTGGAACTGGCTGCGCCGGTCACATCGCTGGCCAAGGGCCTGGTCATCGAAGCCAAGCTCGACAAGGGCCGCGGTCCGGTGGCCACGGTGCTGGTGCAAAGCGGCACGCTGCGCCGCGGCGACGTGGTGCTGGCGGGTTCGAGCTTCGGCCGGGTTCGCGCCATGCTCGACGAGGACGGCAAGGCCACGCAAGAAGCGGGTCCGTCGATCCCGGTCGAGATCCAGGGCCTCACCGAGGTGCCGCAGGCCGGCGACGAGTTCATGGTGCTGTCGGACGAGCGCCGCGCCCGCGAGATCGCCACCTTCCGCCAGGGCAAGTACCGCGAGGTCACGCTCAACAAGCGCCAGGCCGCCAAGCTCGAGAACATGTTCGAGAACATGGGCGAGGGCCAGGCCCAGACGCTGGCGCTCATCGTCAAGGCCGACGTGCAGGGTTCGCAGGAAGCGCTGTCGCAGTCGCTGGTCAAGCTCAGCACGCCCGAGGTCAAGGTGCAGATCGTGCACGCGGCCGTCGGCGGCATCAGCGAGAGCGACATCAACCTGGCGATCGCCTCCAAGGCCGTCATCATCGGCTTCAACGTGCGTGCCGATGCCAATGCGCGCAAGCTGGCCGAAGGCAACGACGTCGACATCCGCTACTACAACATCATCTACGACGCGGTCGACGAAGTGAAGGCGGCCATGACCGGCATGCTGGCGCCCGAGCAGCGCGAAGAGATCATCGGCGGGGCCGAGATCCGCACGGTGTTCGTGGCCAGCAAGATCGGCACGGTGGCTGGTTGCATGGTCACCGCCGGCCTGGTCACGCGCAACGCGCGCTTCCGCCTGCTGCGCGACAACGTGGTGATCTATACCGGCGAGATCGAGTCGCTCAAGCGCCTGAAGGACGACGTGCGCGAAGTCAAGGAAGGCTTCGAGTGCGGCATCAAGCTGAAGAACTACAACGACATCGCCGAGGGCGATCAGCTGGAGTTCTTCGAAGTCAAGGAAGTCGCACGAACGCTGTAAGGCGGATTTGCCCTCACCCTGCAAACCCCGCCCTCTGCAAAGTGGGCGGGGTTTGCGCTTGAGTGGCAACCGAAGGAGCCCATGCCATGCGCCACAAGAAAGCCATCCCGAACCGCAGCTTCCGCATCGCCGACCAGATCCAGCGTGATCTGGGCGAACTGATCCGCGAGTTGAAGGACCCCCGTGTCGGCATGGTCACGATCAACAGCGTCGATGTGACGGCCGACTATGCCCACGCCAAGGTGTACTTCTCGCTGCTGATGGGTGAGCCCAGCGAGTGCGAGGCGGGCCTGAACGAGGCCGCTGGCTTCCTGCGCAACGGCTTGTTCAAGCGCCTGCAGATACATACCGTGCCGACACTGCATTTCCACTTCGACCGCACCACCGAGCACGCGGCCGAGTTGAGCGCGTTGATCCGCCAGGCCAACGCAACGCGGGCCAAGGACTGAGACCGTGAACCGCCCAGTTCGTCCCCGCATCGTGCGGCGCACCGTGCACGGTGTGCTGCTGCTCGACAAGCCGCATGGCTGGACGAGCAACGATGCGCTGCAGAAGGCCAAGTGGCTGCTGCGGGCCGACAAGGCAGGGCACACCGGCACGCTCGATCCGCTGGCCACCGGCCTGCTGCCGCTGTGCTTCGGCGCGGCCACCAAGTTCAGCCAGGTGAGCCTGGACGCCGACAAGTCCTATCGCGCCACCCTGGGTTTGGGCCGACGCACCAGCACCGGCGATCTCGAAGGCGAGGTCGTCGACGAGCGGCCGGTGCAGGTCGATCGCGCGGCCGTCGATGCGGTGTGCGCTCGATTTGCCGGGCCGATCGACCAGTTGCCGCCGATGCACTCCGCGCTGAAGAAGGACGGCAAGGCCCTCTACGAGTACGCGCGCGCCGGCGTCACCGTCGAGCGCCCGACGCGTCGGGTGACGATCCACGCCATCGACGTGGTCGACTGGCAGGGCGACATGCTGGTGATCGACGTGCGCTGCAGCAAGGGCACCTACATCCGCACGCTCGCCGAGGACATCGGCGAGGCGCTGGGTTGCGGTGCGCACCTGGCCGCGCTGCGGCGCACGGCCAGCGGCCCGCTCGACGTGGCCCGGGCCGTGACGCTGGCCGAGCTCGAGGCGATGGACGAGCCGCGCCGCGAGGCCCTGCTGCTGCCGCCCGACTGCCTGCTGTCGGAGTGGCCTGCGCTGGCACTGGATGCCGGGGAGGCGGGCCGCTTCCTCTCCGGCCTGCGCCGTCGCGTCGCCGAGGCCGACCGCGCCGCCGTGCGCGTCTACGGCCCCGAGCCGGGCGCCTTCCTCGGCACAGCCCACATCGCCGGCGGCGAACTGATCGCAGACCGGCTGCTGAGCCCGCCCGAAGTGCAGGCCCTGCTGATTCCCACGACCGCCATGCCCACCCCCGAGCCCGCGCCAGCCCTGGCGGCCGCCTGATTTTTCACGAGACCCACCATGACCCGTCAGATCCGAAACATCGCCATCATCGCGCACGTCGACCATGGCAAGACCACCCTGGTCGACCAGTTGCTGCGCCAGAGCGGCACCTTCCGCGAGAACCAGCAGGTGGCCGAGCGCGTGATGGACAGCAACGACCTCGAGCGCGAGCGCGGCATCACCATCCTGGCCAAGAACTGCGCGGTGGAGTGGAAGGGCACGCACATCAACATCGTCGACACGCCGGGACACGCCGACTTCGGCGGCGAGGTCGAGCGCGTGCTGTCGATGGTCGACAGCGTGCTGCTGCTGGTGGACGCGGTCGAGGGCCCGATGCCGCAGACCCGCTTCGTCACGCGCAAGGCGCTGGCGCTGGGCCTGAAGCCCATCGTGGTGGTGAACAAGGTGGACCGGCCGGGCGCCCGGCCTGACTACGTCATCAACGCCACCTTCGACCTGTTCGACAAGCTGCATGCCACCGAGGCGCAACTCGACTTCCCGGTGATCTTTGCCTCGGGCCTGAACGGCTGGGCCACCTTGGAGCAAGGCGCCATCGGCACCGACCTGGCACCTCTCTTCGACGCCATGCTCGAGCACGTGCCCGCGCACGAGGGCGCCGTCGATGCGCCGCTGCAACTGCAGATCTGCTCGCTCGACTATTCCACCTACGTCGGCCGCATCGGCATCGGACGGGTCAACCAAGGCACGCTCAAGCCGATGCAGGACGTGGCCGTGTACAGCGGCCCCGAGAGCACGCCGTTCAAGGCGCGCGTCAACCAGGTGCTGAAGTTCGAGGGCCTCGAGCGCCGCCAGGCCACCGAAGCCGGCCCGGGCGACATCGTGCTGATCAACGGCATCGAGGGCATCGGCATCGGCGTGACGCTGACCGACCTCGAGAACCCGGTGCCGCTGCCGATGCTGATCATCGATGAGCCAACGCTGACGATGAACTTCTGCGTCAACAACTCCCCGCTGGCCGGCCGCGAAGGCAAGTTCGTCACCAGCCGCCAGCTGCGCGACCGGCTCGACCGCGAACTGCAGAGCAACGTGGCGCTGCGTGTGAAGGACACCGACGAAGACGGCATCTTCGAAGTCTCAGGCCGCGGCGAACTGCACCTCACCATCCTGCTCGAGAACATGCGCCGCGAGGGCTACGAACTGGCCGTGAGCAAGCCGCGCGTGGTGTTCCACGACGTGGACGGCGAACGCCACGAGCCGATCGAACTGGTGACCGCCGACGTCGAAGACCAGCACCAGGGCGCGGTGATGCAGGCGCTGGGAGAGCGCAAGGCCGAGCTGACCAACATGGAAACCGACGGCCGCGGCCGCGTGCGACTGGAATACCGCATCCCGGCCCGCGGGCTGATCGGCTTCTCGAACGAGTTCCTGAACCTGACGCGCGGCACCGGCCTGATCAGCAACATCTTCGATGGCTACGAGGCCTATCGGGGCGAGATCGAAGGCCGCAAGAACGGCGTGATGATCAGCATGGACGACGGCGAGATCGTCACCTATGCGCTGGGCAAGCTGGACGACCGCGGCCGCATGTTCGTCAAGCCCGGCGACCCGGTGTACGAGGGCATGATCGTCGGCATCCACAACCGCGACAACGACCTGGTGGTCAACGCCGTGCGCCAGAAGCAGCTGACCAACTTCCGCGTCAGCGGCAAGGAAGACGCCATCAAGATCACGCCGCCCATCGAGCTGTCGCTCGAGTACGCGGTGGAGTTCATCGCCGACGACGAACTGGTCGAGATCACGCCCAAGAGCATCCGCATCCGCAAGCGCTTCCTGAAGGAGCACGATCGCAAGCGCGCCTCGCGCGAAGGGTCCTGACACCGCGGCGTCCCATGCGTCTGTCGCACTCGCAGGCCGTGCTGCTGATGGTGGCGATCACGGCGATGTGGAGCATCGCCGGTGTCGTCACACGCCACCTCGAGGCGGCGCGCAGTTTCGAGGTCACCTTCTGGCGCAGCCTGTTCAACGCACTCGCGCTCTGCGTGGCGCTCGCCTTGATGCGCGGCCCCACCTTCTGGCGAGGGCTGGTGCGCGGTGGCTGGCCACTCTGGGCTTCCGGGTTGTGCTGGGCGGTGATGTACACCAACTTCATGGTGGCCATCACGCTGACCACCGTGGCCACGGTGCTGATCACGATGTCGATCGCGCCGCTGGTGACGGCCCTGTTTGCGCGGCTCTTCCTGCGCCACCTCCTGCCGGCGCGCACCTGGCTGGCCATCGGCGTGGCCGGCTGCGGCATCGCGTGGATGTTCGGGCAGCAGGCGCTGGCCGGCGGTGGCTCGCTCACCGGCACGCTGGTGGCGCTGGGCGTGCCGATCGCCGGTGCGGCCAACTGGACGCTGCTGCAGTACCTGCACCAGCGACACGCCCGCGACCCGTCGATCGACGCGCCCGACATGCTCCCCGCCGTGCTGCTGGGTGCCCTGGGCTCGGCCGCAGTGACGCTGCCGCTGGCCGTGCCGTTCTCGGCGTCAGGCCACGACCTGGGCCTGCTCGCGCTGCTGGGGGTGGTGCAGTTGGCGATTCCCTGCCTGCTGGTGATCCAGGTGGCCAAGGTGCTGCCGGCGCCGGAGGTGTCGCTGCTCGGCATGCTGGAGGTGATCTTCGGCGTGCTGCTGGCCTGGGTGGGCGCCGGCGAGGCGCCCGGTCCGACCGTGCTGATCGGCGGTGCCCTGGTGATCGGTGCCTTGCTGGCCAACGAAGGTGTCGCGCTGCGAGAACGGCAGCGCGCGCTGGCCGCGGGGTAGGGACAGCCCGCTGCGACTCTGCCGCGGCAACGCATAGCATGCAGGCATGAAGCAGCTTTCCGGACTCGACGCCACCTTCCTGTTCCTCGAGACCCCCGAGATGCCGATGCATGTCGGCGCGCTGAACATCTACGAACTGCCGGCGGGCCACAAGGGCAAGTTCATCACCCAGTTGCGAAAGCACATGGCCGAGCGCATGCCGCTGATGCCGGTGCTGCGTCGTCGGGTGTGGTGGATGCCGCTGAACCTGGCCAACCCGGCCTGGGTGGATGCCGAGCCAGACCTCCGCCACCACATCGTCGAGCACAAGCTGCCGCCGTCGGCCAAGGTGGGCGACGGCATGGCCGAACTGGAGGCGGCGGTCAGCGAACTGCACGCGCAGCGGCTGGACCGCGCCCGGCCGCTGTGGAAGTTCCATGTGCTCGAAGGGCTGGCGCCCACGGCGGATGGCCGCAAGCGCGTCGCGCTGTACTCACAGTTCCACCATGCGGCGGTCGACGGCCAGGCGGCCGTGGCGCTGGCCCGCGTGATCCTCGACCTCAGCCCCGAGGGTCGTGCCCTCGACATCAAGCCCAGCAAGCGGCCGCGCACGCTGAGCCTGAGCCTGTCGCAGATGCTGCGCGGGGCGCTGGCCAGCGAGGTGTCGCAGGTCGTGGGCATCGTCAAGCAGTTGCCGTCCACTGTCGGCACCTTGTCCGACGCCGCAGGGTCGGCCCTGCGCCGCAGCGGCCTGCTGGCCAAGGCCACCGGCAAGTCGAAGGCCGGGCCCAGTGTCAGCAACCTCACGCTGGCGCCGCGCACGGTGTTCAACCAGTCGATCGGCGCGGGCCGTGCCTTTGCCGGCGTCAGTTTGCCGCTGGGCGAGATCAAGGCGCTGGGCAAGCAGCACCAGGCCACCATCAACGACGTCGTGCTGCTGGTGTGCAGCACCGCGCTGCGCCGCTACCTGCAGCAGCACAAGGCGCTGCCGCGCAAGTCGCTGGTGGCGGCGGTGCCGATCTCGCTGCGCGAGAAGGGTGACACCACGTCCGACAACCAGGCCTCGATGACCCTGGTCAGCCTGGGCACGAACATCGCCGACCTGGGCAAGCGACTGGCCCATGTGAAGGCGGCCACGGCCGCGATGAAGTCGACGGTGGGCGACCTGCGCAGCATCCTGCCGACCGACTTTCCGTCGATCGGCGTGCCCTGGCTGATGGAGGCGGTGACGGCTCTGTACGGCAAGGCCAAGGTGGCCGACCGCATCCCGCAGGTGGCCAACGTGGTGATCAGCAACGTGCCGGGGCCGCCGGTCCCGCTGTTCCTGGCCGGCGCCCGGATGGCCTGCAACTACCCCACCTCGATCGTGGTGCACGGCATCGCCCTGAACATCACGGTCGAAAGCTACGACCAGCAGATGGACTTCGGCCTCGTCGCCGATGCGCACGCCATGCCCGACGTGCGGGCCCTGGCCAAGGCCATCGAGATCGCCTTCGACGACCTGCGCCTGCTGTCCGGTGAGGCTCCGCCGGACGAGACTGCGGCGTCCCTGGCGGCTGGGGTCATCGGTGCTGCGCAGCGAAAGGTCAAGGCCACCGTGGCCGGCGCGGTGCAGCGGGCGGCCCGCACCGCGGTGGACACGGCGGTCGGCCAGGCCGTCGGTGCCGTGGCGCGCGCCACCGGCCGTTCGAAGGTGACCGCTCCAATCCAGCGCAGGCGCACCCGATAACATGGTCGCCATGCCCGCCGTCGGCGGGTTCGGACGACCATGAAACTGCACGCCAACGGCCTCGGCATCGAGGTGGACGACCAGGGTCCGCGCGACGGCGAGCCGCTGCTGCTGATCATGGGCCTGGGCATGCAGCTGCTGGGCTGGCCCCAGGAACTGGTCGACGAACTGGTCGCACGCGGGTTTCGCGTCATCCGCATGGACAACCGCGACATCGGCCTGAGCGACGGCCTCGATCACCTCGGCGTGCCCAGCGTGGCCATGGCCGGCTTCCGCTACGCGCTGCGCCTGAAGGTGCGCTCGCCTTACCCGCTGCAGGCCATGGCCGACGATGCGCTGGGCGTGCTCGACGCCCTGGGCATTGCCCGCGCGCACGTGTGCGGTGCGTCGATGGGCGGCATGATCGCCCAGCACCTGGCGGCAAGGCATCCGCAGCGGGTGAAGAGCCTGACCCTGGTGATGTCGACCTCGGGCCACCGCGGGCTGCCGCAGCCCAGTGCGGCCGTGCGACGGGCGCTGATCAGCCGCCCGAAGGGACAGGACGTGGCCTCGATCGTCACCCACCTCGAGCGTTTGTTGAAGGTGATCGGCAGCCCCGGCTACCCGCCCGATCCGTCGCGGCAGCGCGCACGGCTCGAGGCCATGGTGCGTCGGGCCTGGCGTCCAAAGGGCACCGCCCGGCAGTTGCTGGCCGTGGTGGCCGATGGGGACCGCAGCCCCCTGCTGCGACTGATCACGGCGCCCACGCGGGTGGTGCATGGCCAGGCCGATCCGCTGATCCCGGTGGCCTCGGCGCACGACCTGGTGGCCAGGATTCCGAAGGCCGTGGCGGACATCATCCCGGGAATGGGGCATGACCTGCCCTTGCCGCTGATGCCGCGGCTGGCCGCCGCCATCGCGGAGAACGCGGCCCGCGCCGCGCCAGCCGTCGGCTGACCGCCACCTGGCGCGCCGTTGCGCCGCGCCGGTGGCTCAGCCGCCCGGGATGGGCTTGCGCGCCCTGGCTGGAGCAGTGCGACGCGGTGATCGCGTCGTCGGGGCGGCCGTGTCGCTTGCGGCCTCGCCTTGCGCTCCAGTGGCCTCCAGCACGTGCGGCTCGCCCTTCTCGAACCAATGCGTGATGCGATGGCCATCCCAGTGCAGGCTCACGTGCCCGGCGGGCCGGGCATTGGCCAGCGCGCGCGGCACGAACACCGCCACGCATTCGCCAGTGCGGTGGCGCACGCTGTCGTAGGCGAGGGCGGCGCTGCCGGCGTCCCGCATCGCCTGCGCCAGCGCTTGGCCGGCGCCATAGCGATCAGGGTGGTAGACCTCCGCGAAGTCCGCCGCACGCCCGCGCAGATCGTGTGCGGCCACCTGCAGGTCGGCCTGGATCCATCGCAGGTCGACGTCGATTTCGGGTTCAGCGGTGCGGGCCAGGAAGATGGCGCGATGGTGGCTGACCTCCGCGATCGCGGTCTCCAGTGCGCGAGCGGCGTAGTACACGCCACGGCTGCCGTCGCTGAAGCGCGAGCCTTCGGGGTTGAGGTGGGTGAACGCCGCCATCACCAGCGTGGCCCCGGGGCCGGTCACCCGCTCGGCGGGTGGCACCAGCGACAGCGCACCCAGTTCCTGGCGAATGCGCGGGTTGGTGAGCGCCTCGATGGCGAAGACGACGTCGAGGTCTTCGGGGCGGGCGATGTCGTCGTACAGGCCGACCGTGGGAAAGCGGCTGGCAATCAGCCGGTGGCAGGGCGTCCAGGACAGGTCGACGACCGGGATGGCGTCCAGACCCGTCATGCCTTGCCGCCGCGCTGGGCATCGAGGTACTGGCGCACGACGTAAAGGTCGACCACCTGCCCCGCAAGCATGCGGTCGAGCGCCGACTGCCCACCCAGGAAGGGTGCGCTGTTGGGCTTGCGCACCCAGGCATCGGCACGCTCGGGCACCGGGAACAGCACGTGCAGCGCGGCATAGATGCCGAAGAGATAGGACAGGCGCTCCAGCACATGCCGGTCGAGCGGGCTGAATCGGCCTTGCCGCCACTGGTACAGCGTGGTGCGCCCGACCCCCAACAGGGTGTGCTGCTCGGCCGCGGTGAGCTGCCAGGCCTCCGCAAGGCGCCAGAAGGTGCGCAAGGCTGCCTCTGCGGCGGCGGCGGACTGCAGATCGACGGAAGGACCGGCCGGTTGGGGAAGGGCGCTCATGGGTGGCTCCAGTGCACACCCGCGATCGTACGCTTTTGAACAGAAACTTGCCTGGTGTTCAGAAACGAATATGGTTTATGAATGCGTGGAGGGAGCCCGGGCCCCTGCGATCCATCCGGCGCCCGCTCGCCGGATGCCCCGTGTTGGTGGTTTCGAAAGCTTGCAGATCGTGGTTTCGATGCCCATGGCACGAACTGCATGGGGCTGGCCGTGCTGTTCCCCACATTGAAAGATAAGGGTTTGCCCTAATATGGTGTCCTTATCCCATCTCAAGTGACTGACCATGTCCAACCTGACAGAGCTCATCCAAGCTCTCCTCCCGCACCTTGCGACAGAAGCCGAGGCTGACGAGGCCTATCTCAACCAATCGGTCGATCTGAACGACCTCGAGCGCCGCATGCACGAGATCGACGTGCGAGGCCGCGCCGACACCACGGGCCTGGTGCAAGGCCTGTTCCTTCCGTGATGCAGGCGCGCAAGCACATCGTCGCCGCCAGGCCAGACCCGGTCGCCGGCCTGTCCAGGGGCTGGACGATGCCGTTGGAAGGCGCTCGGCGGGCCGCCATCGGGCTGCTGACGCTGCCTTTCGACACCGCCCGAGTCCGATACGGCGCGGCCGTCGAACTGGGCCTGGTGCATCGCTCGATGTTGGCTGGCGCGGCCTTCGAGCGTGACCTCGCCGCCTGGGAGCACTTCACCTTGGGCGCCTGGGCTCGCAGGGTCTGATCTGTCTGCCTGCGTTCGGCGTGCACAACGCCGTATTGAACTTGGCAGCGGTTCAGGCGCATCGACGCAGGCCGACGTTCGGCAGGTCATACTGCCCCTTTTTCTCGCAGGATGGGGCAATGGCGGACAGCCGGATCATTCGACACAAGGAATACGACCTGCACTGCAGCGCCAGGGCGGTCGACGGGGGCCTGTATGCACCGGTGCTGGTGGCGGTGAAGGCGACTTGGCCCACCCGACCCCGGACGATCGAGGTGCCGCGCGGGCACCATCAGGACGAGGCCTCCGCCATCGAGGCGGCCCGCACCCTCGGCATCGAGTGGGTGTCGAACTACGGCTAGCGGCCAACCGGCTGGAGGATGCCCCGACTGACGCGCCCGCAGCCGTCAGGCGCCCTTGCGGCGGGTCGGTTTGCGCTTCTTCTCGACGACGCCGCGCGGGGCGACGGCGGGCGCCGGTGCGACGCTGCCACTCGCGTGGTCCAGCCACAGCAAGGCGTCGACATGCGAGACAAAACGCTGCAGGTAGGCCGGCGACAGGCCTCGCAGGCAGCCGAGCGATCTCGACACGAGCCGGTGTGAGTTGAGCGGGCCCGCGTTCTGAGGCACCGTGGCCAGCGATTGGCTCAACTGGTGGTCGACGCTGAGCGTCGACCAGACGCGCCTGAAGTAACGCAGCGTCGCCTCCTCGACCCTCGCGCCGGCAGCCGGCGTCCCAGCACCAGGCGACCCCTTCATGCCGTTCTCCGGCGAGTGCCGAGCGATGTGGTCGACCAGTTCGGCCAACGGGCCGCGGTGGCCCCGGGAAGGCGCTTCAGTGGCCAGCCTGCGACGCGGACCGCCCGCAGCGCCCATGGCAGTGCCGCGCTGGTGCTCGGGAAGGCTTCCAGCCGAGCAGTCCACCCGGTCGAGCTGTTCGACGCACTCCGCCAGCGCCTTGGAGAGCTTGGTCTCCAGGACGCGTCTGACCTCGCCATCGCAGGCCGTTGTCCTTCGAGCCAGCACCTCGATGAACCGGAATCGGACCGGATCGGCCCGGTCAGCGCCGCGCGCGCGCAGCGCATCGACCCGGGCGCCCAACTCGCCAGGGTGGCCTGCCACTGGTGCCCCCGCGCTGGCGGGCGCAGCCTCACTCACGGCGTGTGGCCGAGGCACTGCGTGACTTCGGCACCGGGGCCATCTCCACGCGCCGGTTCCGCGACCGGCCCTCGGCCTCGGTGTTCGAGGCCACCGGCTGCTCGGGCCCGAAGGCTGCGGCAAAGACCGACGACGACGGCAGCCCTTCGTCGACGAGCGCGCGGGTCACCGTCAGGGCCCGCTGGGCCGACAGCTCCAGGTTGTCGGCGAAGCGCCGGTTGGTCTCGCGCACCGGTCGGTCGTCGGTGAAGCCGCTGACCATCAGCAGTTCGTCGCGGGCACCGAGATAGCCGGTCAATGGCGCGGCCAGGCTCTTCAGCAGATGCCGGCCCTCGGGCTGCAACTGGTCGGAGTTCAGCGAGAACAGCACGCTGCCGCTGATGCCGATGCGCCCGTTGTCCAGGGTCACCCGGCCCGAGGCCAGCGGCACCGCCAGGGCCTTCTCGAGGGCCAGGCGGCGCTGCTCTTCGGACTGGCGCCGCTTGACCTCTGTTTCGAGGTTCGTCACCAGTTCCAGCTGCACGCCGAGCACGCACACCAGCATCAGCACGAAGGCGCCGAGCAGGCCCGACATCAGGTCGCCGAAGACGGCCCACACCGGCGCCGTCTGCTCCATGCCGGCGTCGAGGTCCTCCATCAGCCCACCTCGGCGGCCAGGGGCACCGGGCGGTGCGCCAGGCGCTGCAGCTCTTCGACGATCTGCTTCTGCGACAGGATGCTCAGGTCGATGATCTCCCTGGCCTGGGCCACGTAGTACGCGAGTTGCTCGTCGCTGCGCGCCATCGACTTGTTCAGCGAGCCTTCGATGCGCTGCAGGCTGTCCACCAGCGCACCGCTGGAGGTCCCGAACATCTGCACGGCGAGACCGAAGGACTCGCCCAGGCTGGACACCTCGATGGCGCTGCCGGTGACCTGCGATGCGGCCGTCGACAACCGGCCGGCTTCGGCCTCGACCTGCTCGGCGAAGCGTGTGCCGGCGTGCTGCAGCAGCGCCGCGGACGAGGCCACCAGCGAATCGATCGCGCCGCGCTGTTCGGTGGCGGCATGGTTGACGGCGTCGAGCAGGGTGCTCAGCGTCTGCATGACGCGGCTGCGCTCCTCGAGCAGGCCGTTGTCCCGCGCCATGCTGTCGGACAGTTCCTGCCGCAAGGCGCCGATCACCTCGGCGGCCGCCCGGGGCGCCTCGGCGGCGGCGTGCATGAGCCCAGCCATCTCGGCGATGGTGTCGCGCGCCTGCGCGTCGGCGCGCGCCTGGATGGCCTGCGCGGTCTGCTCCAGGGTCCGGCAGATGTGTTCCTGCTGCCCCAGGGTCTGCTCGCCCGCACGCTGCCATGCCTGCTGCAGCGACGCGGCCATTGCCTCGAGGGACTGCGCCAGGGCGGCCTGCCGCCGATGGTCCTGCGAGGCCAGGTCGGACTGCCAGGCGCCATGGGTCTGGTCCACCGTGGCCAGCAGCGACGCCGACTGCTGCGCGAAGGTTTCCGCGGTCGTCGCCAGCGACGCCCGCAGGTCGGCGACCAGCTGTTCGCTGGCGCGCTGGTGTCGGGCGACGGCGTCTGTCCAGGCACCCGACAAGTCGGTCGCCGTGCTGCCCAGGCGCTGCGACACGCCATCGAGCTGACGCTCCACCGTGCCGGCCATGCGCTCGTGCCATTCGGTCGACTGCCTTGCCAGGTCGGACAGCGACACCTTCCATTCGCCCTGCAAGGCCGAGTGCGTGGCCTCGACCGACGACAGCAGCGTGGCCGAGCGCTGCTCGAAGCTCGTCATGACCTGCTCCAGCGACTGCCGCAGGCCCTGGGCCAGGCCGTCGCTGGTGCGCTCGTGCGCGGCCAGTGCGGTCGTCCAGACCTCCGACACCGTGCCGACCGTGGCGCCGAACCGGGCCGACAGGCCCTCCAGCTGCGCCTGCACCGTGCCGGCGATGCGCTCGTGCAGCAGCGAGGTCTCGCGTGCGATGCCCGCCATCGTGGCTTCGACCACCGGCTGGATCGTGGCGCCGGCCGACCGGGCACTCTCGGTCAGGCTGTCCTTGAGCGATCGGTCGACGGACACCGCCAGGTCGGAGTACACCGTCCTGGCCTCGCGGTGGAAGGTCTGCTGCTGGTCCAGCAGTCGCTCGTTCAGGGCCTGGCCCTGCCGTTCCATCGCCGCCATCATGGCCTGCAGCTGATCGGCCACCCGGGGCATCACCTGCGCCTGGAAGCGCAAGGCGTCCAGCGTTTCCTGCCGCTGATGGGCGAGCGAGAAGCGGCGGAGGCCGGTGGCGATGCGGGTGTCCAGCAGCTGGGCCGCCTGCAGCCGCTCTCGCCGGCACAGCGCCGACATCAGGCCCAGCATCGCCGACGCGGCCACACCGGCCACCGAGGTGCCAAAGGCCAGGCCCAGGCCCTTCACCGGCGCCGCCAGTGCGGCACGGATGGTCGGCAGATCGGTCGTGCTTTCCAGCGCCAGCACGGCGCCGTTCAGCGTGACCACCATGCCCAGGAAGGTGCCCAGCATCCCCAGCAGCACCAGCAGGCCCACCAGGTACGGTGTCATCGACGGGCCGGGCAGGCCGACGCGTTCACCCTCGATGCGCAGGCGCACCGGGTTCTGCAGCGCGGCGGGCACCTGGCCGAGCCAGTCGCCAAGCTGCGGCAGGTCGGCCGGAATAGCCGCCAGGGCGGTGCCCAGCGACGCGGTGGCCTGCTGGAAACGGCGCAGCTCGAGCGCGCCCATCAGGTAGAACGCGCCGATCAGCAGCGTCATCGTCAGCGCCAGCGGGCTCGATCCGACATAGCCGGCCCCCACCCAGCCCACGGCCACCAGCCCCAGGACGAAGCTGGCCACACAGAGTTGTCGATTCATGGCCCTTCCGTGACCTCGTTGCCAGTGGCTTCCAACAGGGCTTCCAACAGGCCCTCGACCGGCTGCAGGCGGACGTCGAGTTCGGCCAGCAGCACCTCGTGCATGTCCCTGCGGTAGGCGGCCAGCCAGGCGGCCGGGGGCGTCGAGGTGCCCGAGCCGGCTGGCCGTTCGTCGCCGCCCTCAGTCGATGCATGCGCCGCGCGCAGGCGCGCGAAGTGCTGCTCGAGCCAGCGCGGCACCGTCGACAGCAGATGCTGCTCGCGTGCCGCCAGGGCTTCTTCCAGCACGGCATCGAATGCCGCGAGTTGCCCACCGCTGGGCGACTGACCGGCCAGCGCCGCCCGCGCTTCGGCGCGCAAGGGCTTGATCTTCGTTTCCATCGCGCGCTGGTGGGCCTGATAGCGCCGTCGGTGCGGTGCAAAGTCGTTGGCGTCGCCGTCGTCGACCACGGTGGTTGGCGTGCGCGATGCCGCGGTGCCGGCGCGGCCCGTCGAGCGACTCGCGTCCGTGGTCAGTGCCCGGGTCAGGTCGAGGCGCACGCGGGCGAGTTGGTCGGCCACCGAGCGTACTGACACGGTCGTCGTGGTGCGGGCCGCCTGCTGCGGTCTGGAAGCGGCCTCGCCCTGCACGACGGCGGACAGCGCGATGGCATCGGTCCAGTCCAGCCACAGGCCCAGCCGTTCGGCGAAGGGCTGTGTGGACTCGGCCACCTCGGCGGTGGCCATGTCCGCCAACAGGCGAACCAACCTCGAACCGTTGCGACTTTTGCGCGGCAACGCTGGCGCCATACCGATGCTCGAACCCCGAAGAAAAAGCCGGGCAGTCTACTACAGCGCAGGCCCAGGGCCGCCGGCCTCGGCAGGGCCGTGACCTGGCGGGCCGATCAGCCGCCGGCGTCCTGCCCCGGCGGTCCGCCCCGCGCAGGCCGCCGGGGCCAACGTCGGCCATCGCCGCCCGTCACCGGGGATCGGACCACCAGGTCGGCCCGAGCTGGCCCTGCAGCCATTCGACGACCCGGCTCACCTTGGCCGGCACCAGGCGCGGCGAGGGGTAGACCGCATGGATTTCCTGCGACGGCAGCGACCACTCGGCCAGCACCGGCTGCACGGCGCCGGACTTGACGGAGTCGTGCGCCACGTACCAGGGCAGGGCGGCCAGGCCCATGCCGCCGCGCGCGGCGGCCAGCAGCGCCGACAGGTTGTTCGACCGCAGCGGGCCGCGCACGGCGGTGGGCTCCAGCCGCCCGTCGGCCCCGGTGAACAGCCAGCGCGCATCGCCCTGCACGGTGCTGTAGATCAGCGCGTCGTGATCGGCCAGGTCCGCCGGCCGTCCCGGAACGCCGCGCTGCGCCAGGTAGTCGGGCGAGGCCACCAGCACCCAGGGGTTGATGCCCAGGAAGCGCGCGCCCAGCGTCGAATCGGCCAGCCGCCCCATGCGGATGGCGACATCGATGCCTTGCGCCACCAGGTCGACGTAGCGGTCCTCGAAGGTGAGCTCGATCTGCAGCTTCGGGTTCAGCTTCATGAAGCGCATCACCAGCGGCACCAGCACCCGCCGACCGAAGGCCACCGAGGTGCTGATGCGCAGACCGCCCTGCACCTGCGAATGCATCAGCGCGGCCACCGACTCGGCTTCTTCGACATGGTGGGCGATGAGCTTGCACTTCTCGTAGTACAGCTGCCCGATCTCGGTGGGGGTCACGCCGTGGGTGGACCGGTGCAGCAGCCTCGAGCCCAGCCGCGCTTCGAGCTGGGCCACCTGCTTGGTGGCCGAGGGCTGGCCGATGCCCAGGTCAGCGGCGGCCTTGCTGAAGGAGCCGAGGTCGACGACGCGGATGAAGAGCTTGACGCCTTGGATGCGGTCCATGCCCGCGATTGGGACACAGGCGCGGCGCCCCGGCGTATTCCGAACCGGAATTTCCGTCATGCACGCACGGGGTCTTCCGTCCGTCGGCGCGCGCCGCGAGCATTCGGCCCAGTGAGATCCCAACCCAAGCAGGAGACGTCGACATGGCAAGGATGAAGGCCGCAATGGCCGCAGTGCTGGTGATGGAGAAAGAGGGCATCACGCAGGCCTTCGGCGTGCCGGGTGCTGCGATCAACCCGCTGTACGCGGCGATGCGCGAGCGTGAATCGATCGGCCACATCCTGGCCCGCCACGTCGAAGCCGCGTCGCACATGGCCGAGGGCTATACCCGGGCCAGGGCCGGCAACATCGGCGTGTGCATCGGCACCTCGGGCCCGGCGGGCACCGACATGATCACCGGCCTGTACTCGGCCATCGCCGACAGCATTCCCATCCTGTGCATCACCGGCCAGGCGCCGCGCGCACGGCTGTACAAGGAGGACTTCCAGGCGGTGGACATCGAGTCCATCAGCAAGCCCGTCACCAAGTGGAGCGTGACGGTGCGCGAGCCGGCGCAGGTGCCGCGCGCCTTCCAGCAGGCCTTCCACCTGATGCGCAGCGGTCGCCCGGGCCCGGTGCTGATCGACCTGCCGTTCGACGTGCAGATGGCCGAGATCGAGTTCGACATCGACACCTACGAGCCACTGGCGGTGTACAAGCCCGCGGCCACCCGCAAGCAGGTCGAGAAAGCGCTGGACATGCTGACGGCGGCGGCCAAGCCGCTGATCGTGGCCGGCGGCGGCATCATCAACGCCGATGCGTCCGATCTGCTGGTGGAGTTTGCCGAACTCACCGGCGTGCCGGTGATCCCGACGCTGATGGGCTGGGGCGCGATCCCCGACGACCACCCGCTGATGGCCGGCATGGTGGGCCTGCAGACCAGCCACCGCTACGGCAACGCCACGATGCTGGCCAGCGACTTCGTGCTCGGCATCGGCAACCGCTGGGCCAACCGCCACACCGGTTCGCCCGAGGTGTACTGCAAGGGCCGCACCTTCGTGCACGTCGACATCGAGCCGACGCAGATCGGCCGGGTCTTCAATCCGGACCTGGGCATCGTCAGCGACGCCAAGGCGGCGCTCGAACTCTTCGTGCAGGTGGCCCGCGAGCGCCAGGCGGCACGCAGGCTGAAGGACTTCAGCGACTGGTCGGGCCGCTGTGCCGAGCGCAAGCGGCTGATGCACCGCAAGTCCCACTACACCGAGACGCCGATCAAGCCGATGCGCGTGTACGAGGAGATGAACAAGGTGCTGCCGCGCGACACGGTCTACGTCACCACCATCGGCCTGAGCCAGATCGCCGGCGCGCAGTTCCTCAACGTCTACGGCCCGCGCCAGTGGATCAACTGCGGCCAGGCCGGTCCGCTGGGATGGACCATGCCGGCCGCGCTGGGCGTGGTGGCCGCCGACCCGACGCGGCACGTGGTGGCCCTGTCGGGCGACTATGACTTCCAGTTCATGGTCGAGGAACTGGCCGTGGGCGCGCAGTTCCGCCTGCCCTATGTGCACGTGCTGGTGAACAACAGCTACCTGGGCCTGATCCGCCAGAGCCAGCGCGGCTTCGAGATGGACTTCTGCGTGCAGCTCGCCTTCGAGAACCAGAACGTCGACGACGCCACGCTGCAGAGCTACGGCGTGGACCACCAGGCGGTGGTGCAGGGCCTGGGCTGCCGAAGCCTGCGCGTCACCGACCCCGAGAAGCTGGAAGGTGCCCTGGTGGAGGCGCGCGCGCTGGCAGACCGGTACCGCGTGCCGGTGGTCGTCGAGGTGATCCTGGAGAAGGTGACCAACATCGCGATGGGCACCGAGATCGACAAGATCAACGAGTTCGAGGACATCGACTGCCGCCACCCCGAGGGCCGCCAGGGCTTGGAGATGGCCGGGCTGCTGGAGTAGCCCGCCGCCGCACCGACGACACCCACCCGATCACCGGAGACCCCCATGCCCCGTTTCGCCGCGAACCTCACGATGATGTTCACCGAGCACCCCTTCCTCGATCGCTTCGGGCTGGCCGCGCAGGCCGGCTTCGAGGCCGTCGAGTTCCTGTTCCCCTATGCCTTCGAGGCCAGCGAGATCGCGCGCCGGCTCGACGACCACGGCCTGACCCTGGTGCTGCACAACCTGCCCGCCGGCGACTGGGACGCCGGCGAGCGCGGCATCGCCTGCCACCCGGACCGGGTCGGCGAATTCCGCGCCGGGGTGGACCGTGCCATCGGCTACGCCCAGGCCTTGGGGGTGACGCGGCTCAACTGCCTGGCCGGCAAGGCGCCCGCCGGGGTGGCCGACGAGGTGCTGCGCCGCACCTTCGTCGACAACCTGCGCCACGCCGCCGGCGCGCTGCGGGCCGCCGGCCTGACGCTGCTGATCGAGCCGATCAACACCTTCGACATCCCGTGCTTCTACCTCCACCGCACCGCCCAGGCGGCCGGGATCCTGGCCGAGGTCGGCGCCGACAACGCGCTCATCCAGTACGACCTGTACCACGCCCAGCGCATGGAAGGCGAACTGGCCGCCACGGTGCAGCGTTACCTGCCGCTCATCGGCCACATCCAGCTGGCCGACAACCCGGGCCGTCACGAGCCCGGCACCGGGGAGATCAACTACCCCTTCCTGTTCGATCACCTCGACCGCATCGGCTACCGCGGCTGGATCGGCTGCGAGTACAAGCCGGCCACCACGACGGCCGCCGGCCTCGGCTGGCTGCGCACGATGGCCACGGCCCCGAACGCCGCATGACGCCGACCCACCACCCCACAGGACACGACATGATTTCAGCGCCCCTCGACATCGGCTTCGTCGGCCTCGGCATCATGGGCGCGCCCATGGCGGGCCACCTGCTCGCGGCCGGCCACCGGCTCTTCGTGCACACGCGGGGCAAGGTGCCCGAGGCCATTGCCAACAGCCGGGCCACGCAGTGCGTCAGCGCGCGCGGCGTGGCCGAGCGCGCCGACATCGTCATCCTGATGGTGCCCGACACGCCGGACGTCGAGGCCGCGCTGTTCGCCGACAACGGCATCGCGGCCGGCCTGCGCAAGGGCAAGGTCGTGGTGGACATGAGCTCCATCTCGCCGATCGCCACCAAGGCGTTCGCCCAGAAGATCAACGCCCTGGGCTGCGACTACCTCGACGCGCCGGTGTCGGGGGGCGAGGTCGGCGCGAAGAACGCGACGCTGTCGATCATGGTCGGCGGCCCCGAGGCGGCCTTCGAGCGCGTCAAGCCGCTGTTCGAGCGGTTGGGCAAGAACATCACCCTGGTCGGCGGCAACGGCGACGGGCAGACGGCCAAGGTGGCCAACCAGATCATCGTGGCGCTGACCATCGAGGCCGTGGCCGAGGCGCTGCTGTTCGCCGCCAAGGCCGGCGCCGACCCGGCGCGCGTGCGCCAGGCGCTGATGGGGGGTTTCGCGTCGTCCAGGATCCTCGAGGTGCATGGCGAGCGCATGGTGCAGCGCCGCTTCGACCCGGGCTTCCGCATCGAGCTGCACCAGAAGGACCTGAACCTGGCGCTGTCCAGCGCCCGGGCGCTGGGCGTGTCGCTGCCCAACACCGCCACGGCACAGGAACTGTTCAATGCGTGCGTGGCCCATGGCGGCAAGGCCTGGGACCATTCGGCCATGGTGAGGGCGCTGGAGACGATGGCGAACTTCGAGATCGGACAGACCCCCGCCTGACAGGTGATCGCAATCCGGCGGTGTCCCGATCTGGCGGGCGGGGAGCCGGCACGTCCGGCAAGTCCTGGCCTGTGGCGCGGGCCGGGGGCGCCATGGCCTCCACCTGAGCACCGGCGCCTCCGACGTTGGCTCGCGCAGCCTTTCGCATGCCGATGCGGCTCTGGCCGCTCGCCCGGCTTCAGGGTGCAGATGCCAACAGGGTGCGCACGGCCAGCCCCATCTTGCGGCGGTCTCCGCCGCTCAGGTCCTGCAGGCTCCGGTCGCCGTCTGCCATGGGCAGGCCCGCGGCCGCGAGGTCGGCTTGCGCCTGTGCCAGGGTCTTGCCCGCCAGCGGCGCCGCCACCTTCAACGGCGCCCGGCCGATGGCCTGCATCGCCAGCAGCGGCGGGGATGGACCATCGCTGCCGCTGACGACGAAGCTGGCCGCCAGCGCGACCGTGGACACCCCCAGCACGAGCTGGGCTCGCCGGGACGCGGTGATGTGGCGCCGCAAACTCGGCCAGTTGGCCCACCCATGCGCAGCGACCGCGGCCACCATCAGCCACCCCAACCACTCGTGCGCGGCCTTGTTCAGCCCCATGTCGAGATGGAAGAACATCAGCAGGCCAGTGACGGCCATGACAACGAACACCCCGACGGTCACGGGCGTGGCCCATTCACGCGACACCTTGATCACAGCTCGACTCCTGTCTGCACGCCACGGTGCGTGCCCCGGTCAACACTGTGGCGGGAGGGCGTTGCTGTTCCATTGCCGGTTCGATAACGCCGGCGCTGCGCATTTGCAGTGGATCAAGGCTCCCCGGAAAGCGCCCGGTGGGGTTCGGCACGGTCCGAGAGGTCGCTGGCACAGGCTGCGGCGTACCAGGTGCGCGCGTGCAGGATGGCGTGGGTTCCGCCTGTTCCCGCAGGCGGTCCGGGCCCCTGCACGGCGGGCGGCACCGGCCGCCAGCGCTGCGCCAGGTCGTCCGCCATCGGCGGGCTGCACGGGCTGCCACAGACCGGGATAATGCGCCCCGCAGCGGCCCCTTGCCCGACCCCCTGGGAGAGAGCCCGAGCGAGCGCCCGGCATCGGGTGGCTGGCTTCGATGCGCTGCCGAACTGCCCCCACTGCGCCTGGAAACGACATCGTCGCAAGCCTTTGACCGATCGAGCCACACTGTCGACCTCCAGCCCCTGGCGGCTGTCGGTCGCGCCCATGATGGAATGGACTGACCGGCACTGCCGTGTCTTCCATCGCCTGATCACGCGCCGTACCCGCCTGTACACCGAGATGGTGACCACCGGCGCCCTGCGCCACGGCGATGTGCCGCGGCATCTGGACTACTCTGAGCTCGAGCATCCGCTGGCCCTGCAACTCGGCGGCAGCGAGCCCGACGAACTGGCCCACTCGGCTCGGCTGGCGCAGCACTGGGGCTACGACGAGATCAATCTCAACTGCGGTTGCCCCAGCGAGCGCGTGCAGCTCGGGGCCTTCGGCGCCTGCCTGATGAACGAGGCCGCGCTGGTGCGCGACGGCGTGGCGGCCATGCGCGACGCGGTGGGCGGCGCGATGCCGGTGACGGTGAAGCACCGCATCGGCATCGACCGGGTCGAGGACTACGGCTTCGTCCGCGACTTCATCGGCACCGTGGCCACGGCCGGTTGCACCGTGTTCATCGTGCACGCCCGCAACGCCTGGCTGAAGGGCCTGAGCCCGAAGGACAACCGCGAGATCCCGCCGCTGCGGTACGAGGTGGTGCACCGCCTCAAGCGCGAGTTCCCGGCGCTGACGATCGTGATCAACGGCGGCTTCACCGACAACGCCGCGATCGCGGCGCAGCTGGGCGGCCCGTCGTCGCCCGGGCCGGTCGACGGCGTGATGGTCGGCCGACAGGCTTACCACGATCCGGCGCTGATGGCCGGCTGGGACGCGGCGTGGCTGGACCCTGCAGCGCCGTCGGTGCCGCCGTCGGGCGACCCCGGCGACGAGTGGCGCCGCACGGTCGAGGACGGCATGGTGGCCTACCTCTCGCAGCTTGGCGACGTGCCCTGGACGCACGCCTCACGCCACATGCTGGGCCTATGGAACGGGCGGCCCGGCGCCCGCCGCTGGCGGCAGGTGTGGAGCGACCACCGCCTGAAGACCCTGCGGCCAACCGAGGTGCAGCGCCAGGCCACGGCCGCGCGCACCCAAGCCCTTGTGCGGCCGCAGGACGCGGCCATGGCCCCCAACCCATGACACGGAACACGACATGACTGGCATCCTCGGCATCATCGGCGGCAGCGGCCTGTACGACCTGCCCGGGCTCACCGACACCGGCTGGGTGGCGGTGGACACGCCCTGGGGGGCGCCATCCGACGAGATCTTCATGGGTACGCTGCAGCAGGGCGACAAGGCCTCGCGCCTGGCCTTCCTGCCACGCCACGGACGCGGCCACCGCGTGCCGCCCAGCGAGGTGAACTACCGCGCCAACATCGCGGCACTGAAGCAGCTGGGGGTCACCGACGTGCTGTCGCTCAGCGCGGTGGGCGGCCTGCGCGCCGACCTGCCGCCCGGCACCTTCGTCGTCGTCGACCAGTTCATCGACCGCACCTTCGCCCGCGAGAAGTCCTTCTTCGGCACCGGTCTGGTGGCCCACGTGTCGATGGCCCGGCCGGTGTGCCCGCGCCTGGGCGACCATGTGCAGGCCGGGCTGGCGGCGCTGGGGGTGCCGCACGTGCGCGGCGGCACCTACCTGGCGATGGAGGGGCCGCAGTTCAGCACGCTGGCCGAGTCGCAGCTGTACCGCTCGTGGAACTGCGACGTCATCGGCATGACCAACATGCCCGAGGCCAAGCTGGCTCGCGAGGCCGAGCTGTGCTACGCGTCGGTGGCGATGGTCACCGACTTCGACTGTTGGCACCCGCACCACGACGACGTGACTGTCGAGGCCATCATCGGCGTGCTGCTGTCCAACGCCGACCACGGCCGGGCGCTGGTGGTGCAGGCGGCGCAGGCCGTCACGCACGATGTGCACGCAGCCGGCTGCTCCTGCCGCAGCGCGCTGCAGCACGCGCTGATCACCTCGCCCACGGCCCGCGACCCGCTGATGGTCGAACGCCTGCGGACGATCGCCGGGCGCGTGCTGTGAAGGTCAACGGACAGCCGCGGCGCGCACTCGAGGCGGCGCCGGAGGGCGATGCGGTGGTCGTCATCGACCAGCGCGGCCTGCCGCACCGCTGGTTGCTGGCGCGGCTGGACAGCGTGGCCGCGGTGCGCACGGCCATCGGCGAGATGTGGGTGCGCGGAGCGCCGCTGATCGGCGTGACCGCCGCCTACGGCATCGCGCTGCAGTGCCGGGTCGACGCCGGCGACGCGGCGCTGGATGAGGCCAAGCGCTGGCTCGACAGCGTGCGGCCGACAGCAGTGAACCTGAGCTGGGCGACGCGTCGCATGCTCGAACTGGTGAGGCCGCAGCCCGTGGAGCGACGTGCCGAGGCCGCCTGGGCATTGGCCGGCGCGATGGCCGACGAGGACGTGGCCGTCAACGCGGCCATCGGCGGCCACGGGCTGGTGCTGCTGCAGCAGGCCGCGGCGCGGCGGCCGGGCCGTCGGCTCAACGTGCTGACGCACTGCAATGCCGGCTGGCTGGCCACGGTGGATTGGGGCACGGCGCTGGCGCCGGTGTACCGCGCGCACCAGGTCGGGCTGGACCTGCACGTGTGGGTCGACGAGACCCGGCCGCGCAACCAGGGCGCCAGCCTCACCGCCTGGGAACTGGGGCAGGAGGGCGTGCCGCACACGGTGATCGCCGACAACGCTGGCGGCCACCTGATGCAGCACGGGCAGGTCGACCTGGTCATCGTCGGCGCCGACCGGGTGACCGGCCGGGGCGACGTGTGCAACAAGATCGGCACCTACCTGAAGGCGCTGGCGGCGCACGACAACGGCGTGCCGTTCTACGTGGCGGTGCCGCGGTCGACGCTCGACCTGTCGCTGGACGACGGCCTGGCCGAGATCGAGATCGAGGAGCGCTCCGCGCGCGAGGTGACGCACGTCACCGGGCTGGATGGCTCGGGGCAGCTCACCGAGGTGGCGCTGATGCCGGCAGGCTCGCCAGCCGCCAACCCGGCCTTCGACGTGACACCGGCCCGGCTGGTGACGGGGCTCATCACCGAGCTGGGCGTGCTGGCCGCGACACCGGACGCCTTGCGCGGCTAACCTTCGGACCGGGAGGGCCATGTGGCGAGCAGCAGCCCGGCCAGCGCCAGCACCAGCGCCACGCCATGCCACGGGCCGAATCGCTCGCCGAGGACCAGCACGCCGACCGCCGCGGCCGAGATCGGCAGCCAGACCGTGAAGACGCCGGCCTTCGGCGCCGGCACCTGCGCCAGCCCCTTCATCCACAGCCACACGGTGACCATGCTCGCCGCCAGCGAGTAGAACACCAGCAATCCCCAGTGGCCGGGCGCCACCGACGAAAAGTCGAATCGCATCGCCTGCCACAGGCCGAAGGGGGTGACCAGGGCCAGGCCCCACAGGTTGATGAGCGCGCTGATGCGGCGTGGCGACACCGTGCCGGTGAGCCGCTTGCCAATGACCACGTAGCTGGCTTCGCAGAACACCGCGCCCAGCAGCAGTGCGTGGCCGGCCAGGGCCCAGCCGTCGGAGGCGGTTGCGCCCGGGGCCGCCGGTGCGCGCGCCCAGGCCATCAAGCCGATGCCCAGCGCCGCGCAGCCGATGGCGCCGGCCACGCGCCCGGCGATGCGCTCGCCCAGCCACCACCAGCTGAGCAGCGCCACCGCGGCCGGGATGGCGGCCATCACCACGCCGGCCGAGACGGCCGAGGTCCAGGCCACCCCGTAGAGCATGCACACCGAGAAGCCGAAGTTGCCCAGGAAGCTCTCCCAGAACAGCAGCCGCCGGTCGTGAGGAGAAAGCGGCGCCTCTCCAGGTGTGCGGCGCACCCAGTGCGCCATCGCCACCGCCGCGATGCCGAAGCGCAGCCAGGCCAGCAGGAACACCGGGAACACCGCCACCAGCAGCTTCGACAGGCCCACGTAGCTGCCCACCAGCGCCATGCTGGACGCCAGCGCGCCGTACGCCAGCCAGGGGGTGGGGTGAGCGGCCTGAGGGTTCTCTCGAGGACATGCGGCTTTGCTGATTTCCTCGATCCCGCCGGGGGACGGGCGCCGCAGGGCGGCGTCCTGGGGGCCGTCAGAACGCACGGGTGTAGCGGTCCAGCTCCCAGTCCGACACATGGCGGGCATGGGCCACGTGCTCCGCGCGCTTGAGTTCGACAAACTGGGCACACAGGGCCGGGCCCAGCGCCTCGCAGACGACCTCATCTGCCTGCAAGGCATCGACCGCTTCGCCCAGGCTCTGCGGCAGCACCGCGATGCCGCGCTCGGCGATGCGGGCCAGGCTGGGCTCGAACAGGTCGTCGTCGCAGGCGGGTGGCAGTTCGAGTGCTCGATCGATGCCGTCCAGCCCCGCGGCGATGAGCGCGGCACTGGCCAGGTAGGGGTTGGCGCTGGCATCGGGCAAGCGCCATTCGAAGCGGCCACTCAGCGTGCGCACCAGCGCCGTCCGGTTGTTGGCGCCATGCGCGATGTAGGCCGGGGCCCAGCTCGTGCCCGACAGCGATTCGCCCACCACCAGCCGCTTGTACGAGTTGACCGTGGGCGCGGCCAGCGCGCACAGCGCCGCCGAATGCGCCAGCACCCCGGCGGCGAACTGCCGCCCCAGCGGCGAGAGCAGGGCGCCGGTGTCGACCGAACCGTCGATGCGGTGCGGCACGAACACGTTGCTGGCGTTGTCGCCATGGCCCTTCCAGAGCGACACATGGAAGTGCATGCCACTGCCGGGCTGGTTGGCGAAGGGCTTGGGCATCATCGAGAAGACCATGCCACGGGCCTCGGCCAGCGCATGCGCAGCCTGCTTGAACAGCATCAGGTGGTCGGCGCTGGCCAATGCCTCGTCGAAGCCGAAGTTCACCTCGTACTGCCCCTGTGCGTCCTCGTGGTCGAGCTGCAGCACGTCCAGGCCGCAGGCCTCGAGCGAACGCTGCAGCGCCTGCAGGAACTCGGCCTGGCGGGGCAACGCCTTCAGGTCGTAGCTGGGCTTGTCGAGGCGGTCGGCATCGTCGGCCGGCAGCCACCGGCCGCCCAGCTGCTTGAGCAGGAAGAACTCGGGCTCGATGCCCGTGCGCAGGTGCCAGCCGCGCTGGCCCAGCCGGGCCACGGCGCGGCGCAGCACCTGTCGCGGACAGGCGTCGAACGGCTCGCCGGCCACGAAGCCATCGCACACCACCCGCGCGTAGCCGGGCATCCAGGGCAGCGGGCGGGCCGTGCTGGCGTTGCCGCGGGCCCAGTATTCAGACCGCGGCCCCGTGCGCGGCAGGCCCGTGCCGGCGATCGACGGGCCGCTGAAACCGGCGCCTTCGGTGAGCAGGTCGTCGAGGTGGGCCAGTGGCAGGTACTTGCCCTTGGCCACGCCATGCAGATCGGTGAACTGCGCCAGCAGGGTATGCACGCCGGCGGCGGCCAGGCGTTCTCGAAGGTCCTTCATGGCAGGCTCCCGACAGAGTCGACATGGGGCCGCTCCCGAGGTGACTCACCCCTCGGGGGGCGGGCGACGCGGCGCGCCATCCCGGTGGGCATTGTCGACCGTTCAGTCGATGCGGATCCACGTGGTCTTCAGCTCCGTGTACTTGTCGAAGGCGTGGAGCGACTTGTCGCGGCCGTTGCCGCTTTGCTTGACGCCACCGAAGGGCACGGTGATGTCGTCCTCGTCGTACTGGTTCACGTGCACGGTGCCGGCGCGCAACGCGCGGGCCACCCGGTGCGCGCGGTTGAGCTGGTCGGTCCAGACGGCCGCCTGCAGGCCATAGGGGCTGTCGTTGGCCAGCGCGACGGCCTCGGCTTCGTCGCGGAAGCGCAGCACCGACATCACCGGGCCGAAGATCTCCTCGCGGACGATCTTCATCGCCGGCGTCGCGCCGTCGAAGACGGTGGGTTGCACGTAGAAGCCGCCGGTTTCGGCCAGGGCCTGCTGGCCACCGGACACGCAGTGCGCGCCCTCGGCGCGGCCGCTGTCGATGTAGCCGAGCACGGCGCGCAGCTGGGTGTCGTCGACCACGGCACCCATCACCGTGCCGGCCAGCAACGGGTCGGCCGGCGCGTAATGCGGCACCTCGGCCGCGACGCGGGCGATGAACTCGTCGGCCACGCGCTCGTGCACCAGCACGCGCGATGGCGCGTTGCAGCTCTCGCCCTGGTTGAAGAACAGGCCGCCTGCGGCGGTGGCGGCGGCACGCCCGAGGTCGGCGAAGTCGTCGAACACCACGAAGGCCGACTTGCCACCCAACTCGTTGTACACGCGCTTCAGGTTGGAGCGGCCTGCGTACTCCAGCATGCGCCGTCCGGTGCGGGTGGAGCCAGTGAAGCCGATGGCGTCCACGTCCATGTGCAGCGCCAGGGCCTCGCCCGCCTCGGCGCCGTAGCCCGGCACCACGTTGAACACGCCGGGCGGGATGCCTGCGGCCACCGCCAGCTCGGCCAGGCGCAGCGCGGTGAGCGGGCTCTTCTCGCTGGGCTTGAGCACCACCGAGTTGCCCGCCGCCAGCGCCGGCCCCAGCTTCCAGGCGGCCATGATCATCGGGTAGATCCAGGGCACGATGGCGCCGATCACGCCCATCGGCTCGCGGGTGATCAGCGCCAGCGCGCTGCGCGCGGTGGGCGCGATCTCGTCGTAGACCTTGTCCACCGCCTCGGCGTACCAGGCGATGCAGCGCGCGGTGGCCGGCACGTCGACCGACAGCGAGTACTGGATCGGCTTGCCCATGTCCACCGTCTCGAGCAGCGCCAGTTCGTCCTTCGCGCCGAGGATGAGTTCGGCAAACCGCTGCAGGATCTTCTTGCGGACGGCAGGCGCGCTGTGGGCCCAGCGCCCGTCGTCGAAGGCGCGGCGCGAGGCGGCCACTGCGGCGTCGACATCGGCCTGTCGGCCGCGTGCCACTTCGCCGATCGGCTGGCCGTTGATCGGCGAGCGGCAGGTGAAGGTTTCGCCGCTGGCGCTGGGCCGGCGCTCGCCGTCGATGACCATGCGGCCATCGATGACCAGCGCACGGGCGCGGGCATGCCAGTCGATGCTGGGTTGGGGCATGGGGAACGCTCCTCGCTGAAACGGCAAGGGCCGGGCATCGACGCCCGGCCCTCGGGGGTCAGGCCATCAGAACGCGACGACGACCGAGGTGCCGAGCACGTTGTTGCTCTTGCGGTACTCGCCCGTGCGCACGTCCAGGAACACCGGCAGGTTGGCGCGGTCCATCCGGTACTCGGCCTTGAAGGTGGTGTTGAGGTTGAACAGGTAGCTCAGGCCCAGCGACAGCGCCATGCGGTTGGCGCCTTTCTCGGGATCGCCCGCGGGGTCGGGACCGATGCCGTTGCGGTCGTCGGCCGAGGTGTAGCCGAGCAGGCCGCCGCCGTTCTTGCTGTTGTTGAGGTAGTCGAAGCGGCCCACCACCTCCCAGCGCGGGATGAATTTGTAGGCCAGCAGCGTGGACAGGCCGTACCAGCTGGCGTCGCGCAGGCTGCCGTCGGCCGCCGGCGTGATCGATGCCTGGCGCTGGCGGCCATAGCTGAGCTGGCCTTGCCAGGTGAGGTCGCCGCGGATGAAGTAGGCGTCGGCCTCGAACAGGTCGACGCGCGAATCGCGCTGCGCCACCGGGTTGCCCTCTTCGTCGACCATGTTCTCGCTGAAGTTGGCCGCCTTGCCATGCACACCAGCGAAGCCGAAGCCCTGGTACTCACCCTTGGAATAGTCCACACGGTAAGCGAACGCCGGCGCACGCTCGTTGCTGTTGCGCTTGCTGGTGTTCATGTTGTTCAGGGCCCACTTGATGAGCCATTTGCCGCGCGTGTACTCCATGCCGGCGCCGGTGTAGAGCGTGGGCAGCGTGAAGTCGTAGAGCAGGTTGTGGGTGATCAGCTTGTTCAGTGTGGCCTGCTGGTACTCGTAGCCCGACCAGTCGGGGATCTGGCCGGCGATGAAGCGCGTCTGCAGGCTGCCCAGCGGCACCGACACGGAGGCCTCCTGCACGATGGAGTTCTCGCCGATCACCGAGCCCGTGCCACGGTTGGGCACCAGCGTCAGGCGCCACTTGGTGCCGCCTTCCATTTCTTTCTGGAAGTCGAAGAACACGCCGCCGAAGTACGAGTTGTCGTAGTTGTAGCCGTCGGAGGCCACCGGGTTCAGGAACTGGAAGCCGGCGCGGCGCTGGCGCTGATTCCACAGGTAGGTGGGGTCCATGAAGCCGCTGATCTTCAGCATCTTCAGGCCCTGGCTGTCGAGGGCGTCCTCGACGGCTTCGGTCTTGATGCCGACGCGGTTGAGCTCGCGCACCTGGTCGGGCGTCATGCCCCACTGAGGCGCGCCGCCGGCCGCACTGCCCTGTGCATTGAGCTTGCCCTCGAGCTCGGCCACCTTGGCCTTGAGCGCCTGCAACTCCTTCAGGATGTCGGCATTGCTCTGGGCCGACGCCGGCAGCGCCGCCGCCAGGGCCACGGCGAGCGCGGTGAGTTTCAGGATGTGCATGGGTGGGCTCCTCTTCCAGGGGGTTGGTTGTATCGTCTACCGCGCCGTCAACTGCGGCCAGCGGCGGAAAGCTCGAGTTGGCGCTGACGCTCGGCGCGGGCGATCCACCAGCTGGCGGCCACCACGCCCAATGCGACGATGACCACGATGATGGTGGCCACGGCATTGACGCTGGGGTTCAGGCCCAGCCGGGCGCGCGAGAAGATCACCAGCGGCATGGTCGTGGAGCCCGGGCCCGACAGGAAGGCCGACAGCACCACGTCGTCGAGCGAGAGGGTGAAGGTGAGCAGCCAGGCCGACATCAGCGACTGGGTGATCATCGGCAGCGTGACCAGCGTGAACACCTGCCAGGGCCGGGCGCCCAGGTCCATCGCCGCTTCTTCGAGCTGCGGATTCAGGTCTTTCAGGCGCGCCTGGATCACCACCGTGGCGTAGGCCATGCCCAGCAGCAGGTGGCCGATCCAGATCGTGAGCATGCCGCGTTCGGGGAAGCCGATGGCGCGCTGCACCGACACCAGCATCAGCAGCAGCGACAGGCCCACCACGACCTCGGGCATCACCAGCGGCGCGTTGACCATGCCCGAGAACACCGTGCGACCGGTGAATCGCTTGTACTTGACCAGCGCGAAGGCCGCCAGCGTGCCCATCACCACCGAGCCGCAGGCGGTGAGGAAGGCGATCTTCAGGCTCAGCCACAGGCCGCTGACCATCTCGCGGTCGTCGGCCAGCGCGGCATACCACTTGAGGGTGAAGCCGCGCCACACATTGGGCACCTGCGAGTCGTTGAACGAGTACAGCACCAGCGCGACGATGGGCAGGTACAGGAAGGCATAGCCGGCCGACAGCCAGCCCTTGCCGAACCACTGGTTGATGGTGGACGCCTTCATCGCGACCCCTCCACCGCCTCGGCCTGGTACTTGTTGAACACCGCCAGCGGCACGATGATCAGCAGGATCATCACCACCGCCACGCTGGACGCCATGGGCCAGTCGTTGTTGCTGAAGAACTCGTCCCACAGCACGCGGCCGATCATCAGCGTCTCGGGGCCGCCCAGCAGTTCGGGGATGACGAACTCGCCGACGCAGGGGATGAACACCAGCATCGAGCCGGCGATGATGCCGGCCTTGGACAAGGGCACGGTCACCTTCCAGAATGCCGTCCAGGGCGTGGCACCCAGGTCGGCGGCGGCCTCGAGCAGGCGCAGGTCCATCTTCGACAGGTTGCCGAACAGAGGCAGGATCATGAACGGCAGGTAGGTGTAGGTCATGCCCAGCACCAGCGAGAACGGCGTGTGCATCAGCTTGCCCGGCGCGGTGATCAGGCCCAGCGCGGCCAGCACCTGGTCGAGGCCGCTGCCGATGATCAGGTCGGCCACCCAGCCGTTCTCGGACAGCAGGCCCTTCCAGGCATAGACGCGCAGCAGGAACGAGGTCCAGAACGGCAGCATCACCAGCATCAGCAGCGCCGGCTGCACGGTGGCCGAGGCACGGGCCATGAAGTAGGCGAACGGGTAGCCGATGAACAGGCACAGCACCGTGGTGGCCAGGGCGTAGCGCAGGCTCGCCAGGTAGGTCTTGATGTAGAGCGCGTCCTCCGTCATGAAGACGTAGTTGGACAGCTTGACGGTGAGCTGCAGCAGGCCTTCCTTGTAGGTGACGAGATCCTTGAAGACCACGGTCTCCATCTCGCTGATGCTGATCTTGGCCAGGATCAGGAAGGGCAGCAGGAAGAACAGCAGCAGCCAGCCATACGGAATGCCGATGACCACCGCACGGCCGGTCGGGCGCAGGCGCTTCAGCAGGGCAGGGACGGAGGGCAGGGCCATGAACCGCCTACTGCGTGAGGACCACATGCGCCGAGCGCGACCAATGCGCCCACACCGCATCGCCCCAGGTCAGCTCGTCGTCCTTGTGGCGCGAGGTGTTGGCCTGGCTCACCTTGAGGCGCGCGCCGCTGGCGAGTTGCAGGTGATAGACGGTGAAGCTGCCGAAGTACGACATCTCCTTGATCGTGCCGGGCGCGCTGTTGTACTCGTCGGCAGGCTTGTGCCGCGAAACGTGGATCTTTTCGGGCCGCAGCGCCACCGTCACGGCCATGCCCGGCGTGCCGGTGATGCCATGGCCCACGTAGTGCTTGCAGTCCGCCGAGGCGATCACCACGTGGTCGGCCTCGTCCTCCTCGACAGTGCCGTCCATGAGGTTGACGTTGCCGATGAAGTCGGCCACGAAGCGCGAGGCCGGCGTCTCGTAGATGTCGGCCGGTGCGCCCACCTGCAGGAAGCGGCCCTCGCTCATCACCGCGATGCGCGAGGCCATGGTCATGGCCTCTTCCTGGTCGTGGGTGACCATCACGCAGGTCACGCCCACCTGCTCGATGATGTTGACCAGCTCGATCTGCGTTTCCTCGCGCAGCTTCTTGTCGAGCGCGCCCAGCGGCTCGTCGAGCAGCAGCACCTGCGGCTGCTTGGCCAGGCTGCGCGCCAGCGCCACCCGCTGCTGCTGGCCGCCCGACAGCTGATGGGGCTTGCGCTTGGCGTACTTGCCCAGTTGCACCAGCTTGAGCATGGCCTCCACCCGCTCGGCCACGCGGTCCTTCGGCAGCCCGTCGCGGCGCAGTCCGAAGGCGATGTTGTCCCACACGCTGAGGTGCGGGAAGAGCGCATAGCTCTGGAACATCATGTTCATCGGCCGCTCGTAGGGCGGCAGACCGGCGAGGTCCTGCCCGTTCAGCACGATGCGGCCCGACGTGGGCGTCTCGAAGCCGGCCAACATGCGCAGGAGCGTGCTCTTGCCGCAGCCCGACGAACCGAGCAGCGCGAAGATCTCGCCCTTGGCGATGTCGAGCGAGACGTTGTTGACGGCCTTGTAGCCGGCGAAGTCCTTCACCACGCCCTGGATCTGCAGGAACGCGGCGTCCTTTCCGCGGGGGTCGCCGGCCGCCATCGCCTTACAGCCCGGTCTTGAAGGCGGTGTAGGTGCGGGTCATCAGCCGCCGCAGGTCGTTGTTCAGCGAGTCGGGCGGCACCATGCGCGCCAGGTCGGTGGGCGACAGGAAGACGGTGGGGTTGTTGGCCACCTCGGGCTTGATGTGCTTGCGCGACTCGGGCACCGGGTTGGCGTAGAAGACCTTGTTGGTCAGGCTGCCGGCCACTTCGGGGCGCAGCATGTAGTTGATGAACTTGTGGGCGTTGCCGGGGTGGGCCGCGTCGGCCGGGATCACCATCACGTCGAAGAACAGAACGCCGCCGGTCTTGGGGATCAGCGCCTGGATGTTCTGTCCGGTCTTGCCGTCGATGGCCCGTTGGCGGGCGATGTTGATGTCACCGGACCAGCCGAAGGCCAGGCAGATCGAGCCATTGGCCATGTCGTTGATGTAGCCGGACGAGCTGAACAGCGTCACGTGCGGGCGGATCGACTTCAGCACCTGGGCCGCGGCCGTGTAGTCGGTGGGCACCTTGCTGAACGGCGGCTTGCCCAGGTAATGCAGCACCGACGGCACCACCTCGGTGGCCGAATCGAGCATCGACACGCCGCAGCCCTTGAGCTTGCTGATGTACTCGGGCTTGAAGACCAGGTCCCAGACGTTGTCGGGCATGGGCGTGGAGCCCAGCGCGGCCTTGACCTTGTCGACGTTGATGCCCACGGTGTCGAAGCCCCACAGCCAGTTCACCATGTACTGGTTGCCCGGGTCCATGCGCGCCAGTTGCGCCTGCACGGCCGGGTCGAGGTTCTTGAAGTTCGGGATCTTGGACTTGTCGATCTTGGCCAGCAGGCCACCGTCGATCTGCAGCTTGGCCCAGTTGGACGAGGGCACGACGATGTCGTAGCCCGTCTTGCCGGCCACCAGCTTGGCGTGGACGATCTCGTTGTTGTCGAAGTTGTCGTACCGGACCTTGATGCCGGTTTCCTTCTCGAAATTGCGGATCGTGTCTTCGGCGATGTAGTCCGACCAGTTGTAGATGTTGAGGACCTTGTCCTCCTCCTGGGCCACGGCCGACTGCCAGCCCAGGGCCGAGGCGGCGGCCAGGCACAGCACAGCAAGCGAGCGACGGGACGACAGCTTCATGAATCAACCTCCGGAAGGGTGTGATCGGGTGTGGTGGGTTTGGGGTGAGTCTACGCAGCGCGCCGGCACGGGTTCATCCGGGGATGCCTGGGGGCACGAGCCCACCGCTCAGGCCAGCCAGCCTTCGCGTTGGGCATCGGCCAGCGTGAGGTCGAGGCAGCGCCGGATCAAGGCCATCATCTCGTCGATCTGGGCGCGGGTGATGACCAGCGGCGGGGCGATGATCATGCGACTGCCCACGGCACGCATGACCAGGCCGTTGGCGAAGCAGTGGCCGCGGCACACCATGCCGATGCCCACGGCGGGGTCGAACGGGGTCCATCGGGCCTTGTCCTTCACGAGCAGCAGCGCGCCCATCAGCCCGCAGGTCTCGGCATCGCCGACGAGCGGGTGGTCACGCAGTGTTTCGTAGGCCTTCGCAAGATACGGGCCCACGTCGTCGTGCACATGCTCCACCAGCCGCTGCTCGCGGATCAGCTTGATGTTGGCCAAGGCCACCGCGCAGGCCACGGGGTGGCCGGAGTAGGTGTAGCCATGCTCGAACTCGCCGCCTTGCTCGATCAGCACCTTGGCGATGCGGTCGCCGACCATCACCCCGCCCAGCGGCACATAGCCGCTGGTGACGCCCTTGGCGAAGGTCATCAGGTCAGGCCTGAAGCCGAAGCGCTCGCAGCCGAACCAGTGGCCCGTGCGGCCGAAACCGCAGATCACCTCGTCGCTGACCAGCAGGATGCCGTACTGGTCGCAGATGCGCTGGATCTCAGGCCAGTAGGTGTCGGGCGGGATGATCACGCCGCCGGCGCCCTGCACCGGCTCGCCGATGAAGGCGGCCACCTTGTCGGCACCGATCTCGAGGATCTTGGCCTCCAGCCAGCCGGCGGCCACCTTGCCGAACTCGTCGCGGCTCATGCTGCGGCCGTGCTCGGCCCAGTACGGTTGCTCGATGTGCACGATGTTGGGGATCGGCAACCCACCTTGGGCATGCATGCCGCTCATGCCCCCCAGCGAGGCGCCGGCCATCGTGGAGCCGTGGTAGGCGTTGTGGCGGCTGATGATCACCTGCCGGTCGGGCTGGCCCAGCACGTCCCAGTAGCGGCGCACCATGCGCACCACGGTGTCGTTGCCTTCGGAGCCCGAGCCGGAGAAGAACACGTGCTTGAACTGCGGCGGCGTCACTTCGGACAGCAACTCGGCCAGCTCGATGGCCGGCGGCGTGGCGGTCTGGAAGAAGGCGTTGTAGAAGGGCAGTTCCATCATCTGCTTCGCCGCGGCGTCGACCAGCGCGCGCTGGCCGTAGCCCACGTTGACGCACCACAGGCCCGACATCGCGTCGAGCAGCTTGTGGCCGTCGCTGTCCCAGAGGTAGATGCCCTCGGCGCGGGTGATGATGCGCGAGCCCTTCCTGGCCAGCGACTGGAAGTCGGTGAAGGGGTGCAGGAAGTGCGCCGAGTCGGCGGCCTGCCAGGACTGTGTGCTGCGGACGGGCGACGTAGGTTGGAGAACGGCGTTCATGGGTGGTTTCCTCGGGTCTCGGTCGGCAGGATCAGACGTGGAGCAGCAGGTGTTCGCGCTCCCAGGGGGAGATCACCTTCATGAACTCGGCGTACTCGATTTCCTTGACCTCGGTGTAGACGGTGATGAAGTCGGCGCCCAGCACGTCGTGCAGGTCCTTCTCGTCGCGCAGCAACTGCAGCGCTTCGCCCAGGCTGCGCGGCAGCTGGTGGTCGCCCAGGTAGGCGTCGCCCTTGCACTCGGCGCTCGGCTCGATCTGCTTCTGCATGCCGAGGTAGCCGCAGGCCAGCGTGGCGGCCAGCGCCACGTAGGGGTTGGCGTCGGCACCGATCACCCGGTTCTCGATGCGCCGGGCGGCGGGCGAGGCCACGGGCGAGCGGATGCCCACGGTGCGGTTGTCGGTGCCCCACTGGATGTTGATCGGCGCGGCAGTGAAGCGGGCCAGCCGGCGGTAGCTGTTGACGTAAGGCGCGAACAGCGCCATCGCCGCGGGGATGTAACGCTGCAGCCCGCCGATGTACCAGAAGAACTCCTTGCTGGGCGAGCCATCCGCGTTGCTGAAGATGTTGCCGCCGTCGCTCTCGCGCACCACGCTCTGGTGCACGTGCATCGCGCTGCCCGGTTCGCCGGCGATCGGCTTGGCCATGAAGGTGGCGAACATGTCGTGGCGCAGCGCGGCCTCGCGCACCGTGCGCTTGAACAGGAACACCTCGTCGGCCAGGCCCAACGGGTGGTCGTGGAAGAAGTTGATCTCCATCTGGCCGGCACCGATCTCGTGGATCAGCGTGTCGACGTTGAGCTTCATCTTCTCGCAGTAGTCGTACACGTCCTCGAACAGCGGGTCGAACTCGTTGACCGCGTCGATGGAGTAGGCCTGGCGCGAGGTTTCGGCGCGGCCGCTGCGGCCGATGGGCGGCTTGAGCGGGATGTCGGGGTCGGTGTTGCGCGCCACCAGGTAGAACTCGAGCTCGGGGGCCACCACCGGCTTCCAGCCTTTGGCCGCGTACAGGTCGCACACGCCGCGCAGCACCGATCGCGGGGCAAAGCTGATGAGCTTGCCCTCGGCGTCGTAGCAGTCGTGGATGACCTGCGCCGTGGGGTCGGTGGCCCAGGGCACGATGCGCACGGTGGACGCATCGGGGCGCAGGTGCATGTCGCGGTCGGTGGGGCCGATCACGTCGTAGTACGGGCCGGCCTCGGGGAACTCACCGGTCACGCCCATGCCGACGATGGCCTCGGGCAGCCGCATGCCACGGTCTTCAGTGAACTTCTCGCGCGGCAGGATCTTGCCGCGGGCCACGCCGGTGAGGTCGGGCACGAGGCACTCGATCTCGGTCACGCGATGTTCATTGAGCCAGCGTTCGAGCTCGCTGAAATTGAAGGGGTCTCGGTTCACCATGGGTCACCTGTGGGTTCGCATCGATCGGGTGGCGGCTCTCGTGGAGGCCACCGGGGAAGAAGGGCGCCGGTGGGCGCCTTGCGCTAGGACAGCTAGGGAATCGCGGTTCGATGGCGGTCGCGCCAGGACCGGCAGGCGGCACCGAAGGCCTGCAGCATCTGCATCGACACCGGGTTGCCGGCGGCCTGCCATTCGGGGTGCCATTGCACGCAGAGGTTGAAGCCCTTGGCCTCGGCCACCGAGAACGCTTCGACCAGGCCATCGGGGGCCCGCGCTTCGACGCGCAGGCCGGGGGCCAGGCGGTTCACGGCCTGGCCGTGCACCGAGTTGACGGCGAAGCGTCGGGCCTCGACCACCTCGGACAGCAGGCCACCCGGCACCACGTCCACATCGTGCGAGGGGCCGTACTGCACGGCGGCCGGTTCACCGGCGGGCGCGCGGTGGTCGCGATAGCGGCCGACGTCCTGCACGGCCTGGTGCAGCGAACCACCGAGCGCCACGTTCACCTCCTGCGTGCCGCGGCAGATGGCGAACAGCGGCAGCCCGCGCGCCAGCACCTTGGGGATCAGCGGCAGCGTCCAGGCGTCGCGATCGGTGTCCAGCGGCAGGGCGCTGTCGTGCACCGCCTCCTCGAAGTGGCTCGGGTGCACGTTGGACGGTGAACCGGTGAGCAGCACGCCGTCGGCGAGGTCGAGCAGGGCGTCCAGTTCCTCGGGCTGCGCGAAGGGCACCACCAGTGGCAGGGCGCCGGCCAGGCGCACCGCGTCGATGTACTTCTTGCCGACGATGTGGAAGGGGTGGTCGCCCAGTTGACGGTTGCAGGCCGGCACGAGCAACACGGGTTTGCGTGCGAGGGAGCTCATGCCAGGGCGTCCTTCATGCGGTACCAGGCCATGCCCAGCACGAGCGCGGGCGTGCGCAGCCAGCGTCCGCCGGGGAAGGCCCGGTGCTTGATGCGGGCGAAGGTGTCGAAACGCATGGCATCACCGGCCATGGCCTCGGCCACCAGGCGGCCGGCCAGCCCGGTGAGCGCCAGGCCATGTCCGGAAAAGCCTTGCAGGTAGTACACCTGCGGCTGGTCGGGCAAACGGCCGAAGTCGGGCGCGCGGTTCATCGAGATGTCGACGAAGCCGCCCCAGGCGTATTCGATCGGCGTCGGGGCCAGTGCGGAGAAGGTGCCGACCATTCGGCGCTTCATGCTTTCGGCCAGGTTCATCGGCGTGGCGGTGCTGTAGCTGACCCGTCCGCCGTAGAGCATGCGGTGGTCGGCGCTGAAGCGGAAGTAGTCGAGCACGACGTTGTTGTCGCACACCGCCGCCCCGCACGGGATCAGTTGCTGCACCAGCGCCGGCGATACCGGCGCGCTGGCCACGATGTAGGTGCCGACCGGCATGATGCGCGACTCCAGCGCCGGGGCCACACCCTGCAGGTAGACATTGCCGGCCAGCAGCACCTGACGCGCGGTGACAGATCCGCAGGCCGTGTGCAGCACCGGCCGCGGGCCCGGGGTCATCGAGGTGACGGCGGTCTGCTCGTGCACCTGCACCCCCAGCAGCGTGGCCGCGCGGGCCAGGCCCAGCGTGTACTTCAGCGGGTGCAGGTGGCCCGAGCGCGGATCGTGCACACCGGCCACGTAGCGCGGGCTGTCGATCCAGCCGGGCAGCGCGGCGCGGTCGATCGGCGTCATCGGGTAGCCGTAGGCGCTGGCCAGGCGGTCGGCCCCGGCCAGCAGCTCGCGGGCCTTGCCGTCGCTGACCGCGACACCGAGGTAGCCGTCGCGCCAGTCGCAGTCGATGGCGAAGCGGGCGCGGCGCTCGCCGATCATGTCCAGCGCCTCGATCGTCATCGCGAACACCTGCCGGGCCGTCTCGAGCCCCAGCTGCGATTCGATCTCGGCGTTGTCGCAGGCCAGGCCGTGGATGGCCTGCCCACCGTTGCGGCCGCTGGCACCGAAGCCGATCTCGCGGGCTTCCAGCAGCCGCACCGAGAACCCGCGGTCGGCCAGTTCGATGGCCGCCGACAGGCCGGCCAGGCCGCCCCCGACGATGGCCACGTCGCAGTCCACCGCGCCTTCCAGCGCCGGATGGGACACGCCCCGTACGGCCGTGGCGGCGTAGTACGAGTCGCGCGTGAGTTCTCGATCGGCGCTCAGGAAGTGCATGGGGTACGCGCTAGGCAGGTCCTCAGTGGGCTCGGTGGCGTGCGCTGTCAGGCGGCGCGCTGGATGGCGCCGCGCAGCGTGTCGACGATCTGGTCGATCTGCTCGCGCTCGACGATCAGCGGCGGCGACAGGGCGATGATGTCACCGGTGACGCGGATCAGCATGCCCTTCTGGAAGCAGTCTAAGAACACGTTGAAGGCGCGCTTGGCCGGCTCGCCGGTGATCGGTGCCAGCTCGACCGCGCCGACCAGGCCGAGGTTGCGGATGTCGATCACGTTCGGCAGGCCGCGCAGCGAGTGCACGGCTTCGGCGAAGTAGCCCTGCAGTTGCTGGCCGCGGGTGAGCAGGCCGTCGTCGGCATAGGTCTCGAGCGTGGCCAGGCCGGCGGCGCAGGCCAGCGGGTGCGCCGAGTAGGTGTAGCCATGGAAGAACTCGATCAGGTGCTCGGGCCCGTTCATGAACACGTCGTGGATCTGCTGCTTCACCGCCACCGCACCCATCGGCACGCAGCCGTTGGTGATGCCCTTGGCCATCGTCATCAGGTCGGGCGTGACGCCGAAGGTCTGTGCGGCGAAGGGTTGGCCGGTGCGGCCGAAGCCGGTGATGACCTCGTCGAAGATCAGCAGGATGCCGTGCTTGTCGCAGATCTCGCGCAGGCGCTGCAGGTAGCCCTGCGGCGGCACCAGCACGCCGGTGGAGCCGGCGATCGGCTCGACGATCACCGCGGCGATGGTCGACGGATCGTGCAGCAGGCACAGCCGCTCGAGGTCGTCGGCCAGTTCGGCGCCATGCGTGGGTTGCCCCACCGAGAACGCATTGCGGGACAGGTCGTGCGTGTGGCGGATGTGGTCGACGCCGGCCAGCATGGCGCCGAACATCTTGCGGTTGGCCAGGATGCCGCCCACCGAGATGCCGCCGAAATTGACGCCGTGGTAGCCGCGCTCGCGGCCGATCAGCCGGGTGCGGTGGCCCTCGCCGCGCACGCGGTGGTAGGCCAGCGCCATCTTCAGCGCGGTGTCCACCGACTCGGAGCCCGAGTTGGTGTAGAAAACCTTGTTCATGCCGGCCGGCAGCAGCTTGCTCACCGCATCGGCCAGTTCGAAGGCCTTGGGGTGGGCCATCTGGAAGGGCGGTGCGTAGTCCATCTCGGCCGCCTGGTCGGCGATGGCCTTGACGATCTTCGGCCGCGCGTGGCCGGCGTTGACGCACCACATGCCGGCGGAACTGTCGAGGATCTGCCGGCCGTCGTCGGTCCAGTAATGCATGCCCGATGCCTTGGTGAGCATGCGGGGGGCCTTCTTGAACTGGCGGTTGGCCGTGAACGGCATCCAGAACGCGTCGAGATCGGGCTTCATCGGGGCTCCTTGCAAGGCGGCATGTCGGCGGCGCCAAAGCTGCCGATGCTGGGTTGGAGTCTAGCCATCCGCGGGCGCAATGTGCTTGCGCAATCCTGCCTCGCCGTTGACGCGCGAGCAATAGAATGCGGCGCAACGGCAGATCAATCGAATTTCATGCGAACAGACAGCCCCAAGCCGCAACTCGATGCGATCGATCGGCAGATCCTGCAGGCGCTGCAGGTCGATGGTCGCCTGTCCAATGTCGACCTCGCCGAGCGGGTGCACCTGTCACCGTCGGCCTGCCTGCGGCGCGTGAAGCAACTTGAGGAGTCGGGCGTGATCGGCCAGTACGTGGCCCTGCTCAACGCCAAGGCCCTGGGCCAGCATGGCACCTGCTTCACCATCATCAACCTCACGGCGATGAACGATGGCGTGCTGGAGGCGTTCGAGCGCGCAGTGCGCGACCAGCCCGAGGTGCTGGATTGCTTCTATGTCGCCGGCTCGAACGACTACCTGATCCGCTTCAGCTACCGCGATGCGGAGGACCTGGAGCGTTTCCACACCCAGGTGCTGATGCGCCTGCCGGGCGTGGAGCGCTCGAACTCGATGCTGGTGCTGCGCACGGTGAAGAAGACCACCGCGCTGCCGTTGTGACGGTGCGAATACGCACGCCGCGGCATCCACGGCGCGCCCCACGGCCGGCCTGGCAGGGCCGGCCTCTTCGCCAGCCACACGAGCCCGCACCAGCGGACTCGTGTGCGCGGGCTCAGCCCAGCGCCTTGGCGCCGAGTTCGCGAGCGCGCGGGTAGATCATCGACTCTTCCAGCGCGATGTGGTCGAGGTACAGCGCGGCGAACACGCTGACACTGTGGCGGAACTCGTCGAGGTCGTACCAGCTGTAGCCCTCGGCCACCGCCTGCAGCTGGGGCGCGAGTTCGATCCAGTCTTCCTCGAGCCAGCCATGGTCCTGCTTCAGGCGTTCGATGTGCTGGGCGAGTTGCTCGTCACCGCTGCGCAGCAGGCCCGGGAAGATCAGTCGTTCTTCGTCGGCGTGGTGCTGGCGGGCGTTCTCGTTGAAGAACGCGCAGATGGAGCGTGCGCTGTCCCGGGCGATCGGTGTCACGCCATCGGCTTCGAGGTGCGACAGCAGGCGATCGAGTTCGGCCAGCACTTCGAGCATGCGGACGTGGGTCTGGTCGAGCGCGGCCATGCCGGGCAGGGCGGGCGCAGGCGGACGGGCGGGGCGGGGCGCCTNCTTGGCGGCGGCGGTGGGCTTGTTCATCGTTGGCTCCTGACAATGGGCCCGATTCTTCGCCGCCTGCAAATTCAACGCTTGAGACGTGTCAAGTCCCCGTCAAACATCCTGGCGCGCGAGGCGACGCCGTTGGCCACACAGGTAGGTCCACACCAGCGTGGCGGCCGCGTTGCTGGTGAGTTCGGACAGGTCGAACGGCGGCGCCACCTCGACGCAGTCCATGCCCACGAAGGGCAGGTCGGCGGATTCCTCCAGCAGCGTCAGCAGCTGCGCGGTGCTCAGGCCGCCGGGCTCGGGGGTGCCGGTGCCGGGGGCGTAGGCCGGATCGAGCGCATCGATGTCCAGGCTCAGGTACAGCGGCGGATGACCGTGGGCCGCCAGGCGCTCGCGCACGGCCTGCAGCACTGGCGCCAGCTGCGCCGGCGAGCTCAGGCCCCGCAGGTCGCGGGCAGTGAAGATCAGGCCGCCCTGGTCGCGCACGTACTCGCGCGCCTCGCGCCGCCCCGACGAACGGATGCCGACCTGCACCATGCATTCGCGCTGCACCAGGCCTTCCTGGATGGCCTCGTACACCCAGGTGCCGTGGCCGCTGGGCTCGCCGAAGTGGTCTTCCCAGGTGTCGCAATGGGCATCGAAGTGCAGCACGGCCAACGGCCGGCCCAGCACCTGTCGAAGCGAGCGCAGCACGCTCAGGGTGACCGAATGGTCGCCACCCAGCCAGGCCATGTGGTGGGAGCGCAGCAGCGCAGGCGCCTGCGACTCGATGGCGCTGCGGCAGGCGTCCAGGCTGGTGTTGGGCAAGGGCAGGTCACCGGCGTCGCCGAGGGCTCCTTCGAGGTCCAGGTCGAAGTGCGGGTGCGTGCCGTCGCACAGCATGTGGCTGGCTTCGCGGATGGCGCGCGGACCAAGCCTGGCACCCGGCCGGTTGGTCACCGCGCCGTCCCAGGCCAGCCCCGCCACGCCGAACCGATGGGCGGCGGCCAGCGGCGGGCATCTGAGAAATGTGGTCTGGGACAAGAAGGCGAAAGCGGACATGGACGATCCCTGGGGCACACTGGCGCGCGATGATAGGCCGCCACAGGAAGGTCAAACTCCGATGAAGCCCGTGCTCGTGCTGCAACACCTCGTCAACGACGGACCGGCCTACCTGGACACCTGGTTGCGCCGCCAGGGCGTCCCGGTTGAACTGCGCTGCACCGAGGCGGGCCAGGCGTTTCCCGATCGGCTGGACGGCTACTCGGCCCTCGCGCTGTTGGGCGGCTCGATGAGTGCGAACGACGACCTGCCGTCGCTGCGGCAGGCCGAGACGCTCATCCTGCAGGCCATGGCGCTCGACGTGCCGATGATCGGCCATTGCCTCGGCGGCCAGTTGATGGCCCGTGCGCTGGGCGCCGAGGTGACCGAGTCGCCGGCCCCCGAGGTCGGCTGGTCGCCGATCCAGGTGCTGGGCGGCTCCACGGCGCGCACATGGTTCGGCGGGGCACCCTCCCCGACGGTGTTCCAGTGGCACTACGAGGCCTTCGATCTGCCCGAGGGCGCCGAACCCCTGGCAGGCAACGATGCCGCGCCGAACCAGGCCTTTGCCATCGGGCCCCATCTGGCCATGCAGTTCCACATCGAGGTCGACGAGGCCAAGTTGTCGATCTGGCTCGAGCACCTCGATGCCGGCTATGCGCCGGCCTTGCAGTCGCACCCGGCGAGCGTGCAATCGGTGCAGGCCATGCGCGACGGAGTGGCTCAGCATCTTGCAGCGCATCAGGTCATGGCCGATCGCATCTACCGCCGATGGCTGAGTCGCGCCCAGCGCTGATCCCACGATGTGAAAGATCCGTTTCGGATCGCGGAATCATCACTTGCTGCGCTGCAGCAGAATTTTCCATGACAAAGAATTGCCTTTCGCATCATGGAAAACTGGCGTTAAGTTGTTGATTCTTAAGGCATGAAATTTATGTCTTCTATAAGACATAAGTCTTCCCAAGGTGCCGCGGGCACGTTACGCTAAGCCCATCGATCGACAGGTTTACAAGCGTTTCTCCCACCCCCCGTCACCTAGGAGTCTTCATGAGCCAACTCACCCGCGAACAGCAAATTGCCGCCCTCGAAAAGGATTGGGCTGAAAACCCCCGTTGGAAGGGCATCAAGCGCGGCTACTCCGCGGCCGACGTCGTGCGCCTGCGCGGCTCGCTGCAGGTCGAGCACACGCTGGCCAAGCGCGGTGCAGAGAAGCTGTGGAACCTGATCAACACCGAGCCGTTCGTCAACTCGCTGGGCGCTCTCACCGGCAACCAGGCCATGCAGCAGGTCAAGGCCGGCCTGAAGGCCATCTACCTGTCGGGCTGGCAAGTCGCCGGTGACGCCAACAGCAATGGCGAGATGTACCCCGACCAGTCGCTGTACTCGGTGGACTCGGTGCCGAAGGTCGTCAAGAAGATCAACGCCACTTTCGCCCGTGCCGACCAGATCCAGTGGTCCGAAGGCAAGAACGATATCGACTACTTCGCGCCCATCGTGGCCGATGCCGAAGCCGGTTTCGGCGGCGTGCTCAACGCCTTCGAACTGATGAAGGCCATGATCGAAGCAGGCGCCGCCGGCGTGCACTTCGAAGACCAGTTGGCAGCTGCCAAGAAGTGCGGCCACATGGGTGGCAAGGTGCTGGTGCCGACGCGTGAGGCCGTGAGCAAGCTCGTCGCCGCCCGTCTGGCTGCCGACGTGATGGGCACGCCCACCATCCTGCTGGCCCGCACCGATGCCGAAGCCGCCGACCTGGTGACCACCGACGTCGACGACAACGACAAGCCCTTCTTCACCGGCGAGCGCACGGTCGAAGGCTTCTACCGCAGCCGCAACGGTGTGGACCAGGCCATCAGCCGCGGTCTGGCCTATGCCGAGTACGCCGACCTGATCTGGTGCGAAACCGGCACGCCGGACCTGGCCTTCGCCAAGAAGTTTGCCGACGCCATCCACGCCAAGTTCCCGGGCAAGCTGCTGGCCTACAACTGCTCGCCCTCGTTCAACTGGAAGAAGAACCTCGACGACGCCACCATCGCCAAGTTCCAGCGCGAGCTGGGCGCGATGGGCTACAAGTTCCAGTTCATCACGCTGGCCGGCTTCCACAGCCTGAACTACTCGATGTTCAACCTGGCCTACGGCTATGCGCGCAACAACATGACCGCGTTCGTCGAACTGCAGGAGGCCGAATTCGCCGCTGCCGAGAAGGGCTTCACCGCCGTGAAGCACCAGCGCGAAGTGGGCACCGGTTACTTCGACGCCGTGACCACCACGATCGAAGCCAACGCCTCGACCGCTGCGTTGAAGGGCTCCACCGAAGACGAACAGTTCTTCGACAAGAAGCACGGCTGATCAGGCGGGCAGGGCAGCCCCATCAGGGCTGTCCTGCCGGTCGTCACGGCTGTGGTGCAAGACCCGCTCGGGGCCTGGTGTGAACGTCGCACCAGGCCCCGAGTCCCTTGGGCGGCGGGTCAGAAGAGGCGGATGCCGATCACCCTGGCTGGGGTCACCTGCACGTCGCGGCTGGGCGGGCCGATGCCGAGCTGGCCCATGTCGTTGACGCCCCAGGACACGACGGTGCCGTCGCGCTGCCGTACGACGACGAACCCCCGCCCGGCGCTCACTTCGACGGCCTGGCGTTCGGCGCCGAACACGGCCCTGGGCTGCAACACCGGCGCGGCGGAAGCGTAGCCCAGCGGCCCCTCGCCCCAGCTCCACAGTTGCCCTTGGCGATCGACGGCAAATGCCGCCGTCGCGGTGAGTGCGACGTCCACGATGTCGGTCAGGCCGGCCACACGGGTGGGGACGTCGACCACGACGTCCTCCAGTTGGCCGTTGCCCAGCGCGCCGTGGGCGTTGCTGCCCCACACCCAGACGCTGCCATCCTGCGCAAGGACCATGCAGTTGCGTTCGGCACAGGCGGCCGATTTCGCCGCCGGCAGGCCCGGAATGCGCTGTGCGGGGTGCGTCGCCTGGTAGCTGCCGTCGGCCGCGCCCTGGATGCGCCATGCCGAATCGTCGAGCCCGATGGCGACGAGGCCGACCTCCGCTCTGGCGGCAGACGATCGGCCCAGGGCGCGCACCACGGGCAGTCCGGTGACCCGCACCGGCACGTACCGATGGCCCACGCCGTTGGGACTGCGTGCGTTCTGGCCAGGACCGATCCACACGCTGCCGTCCTCCCTCAGCGCGGCACTGGTGCCCTGGAAGTCTTCCTCGATCTGGACGATGCGGTCCGGCAGGTGCAAGCGTGTCGGGGTGGTCACCCGATACATGACGGCAGGAAACGCCGCGCCCTCGGGGAATTCGTCGCCCGTGGCCCAGAGCCCACCGAGGTAGGCGTCCCATATCAGGACCGTGCCATCCAGGCCGACCGCCCGCGGCGCGAGGCCGTGCCCGATCCAGCGGGCGTCCAGGCCGGTGTCCCGAACCTGTGTGCCGGGCGTCGTCGTGCCGTAGGGCACGTCGACGTTGGACCATCGCACCACCGTGCCCATGCCCCAGGCCAGCACCCGGCCGTCCGACCGAAGGGCGGCCGTGCCGTCCATCCCGGCCGCCAGGGTACGGCGTTCCTGCTGCCAGCCGCAGGCAGGGGCCAGCGGATAGACCGAGCAACGATCGGCCTGCAGACGCGCCGACCAGTCGCTCGCCTGGCCCAAGCGCTGCAGGCGGTCCTGCGTGAAATCGCCGAGTCCATAAACCTCCCCGTCGGGGGTGACGCCGAGGTAGCGCCAGCCCCACGGGCCCGCGTACGCCCGCACCGTGAAGTCGAGGCCGCCGTGCTGGACGTGCCAGCTGAGCGTTCCCTTGGGAAACTCTGCCGGGTAGGTGGTTTCGGCCCAGTCGAGCAGAGCCTCGGGGTCGACGGCCGGCGCCTCGGACATGGCGGCCGCGAGGGCATGACGCATGGCGACCTCGAGCGGACGGGCGGCGGCCGAACCGCCGTCGCCACCGCCACACCCGACCAGTCCTGCAAGTCCCGCCGCTGCAACGAAAGCGATCGCGGCACGGCGGCCCTGCTGAAGGGGAATGCATTCGCTCATGGTGGTCCTGGCGTTGCGAAGGAACGGGGCACAGGATAACGGGTCCGCTGGGCGCATGCCGGCGCCCACGGCAGCGCCGGCGCGTCCGGGCGTCGACTGCGACCACTCGCCGCGGCGAGATCGTTCCGGCCGGTCGCTGCCGTTCGTATGATCTCGCCATGAACATCATCATCCTCGGCGCCGGCCGGGTGGGGGAGAGCGTCGCCGAGAGCCTGGTGTCCGAGCGCAACGACATCACGGTGATCGACACCAATCCGGCTCGCCTCCGTGCGCTGCAGGACCGGCTCGACCTGCGAGGGGTGGCCGGCAACGGCATCCAGCCGTCGGTGCTCGAGGCCGCCGGCGCCCGCGACGCGGACATGCTGATCGCGTGTGCGCCCGCCGACGAGACCAACCTGGTGGTGTGCAAGGTCGCGCACGACCTGTTCAACATCCCGACCACCATTGCGCGCATCCGCTCGCCGGAGTTCGAGCAGGGCAGCCCGATGCTGGGCAAGTCGGGGTTCGCCGTCGACCAGGTCATCTGCCCCGAGGCATCGCTCACGGCCTACATCTGCAAGCTGATCGACTACCCCGAGGCGCTGCAGGTGCTGGAGTTCGCGCAGGGCATGGTCAGCCTGATCGCGGTGCGTGCCGTCACGGGGGGGCCCATGGTGCGGCACGTCATCTCCGAACTGCCGCAATTGGCGCCCGGCGTCGAGATGCGCATCGTGGCCATTTACCGCAAGGACGAGCAGGGCACCGACCACCGGATCATCTGCGATGGCAAGACCCGGATCGAACCCGGGGACGAAGTCTTCGTGCTGGCAGCAACCCGCCACATCCGCCGTGTGCTGGACGCGCTGCGCCGACGCGACCAGCCTGTGCGTCGAGTGATGATTGCCGGCGGCGGCAAGGTGGGGTTGCGCCTGGCCAGGCAGGTCCAGGGCGAATGCCATCTCAAGGTCATAGAGGCCGACGCGTCACGCTGCGAGTACCTGAACGGGCAACTCTCGGGCGACGTCCTGGTGCTGCACGGTGACAGCACGGACGAGGAACTGCTCGACAGCGAGAACGTTCAGGACACCGACCTCTTTCTTGCGCTGACCAGCGATGACGAGGACAACATCATGGCTTGCCTGCTGGCCAAGCGCATGGGGGCTCGGAGGGTCCTGGCGCTCATCAACCGGCGTGCCTACGCCGACCTGGTGCAGGGCACGCAGATCGACATCGCGCTGTCGCCGGCCCAAACGGTGATCGGCGAGTTGCTGGCCTACGTGCGCCGGGGCGACGTGGAAGCCGTCTACAGCCTGCGCCGTGGCGCGGCCGAAGCGCTGGAAGCCGTGGCACATGGCGATCAGAAGACGTCCAAGGTCGTGGGCCGACGCGTCGAGGACATCAAGCTGCCCAAGGGGGCCGAGATCGGCGCCATCGTGCGCGAGGTCGGCGCCGAGTCGGGGCGGCAGGTCGTCATCCCGCACCACGACACTGTGATCCACAGCGGCGACCACGTCATCGTCTTCGTGCCTCGCAAGCGCATGGTCCGAGAGGTCGAACGACTCTTCCAGGTCGGCGCCACGTTCTTCTGATCCGCCCAGCGATGCCTTCGATTCTTCCCTTGCTGCCCGTGCTGGGCATCGTGCTTGTGTTGTTCTCCGTGACGATGGGGGTGCCATTGGCGTTCTCGTGGGTTCAGCGCGATGGTGTGCTGCATGCCCATGCATTGGCCATGGCCGCCACCTTGATCAGCGGGTTGCTGTTGCGGATCGGCAGCCTTCGCCGACACCATGAACTCAAAGCCCGGGATGGGTTCCTCCTCGTGGCGCTGGTGTGGACGGTCCTGCCCGCCTACGGGACGCTGCCATTGCTGCTGTCGATCGACGACCTGAGCTTCACCGATGCGTACTTCGAGGCTGTGTCCGGGTTGACCACCACCGGCGCCACCGTGTTGACGGGCTTGGAGAAGTTACCCTTGTCGGTCAACGTCTGGCGCTGCTTCATGGTCCTGATCGGCGGCATGGGCATCATCGTGCTGACGGTGGCCATCCTGCCCCTGCTGGGCGTGGGCGGAGCACAGTTGTTCAAGGCCGAGACGGCCGGGCCCATGAAGGATGAGAAGCTCACCCCACGCATCGCCGAGACGGCCCGCGGACTGTGGAGTGTCTACTTCATCCTGGCGCTGCTCTGCTTCCTGTCCTATCGGGCCGCTGGCATGGCATGGAGCGACGCCTTCATGCACATGTGCTCGACGATGGGCCTGGGCGGCTTCGCCGCCTACGATGCCAGCTTCGGCGCGTTCAATTCGCCCCGGATCGAAGCGGTGGCCATCGTCTTCATGCTGCTGTCCGGCATCAACTTCGCCTTGTACTTCGTGGCCTTCAAGCGTCGATCGCTCCAGGGCCTGCTGCGCGATACCGAGGTGCGCAGCTATGTCGTGCTGATGTCCGCGTCCGTGCTGCTGATTGCCCTGTTCCTGGCGGCCAACAAGGTGTACCCGAGCTTCGGCGAATCGTTCCGGCATGCCGCATTCAATGTCGTGTCGGTGGCGACCACGACGGGATTCGCGTCGGTGGACTATGCCCAGTGGCCGATCTTCGCGCCGGTGCTGATGCTGTTCCTGTGCGGCTTTGCCACCTGTGCGGGATCCACCGGCGGTGGCATCAAGCTGATCCGATCCATCCTGCTGTTGAAGCAGACACAGCGGGAACTCATCCGCATCGTGCATCCTCGGGCCGCCGTGCCTGTGACGCTGGGCGGCGCCGTGGTCCCCAATCACGTCCTGACCTCCGTGATCGCCTTCATGCTGGTCTACGGCGCGGTGATGGTGGTGGCCACGCTGCTGCTGCTGTTCACAGGGCTCGACATCGTAAGCGCGTTCACGGCGGTGGTGGCCTGCATCAACAACACCGGGCCCGGACTCGGCCAGGTCGGGCCCGCCGCAAACTACCAGGGCCTCACCGACTTCCAGACCTGGGTCTGCACCACGACCATGCTGTTTGGTCGGCTCGAACTGCTGAGCCTGCTGGTGCTGTTCACGCCGCAGTTCTGGCGCGGCTGACCGGTGCCGTGACGGCCCGGGCAATCACATCGAATCGGCCAGCATCGACCGGTACTCGTCGCGGGTGGCGATGCGCGGGTTGGTCTTGTGGCAGTGGTCGGCCATCGCGCCGTCGATGACGCGCTCGAACAGGTCGGGCGTCACACCCATCGCCGCGAGGCCCGTGGGCAGGCCAAGGCGCGCATTCAGTTCGCGGATCGCCTCCGCCACCTCCGTGCCCGCCGCATCGCAGCCGCCGATGCCGATGGCCTGCGCGATGCGCTGCAGCCGGCGGTCGCGGCGCATGCTGTCGGCCGAGGCGTTGAAGCGCACCACCGCCGGCAGGAACATCGCGTTCAGCGTGCCATGGTGCAGGCGCGGGTTCACGCCGCCCAGGCTGTGACTCAGCGAGTGCACGCAGCCCAACCCTTTCTGGAAGGCCATCGCGCCCTGCATGCTGGCGCTCATCATGGCCCAGCGGGCGTCGCGGTCCTGGCCGTCGCGCGTGGCGCGTTCGATGTGGGCCCAGCCGCGTTCCAGTCCGTCGAGCGCAATGCCGTCCGCTGGCGGATTGACGGCCGGCGCCATGAAGGTCTCCAGGCAATGGGCGATGGCGTCCATGCCGGTGGCGGCCGTCAGCATCGGCGGCAGTCCCAGCGTCAGTTCGGGGTCGAGCAGCGCCGCCTTGGGCATCAGGTGCCAGCTGTGGAAGCCGAGCTTGCGGCCGTCGTCGACGATGACGATGGCGCCGCGTGCCACCTCGCTGCCGGTGCCGGCGGTGGTGGGCACCGCGATCAGCGGTGCCACGGCCTCGGTGATCTTCGGGCTGCCGCCTTCGATGGTGGCGTAGGTCTTCAACGGGCCGGGGTGGGTGGCGGCGATGGCCACGCCCTTGGCCAGGTCGATGCTCGAGCCGCCGCCGACCGCGATCAGGCCATCGCAGCCCTCGGCCGCATACACCGCGCAGGCGGCGCGCACGCCGGCCTCGGTGGGGTTGCTCGGGGTCTGGTCGAACACGGCGTGCGGCAGATCGCCCAGCGCGGCGAGCGCGAGGTCGAGCACACCTGCGGCCCGCACACCCACGTCGGTGACGACCAGCGGCTTGCGCATGCCCACGCGCTCGCACTCGGCCGGCAGGCCCTTGACGACGCCGAAGTCGATGTCGATCTGGGTGAGGTACAGGATGCGGGCCATGGTGCGGTTCGTCGGCAGTGGCAGGAGCGCGAAGTATGCTTGGAGCCATGTGCGATGGTGTGATCCCTCGGTGACAGTGCGGCTCCTGACGCCGGCGATGGCCGGCCTGCTCGACCGCATCCGGCGTGCCCAGCGCATGCCCTTCCATGCGATGACGCCGCAGGAGGCCCGCGCGGCCTACCTGAAGGCAGCCGAGGTACTGGAGCCGCCCCGCGTGCCGCTGGCCCGCGTCCAGGACATCGAGATTCCCGCGGCCGACGGCACGCCGCTGCCGGCCCGCCTGTATGCCGACGGCCACGACCTGCGCCCGGTGCTGCTGTACCTGCACGGCGGCGGTTTCGTCATCGGCGGCCCGGAGACGCACGACAGCCTGTGCCGCCAGTTGGCCTTGCGCTCGGGTGGCGCTGTGGTCTCGCTCGACTACCGACTGGCGCCGGAGCACCGCTTTCCCACCGCCGTGGACGATGCCTGGGCGGCGATGCGTTGGCTGGCGGCCCATGGGCGCGAGGCACTGGGCCTGGACACCACGCGCCTGGCGGTCGGTGGCGACAGCGCCGGTGGCACGCTGGCGGCCACCTGCGCCATCCATGCGCGCGACATCGGCCTCCCACTGGCACTGCAACTGCTCATCACGCCGGGCACCACGGCGCATGCCGACACGCCGTCGCACCGGCTGTTCGCCAACGGCTTCCTGCTCGATTCGGCCAACGTGCAGTGGTTCTTCGACCACTACATCGACGTGCACCATCGCCGCGACTGGCGCTTCGCCCCGCTGGAGGCCGACGACCTCGAGGGCGTCGCGCCGGCCTGCCTGGTGCTGGCCGAGTGCGACCCCTTGATCGACGAAGGACTGGCCTACGGCGACCGCCTGCGTGCGGCCGGCGTGCCGGTCGAACTGGAGATCGGGCGCGGCCTGACCCATGATTTCATCAAGATGGGCCGCGTGCTGAAGGAGGCCGGTGCGGCCCAGGCCGCGGCCGCCCACGCATTGACCCTGGCCTGGAGATGAGCCGATGAGCCAACGCAAGCAGTTCAAGTTCCTCGACCGCCTGCGCGTGCGCTGGGCCGAGGTCGACATGCAGAAGATCGTCTTCAACGGCCACTACCTGATGTACATCGACACCGCCGTGGCCGGTTACTGGCGCGCGCTGGCGCTGCCCTACCACGAGACGATGGAACACCTGGGCGGCGACCTGTACGTGCGCAAGGCCACGCTCGAGTACTTCGGCTCGGCCCGCTATGACGACCAACTGGAGGTCGGCATCCGCACCGCACGCATCGGCAACAGTTCGATGCTGATCGAGGGTGCGGTGTTCCGCGGCGAGGAGTTGCTGGTGTCGGGCGAGTTGGTGTACGTCTTCGCCAATCCGGCGACGCAGACCAGCCTGCCGGTTCCCGCCGCGCTGCGCGAGGTGCTGACGGATTTCGAGGCCGGCGATCCGATGGTGTCGGTGAGCACCGGGACGTGGGAGGCCTTGGGTGCGGCGGCCGGGCCGATCCGCCAACAGGTGTTCGTGCAAGAGCAGAAGATCCCCGCCGACCTGGAATGGGACGAGGCCGACCTGACGGCGCTGCACGCCCTGGCCGTCAACCGCTTCGGCGTGGCGCTGGCCACCGGGCGGCTCGTGACGTTGGCCCCGGGTGTGGCCAAGATCGGTCGCATGGCGGTGATGGCGTCGATGCGGGGCAGCCGCATCGGGCGCGCGGTGCTCGACGCGCTGGTGCACGCCGCCGCCGCTCGGGGCGACCACGAGGTGCTGCTGCATGCGCAGGCCACGGCCGCGCCGTTCTACCTGCGGGCGGGGTTCTCGGTGCGGGGCGAGCCCTTCGAGGAGGCCGGCATCGAGCACATCGAGATGACGCGCCTGCTGAGGCCCCCGGCGTCCTGACCTGTCGGACGCGTCGTCGTGCGGACTGCGCCTTCCGGCGCGGCCCGCACGGCGGTCACTTCGGGGCCAGGCGGATCGCGCCGTCGAGGCGGATCACCTCGCCATTGAGCATGTCGTTGGCCAGGATGTGCTGCACGAGCTTGGCGTAGTCCTCTGGCCGGCCCAGTCGGCTGGGGAAGGGCACGCTGGCGGCCAGGGCGTCCTGCACCGCTTGCGGCATCGTGAACAGCATCGGCGTGCCGAAGATGCCCGGCGCGATGGTCATCACGCGGATGCCGTTGCGCGCCAGATCGCGCGCGATCGGCAGCGTCATGCCGACCACGCCGCCCTTGGACGCGGCGTAGGCCGCCTGGCCAATCTGTCCGTCGTAGGCCGCCACGCTGGCGGTGCTGACGATCACGCCGCGCTCGCCCGTGGGCTCGGGCTCATTGGCGCACATGGCCTCGGCGGCCAGGCGGATCATGTTGAAGGTGCCGATCAGGTTGACCGTGATGACCCGCGTGTAGACGTCGAGCGGGTGCGCGCCGTCCTTGCCCACGGTCTTGACGGCCGGCGCGATGCCTGCGCAGTTGACCAGTCCGGCCAGCTTGCCCAGCGCCTGGGCCTGCGCCACCGCGGCACGGCCGTCGGCCTCCTGGCTGACGTCGCAGCGCACGAAGGCGCCGCCCAGATCGGCCGCCAGGGCCTGCCCGCGCTCGACCTGCAGGTCGGCGATGACGACCTTGCCGCCCTCGCGGGCCAGCATGCGCGCGGTGCCCTCGCCGAGGCCCGAGGCCCCCCCAGTGACGATGAAGGCCTTGCCGGCGATGTCCATCGGCTCAGCCCTCCAGGGCCTTCAGCGCGCGCGAGGTGATCTCCTCGACGCTGCCAGTGCCGGAGATGCGCTCGTAGCGCGGCGCCTGGCCGTCGCCGGTGCGGGCCCAGGCCGAGTAGTACTCGACCAGCGGCCGCGTCTGGCTCTGGTACACCTCGAGGCGCTTGCGCACCGTGGCTTCTGAATCGTCGTCGCGCTGGATCAGGTCTTCGCCGGTCACGTCGTCCTTGCCGGCCACCTTGGGTGGGTTGAACTTGACGTGGTAGCTGCGGCCCGAGGGCTGGTGCACGCGGCGGCCGCTCATGCGCTCGATGATGGCGGCGTCGGGCACGTCGATCTCGAGCACGAGGTCGAGCTTGACCCCGGCCGCCTTCATGGCCTCGGCCTGCGGGATGGTGCGCGGGAAGCCGTCGAACAGGAAGCCCTTGGCGCAGTCGGGCTGCGTGATGCGCTCCTTCACGAGGCCGATGATGATGTCGTCGCTGACCAGGCCGCCGGCGTCCATCACCTTCTTGGCCGCCAGGCCCATCGCGGTGCCGGCCTTGACGGCCGCACGCAGCATGTCGCCAGTGGAAATCTGCGGAATGCTGTACTTCTGGCAGATGAAGGCGGCCTGTGTCCCCTTGCCCGCTCCGGGCGCGCCCAGCAGAATCAGTCTCATCGGTTCCTCGATCGTGTTGTGGGTCTGGCGCCCTGGTCGGGGCATGCCGAGACGTTAAAAATTGCCGGCCAGAATAGCATGGCATGCCCTGCGTCAAACTGACGCTGACCCCGCTTGGCGGGGCCTCGCGGATGTGCCATGCGGGCCGTCGGCTGGCCTGCGGCCCTTGCCGTTTCAGCCGAAGAGAGCGCGCACCCTGGCCAGGTCATTCGCCGTGTCGACGCCAGGCCCGGGACGTTCGTCGGACACATGCACGGCGATGCGCTCTCCATGCCACAGCACGCGCAGTTGCTCCAGCGCCTCCACCACCTCGAGCGGTGATTGCGCCAGCGCGGGAAATCGACGCAGGAACCCGGCCCTGTAGGCGTACAGGCCCACGTGCCGTAGCGGACGGGGCGTCGGCAGCACGCCCTGGCCCGTGAGGTGGCCGTCACGCCACCAGGCGATGGGCGCGCGCGAGAAGTACAGCGCCCGTGAGTGCGCATCGAGCACCACCTTCACCACGTTGGGGTTCGTGTACTCCTGGAAATCGTCGATGGCATGCGCCACGGTGCCCATCACGCAATCGGGTCGATCGTCGAGCAGGCGGGCGCAGGCATCGATCATCGCCGGGGCAATCAGCGGCTCGTCCCCCTGCAGGTTGACGACGCGTTCGTCGCCATCGAGGCCGAGCAGCACGCAGGCCTCGGCCAGTCGATCACTGCCGCTGGGGTGATCGTCTCGGGTGGACACCGCCTCGACGCCATGGCGCGCACAGGCCTCGACGATGGCCGTGGCATCGGCCGCCACCACCACCCGGGCGGCTGAACTGCGCGCCGCGGCCTGGGCCACCCGCACGATCATTGGCAGGCCACCGATGTCGGCCAGCGGCTTGTCGGGCAGGCGAGTGCTGGCCAGCCGTGCCGGGATCAGGACGGTGAAGCTCACGCGCCGGCGTCGTCGGGCTGGGGCAGGGCGCGGGCTTCGGTCTCCAGCATCACCGGGATGCCATCGCGGATCGGGAAGCCCAGTCGATCGGCCGCGCAACAGAGTTCGGTGGGCCGGTTGTTGCTGTCCCGGCCCATCGTCAAGGGCCCCTTGCACAGCGGGCAGACAAGCAGGTCGATCAGGCGGTGGTCAAGGCTCATGGCGGTGTGGGGTTCATCAGGCGGCGCAGGGCGTCGCCGAAGGCTGGCTCGGGTTCGAAGTCTAGCGTCGCCACCCACACCCGCGTGGTGCCCGCGCGGCTAGGGGGCAACTTGACGGCGTCCTTCTCGGTGACGACCACGTCCGCTTCGTCGTCGGACCAGGGCAGGCTCGCAAAGTCGTGGTGATCGGGCAATGGCAGCCGGCGGATCGCCACGCCAGCAGCGTCGAGCATGTCGAAAAAGGCGTTCGGGCGTGCCAGGCCAGCCGCCGCCAGCACGTTGCGGCCGGTCAGCACCGACAGCGGTTGCACGGCCAACGGACCACCGCGCCACCAATCCTGCAATGCCACCACGCCACCCAGTCGGCGCAGGCCGAGATGGCCTTGCAGTGGTGTGCTGGGTCGGGCGGCGTTGTACAGCACCAGTTGCCGCGGCCCGAGCGTGCGCGGCAGAGGTTCGCGCAATAGGCCGGCCGGCAGCAGCAAGCCGTTGCCCGCTCCGCGCTCGTCGAACACCAGCACCTCGATGTCGCGGGCCAGGGCCAGGTGCTGCAAGCCGTCGTCGGCCACGATCACGTCGACCTCGGGGTGCGCCGCGCACAGGCGTGCGGCGGCAGCGGCACGGTCGCGCCCGACCAGCACCGGCACGCCGGTGCGGCGGTGGATCAGCAGGGGTTCGTCGCCGGCGGCCGAGGCCGCGGTGGTGGCGTGGACGTCGATCAGTTCGTCGGTCGCACGGCCATGGCCGCGCGACACCACGCCTGGGACTCGGCCTTCGGCCTGCAGCCAGCGCACCAATGCCATCACCGCGGGGGTCTTGCCGGCCCCCCCGGCCACGATGTTGCCGACGACGATGGTCGGGCGCGGGGCGGGCAAGACGGTCCGCAGTCCACAGCGGAAGGGCCAGCGGTGGACGGCTGCCAGGGCGCCATACAGCCACGACACGGGCTGCAGAAGCCGGGCAGCCAGGCTGGGCACGGGCATGGCCCATTGCCCCGTCAGCCACTGCTGCCATCGGGGCGTTCGGCCCGGAAGGCTCATGCGTTGCTGATCAGCGCCCGTTGCCGGGCACCTGCGTGGCGAAGGTCAGGCGTGGCAGGCCGGCACGCCGCGCGGCGTCGAGCACGTTGACGACGGACTGGTGCGCCGCCATGGCATCGGCGGAGACGATCACCACGGTACCGTCGCCACCGGACGCCGCGGCGCGCAACTCGGCCGCCAGCAGTTCCACGCTGCGTCCCTCGATGGGTCGATGGTCGATCAGGTAGCGGCCCTCGGCCGTCACGGACACCAGCACCTCGGCCGGCCGCTCCTTCAGCCGCTCGGCGTCTGCCGTCGGCAAGGTGATCTGCAACTCGGAGTAACGACTGTAGGTCGTCGAGAGCATCAGGAAGATGAGGATCACCAGCAACACGTCGATGAACGGGATCAGGTTGATCTCGGGCTCTTCGGGCGTGCGTCGGCTGAACTTCATGGTGGCGGCCCGATCAGTTGCCGTGGCTGGCCGCCGCCGCAGCACGCAGCGCGAAGCGCATCAGGTGCGGCACCATGCGTTCGGCGGCCAGTTCGAGGCCCAGCGTCATCTGGTCGACCAGTCCGCGGAAGTAGCGATAGAACATCAGCGAGGGGATCGCGATGATGAGGCCGTACGCCGTGTTGTACAGCGCCACCGAGATGCCGTGGGCCAGCATGGCGGGATTCGAGCCACCCGTGGGCGCCTGCGAGCCGAAGATCTCGATCATGCCGATCACCGTGCCGAACAGGCCCAGCAGCGGCGCCGCTGCGGCAATGGTGCCGATGGTGTTGAGGTAGCGCTCGAGGCGATGCGCCGCAGCGCGTCCCGCGTTTTCGAAGGCCTGACGCAGGGCGGTCTCGGTGATGCGAGGTTCGGCCACGACGGCACGCAGGCCCGCGGCCAGCACCTGCCCGAGCACGGAGTTGTCGTGCAGCTTGCCGATCACATCGGCCGACGGCAGGCTCTTCTGCGTCACGGCCATCACTTCGTCCAGCAACTTGGGCGGCAGCACGCGCCGGAGCCGCAGGTTCAGCAGCCGCTCGATCACGAGCGTCATGGCCACGAGCGAACACAGGATCAGCGGCGCGATCGGCCATCCGGCCGCTTGTATGATCGAAATCAAATGCTACTTTCGAGGTGTGGCGTCGACCAACGGCTGGCGCGACATCGGTGGCGGGATTATGGCGTCCCGCGCAAGGAGGCTTGTGTCATCCAAATCCCCCGTGTCCGGCGGCTTCCGCGCCGACTTGCCGCCGCCGCAGGCCTGGGGCGTGGCGGCGCTGCTGCAGGCGGTGTCGGACGCGCTGCAGTCGCGCCTGGGTGCGATCACCGTGCGTGGGGAGTTGTCCGGTTTCACGCGTGCCGCCAGCGGCCATTGCTACTTCAACCTGAAGGACAGCGACGGCCAGACGGCCATGCTGCGCTGCGCGATGTTCCGACGGGCCGCCTCGCTGCTCGAGTTCCGGCCCGCGGATGGGCACCAGGTGGAACTGCGCGGCCGCATTGCGGTTTACGAGCAGCGCGGCGAACTGCAATGCGTGGTCGAGTCGATGCAACCGCTGGGTGCGGGCTCGCTGTTCGAGTTGTTCATGCGCCTGAAGGCCAGGCTCGAGGCGGAGGGCTTGTTCGCCGAGGACCGCAAACGCCCGATCCCTGCGCATCCCCGGGCTGTGGGTGTCGTCAGCTCACTGCAGGCTGCCGCGTTGCACGACGTACTGACCGCCGTGGCCCGCCGCGCCCCCCACGTGGCGGTGGTGGTGTACCCCAGTGCGGTGCAAGGCGTCGATGCGCCGGCACAACTGGTCCAGGCCATCGCGCAAGCCAACGAGCGGGATGAGGTCGATGCGCTGATCGTGTGCCGAGGTGGCGGCTCGCTCGAGGATCTGTGGGCCTTCAACGACGAGCGGGTGGTGCGCGCCGTGGCCGCATCGCGTTTGCCCGTGGTCTGCGGTGTCGGCCACGAGACCGACTTCACGCTGTCCGATCTGGCGGCTGACCTCCGCGCGCCCACGCCGACGGCCGCGGCCGAACTGTCCACCCCTGTGACCACTGACGAGTTGGCGCGCTTGCAGGCGGCTCATGTGCGTGCAGTTCGGGCGCTGACCCGCGAACTCGACCGCAGGGCGCAGCGCCTCGATCTTTTGTCGCTGCAGTTCGGCAGGCCGGGCCAATGGGTGTCGCTGCGGCAGTCGCGCCTGCAGGCCTTGGCGCAGCAGGCAGGCCGGGCCGCCATGCGCCGCCTGTCGCAGGAAGCTTCTCAACTCGCGCGTGGGCAGCATCGGCACGACGTGGCCGGCCTGTCCGCAAGGAGGCAGCGTGCGGCCACACTGGACGGCCTGGCCGCCCGACTGGCCGCGGTGGACCCGCGGCAGGTGCTGTCGAGAGGCTATGCGTGGCTCAGCGATGCCGGGGGGCGCCCGGTTTGCGGTGTGGCCGGCCTGGTCGCAGGGCAGCAGCTGTCTGCGCAATGGTTCGATGGCCGTGCCGACGTCGAAGTTGAGCGAATCACCGCGTCGCGGCCGCTCGAATAGGCCCTTGCGGACGCCGCGGCTAGACCGCGGCCTGCCGCGCATGCAAGGGATTTCTGCGCTGCCTACAATCGTCGGCTATTGCAACCCGGCGCGGCCCTCGCGCCCCACGGAGGAGTTTCCGGATGTCGACTTTCACCCTGCCCGCACTGCCGTACGCCGCCGATGCCCTGGCGCCGCACATCTCGAAGGAGACCTTCGAGTACCACCATGGCAAGCACCACCAGGCGTATGTCACCAACCTGAACAACCTCGTGCCTGGCACCGAGTTCGCCGGTCTGTCGCTCGAGGACATTGTCCGCAAGTCGGCGGGGCCGGTGTTCAACAACGCGGCGCAGGTGTGGAACCACACCTTCTTCTGGAACAGCATGAAGCCGGCCGGGGGCGGCGAGCCCAAGGGTGCACTGGCCACCGCGATCAATGCCAAGTGGGGCAGTTTCGCGGCCTTCAAGGAAGCCTTCACCAAGAGCGCTGTCGGCAATTTCGGGTCGGGCTGGACCTGGCTGGTGAAGAAGGCGGACGGCTCGGTCGACATCGTCAACACCAGCAACGCCGGCACGCCGCTGACCGGCGCCGACAAGGCGCTGCTGACGATCGACGTGTGGGAGCACGCCTACTACGTCGACTACCGCAACGCCCGTCCGAAGTTCGTCGAGACCTTCCTCACGTCCTTGGCCAACTGGGACTTCGCCGAGGCCAACTTCGCCTGATCGGACGGCCCATCTGCTGTTCGCCAAGCCGGTCACAGACCGGCTTTTTCATGTCTGGGCACGATAGCATCGCCGCATGCGCATCCTCCTGGTCGAAGACGATCGCGCGCTGAGCCTTGGCATCGGCAGGGCATTCGAGCGCGAAGGCTGGCGCGTCGATGTGCTCGACGACGGCCAATTGGCCATGGCCGACAACCTGCTCGAGCAGTACGACGTGGCCGTGCTCGACCTGGGCCTGCCACGCCGCGATGGCATGGACGTGCTGCGCCATTGGCGGCGCAGCGGGCACCGGCAGCCTGTCCTGCTGCTGACCGCACGCGATGAACTTGGCGATCGGGTGCAGGGGTTGGACGCCGGCGCCGATGACTACCTTGTCAAGCCATTCGACGTGCCCGAGCTTGTGGCGCGCCTTCGCGCACTGAAGCGTCGGTCGGATGGACGGGTGCACGACACGCTGTCGCTGGGCGAATTGCGGTTGGACCTGGGCAACCGCGAGCTCACCTTCCGTGGGGACCGGGTGCGAATGAGTCCGCGCGAGATCGCTCTCACCCAGTTGCTGATCCAGCGTGCCGGCCGTGTCGTGCCCAAGGAATCGATCGTGGCCACGCTGTCCAGTTGGGAATCCGACTTCAGCGAGAACTCTGTCGAGGTCTATGTGCACCGGCTGCGCAAGCGCTTCGCCGATTTCGGCGTGGTGATCAAGACCGTGCGCGGATTCGGCTACGTGATCGAGTGTGACATCGCAGCGGACAAATCGCCTGGCGCCGCCGACTGATTCGAAGCGACTCGACCGCGCCATGGAGTCACCGCGCCGGCATGGCCCGAGCCTGAGGCGCCAACTGCTGCAGCCGCTGTTCTGGGTCTGGGCTTTGGGCATGGTGGTCGCTGTCGTCGGTGCGGTGCTGCTGGCCCGGGCCAGCGCCAATGCCGCATTCGACCGCGGCCTGCAGGACGAAGCCAGCGCCCTGGCCGCCAAGGTGGTATGGACAGAGCGGGGGCCGTTGCTCGACCTCACCCGCCAGGCCATGGAACTGGTCACCTGGGATCGGGGCGACCGGAACGCCTTCGCGATGGTCGATGCCGACGGCACGGTGTTGGCGGGGCAGGGCGGTGTGCCGACCCCGACCTGGCGAAAGGTGGCGGTGGAACAGCCCATGGTGTTCAGCGGCGACTATGCCGGCCTGCCGGTGCGCGGGGCCGTGTTTTCGGTGATGTCACCGATGCTCGACCGCATGGTGTCGATCGTCGTGGTCGAAACCACCAACAAGCGCTCGGCCGCCATGCGGGACATCCAGTTTGGCATCGTGCTGCCCTCGCTGGCCCTGGGGGCGGTGACTTTCGCGCTGCTGGCATGGGGCATCCGCCGCGGCCTGCAGCCGCTGCACGACGTGGCACGGCAGGTGGCTGATCGCGATGCCCACGACTGGCGCCCGCTGTCCTTGCTGAACGTGCCAGCCGAAGCGGTGCCTCTGATCGACCGCATCAACTCCTTGCTGGACAACGTGCGCCACTCGATGTCAGTGCAGCGCCGCTTCATTGCCGACGCCGCACACCAACTGCGCACGCCGGTCGCCGGCATGCGGGTGCTGCTGCAGGAGCTGTCGCATGAATTGCCCAGGCTGCACCACGACCCCAGCGCAGGCTGGCCTGCGGTCCTCGCCCAGTTGCACGCATCGAGCGACCGCATGGCACGTCTGATCGGTCAGCTGCTCAGCCTGGCTCGCTCCGAAACGGCCTTGGTGCTCGACGCCGAGCACAAGCCGCAAGACCTGTTGCCGTTGCTGCGCGAGGTGTCCGAGCCGCATGTGCTGCAGGCTTTGGCGGAAGGGCGTGTGCTGGTGCTCGATGCCCGAGACATTGCGGTCGTGGCGCGTGTGCATGCCGTGTGGTTCGAGGAGGTCGTGTCCAATCTGCTGGACAACGCCATGCGTTACGGCGGCACGAACATCGTGCTGGGCGTGCGTCCGCTGGCCACAGGCGGGGCCGAGGTCTGGGTCGAGGACGACGGGGAGGGGGTCGCAGCCGACTTGCTGCCACGGCTGTTCGAGCCGTTCTGGCGGGGTGACCGTGCCGACCGTCGCAACGACGGCGGCACCGGCCTGGGCCTGGCCATCGCCCGCGAGATCACCGAACGGCTGGGCGGCACACTGACGGCGTCCACTCGGCCCGAGGTGCCCGGGCTCCGATTCACGATGCGCCTGGGCGCCTGACGCGGTCAGCGCTTGAAGTGGGGGCCGTTGATCTTCGAGCCCGCGGTGACGCCGCGCTTGGCGAACCAGCCGACATTCATTTCCAACGCGTAGCGCACGGGCTCGTTCGAGCAGTGCGCGTCGTCGCTCTGCGGCTTCATGTCGGCGATGTTGACGACGCTGCCGTCGTCGCGCAGGAAAGCGATGCTCAAGGGCAGCAAGGTATTGCGCATCCAGAAGCACTGCTTCGTGGCGGATTCGAAGACGAAGAGCATGCCCTCGTGCGTGGCCATGCGTGAGCGGAACATCAGCCCCACGCTGCGCTGCTCCGGCGTCTCTGCCAGTTGCGCAACGATGTTGTGCATGCCCGAGGTCAACGTGACGGTGGGCAGGTTCTGCGGGATGGGCCGAGGCGGGGTCTCGGCGAGCACGGTGCCCACGAGGCCGAACAGCAGGGCCATATGCCCCAACGGCCCCAAGGTCTTGACATAGATCATGCTGAAGCTCCGGGGTGACCGCTAGATTATCGAGGTTCCTGCCCTCGTCCATGATCGCGCCGCCGTCCAGCCCACCGCCAGCCTCTTCCGGCGACCTGTCGCTCCTGGACGATCCGATCGAACAGCGTCGATTCACGCGGTTCAGCGTCGGGCCTGGCGGAGTGAGTGTGGCCGATTCTTCGCTGCGCATCAGCGGCATGCACTGCGCAGCCTGCGCCGGCATCATCGAACAGGCCGTGTCGAAGGTGGGCGGGGTGATCGACGTGCAGGTCAGCGCCGCTGGCGAGCGCGCCCGCATCCACTGGAATCCGGCGCGGGCGTCGATGACCGACATCGTCGCCGCCATCGCCAATGCCGGCTATGGTGCGCTGCCCGATGCCGCGATGGAAGCGCGGGAGGCGCGGCGCCAGGAGCATCGTGCGGCGCTGTGGCGCTTGTTCGTGGCCGCTTTCTGTGCCATGCAGGTGATGATGATGGCCACGCCCAGCTACGTCGCCCATGGAGACGAGTTGGCGATGGACATGCGGCAATTGCTGAACTGGGGCAGTTGGTTGTTGACCTTGCCAGTGCTCGCGTTCTCGGCAGGCCCGTTCTTTCGCGGCGCCTGGCATGCGCTTCGACAACGCCGCATCGGCATGGACGTTCCGGTGTCGCTGGGCATCGCAGTGACCTTCGTGGCCAGCAGCGGTGCCACGTTCGACCCTGCGGGGCCGTTCGGGCATGAGGTTTACTTCGATTCGCTGACCATGTTCGTCAGTTTCCTCCTGGCGGGGCGTTGGCTCGAGGTTCGGGCCCGCCATCGCGTGGCCCAGGTGCTGGAGTCGACCTTGAACGGTATGCCCGAGTCCGCCAACCGCGTGCTCGACGACGGCAGCACCGAGACCGTGAGCGTGCAGCGACTCGCCGTGGGCGACCGTGTGCGTGTCGCCGTGGGCCAGGCCTTTCCGGCGGACGGCGAGTTGATCGAAGGCCAGACCAGCGCCGACGAGGCGCTGCTGACCGGCGAGTCCCGCCCGGTGTCGAAGGTCGAAGGGGCGCCGGTGGTGGCCGGCAGCATCAACCTCGGCGCGCCGGTGACGATGCGGGTGGCGCGCACCGGTCAGGACACCCGGCTGCAGGCCATCGTGGCGATGATGCGCGACGCGATGACCCAGCGCCCGGCGCTGGCCCGTGCCGCCGACCGCTGGGCTGGCCCCTTCCTCTGGACGGTGTTGCTGCTGGCCAGTGGCGCCGCCGCGGTGTGGAGCGTGGTCGATCCGAGCCGGGCCGTCTGGGTGGCGGTGTCGGTGCTGATCGTCACGTGCCCTTGCGCGCTGTCTCTGGCAGTGCCAGCCGCCTTGCTGTCAGCGTCCAGTGCCTTGGCCCGGCGCGGCGTGCTGTTGCAGCGACTCGACGCGCTCGAGGCCTGGTCGAAGATCGACCGTGTCTACTTCGACAAGACCGGCACGGTCACCGACGACAGCCTGCACTGGCGCGGCCTCATTCGGCATGGCGCCGGAGCCGGGGCGCGATCGGATGCCGAACTCATGCACATGGCATCGTCGTTGGCCGCCTGGTCGACCCACCCGATGTCGCGCGCCGTGGCGGCACAAGCGCTGCCTGGCGCTCCGTTCGACTGGCGCGATGTGCAGGAGCACGCCGGTCTGGGCCTCAGTGGACTGGATGCCGCGGGCAAGCTCTGGCGGCTGGGGTCAGCCGGCTTCGTCGGTGTGACCAGCGCGGCAACCGATCTCGGCGGGGCTGCCGTGGTGTGGTTCGGCTGTGACCACAATGACGTGGCCGGGTTGTGCTTCGACGAGTCGGTTCGACCCGACGCCGCGGAAGCCATCGCCGGGTTGCGGGCCCGAGGCATCGAGGTGCTGCTGCTGTCAGGCGATCGTGCCGACCGCGCGGCGAGGATGGCCACCCAACTGGCCGTCGATGGCGTGATCGGCGATGCCACGCCGGAGATCAAGCTTGCCGAGATCGAGTCCGCACAGGCCAAAGGGCTGCGGGTGGCCATGGTGGGTGACGGCATCAACGACGCGCCGGTGCTGGCGCGGGCAGATGTGTCGCTGGCGATGGGGCAGGGCGCTCTCGTGGCGCGTGCCCACGCAGACGCCGTCGTGGCGTCGAACCGGCTCGGCGATCTGGTGAAGATGCACGACCTGTCGCGGCGCACGATGCGCGTCGTGCGCCAGAACCTCGTGTGGGCGGCGGGCTACAACCTGGTGTGCATTCCGCTGGCCCTGGTGGGCTGGCTGCCGCCCTGGGCCGCAGGCCTGGGCATGGCCAGCAGTTCGGTGTTGGTGATCCTGAATGCCATGCGGCTGGCCCGCTGACGCACGCCATGGACATCCTCTACCTCCTGATCCCCTTGTCTGCCGTGCTCGTGCTGTTGATCCTGGGCGTTTTCGGCTGGGCCTTGCACCGCGGCCAGTTCGAGGACATCGAACGCGAGGGAGAACGCATTCTGCAAATCGATTTGTTGCAGGTTGACACCGATCAACCGGCATCTCCGGGCTCGCCCGAACAATCACCCCATCGTCAGTCTGGTCAGTTTTGATCAATGGAAGGAGGAGTACCTATGGCAATTCACTCCGCAACAGCCTCGCCGGTGTATAGCGACACCACGGTGCGGCTGTTCTCACTGGTCGCCGTCCTGTACGGCATCGTCGGCATGCTGGTCGGTGTCATCATCGCCGCGCAACTCGCATGGCCTGAACTCAACTTCGGCATACCGTGGCTCAGCTACGGCCGGCTGCGGCCCTTGCACACCAATGCCGTGATCTTTGCCTTCGGCGGGAGCGTGCTGTTCGCCACCAGCTACCACGTGGTGCAGCGCACCTGCCAGACACGACTCTTCATGCCTGGCTTGGCGATGTTCACCTTCATCGGCTGGAACATCATCGTCTGGGCCGCCGTGATCACGCTGCCACTCGGCTTCACGTCCGGCAAGGAGTATGCAGAGCTGGAGTGGCCGATCGACATCCTGATCGCCGTGGTCTGGGTTTCGTACGCGATCGTCTTCTTCGGCACGGTGGGGACACGCAAGATCCGCCACATCTACGTGGCGAACTGGTTCTTCGGCGCGTTCATCATCGCCGTGGCGCTGCTGCACATCGTCAACAGCGCCGAGATCCCGGTCAGCCTGACCAAGAGCTACTCCGCCTACTCCGGTGTGCAAGATGCGATGGTGCAGTGGTGGTATGGCCACAACGCCGTGGGCTTCTTCCTCACCGCCGGCTTCCTCGGGATCATGTACTACTACATCCCCAAGCAGGCCGAGCGACCGGTGTACTCGTATCGCCTGTCGATCGTGCACTTCTGGGCGCTGATCTTCACGTACATGTGGGCGGGCCCCCACCACCTGCACTACACCGCGCTGCCCGACTGGACCCAGTCGGTGGGCATGATCTTCTCGCTGGTGCTGCTGGCCCCGAGCTGGGGCGGCATGATCAACGGCATCATGACCCTGTCGGGTGCCTGGAACAAGCTGCGCGATGACCCGATCCTGAAGTTCCTGATCGTCTCGCTGTCGTTCTACGGCATGTCGACCTTCGAAGGTCCGATGATGTCCATCAAGACCGTCAATGCGCTGTCCCACTACACCGACTGGACCGTCGGCCACGTGCACTCCGGTGCGTTGGGCTGGGTGGGCCTGATCTCGATGGGCGCGCTCTACCACATCATTCCGCGAATGTTCGGTCGCAAGCAGATGTACAGCGTCAAGGCCATCGAACTCCACTTCTGGATCGCCACCATCGGCATCGTGCTGTACATCGCCGCCATGTGGATCGCCGGCGTGATGCAGGGCCTGATGTGGCGCGCAGTCAACCCGGACGGCACGCTGGTCTACAGCTTCGTCGAAAGCGTCAAGGCCACCTATCCGTTCTATGTCATCCGGGTCGGCGGCGGTCTGCTGTACCTGACGGGCATGCTGATCATGGGCTGGAACACGGTGATGACGATGCTCAACGGCAAGGTGGTCACGGCCCCGATCCCGCTGGTGCACGCCCACGCCTGACCGCCACAAGGAGAACAAAGCCATGGCAACCCATGCACCCGTCGGTCACGAGAAGATCGAGACCAGCAACTTCCTGATGATCGTGCTCATCCTGCTCACCGTCGCGGTGGGTGGTCTGGTCGAGATCGTTCCGCTGTTCTTCCAGCGCTCCACCACCCAGCCGGTCGAGGGCCTGAAGCCCTACACGCCGCTGCAACTGGCCGGCCGCGACGTGTACATCCGCGAGGGCTGCTACAACTGCCACTCGCAGATGGTGCGTCCGTTCCGGGCCGAGACCTTGCGTTACGGGCCGTTCTCCACGGCGGGTGAGTTCGTCTATGACCACCCGTTCCAGTGGGGCAGCAAGCGCACGGGTCCCGATCTCCATCGCGTGGGCGGCAAGTACAGCGACGAATGGCATCGCCTGCACATGAACAACCCGCGCGATCTGGTGCCCGAGTCCAACATGCCCGCCTACCCGTGGCTGGTCAAGGCCAACCTCGAGCCGGCTGACCTGGCACCCAAGATGAAGGCCCTGCGCATCGTCGGCGTGCCTTACACCGATGCCGAGATCGCCAAGGCTGGCGAAGAGGTCAAAGGCAAGACGGAGCTCGATGCCCTGATCGCCTACCTTCAGGTGCTCGGCACCGCACGCAAGTAAGCCTACCGGACATCAACCATGGAACTGAACGTAATGCGCAGCGTCATGACGGTGATCTCGTTCATCGTCTTCGTGGGCATCATCGCCTGGTCCTACAGCCGCCGACGCCGAGAGGCCTTCGACGAGGCCGCGAGCCTCGCGCTGGGGGATGACGGATCTGGCGTCGATGTGCCGGCACAGCGTTCGATTGGAGCAAAGCAATGAGCGATTTCGTCAATGGGGGCTGGGCGCTGTTCGTCGCCGGAGTCACCATCCTGGGGCTCGTCTTCTGCGTGGTCCTGCTGGTGATTGCCAGCAAGCGCAAGGTGATGGCCAACGACAACACCACAGGCCACGTCTGGGACGAGGACCTGCGAGAACTCAACAACCCGCTGCCGCGCTGGTGGATGTGGCTGTTCGTCATCACCATCGTCTTCGCGGCAGCCTACCTGACGTTCTACCCAGGCCTGGGCACCAACCCTGGCACCTTCAAGTGGTCCAGCACGGGCCAGTGGGAGGCCGAGCAGGACAAGGCCCGCGCCGCGATGGCGCCGCTTTACGCCAAGTTCACGGCCATGCCGGCGGCCGAACTGGCCAAGGACAGCCAGGCCATGGGCATTGGCGAGCGCCTGTTCGTCAACAACTGCGCCGGTTGCCACGGCTCGGACGCCCGCGGCAGCAAGGGCTTTCCGAACCTGACCGACAACGATTGGTTGTGGGGTGGCGAGCCCGAGAAGATCGTCGAGACGATCGTCAAGGGTCGCAACGGCATGATGCCGCCGATGGCTGCGGCCGTGGGCACGGCAGAAGATGTGCGCAACGTCGCCAACTACGTGCTGAGCCTGTCGGGCAGCGCCCACAACAGCGTGGCGGCACAACTCGGCAAGGCCAAGTTCGGTGCCTGTGCGGCGTGCCACGGGCCGGAGGGCAAGGGCACCCAGGCCATGGGTGCACCCAACCTGACCGACAAGATCTGGCTGCATGGCTGGGGTGAGGACGCCATCGTGGCAATGGTCAACGGCGGCAAGAACAACGTCATGCCCGCCCACGAGAAGCGGCTGAGCCCCGAGCAGATCCACGTGCTCGCGGCTTACGTCTGGAACCTGTCCCAGACCGCGCGCGTCGCAGCCAAGTGATCGTCGACAGCGATCCACGACATGTCTGAGTTCACCAGGACGCCCCCTTTGCCACCCGCGGGAGGCGGTGTCCTGGGCTCAGGAGATGCCAGTTCACCCGAGGCGTCGGACGACGCTGCGGTGGCGGTCGTATCGCTGTACCAGAAGCAGAAGAAGATCTACCCGCGGGCCGTCAGCGGCCTGTTCATGACGTGGCGTTGGGCATTTGTCTGGACCACGCAGTTGCTGTTCTACGGTCTGCCGTGGATAGGCTGGAACGACCGGCAGGCCGTGCTGTTCGACCTGGGGGCGCGTCGGTTCTACATCGGCCCGCTGGTGCTCTACCCGCAGGACTTCATCTACCTCACGGGTGTGCTGGTCATCTCGGCCTATGCGCTCTTCCTGTTCACTGCGGTCGCGGGTCGGCTGTGGTGCGGCTACGCCTGTCCGCAAACCGTTTACACCGAACTCTTCATGTGGGTGGAACGCAAGATCGAAGGTGATCGCGCGGCCCGCATGAAACTCGACGAGGCCGCCTGGACCGTCGACAAGGCCTGGCGCAAGTCGGCCAAACAGTTCGCCTGGGTCGCGATGAGCCTGTGGACTGGCTTCACGTTCGTGGGCTACTTCACCCCCATCAAGACGCTTGCGGCAGAGGCCGTGACCCTCGGCTTTGGTCCATGGGAATGGTTCTGGGTGCTGTTCTACGGCCTGGCCACCTATGGCAATGCCGGCTTCCTGCGTGAACAGGTGTGCAAGTACATGTGCCCGTATGCGCGCTTCCAGAGCGCCATGTTCGACAAGGACACGCTCATCATCACCTACGATGCCGAGCGCGGCGAGCCGCGAGGCTCGCGTTCCAAGAAGGCCGACCCGACCAAGCTCGGTCTGGGTGCCTGCATCGATTGCAGCCTCTGTGTGCATGTCTGCCCCACGGGCATCGACATTCGCAAGGGCTTGCAGTACGAGTGCATCGGTTGCGCCGCCTGCATCGACGTGTGCGACGGCGTGATGGACAAGATGGGCTACGCACGAGGCCTGGTGCGGTACGACACACAGAACGGCCTGCGCCAGCATCTCGGCAGAGGCCAGATGTGGCGCCGCGTGCTGCGGCCCCGTGTGCTGGTTTACAGCAGCATCCTGGCGCTCATCCTGGCGGCGGGGTTCGCCAGCCTGCTGATGCGCACGCCGTTCAAGGTGGACGTGGTGCGCGACCGCGCGTCGCTGGCGCGCCTGGTGGATGAAGGCCGCATCGAGAATGTCTATCGGTTGCAGGTCATGAATGCCACAGAATCACGTCAGCACTACAAGGTATCCGTGGACGGCATGAAGGGCATCGGATTGGCGGAGTCGCCGGCCATCCAGATCGAGCCGGCCCAGGCGATTTGGGTGACACTGGCGGTACGCGTCCCGCCGGAGAGCGCCAGGGCCGTGGGTTCAGGCGCCCATCCAATCCAATTTCAGATTGATCTGCTGGACGATGTGGCGGGCAAGACAGTGCGAGCCAGCATCACCGAGAAATCCACTTTCGTCGTACCTCGCTGAGGCGAGGCAGGAGAAGACATGATCAGCGACACCTCTGCCGCACCAGACCCCGAACACCGAGCCAACACGTGGTGGCGCAACGGCATGGTATGGATGGTGATCAGTGGCCCTGCGGTGGTTGTCGTGGCCGCGATTGCGACCGCGGTGATCGCTTATCGGGGCGCCGACACGGTGCTCGTCGAGACTCCGTCGGCGCGTCACGCGGTGACAACACCCGGCGCCGACACCCCGGCCATGCAGGCACGCAACCACGCCGCCACTGCGGCACCGCGCTGACATGAGCCAACCGGGCATGTTCTGCCTCCAATGTGCAAGGCGTGTTCGTCGATCGACACGCACTGCCGGGCTGCACTGACATGCAGGCCACCCGCCCCATCCGACAGAGAGCGCTGACCATCCTGTGGCCAGCCTTCCTCATGGCCGGCGTGCTCGAGATGCTGGTGTTCTCGATGGTCGATCCGGGCCAGTTGCACTGGTTCGGGGGCGAGGCGCTGGAGTTCTCGCCCGCTGCGGTCTACACCGCAGCGTTCTTCGTCTTCTGGGGGGTGGTTGCCGCGGCAGGCGTCATCACGCGCCTGCTCGACGGCGACCCAGAGGATATCAATCGAGAAGGCTTCTCGGGCGCATTCCGGCGCTGAGCGCCGTGACCGCCGTCAGCAGCTCGCGCCGTTGACGAGGCTCTGCAGCTTGTCCTGCGCCAGGATGCGGATCTGCCGCTGCTTGACCTCCAGGATCCCCTCGTCCTGGAACTTCGAGAACGTGCGGCTCACTGTCTCGAGCTTCAGACCGAGATAGCTGCCGATTTCCTCGCGCGTCATGCGAAGGATGAGCGCCGACGCAGAGAAACCGCGCGCCTGAAGCCGCTGTGTGAGGTTCAGCAGGAACGCCGCAAGGCGCTCTTCCGCGCGCATGCTGCCCAGCAGCAACATCACGCCATGGTCGCGGACGATCTCACGGCTCATGATCTTGTGAAACTGATGTTGCAATTCGGTGAACTCGCGCGACAGCCCCTCGAGCTGGCTGTACGGGATCACGCAGACTTGCGAATCCTCGAGTGCAACGGCATCGCAGGTGTGGCTGTCCGTGCTGATCCCATCCAGTCCCAGCAGCTCTCCGGCCATCTGGAAGCCGGTGACTTGATCTCGCCCATCCTCGGACGACACGCAGGTCTTGAAGAAGCCCGTGCGCACGGCATAGAGTGACAAAAACTCGTCGCCCGCCCTGAACAGGGTGTCGCCGCGCGACACGCTTCGACGGGTTGCGACCATGTTATCGAGGCGGTCCAGGTTCTCGCTGGACAGGCCGACCGGCAGGCATAGCTCTCGCAGGTTGCAACTGGAACAAGCGACTTTGAACGGCTCGAGTCGCAGCTTGTGTGCGTCTTGTGTCATGGCGCCATTATCCTTTGCTCCAGCGCATCCGTATGTGACGGGTGTGATGTGGAAAACCCACACTTCGGCATGGGATAGGTCTTGTCGGAATTAACCCTTGGCAGACCAGTGGCCTTGAGCCATATCAAGCTCGGCGAGCGAGGCTTTGGCACAGTCGCTGCCATGCTGACGCGCCAAGATGAACAAGTCCCAGTCCTCACCGAGGAGATGCTCCATCGTCTCGACCGGCCAGGGCCCCGCTACACCTCGTACCCCACAGCCGATCGTTTCGTCGAAGCGTTCGGGCCGTCAGAGTACCGTCAGGCGCTCGAGCAGCGCGCCAGCGGTGCCACGGTCGGTGGCAAGGCACCGCTCTCGATTTACGTGCACATCCCCTTCTGCGAATCGGTGTGCTACTACTGTGCCTGCAACAAGGTCATCACGAAGCACCATGAGCGGGCGGCCGAGTACCTCGACGCCTTGGCGCAGGAGATCGACCTCCACGCCCAGGTGCTGGGACAAGACCATGCCGTGTCGCAGTTGCATCTTGGGGGCGGCACACCCACCTTCCTGACCGATCCCGAGCTCGAGCGCCTGATGAACGACATCAAGCGTTCCTTCCGCCTCGCGCCGAATGCCGAGGTCTCGATCGAGGTCGACCCGCGCACCGCCTCGCCGGATCGGCTGAAGGTTCTGGCGGACCTCGGATTCAATCGCCTGAGCTTTGGCGTCCAGGATTTCGACGCCGACGTCCAAAAGGCAGTGCATCGGCTGCAACCGTACGAATCCGTCCGCGACTTGATGGTGGCCGCCCGGACGATCGGTTTCGAGTCGATCAACGTCGACCTGATCTATGGCCTGCCCAAGCAGACCGCCGATTCGTTCCGTCATACCGTGGCACAGGTGGCCGAACTTCGGCCCGACCGCATCGCGCTGTATGCCTACGCCCACCTGCCGCAGCGTTTCAAGCCGCAGCGGCGCATCGCGGTCGACCAGCTGCCGCCGCCCGATTCGCGGGTCCAGATGCTCGGTGGCGCCATCGCAGGCTTCATCGGCCATGGCTACACCTACATCGGCATGGATCACTTTGCGTTGCCCGGCGACTCGCTCGCGGCGGCCAAGCGGCAAGGCCGACTGCACCGAAACTTCCAGGGCTACAGCACGCAGCCGGATTGCGACCTGATCGCGCTCGGTGTGTCGGCCATCGGGCGCATGGGCACCACCTACAGCCAGAACGCCAAGACCCTGGACGAGTACTACGATGCGGTGCGCCAGGGCAGTTTCCCGGTGGTGCGGGGCCTGTCCCTGACACGCGACGACCTCGTACGCCGCGCCGTGATCATGGCGTTGATGTGCCAGGGCCGAGTCGAGTTCGAGAGCATCGAACTGGCCCACCTGATCAACATGCGCGAGTACTTCCGCCAGGAGTTCGACGACCTTCGCGATCTCGAACGCATGGGCCTCGTCGAGATGTCGGAACAAGCCGTCCATGTCACCGCGATGGGCTGGTACTTCGTCCGCGCGGTGGCGATGGTCTTCGACCGCCACCTGCGCAACGACAAGGTCCGCGAACGCTTCTCGCGCATCATCTGAGGTGCGGTCGCGGCCTGAGCCCCTGACACCAGGGTCCTGCCGCGCCGACTGACGAATCGAGGGCCGCAGATGGAGTGGGCACTGGTGCTCAGCACCGCCCTGATGGGTCTGGCGGGCACGCCGCATTGCCTGGCGATGTGCGGTGCCTCATGCACCGCGTTGACTGCCGGTCGTGGCGCTGCGTCGACATGGGCCTTTCACCTTGGTCGATTGATCTCCTACGCCCTGGCAGGTGCCGTTGCCGCGGCCAGCGTGGGCGCATTGGCCGCGTTGGGACAGGCCGTGTCGGTTCTGCGGCCTCTGTGGACCCTTCTGCACGCATCGGCCCTGGCGTTGGGTCTTTGGCTGCTGTGGACCGGACGCCAGCCCGCTTGGATGGAGCGATTCGGACGATCGCGCGGCAATGCCACCTTGGTCACGGCGCCGGGATGGCAGCGGATGATCGGCCCGGGGCGCACGGCCGCGGCGGGCCTGGCCTGGGCAGCCTGGCCCTGCGGGCTGCTGCAGTCGGCGCTTCTGGTGGCGGCGCTGGCCAATGGGCCGAGCGGCGGAGCCCTCGCGATGGCGGCGTTTGCGGTGGCCTCGTCGACCGGGCTGATCGCCGGTCGCCTGGCATGGCGTCGGGTGTCGCGGGACGGCAGCGGATCGCCAGACGGAAGCGCATGGATGATTCGCCTGGCCGGTGCCGCACTGGCCGGGGCGTCGGGCTGGGCGCTGGGACACGGCGTGTGGATGCGCGTTGCCGACTGGTGCGCGACCTGATCCCCATAGGCCGTGTCAACGACGGCCACTGCAAGCAACGCCAGACGGACCGTGGGGGAAGTGGGCAAGACTGGCTGCATAGCGGTCGGGGCTGGCTCAACGTACCGCGCCGACCGCTGGTGCCGGGTCGCGCACGGCCCGCTGACACATCGCCGTTCGGGCGCACCAATGAGTGTCGTCCGGCCGTCGCTCTGCCGTAAACTTTCCGGGATTTCCTCACCACAGCGCAGCGCGCGGAGACAGCCCTCATGTACAAGCACATCAAGGTCCCTGCCGGCGGACAAAAGATCACGGTCAACGCCGACTACTCGTTGAATGTGCCGGACCAGCCGATCATCCCGTACATCGAGGGCGATGGCACCGGCCTCGACATCACGCCGGTCATGATCAAGGTGGTCGACGCGGCGGTGGCCAAGGCCTATGGCGGCAAGAGGCAGATCCACTGGATGGAGATCTACGCCGGCGAGAAGTCGACCAAGGTCTACGGCCCCGACGTCTGGCTGCCTGAAGAGACGCTGCAGGTGCTGCGTGAGTACGTGGTGTCGATCAAGGGCCCGCTGACCACGCCGGTGGGTGGCGGCATCCGCTCGCTCAACGTCGCGCTGCGCCAGGAACTCGATCTGTACGTCTGCCTGCGCCCGGTGCAGTATTTCAAGGGCGTTCCGTCGCCGGTGAAGGAGCCCGAGAAGACCAACATGGTCATCTTCCGCGAGAACTCCGAAGACATCTACGCCGGCATCGAGTACGAGGCCGAGAGCGACAAGGCCAAGAAGATCATCAAGTTCCTGATCGAGGAGATGGGTGTCAAGAAGATCCGCTTCCCCGACACCTCGGGCATCGGCATCAAGCCGGTGTCTCGCGAAGGCACCGAGCGCCTGGTGCGCAAGGCCATCCAGTATGCGATCGACAACGACAAGCCCAACGTCACCATCGTGCACAAGGGCAACATCATGAAGTACACCGAGGGTGGCTTCCGTGACTGGTCCTACGCATTGGCGCAAAGGGAGTTCGGCGCCGAGTTGATCGACGGCGGCCCGTGGTGCAAGTTCAAGAACCCGCGCACCGGCCGCGAGATCACCATCAAGGATTCGATCGCCGATGCGTTCCTGCAGCAGATCCTGCTGCGCCCCGCAGAGTACTCGGTGATCGCCACGCTCAACCTCAATGGCGACTACATCTCCGATGCCCTCGCCGCGCAAGTGGGTGGCATCGGCATCGCGCCGGGAGCCAATCTGTCCGACTCGGTGGCCTGCTTCGAGGCCACACACGGCACGGCACCAAAGTACGCCGGCAAGGACTATGTGAACCCTGGGTCCGAGATCCTGTCGGCCGAGATGATGCTGCGCCACATGGGTTGGAAGGAAGCGGCTGACCTGATCATCGCGTCGATGGAGCGATCGATCGCCAGCAAGAAGGTCACCTACGACTTTGCGCGCCTGATGGAAGGCGCAACCCAGGTCTCCTGCTCCGGTTTCGGCCAAGTGATGATCGACCACATGTGACGCGGTCCCGGGGCGTCTCCGGACGTCCCGGAGGGTCCCGCGAGAAACCCCAGATCGTTGATTCGACTGGGGTTTTCCTTTGCGCCGAGGCGCAGACCGTTCGTTGGCCCGGCGAACGCGAGGGTTTTGCATCGATGGCCGGGCGCACGCAGTCCGGTCGATCGACCGTCCCGGTCGCTGGCAAGCTGAACTCGGGCTGCGTGGGTTTCGAGGCCCGAGGTCACCTCGTCCAGCGCCTTTGAGGTAGCCTGCGCGCGAACGGCGTGTTTCGACGCACGCTCACCACTTGCCGACTTGGGTTGAGACGAGAACGCCGATGAATCCGCTGATCAGCCGACGCCACTTCCAGGGGCTGGTGGCCGCCACCGCCGTCGGGTCTTGGCCCGCCGCGCGTGCCTCGGGCGAGATGGCGCTGTTCGATGCCCACATCCACTACAGCCACGATGCCGTGGACTTGGTGCCGCCCAGGCAAGCCGTGGAACTCTTGCGCAAGGCGGGGTTGCGCGGCGCGCTGGTGTCCTCGTCCGACGACGATGGCACGCAGCGACTGATGGCCGAGGCGCCCGATCTGATCGTGCCCGAACTGCGCCCGTATCGGCGACGCGGCGAGTTGAGCACCTGGATGCGTGACGACGGCGTGGTGCGCTACCTGGAAGAGCGACTTGCCAAGTACCGCTATGCCGGAATCGGTGAGTTCCATTTGTATGGCCAGGATGCCGACCTGCCCGTCCCGCGCAGGATGGTGGCGCTGGCCCGCGAGCGCAAGCTCCTGCTGCATGCCCATTCCGACGTGGACGCGATCGATCGACTCTTCTCGCAATGGCCCGAGGCACGGGTGCTGTGGGCGCACTCGGGTTTCGACCGGCCCGACACGGTGCGCGAGGTGCTGCGCCGGCACCGGCGTCTTTGGTGCGACCTGGCCTTCCGCGGAGACCATGCGTCTGGCACGCAGGTGGACGGCGCATGGCGCGAGGCCTTCACCGAGTTTCCTGACCGCTTCATGATCGGCACCGACACCTTCACGCCAGAGCGGTGGCACTACATCGGCTCGCATGCGAGCTACTCGCGCGGCTGGCTGGCCAGCCTCCCTGCGCCAGTGGCCGAGCGCATCGGCTGGCGCAATGCCGAAGACCTGCTGCGCGGGCTGCCACGGGCTCAGGGATGAGCCGCTCGGCGCCGCCACGCAGGGCGTCCCGTCATTCGCAGAGCATCGGGTTGGCCGGCGTGTGGTGCTTGGGCGCGTTGATGGCGCCGATCGCCGCGGCATGTGGCAACGACTTGGCTGGGCCGGGCCGCCAATTGCTGGATCGCGACGGCCTGCGCGCGGTCTTGTTGCCCAGTGTCTGGCCGATCCCGGTGGGCCGGCACTTCAACCTGACCTTGGCGGTGTGCCCGTCGGCCGAGGATGGGCGACTGGACGGTGTGCGTGTCGACGCCGACATGCCGAAGCACCGTCACGGCATGAACTACCGCGCCAGCGTCCAGTCCATCGGACCAGGGCGGTTCGAGGTGCAGGGCCTGATGCTGCACATGCCAGGGCGGTGGCGGTTCATCGTCGACGTCGACATGACACCCGTCGCAGGGGGCCCAAGAACACTGTGGCTGACGCACGAAATCGACCTGGAATGATCCCTGTCGCCAACGGCAACGTGCCTGAACGTCGGCGCGCGTCGATCAGGGGATGGCTGGCAGTGCCGCTGATGGTGACCATGTCGGGGGCTTCACTGTCTGCAGCCGAGCCGGTGACGCTGCTCGACTTCACGTCAGCTGAACAGCGTCGGATCTTGCAGCATGGCCCCTGGCCGCCCCCGACAGCGCACGACGCTGGTAACGCGCACAGCGCAAGGCCAGCGGCAGTGGCGCTGGGTCAGAGACTGTTCTTCGATGCACGACTGTCGCCCGACGCTCGACTGGCTTGTGCGACGTGCCATGTGCCCAACCGAGCCTTTTCCGACGGCCTGGCCAGGTCGATGGGGCGGGGTGCGTTGGATCGCAACGCACCGTCGCTGTGGAATGCGGTGCACGAGCGCTGGTACGGCTGGGACGGGGCCTACGACAGCCTGTGGTCGCAGGCCTTGCATCCCTTGCTGAATCCGCTCGAGATGGCCTCCAGCGCCGAGCATGTGGCGGCCGTCGTGGCCGGCGACGACCAACTGGCGTGCCTGTACCAGCGCATGGTGGGCCCGTCGGCCCGATCGGCGGACCGCGCCGCGAGTGCCGCGCCCCGTGGCGAGGCCGTGGCCCTGAGCGCCGACCCCGAGACCACGCTGGTCAACGTTGCCAAAGGCCTGGGCGCGTTCGTTGCGACGCTGGTCTCGGGCCGCACGCCCTTCGACGACTTTCGCGACGCCCTGTCCAACGGCGATCGCGCCGCGGCCGCCCGCTATCCCTTGGCCGCCCAACGCGGCCTGCGCTTGTTCATCGGGCGAGGGCAGTGCAGCACTTGCCACGTCGGTGCGCGCTTCAGCAATGGCGAGTTCGGCGACATCGGCCTGGGTTTTTTCTCGCGGCCGGGTGTGGTGGACCCAGGGCGGCATGCCGGCATCCAGGCGCTGCGGGCCAGCCGCTTCAACCTTCTGTCCCGTTGGAGCGATGCGCCAGGCGACGAAGCGGCGCTCAAGACACGCCATGTGACCGGGCAACACCGCAACTTCGGCGAGTTCAAGGTCCCGTCATTGCGCAACGTGGCCGACACGGCGCCCTACATGCACGACGGCCAGTTGGCCACGCTGGACGATGTGGTGCGCCACTATTCCGACCTGAACCTGGACCGGCTGCACGCCGACGGCGAACGGATCCTGGTGCCGCTGCACCTCACCGCCGCCGAGCGATCCGACCTGGTGGCCTTCTTGCGCACGCTGTCCGACCCGAAGGCGGGCCGGTGGACCGAGTCCCCGATGAAGAGGAGCCCGTCCTGTCCGTGAGACGCGTGCGCAGCATGCCCACACTCGTTTGCATGGCGCCGCGTAGTGGGATCGCGGCGCCGATGCAGCCGCCCAACATGGCAAGCATCGGCTGACGCGAAGTTCAGTCGAGGCCTTGCGCAAGAAGCTATGTTTCCATACAGTCTGGGTTTTCATACAGTAGCCGCCATGCGACCCGCAGACTACCGGTACGTTTACCAACCCAAGGCTGACCGTGTTCCCGAATGGGTGCGGCGCGTTTGGGCATGGTTCTGATGCCTGGCGGCGCACCGCACACTGCGGTTCGCCCGGCAGTCGATCGCCACAGTGCACACAGCGACGACCCTTGCGGTGTCGCGGCAAGATCCACCGCAGCCCATTCCGCGTGAGCACGTTCGAGACGGTCGGGGCGCCCTGGACCTATGCGGTGTCCGTTCGAACACTGTGTGACTTCACCACCAAGCAGGGCGATCTGGATCGCCGCTTCACACCGTCGGCCACGGCGCTCGAGGGCATCCAGGGCCAGGCCACCGTGGCGCACCGCCGGGGGCCCCACTATGAAGCCGAGATCGTTCTCGAGGGCCACTGCGGCCCATTGCGCGTGCGTGGGCGCGCAGATGGCCACGATCCACGCCGGGGGTGCTTGGAAGAAGTCAAAGCCATCCGCGGCGTGCCGACCCAACTGCCAGAGAACCGGCGCCGGCTGCACTGGGCCCAGCTCGAAACCTATGGCGCGCTCTTCTGTCGCGATCGGGGCTTGTCCGAGCTCTCACTCGCCTTGGTCTACCTCGACGTGGCCACGCAGACCGAGATCGAACTGACGCAACTCGTCAGCGCCGTGGATCTCAACGAGGCCTACGAGCGACGCTGTGCCCTGTTCCTGTCCTGGGCCGAGCGCGAGGCCCGACACCGCGCATCGAGAGACGCTTCGCTGGTGCAGCTTTCGTTTCCGCAGGCTTCCTTTCGGGCGGGACAACGCGACCTGGCCCAGGCGGTGTACCGCGCCGCCACCCGACGCCAGTGTCTGCTGGCACAGGCGCCGACGGGCGTCGGCAAGACCCTCGGTACCCTGTTTCCCCTGTTGCGGGCGATGCCAGGGCAGGGCATCGACAAGATCGCCTATCTCACCTGCAAGGGCACCGGGCAGCTCGCAGCGCTGGAGGCGCTTCGGGCCCTGCGTATGAGCACCCCCGGTCAGGCATTGCGAGTGGTGGTCATGGTCGCCAAGAAGCAGGCTTGCGAGCACCCCGACAAGGCTTGCCACGGAGACGCTTGCCCGCTGGCACGCGGCTTCTACGACCGCCTGCCCGCAGCACGAGAGCAGGCCGTGGCCGACGGCTGGCTGGACGCGGCAGCGCAAAGGCGCATCGCGCTGCATCACCACATCTGTCCTTACTACCTGGGCCAGGAACTGGTGCGCTGGGCGGACGTACTGGTCGCTGATGTGCATCATCTGTTCGATCGCCATGGTCAACTGTGGGGCCTGATGCAGTCGCTGGACTGGGCGTTGTCGGTGCTCGTCGACGAAGCCCACAACCTGATCGAGCGCGCTCGGCGGATGTACAGCGCCGAGATCGGCCTGCGCCAACTGCAGAAGGCCCGGCAAGATGCCCCGGCGGTTGTGCAGGCACCTTTGGCCGGCCTGGTGCGAGCGGTCGAAGCGCTTGTGCGCGACTCGACGCCGTCCCGCGCGGCAAGGTTCTGTGCGCCAGAGGGGTTCACGCAAGCACTCCAGGCGGCGGCGCGGGCGCTGTCGGAGCATTTCCGGCAGCAGCCCTTGGCCGTCGGCCCGCTGTTGAGTTTCCACTTCGACCTGCAACGTTTCCAGTGGCTCATCGAGTCCCTAAACGACCACTCGCTGTTCGACGTTTGCATGCCAAACCCACGGGTCGGTGGTGCCGCCCCCATGGACCACGGCACCGTCGGTGCGGACGATGCCGTGCTGCGAGTGCGCAATGTGGCGCCGGCGTGCTTCTTGCGCCCGCGCTTCCGGGCGCTGCACAGCATCACGCTGTTTTCGGCCACCCTGTCGCCGCCCGACCATGCCATCGAACTGCTCGGGCTGCCCGACGACACCGCTTGGATCGACTTGCCGCCGGCTTTCCCGGCTGCGCACCTCACGGTGCAGGTGGCCGATGGTCTTTCAACACGCCACGCCCATCGGATTGGGTCGTTGCAGCCACTGCTGGACGTGCTCGCGGCGCAGATCGACGCCCACCCCGGCAACTACCTCGCCTTCTTCAGCAGCTTCGAGTATCTCGAGCAGGTCGCGACTGCGTTGACGCTTCGGCGGCCCGACATCGCGCAGTGGCGACAAAGCCGCCGCATGGATGCCGAGGCTCGACGCGACTTCCTGGCCCGCTTTCAACCTGCAGGGCAGGGCATCGGTTTCGCGGTGCTGGGAGGGGTGTTTGCCGAGGGCATCGACCTGCCCGGCGCGATGCTGGTCGGTGCCTTCATTGCCACATTGGGATTGCCGCCGGTGTCGGAAGCGCAGCGCGAGATCCAGGCCCGCCTGGACAAGCTGTACGGTGCCGACCGCGGGTACGGCGACTTGATCCCCGCGATGCAGCGGGTGGTGCAGGCGGCGGGCCGCGTGCTCAGGACGCCAGAGGACCGAGGGTGGCTGTGGCTGCTCGACGAGCGATACCGGCAAGAAAGGGTCGTCGCCCTTTTGCCGGCCTGGTGGCAGATCGAGCGCTCGGGCCGGCGGAATCGACTTTGGCCGAGGGGTAACGGTGCGTGGGCTGTGCCGCGTGCGCCCTTGTAGCGCCTCGGAGCACGAGCGCGGCTTGCACGGCACCCAGCCCAAGATGCCCGAAGGCGATGCGTGGCAGCATCCAGGGCGAACACAGGCTGCGCGTCGAAGGCGCACGACCCACGGGAGACCGACATGACCACCTCGAACACTCGACGCTCGGTGCTGGCGATGGCGGCCTTTGCGACCGCAGCATGCGCTGCTCGAAGCCAGTCCACCGGAGCCACTCGGATGACCACCCGGCAGATCCCCTCGAGCCGCGAAGCCCTGCCCGTGATCGGGTGCGGCACCTACGTCGGCTTCGACCAATCGCCCGACAGCGCCGGATACTCCCAACTGCCCGGGGTCGTGGATGCACTCTTTGCCGCCGGCGGGTCGGTCATCGACAGTTCGCCGATGTACGGCCGCGCGGAAGCGACAACCGGCGAGATCCTTGCTGCAGACGACCGCCGGCGCAAGGCCTTCGTCGCCACCAAGGTGTGGACGCAGGGCAGACACGAGGGTGTGCGTCAAATGCAGGAATCGATGCGCCTGCTGCGCACTGACCGCATCGATCTGATTCAGATCCACAACCTCGTGGACTGGAAAGTCCACCTCGCCACCCTGCGACAGTGGAAGGCGCAGGGGCTGGTCCGCTACATCGGCATCACGCACTACACCGCGTCGGCCTATCCGCAGGTCGAGGCTGTGCTGCGGTCAGAGCGACTGGATTTCCTGCAGATCAACTACGCGATCGACGACCGTAGGGCAGCGCAACGTCTGCTGCCACTGGCGGCGGACCGGGGTGTTGCGGTGATCGTGAACATGCCGTTCGGTGGCGGCGGACTGCTGCGGGGCCTGCTGGGCCGGCCCTTGCCGGCCTGGGCATCAGACATCGGCTGCACGAGCTGGCCGCAGGTGCTGCTCAAGTTCGTGCTGAGCCATCCCGCGGTCACCTGCACCATCCCTGGCACCAGGCGACGCGAGCACATGGCCGAGAATGCCGTCGCGGGCATGGGCCTCATTCCAGAGCTTGGATTCTGGCAAGACAAGTCGGTGGCCATCGGGGGTTGAACTGCCCGCAGTGGGCACGGGTGTCGGCTTCAGTCGACGCGGCGGCGACCAGATCCTCCTCGGCACCGAACAGGCCACCGATATCATCGCGGGCTGTCCTGCCAGCCACGCTGGCGGCTGTCCGGCGGTCGGTCCGGACACCGCCGATTGCGCTCGATCCATGTCCATCGATCCCACTGACGCCACTTCGCTGGCGATGACCCGCCGCCTCCTTCTCGCCGCCGCGGCTGGTGCCGCCACCAACGGCGTTGGCGGACTTGTCCAGGCCGCACCGTCGCCCCGGGCGGATCTGTCCTCCGTCACGCTGCGCGTTGGCACCTACAAGGGCAACTGGCGGGCGCTGATGACCGCCGCGCGGGCCCTGGACACGCCTTACAGGCTGGAGTGGCGCGAGCTGAACAATGGCACGCAACACATCGAGGCCATCCAGGCCGGCGCCTTGGACCTGGGTTTCGGCAGCGAGGTGCCAGCGGTGTTTGCGGCGCGGCAGAAGGCCGATGTGCGCTTCATCGCCGTCGTGCGCGAGGACTTGAACAACCTCGTCACCGTCGCCCGCCGTGACGCGCCCGTGCGCCGCATCGCCGACCTGAAGGGCCGTCGCGTGGCGTTTTCTCGCGGCACCATTGCACACGCCTTCCTCAGCCGTCAATTGACGGCGGCAGGGTTGACGATGGCGGACATCTCGCCCGTTCACCTCAGCCCGGTCGACGCGCTGTCGGCCTTCGATCGAGGCGATGTCGATGGTTGGGCGATCTGGGGCTACAGCGGCCAACTGGCCCGCACGACCCATGGCGGCCGCGTGATCCAGACCGCGGTGGGTCACGCGTCGGGCAACTTCCCGATCTATGCCCATCCGTCGTCGATCGGTCAGCCCGAGAAAGCGGCCGCGATCGCCGACTTTCTGTTGCGCCTGCGCGGTGCGTACCGCTGGGCCAACGGCCACTTTCTGGAGTTCGCCAGAGCGCAGAACGCGGAAACCCGGGTGCCGGTGGGCGACCTGGTGGAACTCTGGAACAACCGCAGCACCGACTACGACCTGCTGCCTGCCGATGCGCGCGCCGTGCTCGAACACCAACGCATGGCCGACCTGTTCCTGAAGGAGGGTGTGCTCGACGCACCCACCCAGGTGGCCGGGTTCTGGGATCACCGGTTCGATGCGACGCTGCGCTGATGGGGGTCAGCCGGCGGCGTCGACGATGCCTTCAGCCGCCCTGAGATGGTCCACGCGGCAACACACGGTGTCGGCCTGTGCCGTCTGACATCAACCACCGACGGTTGACGCGCACCATCGCCGGGCGCGACAGACGAAAAAAAGCCCGCACGCAGCGGGCCTTCGAAGTTCTTGGCCGACCTGCGGCGCGTTGATCAGGCTGTCATCTCCTCGACCGCCATCGGTCGGATGGATTGGGCGAGGTTGCCCTTGGGCCCCACGACCAGCTCATAGCTGACCTTGCTGCCCTGCTTCAAGGTGCGATAGCCTTCCATCTCGATGGCCGAGAAATGCGCGAAGACATCGGGTCCACCGTTTTCGGGTTCGATGAATCCAAATCCCTTGGCATCGTTGAACCACTTGACCGTTCCGACCAGCATTGCGAACTCCCAGACTTCAATTCAGGAGAAAAAATTGTGCTTTTCGCCGGTCTGGGGGGTCAAGGCGGAGACCTAGACCAAAGTTGGTCACGGATTCCCCACAGATTGCCAAGAGGGCAGGGGGGGTCGAACAAGGTCTGGTGCCTCGCAGGTTCGGCAAATCAGTGCCACCGCCGGGCCGATTGGTCGACATACTGGCCGCACTGCGCGAGTCTTTGCCCAACTCGATAGAATGATTCATGCCTCAGGACGACCCGCCGATTCCGCCTGCCCCGCCTCCCGCGCGGCCGCGTCGAGACGACGCCGGTGCCGTGGTTGCGGAGCGCAAGACGGCCCGCACCAAGCCGCCGCAGATGTACCAGGTGGTTCTGCTCAACGACGACTACACGCCGATGGAATTCGTCGTGATGGTGCTCCAGCAGTACTTCAAGAGAAACCTCGAGACGGCGACGCACATCATGTTGAAGATCCACCACGAGGGTCGAGGCGTGTGCGGCGTTTACACCAAAGATGTCGCGGCCACTAAGGTCGAGCTTGTCCTTGCTGCGGCGCGGCGCGCCGGGCATCCGCTACAGTGCATTATGGAGGCCGCATGATCGCGCAAGAACTTGAAGTCAGCCTGCACATGGCGTTCGTCGAGGCGCGCCAGCAGCGCCACGAATTCATCACGGTCGAGCATCTGCTTCTGGCGTTGCTGGACAACCCGTCGGCCGCCGAGGTGTTGAAGGCCTGCGCCGCCAACATCGACGACCTGCGCAAGAGCCTGACCACCTTCATCAAGGAGAACACCCCGACGGTGGGTGGGACCGAAGAGGTGGACACGCAGCCAACGCTGGGGTTCCAACGGGTCATCCAGCGCGCCATCATGCACGTGCAATCCACGGGCTCGGGCAAGAAGGAAGTCACTGGCGCGAACGTGCTCGTGGCCATCTTCGGCGAGAAGGACTCCCACGCGGTGTACTACCTGCACCAGCAGGGCGTCACGCGACTGGACGTGGTCAACTTCATCGCCCACGGCATCAAGAAGTCCGAGCCGCCCGAACCGGCCAAGCCGGCCGAGGGCAGCGGCGAAGGCGAGAAGGAAGAAGCCGCCGACACGAAGGGCTCGCCGCTCGACCAATTCACGCAGAACCTGAACCAGCAGGCCCGCGAGGGCAAGATCGACCCGTTGATCGGCCGCGAGTCCGAGGTCGAGCGCGTCATCCAGGTGCTGTGCCGTCGACGCAAGAACAATCCGCTGCTGGTTGGCGAGGCCGGTGTTGGCAAGACCGCCATCGCCGAAGGCCTGGCCTGGCGCATCACGCAGGGCGATGTGCCCGACGTGCTGGCTCAGTCCAGCGTCTACGCGCTGGACATGGGCTCGCTCTTGGCAGGTACCAAGTACCGTGGCGATTTCGAGCAGCGGCTGAAGGGCGTGCTCAAGCAGTTGAAGGATCAGCCCAACGCCATCCTGTTCATCGACGAGATCCACACGCTCATCGGAGCCGGTGCGGCCTCGGGCGGCACGCTCGATGCCAGCAACCTGCTGAAGCCGGCGCTGTCCAACGGCGCGATGAAGTGCATCGGCGCGACCACCTTCACCGAGTACCGTGGCATCTTCGAGAAAGATGCCGCGCTGTCGCGGCGCTTCCAGAAGGTCGACGTGGTCGAGCCGTCGGTCGAACAGACGATCGAGATCCTCAAGGGCCTGAAGTCCCGGTTCGAGGACCACCACAACGTCAAGTACGCGCTCGGCGCCCTGCAGGCTGCCGCCGAACTGTCGGCCAAGTACATCAACGACCGCCACCTGCCGGACAAGGCCATCGACGTGATCGACGAGGCCGGGGCCGCGCAGCGCATCCTGCCCAAGAGCAAGCAGAAGAAGACCATCACCCGCGCCGAGGTCGAGGACATCGTTGCCAAGATCGCGCGCATCCCGCCGGCGTCGGTGTCCACCGACGACCGCGGCCGCCTGAAGAGCCTCGACCGCGACCTGAAGAGCGTGGTCTTCGGCCAGGAGCCGGCCATTGACGCGCTGGCAGCCGCCATCAAGATGGCGCGGTCGGGCCTGGGCAAGCCGGACAAGCCGATCGGCTCGTTCCTGTTCAGCGGCCCCACGGGCGTGGGCAAGACCGAAGTCGCCAAGCAGTTGGCCTACATCCTGGGCATCGAGTTGATTCGCTTCGACATGTCCGAGTACATGGAGCGCCACGCCGTGAGTCGCCTCATCGGCGCGCCCCCGGGCTATGTGGGCTTCGACCAGGGCGGTCTGCTCACCGAGGCCGTCACCAAGAAGCCTCACAGCGTGCTGCTGCTCGACGAGATCGAGAAGGCGCATCCGGACGTCTACAACGTGCTGCTGCAGGTGATGGACCATGGCTCGCTCACCGACAACAACGGCCGCAAGGCGGATTTCCGCAACGTCATCATCATCATGACGACGAATGCGGGTGCCGAAACGATGAATAAGGCCACCATCGGCTTCACGACCATGCGCGAGCAGGGCGACGAGATGGCCGACATCAAGCGCATGTTCACGCCCGAGTTCCGCAACCGGCTCGACGCGACCGTGAGCTTCCGTGCACTTGACGAAGACATCATCCTGCGCGTGGTCGACAAGTTCCTGCTGCAACTGGAAAGCCAGTTGGCCGAGAAGAAGGTCGAGGTCACCTTCACCGACACGCTGCGCAAGTTCCTGGCCAAGAAAGGCTTCGACCCGCTGATGGGTGCGCGGCCGATGCAGCGCCTGATCCAGGACACCATCCGCCGGGCCCTGGCCGACGAACTCCTGTTCGGCCGTCTGGTCGATGGCGGCCGCCTGACGGTCGACGTCGATGCGGCCAATGAGGTGGTGCTCGACATCCAGCCGCCGAAGAAGAACGACAAGGCGCGCCCCGAGACCACGCCGGCCTGAAGGTCGAACGCTCATGCACTCGCAGCCCGAGGTCAGGGCTGCTTGGCAGGGTCCTGCCGAAAGTAGTCCGCCAGCAATTGGTACAGCGCCGGGTGCTCCCAGCGCATGTCCTGAGGGTTGACGAAAAACACTTCCGTGGCCACGGCGAAGAACTCACCGATGGCGGTGGCGCCATAGGGGTCGAGCAGGGTGTCGCGACCTGTCTCGACGTCGTGGCAAAAGCGGTTATAGGCCTCGTCGATCACTTCCACCCAGGCTCGACGTGATTCGAGGTCGGCCAGCGGCGGGACGCCGTCTGCGACGCCGTCGCCCATGTCCAGCACATGGGCGAACTCATGGATGACCACGTTGTAGCCCCAGTCGGCGCTTTCGCCGGCCTCGCTCACGTCGCGCCACGACAGCATCACCGGGCCGCCGTCCATTGCCTCGCCGGTCAGCACCTCGTCGTACTCGTGCACGACGCCGTCGTCGTCGGTCACCTCGCGCCGGGCCACCACCTCGTCGGCGTGGACCACGATGCCGACAAAGCCCCGGTACGGCGCCAGGCCGAAGCGCAGCACCGGCAGGCAGGCCTGCACTGCGATGCAGACGGCGATCTCGTCGTCGACCTCGAAGCCGCCGGCGCCGGTGAATTCCTTCTCGTCGAGGAAGAGCGTGGCCAGACGTCTGAGCTCGGTCTGGTCCTGCGGCGCCAACCGGGCGATGAAGGGCAGGCCCGCCACGGTGGATGCCCACAGGGCGTCTGGAATGGCGCGCCGTGCCAGGCGCCGGGCCTCCCGCCCCTGCAGCAGACGCTGCAGCAAGGCCTTCATGGCGTCACCGCATCGATGGGCTCGAGTCCGTCGCGGGTCCAACTGACGATGCGAGACCGCACCGGCTGCGCCGTCATGTCCCAATCGCCCAGCACCAGGATCGCCCGATCACCAGGCAAACCATGACGAGCCGGCCGGTGCGTGTGGCCATGGACCAGCAGCGGCGCACCGGCATCGTCGAGCCAGCGAGTGGCCATGCCCGGGTCGGCATCGGCGAACGCAGCCGGGTCCATGCCGGCCTGGTGCTTCATGCTCGCGTCCCGCATGGCCCGCGCCCTCTGCCGACGCTCGGTGAGTGGCAGGCTGAGGAAGGATTCGCGCCAGGCCTCGCCCCGCACCTGGGCGCGAAAGTGCTGGTAGGCGACATCGTCGAGGCAGAGTGCGTCACCATGCGACAACAGTACCCGCTGACCCCAGGCCAGCGCCAGCGTGGGATCGTCCAGCAACTGCATTCCGCAATCGGCCGCCATGGCCGCACCGACCAGGAAATCGCGGTTCCCGGCCATGAAGGCGAGGGTCCGCGCGCGGGATGCCTCGGCGAGCATCTCCAGGCATTCCCGCTCGAAGCCCGAGGCGCGGGCGTCGTCGCCGACCCAGACCTCGAACAGGTCACCGAGGATCAGCACCGCCTGCGCGGGCGTGGTCAACAGATGGGTGCGAAAGGCTTCGAAGGTGGCAGTTGAGCCGGCATGCAGATGCACGTCCGACAACAGGTCGATGCGCTGCCAGGCGTCGTCGGCCTGCCAGCGCGCGATGGCCACCCGGCGAGCCTCAGGCGATCTCGACTGCCTTGAGGATGACGACGTCGTCGTTCGGCACGTCTTCGTGGCCACCCTTGCGTCCGGTGGCTACTTTCTCGATGGCGTCGATCACCTCGGTGCCCGAAACCACCTTGCCGAACACTGCATAGCCCCACCCCTGGGCCGACTCGCTGCGGAAGTTCAGGAATTCGTTGTTGGCGGTGTTCACGAAGAACTGCGCGGTGGCAGAGTGGGGCGCATTCGTGCGCGCCATGGCCAAGGTGTACTTCTCGTTCTTCAGTCCGTTGCCGGCCTCGTTGGCGATCGCCTCGAGCGTGGGCTTCTGCTGCATGCCCTGGGCGAAGCCGCCACCCTGGATCATGAAGCCCTTGATGACGCGGTGGAACACCGTGCCCTCGTAGTGCCCTGATTTGACGTAGGCCAGGAAGTTCGCCACGCTCAGCGGCGCCTTGGCATCGTCCAGTTCGATGCGCAACACGCCGTTGGTGGTGGTCAGTTCGACGGTCTTGGTCATGTCAGTTCTCCAGGGTTGCTTGCTTGATCAGGATGGGTTGCTGCGGCACGTTCTGATGGCCAGACTTCATCCCGACCGGGACGGCCTTGATCTTCTCGACCACGTCCATGCCTTCGACCACCCGACCGAACACCGCGTAGCCGTTGCCATCGCGGGAATTGGCCGCGTCGAGGAACAGGTTGTCGGCGATGTTGATGAAGAACTGCGCCGTGGCCGAATCGGGGACATTGGTACGCGCCATGGCGACCGTGCCACGCTGGTTGCTCAGGCCGTTGCGGGCCTCCAGCGGAATCGGGCCGCGGGTGGGCTTCTCGTTCATGTCGGGCGTCATGCCCCCGCCCTGGATCATGAAGCCGTCGATCACGCGGTGAAAGACGGTGCCGGCGTAATGGCCTGACTTCACATACTGCACGAAATTGGCCACCGTCTTGGGGGCCTTCTCGGCATCGAGCTTGATCACGATGTCGCCCTGGCTGGTGGCCAGGCGCACGGTCTGGGCCGAGACCGGTGAGAGCAGGGCAGCGGACAGCGCCAGGGCGCACATGGCGGTCTTCATCATCGGGGAATCCTTCGTGGTGTCGTTTGGGTCAGGGGAGGGGCGGGGCGGCGACAAGCTCCCGGGCCAGCTTCAGCTTTCGGCGCAGGGACGCGTCGCCGCCAGCCGTGCCGGCCGCAGACTCCCACGCGCGAACGGCCAGCCGCAGGTACACATCGCCCAGGTTCTCGTGGGCCGTGCGATAGCCGGGGTCGTTGCGCAGGGACAACTCGAGCAGTTCGCGCGATCGATCGAGCTGTCCGGCCTGAGCCACCAGCACTGCCAGGTTGTTGTAGGGCTCGGGCAACTCCGGAAAGTCGGCGATCAGCCGTTCAAACACCTGCGCGGCCTCGGCATCACGTCGGACGTCCGAGTAGATCACCCCTTGCAGGAAGCGCAGCCCGGCGTCGTTCGGCCGCGTGGCCAGCGCCACATCGATCTGCTGCAACGCCTTGGCGGATTCGCCGCCGCGATGCAGCCGCTCGAGGGCGGCCACCCTGAGATCGCTGTCGGCAGCCAATGCAGACACGTTTACACAACATGCCAACAGCACGGCAACCACTCGGGCAAACAGGGGATGGGGCACGGGAAAAGGGGGGGTCGGTCCGGCTCGGCAGCGCCGGGTGCGCCGCTATACTGAATGGATTGTATCGACGCTCGCGTGACGGCATCCTGGCCGTCCATTGCGGGCGATCGGCGAAACGAAGCCACCGCCCGGTGGCGCCTGCAGTCCACGGCCGATGACCCTGCGCATCTACAACACCCTCCACCGCCAACTCGAGGTTTTCGAGCCCATCGAGCCGGGCCATGTGCGCATGTACGTCTGCGGCATGACGATCTACGACCTGTGCCACATGGGCCATGCCCGAATGATGATGGCCTTCGACGTGGTCTACCGCTGGTTGCAGGCCAGCGGCTACCGCGTCACCTACGTCCGCAACATCACCGACATCGAGGACAAGATCATCAAGCGCGCGGTGGAGCGCGGCATCACCATCCGCGCGCTCACCGACGAGATGATCGCGGCGATGCGCCAGGACATCGGCGCCATCGGTGTGGCCACCCCCACCCACGAACCGCGCGCCACCGACTACGTGCCCCAGATGCTGTCTCTCATCAGCACCCTCGAAGGCAAGGGGCTGGCCTATCGCGCCACGAATGGCGACGTCAACTTCGCGGTGCGGCGCTTTCCCGGCTACGGCAAGCTCTCGGGCAAGAGCATCGATGAACTGCGCTCCGGCGAGCGTGTGGCGGTGCAGGAGGGCAAGGACGACCCGCTCGACTTCGTGCTCTGGAAGGCGGCCAAGCCCGAGGAGCCGGCCGATGCCAAGTTCGACGGAGACTATGGCCCGGGCCGCCCGGGTTGGCACATCGAGTGCTCGGCGATGAGCTGCGCCCTGCTGGGCGAGCGTTTCGACATCCACGGTGGCGGCATGGACCTTCAGTTCCCGCACCACGAGAACGAGATCGCGCAAAGCGAAGGCGCCACGGGCCGGCCCTTCGTCAACTACTGGCTGCACAACGGCTTCCTGAACGTCGACAACGAGAAGATGTCCAAGTCGCTGGGCAACTTCTTCACCATCCGCGATGTGCTGGTGCGGTTCGATGGCGAGACGCTGCGCTTCTTCATGCTGCGCACGCACTACCGCAGCCCCTTCAATTTCAGCGACACCCACCTCGACGACGCACGCACGGCGCTGAGGCGGCTTTACACGGCGCTCGATGGCGTCACCCTGCCGGCCGACACCGGTGCAGCGATCGACTGGTCCGTCCCGGCTGCCGAGGCGTTCCGTGTCGCGATGGACGATGACTTCAACACGCCCGGCGCCTTGGCCGTGCTGTTCGATCTGGCCAACGAGCTGAACCGCACCCGGTCTGCCGAGACCGCCGCGTTGCTGCGGGCGCTGGCGGGCACGCTCGGCGTGCTGCAGCAGGTGCCGCGGGCCTTCCTGCAGTCGGGCAGCGGGCTCGACGAGCAGCGCATCGCGCAGTTGATCGCCGAGCGAGCCGAGGCCAAGCAGCGACGTGATTTCGCCACTGCCGACCGGATCCGGCAAGAACTGATCGCCCAGGGCATCGAACTCAAGGACTCCGCCCAAGGCACGACCTGGGTGCGCGCCTGACGATGGTCCGATCGGCGGTCACGGGCGTCACGCCCGACTATTGGGACGACGCGTGCCGCCACCTCGCCAAGCGCGACAGGGTGATGAAGAAGCTGATCCCGCAGTTCGGGGAGGCACGCCTGCAGAGCCGGGGCGATGCCTTCACCACGCTCGCCCGGTCGGTGGTCGGCCAGCAGATCTCGGTGAAGGCCGCGCAGTCGGTGTGGGAGCGCTTCGTGGCCACGGTGGGCGGGCCCACCGCGCGACTGGCGCCGGCCGCGGTGCTGAAGGTCGACACCCCGGCACTGCGCGGTGCCGGCCTGTCGGCGCGCAAGACCGAGTACCTGACCGACCTGGCCCGGCACTTCGAGTCGGGCGCGGTGCACGTGCGCCAGTGGCAGCAGATGGACGACGAGGCCATCATCGACGAACTGGTGGCCATCCGGGGCATCGGCCGCTGGACGGCGGAGATGTTCCTCATCTTCCACTTGATGCGCCCCGACGTGATGCCGCTCGACGACCTGGGCCTGATCAAGGGCATCAGCGTCAACTACTTCAGTGGCGAGCCCGTCTCGCGCGCTGAAGCGCGCGAGCTGGGCGATGCGTGGGCGCCGTTCCGCTCGGTGGCCACATGGTACATTTGGCGCAGCCTCGACCCGCTGCCGGTCGACTACTGACGCCCCGTGAAGGGGCGTGACCGGCCCCGATTCACACCACCCGATCCGGCGGATGAGCAAACGACATTTCCTCGAGTTCGAGCAGCCCATCGCAGAGCTCGAAACCAAGATCGAAGAGCTGCGCTACGTGCAGAACGAGTCGGCGGTCGACATCTCCGAAGAGATCGACCGTCTCGACAAGAAGAGCCTCCAGCTCACCAAGGACATCTACGCCAACCTGACCCCCTGGCAGGTGACGCAGATCGCCCGACACCCGCAGCGTCCCTACACGCTCGACTACGTCAATGAGATCTTCACCGACTTCCAGGAACTGCACGGCGACCGCGCGTTCGCCGACGATGCCTCGGTGGTCGGCGGCATGGCGCGCTTCAACGGCCAGGCCTGCATGGTGCTGGGCCAGCAGAAGGGGCGCGACACGCGTGAGCGGGCGTTGCGCAACTTCGGCATGTCGCGGCCCGAGGGCTATCGCAAGGCCTTGCGCCTGATGAAGCTGGCCGAGAAGTTCGGCCTGCCGGTGTTCACCTTCGTCGACACGCCTGGCGCCTACCCCGGCATCGGCGCAGAAGAGCGCGGGCAATCCGAGGCCATTGGCCGCAACATCTTCGAGATGGCCCAGCTCGAGGTGCCGATCATCACCACCATCATCGGCGAGGGCGGCTCCGGGGGCGCCTTGGCCATCAGCGTGGCCGACCAGTTGCTGATGCTGCAGTTTTCGGTGTACTCGGTGATCTCGCCAGAGGGCTGCGCGTCGATCCTGTGGAAGACCTCCGAGCGTGCCAGCGATGCGGCCGAGGCCCTGGGCATCACCGCCCACCGCCTGAAGGCACTGGGCCTGGTCGACAAGATCGTCAGCGAGCCCGTGGGCGGCGCCCACCGCGACCCACGCCACATGGCTTCGCAACTCAAGCGTGCGCTGGTCGATGCGCTGCGGCAGGTGAACGACCTCAAGCCGAAGGAATTGCTGCAGCGGCGCTACGACCGCCTGCAGTCGTACGGCCGCTACAACGACACCAAGGAGCGTTGAGCGCCGACGGCCACGCCACCCTGGGCGCCACCGTCGGCGTGGCGTTCAGCGGCGGGCGAGATTCGCTGGCTCTGCTGCACGCCACCGTCCGCTCAGCCGTGTCGCTGGGCCTGGACGTTGTCGCCCTGCATGTTCACCATGGTCTGGTGGATCGGGCCGACGAGTGGGTCGCATCGGCCATCCGCCTGTGTGCACGTTGGCAGCGGCGGGGGTGGCCCGTGCGCCTGCGCTGGCACCGCCTGACCGATCGGCCCTCGCCGGGCGACAGCGTCGAGGCCTGGGCGCGCCGAGAACGGTATGCCGCCCTCGCGACCATGGCGACGGAAGAGGGCGCCCGGCTGGTGCTGCTGGCTCACCATCGACGCGACCAGGCCGAGACGGTGCTGCTGCAGGCCTTGCGAGGCGCCGGGCCGCGGGGCCTGGCCGCCATGCCGAAGGTCGTGGCGCGCGCCGGCCTGACCTGGGCCCGCCCCTGGCTCGATCTGCCGCGCGACGCCATCGACGCGTATGTGCGGCAGCACCGCCTGCGGCCGATCGAGGACCCGTCGAACGACGACACCCGCCTGGCACGCAACCTGATGCGGCGATCGGTCTGGCCAGCGATGGCCGGCGCCTTCGGGACGGCCGAGGCCGCGCTGGCGGCGGTGGCGCGCCGAGCCCACGAGGCGGATGCGGCCCTGTCCGAACTGGCGCAGCTGGACCTTGCCGCGACGGGCACAGGCGATCGCCTGGATGTCGTAGCCTGGTCGGCCCTGTCGCCGGCGCGCAGGGCCAATGCGCTGCGCGTCTGGCTCGAGGCGGGGCTGGACCGAGGGGCCCCGGACACCCTGGTGCAACGGCTGCTGGACGAGTTGCCGGGGCGTACCAGCGGTCGCTGGCCAGCCTCGGCGCATTCGGCGTTGGTGCTGCACCGCAAAGGCTTGACCTGGACGGACGACGTGCCCGCCCAGACCGGGCCATGCGTGGCCATCGACCTGTCGGGCACGCCGCCCATCGAAGTGCTGAGCTGGGGCGGTCGATTTGAGGCCCATCGTGTCGAGCAAGGAGGCATCGCCCTCGAGCACCTGTCGGCACTGGAACTGCGCCCGCGTCGGGGTGGCGAGCAGTTCCAGTGCGCACCGCGTGCCACGGCCCGCAGCCTGAAGAAGCAGTACCAGTCGGCTGGCGTGGCGGCCCACCAGCGAAGCGGCCCCTTGGTGTGGCACGGTGACCGGTTGGTGTACGTGCCCGGATTGGGCATGGATGCGCGGTGCTGGGCGCCGGCAGGGACCCCGCAGGTCGCGCTCGCCTGGCGGCCCGACCGCGCCTGACAGGGTCGCGTCGGGGCCCTTGGCTAGAATCGCGGGCTGCGCACTGGGGCCGCGCCACCCTCGAGCCCCGATACCCTCAACCGTCATGGCATTGATCGTTCACAAGTACGGTGGCACGTCGATGGGCTCGCCAGAGCGCATCCGCAGTGTCGCCAAGCGCGTCGCCAAATGGGCGCGCGCCGGCCACCAGATGGTGGTGGTGCCGTCCGCGATGAGCGGCGAAACCAATCGTCTGCTCGGGCTGGCCAAGGAAGTGCAGCCGGCCCAACTCGACGCGGCCGCGATGCGCGAACTCGACATGATCGCCTCCACCGGCGAGCAGGTGTCCGTTGGCCTGCTGGCCCTGGCGCTGCAGGCCGAAGGCATGCCGGCGGTCAGCTACACCGGCTGGCAGGTGCCGGTGAAGACCGACTCGGCCTACACCAAGGCGCGCATCGAGAGCATCGACGACCAGCGCGTGCGTGCCGATCTGGCCGCCGGCAAGGTCGTCATCATCACCGGCTTCCAGGGCATCGATCCGGACGGCTCGATCACCACCCTGGGACGTGGCGGCTCCGACACCTCGGCCGTGGCCGTGGCCGCGGCCATGAAGGCCGACGAGTGCCTGATCTACACCGACGTCGACGGCGTCTACACCACCGACCCCCGCGTCGTGCCCGAGGCGAGGCGCCTGCACACCATCAGCTTCGAAGAGATGCTCGAGATGGCGAGCCTGGGCTCCAAGGTGTTGCAGATCCGCTCGGTCGAGTTTGCGGGCAAGTACCGCGTGCCGATGCGGGTGCTGTCGAGCTTCACCCCGTGGGACATCGCCATCGAGGAGGAGGCCACCTCCGGCACCCTGATCACCTTTGAGGAAGACGAGAAAATGGAACAAGCCGTCGTGTCCGGCATCGCGTTCAACCGCGACGAGGCCAAGTTCACCGTGATCGGCGTGCCCGACAAGCCCGGCATCGCCTACCAGATCCTGGGCGCGGTGGCCGACGCCAACATCGAGGTCGACGTGATCGTGCAGAACGTGTCGCACGATGGCCGCACCGATTTCTCGTTCACCGTGCACCGCAACGACTACCAGCGCACGTCCGACCTGCTCAATCAGACCGTGATGCCGGCCATCGGTGCCATGCAGATCTCGGGCGACCCGAAGATCTGCAAGGTGTCCATCGTCGGCATCGGCATGAAGAGCCACGTGGGCGTGGCCAGCACGATGTTCCGCACGCTGTCGGAAGAGGGCATCAACATCCAGATGATCACCACCAGCGAGATCAAGACCTCGGTGGTGATCAACGAGAAGTACATGGAGCTGGCGGTCCGTGCACTGCACCGCGCGTTCGATCTGGACGCGCCGCAGAATCTGGGCTGAAGCCCCGTGCCGGCTGCGCTAGAATCCGCAGCCTTGACTGGAGTCGTGACCGAGTGGCCGAAGGTGCTCCCCTGCTAAGGGAGTATGTGGGCAAAACCTGCATCGAGGGTTCGAATCCCTCCGACTCCGCCAGATGTACAGCAACAACGGGCCTTCGGGTCCGTTTTTGCTTTCTGCGTGTCCTTTGGCGGCGCGCGGCATCCAAGCCGAGCTCGAAGGTCCCCGCCCACGCAGTCACGGAAGTGTCATGCGGCCAGCCCACAATTCGACACTGCTGGAATCATGCTCGGGTCGATCGGGTCGAACAGAGAGTTGAAGGAGCGTCATGAGAGTCGGCATCAACGGAATGGGCCGCATTGGCCGCCTGGCACTGCGTGCCGCCTTTGGCGCTGCCGAGCGTCCATCGGACGACCCCCGCGCCGGGAATCGGCTCGATGTGGTGCACCTCAACGAGATCAAGGGCGGCGCCGCGGCCACGGCCCATCTGCTGACCTTCGACAGTGTCCAGGGGCGCTGGCGTGCCGACATCGCCGCCCAGGGCGACGATGGCCTGCGAGTGGCCGGCAGGGCGTTGAGCTTCTCGTCGCATGCCAGTGCGGCCGACATTCCCTGGGGCGACCTGGGCGTGGACCTGGTGCTCGAGTGCACGGGCAAGTTCCTCACGCCCGAGACCTTACAAGGACATCTCGACCGCGGGGCCAAGCGCGTCATCGTTGCCGCGCCCGTGAAGGTCGGCCAGGTGCTCAACATCGTGGTGGGGATCAACGACCACCTGTACAGGCCCGAAGTGCATCGGATCGTCACGGCAGCGTCCTGTACCACGAACTGCCTGGCCCCGGTGGTGAAGGTGGTGCATGAGGCCCTGGGCATCCGCCACGGGCAGATCACCACCATCCACGACCCCACGAACACCAACCTGATGGTCGATGCGCCGCACAAGGACCTGCGCCGTGCGCGCAGCGCGATGTTGAGCCTGGCGCCCACCACCACGGGCAGCGCCACCGCCATCGCGCTGATCTACCCCGAACTGGCGGGCAAGCTCAACGGCCATGCGGTGCGCGCGCCGGTGCTCAATGCGTCACTGACCGATTGCGTGTTCGAACTTCAGCGCCCGACCACCGCCGAGGAAGTGAACCGCCTCTTTTCCGCCGCGGCCCGGGGCCCGCTGGCGGGCATCCTCGGCTACGAGGACCGCCCCCTGGTGAGTGCCGATTACGCCCGGGACACCCGCAGTTCGATCGTCGACGCGCTGTCGACCATGGTCACCGACGGCACGATGCTCAAGGTCTACGCCTGGTACGACAACGAGATGGGCTATGCCTGCCGCATGGTGGACCTCGCCTGCCTCATGAACGAGCAAGGTCTCTGAGCACCATGTCTGCACCGCCGACCCCAGGCGGGTCCACCGACGTGGCCACGGCACCGACCACGAACGGTGCGCGCAACTACGCCATCGTCACCGCCGCGTACTGGGGCTTCACGCTCACCGACGGCGCACTGCGGATGCTGGTGCTGCTGCACTTCTACAGGCTGGGCTATTCGCCTTTCACGCTGGCCTTCCTGTTCCTGCTGTACGAGGCGATGGGGGTGGTGGCCAACCTCATCGGCGGCTGGCTCGCGACGCGCTTTGGCATCCAGCGCATGCTGACGGTGGGGCTGTGCACGCAGATCACCGGCTTCCTGCTGCTGTCCCGGCTGTCTCCCGACTGGACGGTGACGATGTCGGTGGCGTGGGTGGTGCTGTCGCAAGGCGTCTGCGGCGTGGCCAAGGACCTCACCAAGACGGCCAGCAAGTCGGCCATCAAGCTCACGGCCAGCACGGCCTCAGGCCAACTGTTCAAGTGGGTGGCATGGTTCACCGGCAGCAAGAACGCGATGAAGGGCGTGGGCTTCTTTCTCGGGGGCCTGCTGCTGGATCGCCTCGGGTTTCAGGCCTCGCTGTGGAGCATGGCCGGCTTGCTGGCCATCGTGCTGGGCGGTGTGGTGGCCTTCGTGCCTCCGCTGATGGGCAAGAGCAAGGCGTCCAAATCGGCCAAGGAACTGTTCGCCAAGAACCGCGGCATCAATCTGCTCGCGGCCGCCCGGGTGGCACTGTTCGGGGCCCGCGATGTCTGGTTTGTCGTCGGTGTGCCGGTGTTTCTGTATGCCTCGGGCTGGACGTTCACGATGGTGGGTGGCTTCCTCGCCGCCTGGACCATCGGCTATGGCCTGGTGCAGGCCCTGGCGCCGGCGCTGGTGCGCCGCAGTGCCGATGGCCTGAGCACCGAGGTGCCCGCCGCCCGGCTGTGGTCGGCCGTGCTGGCCGTGGTGCCGGTCGCGCTGGCCGTGGTCGTGGCATTGAAGGTTCCGCATCTCGAGTGGGCTGTGGTCGGTGGGTTGGGATTGTTCGGGTTTGCCTTCGCCGTCAATTCATCGGTGCACTCGTACCTGATCCTGGCCTACGCTGGCTCGGAAAAGGCCGCCGAGGACGTGGGCTTCTACTACGCCGCGAATGCCTTGGGGCGCTTCTTCGGCACCTTGATGTCGGGCCTGCTGTACCAATGGGGTGGGCTGCTCTTCTCACTGAGCGGCTCTGCGGCCATGCTCATCGCCTGCTGGCTGATCACACTGGCGCTGCCCGACAAGGTGGCGGTGACGGGCCCGCAGGAGGCCCCTGGGTCGCCAACAGGTGCGAACTGACCCATGCCCCGGAACATCGGCATGCGTTGACTCGATGGACGTGGCACCGCGAGTGGCGCTGTCAGGCGGGATGGTGTGACCACTGTCAACGCCGCAGGGCTCGATCGATCCCATATTTCCACATTCATGAGAATTTCGAGCCTGCCAATGCGCCTTGAGCCCGTCGGTGTGGCTGCCTGCCTGGAAGCGCTGACCGGAGTTGCACGATGAGTGCCGTCACCAAGAAACTGTCCTTCCTCGACCGATACCTGACGGTCTGGATCTTCGCCGCCATGGCGCTCGGCGTGTGTCTGGGCTACTTCGTGCCCGGCACCGAGGCCTTCATCAACAGCTTCCAGGTCGGCACGACCAACCTGCCCATTGCGGTGGGTCTGATGCTGATGATGTACCCGCCGTTTGCCAAGGTCCGCTACGAGGAGTTGCCGGACGTCTTCAGGGACAAGAAGGTGCTCGGCCTGTCCCTGGTGCAGAACTGGATCGTCGGGCCGATCCTGATGTTCGCGCTGGCGATCATCTTCCTGAACGACAAGCCCGAATACATGGTCGGCCTGATCATGATCGGCCTGGCGCGTTGCATCGCGATGGTCATCGTGTGGAACGAACTGGCCAAGGGATCCACCGAGTACGCCGCGGGCCTGGTGGCGTTCAACTCGATCTTCCAGGTGCTGTTCTTCAGCGTCTATGCCTGGCTGTTCATCACGGTGTTGCCGCCGTTGTTCGGCCTGTCGGGTTCGGTGATCGACATCTCCATCGGGCAGATCGCCGAGAGCGTCTTCATCTACCTCGGCATTCCCTGCATCGCCGGCGTGCTGACCCGCGTGGTCATGCTGCGCTTCGTCAGCAAGGAGTGGTACCACACCCGCTTCGTGCCGAAGATCGGGCCGATCACCCTGTTCGCCTTGCTCTTCACGATCGTCGTGATGTTCAGCCTCAAGGGCAAGCTCATCATCAGCATCCCGTTCGATGTGGTGCGCATCGCGATCCCGCTGCTGATCTACTTTCTGGTGATGTTCGTGTTCTCGTTCTTCATGAGCAAGCGCCTGGGAGCCAACTACGAGAAGAGCGTGACGCTGTCCTTCACCGCCGCCAGCAACAACTTCGAACTGGCCATTGCCGTGGCCATCGCGGTGTACGGCATCAACTCGGGGGCCGCCTTTGCGGCGGTCATCGGGCCCTTGGTCGAGGTTCCCGTGATGATCTTCCTGGTCAACATCGCCCTGTGGTTCCAGCGACGGTACTTCGGCCCCGTGCCGGCGCAGCCGGCAGGGGCCTGAAAGGTGGGCATGGACGAGAAGGCTGCCGTGGTGTCCCTGGCCGCCCTGGCGCAGGGCATGCGGCTGCGGGTCTTTCGCGCGCTGGTCGGTGCCGGCCCGCAAGGCATGACGCCGGGTGCGCTGTCCGCCACGCTGGACGTGCCCGCGTCCACACTGTCCTTTCACCTGAAGGAACTGATGCATGCCCGGTTGGTGTCACAGGAGCGGGACGGCCGCAGCCTGATCTACCGGCCCGAGATCGGTGAGATGCAGGCCTTGCTGGACTACCTCACGGCGCACTGTTGTCAGGGTGAGTCGTGCAAACCAAGAAGCCCTCGAGGACGCATCAGGTGTGGATGACGCCCTGGGCCATGATCGATTCACTGAACAGACTGGGACGAACGGGATGCGAACACTGCGCGCATTGATCTGTGGACTCGGCATGGCGATCGCCTGGCCGGCGCTGGCGCAACAGCCCACCCCCGCCCAGACGGCGCCGACGACGCGAAGCCTGGCGGTGCTCGAGTTCGAATTGCTCGACGACCACAACAACCCTGCCACCAAAGCCGCGCAGGTGGTGCGCCTGCGCAATGCCACGGCGCAGCTTCAGCGCGAGTTGGCCGAGCGGAACCTGTATCGCGTGGTCGACCCTGCACCGTCGTTCGCCTTGCAGGACAAGCTGCGCTCGCAGCAGGAGTACCTGTACCGCTGCGACGACTGCGCCGTCCAGGTCGGCCAGTTGCTGGGTGTGGACCTGGTGATGGCCACGTGGGTGCAGAAGGTGAGCGAACTGATCCTGAACCTCAACGTGCAGATCCTCAACGTCGACACGCAAACAGTGGTGTTCAGCAAGTCGGTCGACCTGCGCGGCAACGACGACGTATCGTGGACACGTGCGGTGCGTTTCCTGGTGCGCGACATGGCCGAGAAGCGCGAGCGCAACCCGAACTACGGGCACTGACCCGGCCGACAAAGCGCGATGGCCTGCCATTGGACCGTTGCCGTGATACCGGGCCCACCCACACGAAAGGATGCGGCATGCCAGGATGGCGAAGGAAGTCGAAGGACGAGGTGTTCACCGCCGACGAGATCGGCGCGAGGCTGGCCGACGAGTTGCCGAAATGGACCTTCGAGGACGGCTGGATCCGCCGCAAGTACAAGACGAGCGGCTGGAAGGGCACCTTGATGGTGGTCAACGCCGTCGGCCATCTGGCCGAGGCGGCCTGGCACCACCCGGACCTGACCGTGTCCTATGCCTTCGTCACCGTGAAGCTGATGAACCACGCTGCCAAGGGCATCACCGAGAAGGACTTCGAACTGGCCCGCAAGATCGAGGACGTGGTGATGTGGCAGCCCGGCGCCACCGAAGGCTCGGCCCTCGAAGGCACGCCAGACGACGCTCGCTTCAAGTACATCAAGTACGACTGACGCGGCGCGCCCGCGCGGCCGCCGCGCGATGACAGATTGTCCCCAAGTCGAGACAGCGCGACCGGGCTGCCCTGCGGATTGCCGAGTTCGTGCTGGCGCGACGGCGGGGGAACAGGGCTTGCTTTGTCAGAGCAGACCGACTTTGAATCGCCCGCCCACCGCATGATGGATTCACCCGCCAGCAGCCTCGAGACCCTTTGCGCAGAACCGACCGCCCGCGTGTCGATCCGCGCACCGGGCCGCCTGCACCTGGGCTTTCTCGATCCCGCCGGCACGCTGGGGCGCCGTTTCGGCAGCCTCGGACTGGTGATCGACGGGTTCGAGACCGAGGTCGAACTGTGCGACTCGCAGGCCCCTCGCATCAGCGCCACCGGCCCGGCCGAGCGCGCCGAGGTCGAGCGCGCAGCCGCCCACCTGCACGAACTGCAACGCCACAGCGGCCGACCCGACCCACTGCACCTGCGCCTGGTGCGCGTGCTGCCGGCCCATGCGGGCTTCGGCTCCGGCACCCAACTGGCCTTGGCGATCGGCCGCGCCTTCGCGCAGTGGCATCGGCTCGACATCGCCACCCCCCGGTTGGCGCAGTGGCTGGGTCGTGGCGTGCGATCGGGCATCGGCATCGCCGGATTCGACCAAGGGGGGCTGCTCGTCGATGGCGGCCCGGGCAATGACGGCGCACCCGCGTCGGTGCTCTCGCGCATCGCATTGCCTGCCGCATGGCGCGTGGTGGTGGTGCAGGACAGCGGGCACCGGGGCTTGTCCGGTGCGGCTGAGCGTTCGGCCATCGCCAGCATCCCGCCCTTGCCGCAGGCGCTGGCGGCGGACATCTGCCACCAGGTGCTGATGCGGGTGCTGCCCGGTGCGGCCTCGGGCGAATTCGCACCCTTCGCCAGCGGCATCACGCGCATCCAGCGGGTGCTGGGCGAGCACTTCGCGCCGGCGCAGGGCGGCGGCGTCTTCACCAGCCCCGCGGTCGGGCGCCTGATCGAATGGCTCGCATCGGCTGCGCCCCTGCACGCCGTCGGCACCTTGCACGACGACGACGCGGCCGTCGCGATCGGACAAAGCTCCTGGGGGCCGACAGGCTTTGCCATCGTGGCGTCGCAAGACCGGGCCGACGCGCTGGTGCGGGCGGCCCATGCGGCGCAGATGGTGGCTCCCCACCTGACCATCGACATCGTGTCCGCGCGCCGCACCGGCGCCTCCATCATCGACCGCCGTCAGGCCGCCGCCGCACGCTGAGCGGCAAGCGGCTGCATCGCCACGACAGAACACTCCACACCACGCCGAGGGCCCATGGAACGTCCATACATCCTGCACATGTTCACCCCGGGCCGCCAGATGAGCCCGTTCGACATCAACATGGCGGCCGACGCCGGTTACCAGATCATCGTGCCTTACTGCGAGGTGGGCGTCGATGGCATCGCCGGCCTGACCCAGGACACCATCTTCTCGCGGGGCCCGAAGGGGGTGGCCCGCACCGGCATCTTCATCGGCGGGCGCGATGCGCTGATGGCGGCCGACATGGTGGAACAATCGAAGGCGGCGATGGTCAAGCCCTTCGTCGTGTCGGTGATGGCCGACCCGAGCGGTGCCTACACCACGGCTGCGGCCATGGTGGCCTGCGTCGAGGCCGCGTTGAAGCGCAGCACCGGCCTGGGCCTGGAGGGGCAGCGCGTCGTGATCCTGGGCGGCACGGGGCCGGTGGGGCGCATCGCCGGCGTCATCGCCGCGCAGGCAGGCGCCGAGGTCTTCCTGTCCAGCCGCAACGGCATCGACGCGGCCGAGGCCGCAGCGGCCGAGACGGGCAAGCGCTTCGGCGTGACGATCCACGGCCTGTCGGGCGGCGATCCAGCGGCCGTGCGCGCGTCCATCGGCCAGGCCGACATCCTGCTGGCCTGCGCGGCGGCCGGCGTGCAGGTCGTCTCGGCCGAGGCGCTCGGTGCCGCGCAGCGCCTCAAGGTGGCTGCCGATGTCAATGCGGTGCCGCCGGCCGGCATCGCCGGGGTCGACGCGATGGACAACCGCAAGCCGCTGCCGGGCATGTCGGCGGTGGGCATCGGTGCATTGGCCGTGGGCAACGTCAAGTACCAGACCCAGCACCGCCTGCTGGTGCGCATGCAGCAGGCCGAGAAGGCCGTGGTGCTGAGCTTCGCCGAGGCCTTTGCGGTGGCCCGCGAGGTGCTGGCCGAAGAGGCCGCCAAGGACGCGGCCAAGTCCGCCTGAGGCGGCCCCGCGCGATGGCTGTCCTGGTGGTGGCGGCCGTCTCCGCGCGGGTGCTGGCCGAGCAGGCGCGTGACGACGGCTTCGAGGTCGTCGCGCTCGACCTGTTCGGCGACGTGGACACGCGCAGTTCGTGCGCACAGTGGCTGCCGATCGGTCGGCCGGGCAGCCTGCACATCGATGCCGACGCGACGCTCGCAGCGCTGGACAGCCTGGCGCGCGCCGGCGGCGCCATCGGCTGGATCGCCGGCAGCGGCTTCGAGGGCCAGCCCGAACTGCTGCAGCGGGGCGACGCGGTGTTGCCGTTGATCGGCACCGCGCCCGAGGCGGTGCGGCGCGTGCGCGATCCGCGCCAGTTCTTCGGCATGCTCGATGCCGAGGGCATTGGCCATCCTGAGGTGAGCTGGTCGGCCCCTGCCGACGGCCAAGGGTGGCTGATCAAGGACGCCGCCGGCTGTGGGGGCTGGCACATCCGGCGTGCCGCCGCCGCGGGCGAGGCCAGCGCCCCAGTCGCCCCCGACAAGGGCCACTATCTCCAGCGCGAGATGCCGGGGCGATCGATGTCGGCCACCTTCATCGCCAACGGCACCGACGCCTGCGTGCTCGGGTTCAACGAACTGATCGTGCAGCGCATGGGCGATCGACCGCATGTCTACGGCGGCGTGGTCGGCCCGGTGCCGCTGCCCGACGGTGTGGCGCACCGGATCGAGCAGGCCGTTCGCAGGATCGCGTCGGTCTTCGGCCTGCGCGGCCTCGGCAGCCTGGACTTCCTGCTCGACGGCGACGACTTCGCGGTGCTCGAAGTCAACCCCCGCCCGCCGGCCAGCATGGACCTCTACGGCCGGCAGCAGGGCACACCATCGCCCGGACCCATCGCAGCGCACCTGCGCGCCTGCCTGCACGATGAACTGCCCGTGGCGCCGTCACAGGGCCCGCGCGGCATCGTCAAGGGCACGCAGATCGTGTTCGCGCCCGCTGCCTTGCAGCTCGATGCCGCGGCCGCCCACCGGCTTGCGCATTTGCCGGGGTGCCATGATCTGCCCTCGGCGCACGCCCGCTTCGACTCCCATGACCCCTTGTGCAGCGTGAGCGCCAGCGGCCCCAGCGCCGAGGCCGTGCGCGCATCGCTCGAACGCGGCCGAGAGGCCGCACTGGCTTGCCTGGAGACCCTCCGATGACCACCCCGACGCCACCCCTGGCGAACTGCAGCCTCAGCGTCAATGCGCTCGCCCGACCGCTGGTCGCGCAGCTGCTGGCCGAGGCAGACCGCCTGAACCTGCACGTCGTCCGCGACCCATCCGGGGCCTGCATCGTCGACGCCGGCATCGAGGCCGGCGGCAGCGTGGAGGCCGGCCTGCTGATCGGCGAGATCTGCATGGGCGGGCTGGGCCAGGTGCGGCTGCGCAGCGGCGTGCAGGACGGCTGGCCCAGCTGGCTCGAGGTGGCCAGCGCCCAGCCGGTGCTGGCCTGCCTGGGCAGCCAGTACGCCGGCTGGAGCCTGTCCGCCAGCAAGGAGGAAACCGGCGGCAAGAAGTTCTTTTCGCTGGGCTCCGGCCCGGCACGTGCGCTGGCTGCCAAGGAGAAGCTGTTCGGCGAGCTCGGCTACCACGACCGCGCCGACGCCGGCGTGCTGGTGCTCGAGGTCGATCGACCGCCGCCGCGGGTGATCATCGACAAGCTGCTGCGCGACTGCGGCCTGCCGGCCGAGGCGTTGACGCTGATCCTCACGCCGACGACCAGCCTGGCCGGCACCACGCAGGTGGTGGCGCGGGTGCTCGAGGTGGCCTTGCACAAGGCGCACGAACTGGGCTTTGACCTGGGCCACATCGTCGGTGGCAGCGCGACTGCACCACTGCCCGCGCCCAGCCCCGATGGCGTGCAGGCCATGGGCCGCACCAACGATGCCATCCTGTATGGCGGTCGCGTCTGCCTGACAGTGCGAGGCGACGACGAGGCGGCTCGGGGGCTGGCCAAAGCCCTGCCGTCGCGCAACTCGCGCGACTTCGGACGCTCGTTCGCCGACATCTTCAAGGATGTCGGCTACGACTTCTACCAGATCGACGGCGCGTTGTTCGCGCCGGCAGAGGTGTGGGTTGCCAACCTCGACAGCGGCCACACCTGGCACGCCGGAGCGCTCGACATGGCGCTGCTCACCGCCGCCTGGCTGAAGGAGGCCTGATGCCGCGACCCACCGTGGCCATCATGACCGACGAAACCGGCTGGCACACGCGCCAGCTGCAGGCGGCGCTGCGCGAGCGGGGCGGCATTGGCCGCTGCGTCGACCTGGCCGATTGCCGCATCGACACCGGCGCGTCGTGGCATGGCCTGGTCATCCCGGGCTTCGGCCGCGACCTGCCCGACGCGGCGCTGGTGCGCGGCATCGCCGGTGGCAGCTTCGAGCAGGTCACCAAGCGCCTGGGCGTGCTGCACGCGCTGCGCGAACTGGGCGTGCCGGTCTACAACGACGCCCGGGCCATCGAGCGCAGCGTCGACAAGTCGATGACCAGCCTGCTGCTGCATGCCGCAGGCATCCCGACCCCGCCCACCTGGGCGACCGAGTCGTTTGCACAGGCGCAGCGCATCGTGATGCGCGAGGCCGCGGCGGGGCATGCTCTGGTGCTCAAGCCCCTGTTCGGTTCGCAAGGCAAGGGGCTGCAACGGGTCGGCCATGTGGACGGCGTGCACCATCCGCTGCCGCCGATCGACAAGGTCTACGGCTCGCTGGCCTACCTGCAACGCTTCCTGCCGCCGGCCGACACGCCGGGTTTCGATTGGCGGGTGCTGGTGGTGGGCGGCCGCGCGGTCACCGCCATGCGGCGGGTCAGTGCGCATTGGGTCCACAACCTGGCGCAGGGCGCCCGGTGCGAGCCCGAGACACTGACGCCCGAGCTGGCGCAGCTGGCCGAGGCGGCGGCACGGGCGCTGGGCATGGACTATGCGGGCGTCGACCTGATGCCCGTGGCGGCCCGTGCCTCGGGTGCCGCGACACCCGGCATCCAGGTCATCGAGGTCAACGGCGTTGCCGCCTGGCAGGGCCTGCAGCGCGTGACCGGCTTCAACATCGCCCGGGCCATCGTCGACGATCTGCTGGACCGCAAGCTCGCCGGTGCGGTCAGGGCGGCAGACGCTGAGCGTTCGCGGCGCGCATGAGCTTGGTCGACCGGGCCAGGGCCAGCTTCCTGCGCGCCTGCGAACTCGACGTCGAGGTGCGCAAGCCCGGCAACGTCAGCCGCTTCTCGCCGGGCCATGGCATGCAGGCCGAGCAGTTCGTCGCCAGCGCCCGGGCCGCCGCCGGTCCGATGTTCGCGCACGGTGCCCGGGTGGGCGATCGGATCGAGGCGGCGGTCAACGCCACCTGGGCCGTGGCGGGCTGCAACACCAACCTGGGCATCCTGCTGCTGTGCGCCCCCATCGCCCGGGCCATCGAGACGCTGTCGGGTGCCCTCTGTGCATCGGCGCTGCGGGAGTCGGTCGAATCGGCGCTGGCCGGTCTCGACCTCGCCGATGCGCGCTCCGCCTATCGCGCCATCGCCCGAGCCACCCCGGGCGGCCTGGGCTCGGCCCCCGACGAGGACGTGCGCCAGGCGCCGAGCGTGGACCTGCGCGCGGCCATGGCACTGGCCGCGCACCGCGACAGCATCGCGCGCCAGTACCGCGACGGCTTCGCAGACCTCTTCGAGGTGGGGCTTCCCGCCCTGGGGTCAGGGTTCTCACTGATGAACGCGCTGGCCGTGCAGGACGCGGCCAGCCACCTGGCGCCGGCCGTCCAGCGCCTGTACCTCACCTGCCTGGCCCGCTGGCCCGATTCACACATTGTTCGAATTCACGGCGAGGCCGTGGCACACAATGTCATGGCTGCGGCGCAGCGCTGGCTGGACCGAGCGGCGACCGATGGGCCGCTCGACGAGGCCTCGGGTTTCTCCGACTGGGACGCCAGCCTGAAGGCGCAGCGCATCAACCCCGGCACCAGTGCAGACCTCACCGTGGCCACATTGATGCTGGCCGGCTGCCTGGCGCCATCTTGAGGCCCGAACCCCGGCCGCCGTGCGGCAATCGACCTTTCGAGCCACGATGGCACGGATCGTGATAGTCACCGTCTCGCATTGGCACTTCCAGCCGGTGTCGAGATTCCCCCAGAACGCACTACAGGAGAACAGAATCCATGGCAAAGATTGATCGCATGATGGTTGGAGAGTCGCTCGTCGGTGACGGCAACGAAGTGGCGCACATCGACCTGATCATCGGACCGCGCGGCTCGCCCGCCGAGTCGGCGTTCGCGAACGCCTTGACCAACAACAAGGACGGCTTCACCTCGCTGCTGGCCGTGGTCGCACCCAACCTGCTGACCAAGCCCGCCACCGTGATGTTCAACAAGGTCACGATCAAGGGTGCCAAGCAGGCCGTCCAGATGTTCGGGCCAGCCCAGCGCGGCGTGGCCATGGCCGTGGCCGACTGCGTCGAGGACGGCACCATCCCGGTCGCCGAAGCCGACAACCTGTTCATCTGCGTTGGCGTCTTCATCCACTGGCTGGCCGAAGACGACAAGAAGATCCAGGACTACAACTACCAGGCCGTCAAGGAGTCGATCAAGCGCGCCGTGTCGGGTTCGCCCACCGCCGCCGAAGTCGTTGCCAAGAAGGGCTCAGCGAGCCACCCGTTCGCAGCCAACTGATGCCCCGCGTGCCGCCCCTGGGCGGCATGTTCGGCCTCGGCTGATGCAGGCGCGCCACACCGGGCAACCGGGTGGCGCGTTGTCGTTTCAGGGCCGTTCGGTCGGTCGATGCGCCGGGCAGGGCGCACAGCCGGTCAGTGGGTGCCGGGCACCATGCCCGATCCGATGAGCCGCAACACCGCAGCGCCACCGCGGGCCGATGGGGTGTCCGCGATCGGTCGAACACGCTCGATCTGCACGCCCACGGCGCTGACGTCGCTGAACTTCTTCGGCTTGACCACCTTGACGCGCACCCAGCTGGCGCCGAACTCGTCGATCAGGATCGTGGCCACGGTCTCGGCGAAGGCCTCCAGCAACTGCAGCCGGTGCTCGACCAGGAGCCGCCGCAGCCGTTCGCAGACCACGCTGTAGTCGATGGTGTCGTGGATGCGGTCGGTGTCGCAGGCCCGTGCCCGCTGCACGCCCGCCTGCACGTCGATGACCACCGGCTGCGGTTTGTGCAGTTCGGACTCGTGGATGCCGATGACGGTCTCGCCGATGAAGCCCTCGATGAAGATCAGGTCCATGCGAGCGGCAGCCGGCTCGGCATGGGTGGCGTGCACGGGCAGGTGGGTCGGCAGGCTGGTGGGCAAGGAGGTCTCCTGTGCAGACTCGGTCTGCGGTCTGGTTGTAGCATTCAACGGCGCGGGAGCCCGGGTGCAAAATCCAGGCCACGATTCGAGGGAACCTGTCACTGGCCGTGCCACCCGTGTTTCACCCGGGTGCGCGGGGGGCCACGGCGCCACAGAATGACAGGATGCTGCCAACCATGGCGGCCGCTGCAAATTGGAGACATCGATGGCGCTGACGCTGCCACGCTCGGGACCGCACGCCGATCGGCACGCCGACCATGTCCTGGACATCGTGCAGGTCGGCTTCAACGGCCAGGCCAATGACCTGGTCTCGCGGTCCTGGAGCCGGTGCCTGAACGAGTACCAGTTGCACCCCGACAAGCCGCGGGAGCCGACCGTGCTCAACCGCGCCGCGCTCGAAGAGCGACGCGCTCGCCGGGCCGACGTCATCGACTGCGCGCGCTACGAGATGACCACGCTGTACCAGCAACTGGGCGACAACGAGTCCGCCGTGGTGCTGACCGACACCGACGGCGTGATCATCCACCTGGTGTCGTCGCCCGAGTTCGCGGCCGAGGTCGAGCCGCTCGGCATGTGTGCCGGCGGCATCTGGAGCGAAAGCGCGGCCGGTACCAACGGCATGGGCACCTGCCTGTTCGCGGCCAGCCCGGTGTCGGTGCGGCGCGAGGACCATTTCTACACCCAGTTCAAGCAGCTCACCTGCTCGGCCGTGCCGGTGTTCGACCCCTCCGGCCAGATCGTCGCGGTGCTGGATGTGTCCAGCCGATCGGCCTTGATGCAGCAGCACCTGCTGGTGCTGCTCGGCATGACCGCTCGCATGATCGAGAACCGCCTCATCGACAAGCAGTTCCGCAATGCGCATCCGCTGCATTTCCACAGCCGCCCCGAGTTCGTCTACACGCTGCACGAAGGCAAGCTGGCCGTCGGTGACGATGGCCGCATCCTCGCCGCCAACCGCAGCGCGCTGTTCCAGCTCGGCCTGCAGTCGATGGACGACATCCGCCTCCGCCCCATCGAGGAGGTCTTCCAGACCTCGCTGGCGGACATGCTGCAGCGCAGCGCCTCTTCCTCCTTCCATCCGGTCGTGACCTATCGTGCCAACGCTGCGTCCCGTTTCTTTGCCGTGGCGCGCCGCCCGGCCGCTGACGCCGACGCGCCGGCGGGTCTCCCGATGATGGGGGGCGGGCCGATGCCCGCCACGCCGAGGCCGGCGGCACGGCCGACGGCACCGCGGCTCGCACCGACGGTGGCCACCTTCGAGGACCCGCGCCTGGCCGCCCAGTTCGACATGGCCCGCCGGGTGATCGCGCGCCGCACGCCTGTGCTGCTGTGCGGTGAAACAGGCTCGGGCAAGGAGGTCTTCGCCCGAGCGCTGCACGACGCCAGCCCGCATGCCGCGGGCGAGTTCATCGCCATCAACTGCGCCAGCCTGCCCGAGAGCCTGATCGAGTCCGAACTCTTCGGCTACCGAGCCGGCGCCTTCACCGGCGCGCAGCGCACTGGCCGCCGAGGCAAGATCCTGCAGGCCAACGGCGGCACGCTGTTCCTCGACGAGATCGCCGACATGCCCTTCGAGCTGCAGGCGCGCTTGCTGCGTGTGCTCGACGAGCGTCGCGTCACGCCGCTGGGCACCGAGGAAACGCACTCGGTGGATTTCCAGCTCATCAGCGCCAGCCATGGCCACCTGCCGACGCTGGTGCGCGATGGCCGGTTCCGCGAAGACCTGTTCTACCGTCTGGCCGGCATCGAGGTGCAGTTGCCACCGCTGCGCGACCGCAGCGACAAGCGCGCCCTGATCCGTGCCGTGCTGTCGGCAGAAGGCGGCACGGGTTCCGTGCTGAGCCCCGACGCCGAGCGAGCGCTGCTCGACCATGCCTGGCCCGGCAACATCCGCCAGCTGGGGCATGTGCTGCGCACGGCGGCGGCCTTGGCCGACGGCAACGTGATCACCTGCGAGCACCTGCCCACGCTGACGGCGATGCAGGCCTCGTCGGCGCGCCCCCCCATGCAGGCCGCATCCTCGTCGGCCATCCATGTGGCAGACCTCACCCCATCGGCTTCGGAGTTCGCCCCCCTGTCGGATGCGGACTGCCCTGTCAAACTCAACCCGATCCGGGCCAACGAGCGACAGGTGCTGTTGCAGATGCTCGAACAGCACCGCTGGAACGTGAGCAATGTCGCCAAGGCGCTCGATGTCAGCCGCAACACCCTCTACCGCAAGCTGCACAAGCTCCACATCCAGATCTCGCACCCCGAGCAGGGGCACTGAGGTCGCTGCCAGACGGGGGCGCGGCGACAACGTCTCGCCAGATCCAGACGACGCCACCATGGCCGACGACTCGCCACCCCGTTCGCGCTTTGCGTGGTGCGTCACCGGCTCCGGGCATTTCCTGGACGAATCGATGGCACTGGCGGCGCGCCTGCCCGATGTCGACCTGTTCCTGTCGAGCGCAGGCGAAGAGGTGCTGGAGATCTACCAGCAGACGCTCGACGACCTGCGGTCGCGCTTTCGCGTGTTCCGCGACAAGACGGCCAGCGGCGTGCCGGTGGGCATGCTGTACGACGATGTCTATCACACCGTGATCGTGGCGCCGGCCACCAGCAACACCGTGGCCAAGTGCGCCTTCGGCATCAGCGACACCTTGCCTACCAACATGTTCGCGCAGGCGGGCAAGCTGGGCATCCCGGGCATCGTCTTTGCGTGCGACACCGAGCCGGTGGTGGTCACCAAGTCGCCACACGACTGGGTGACGCTGCGGCCGCGGCGCATCGAACTCGACAACGTCGAGCGCCTGCGCAGCATCGACCACTGCCATGTCGTCGCGTCGCCAGCCGAACTCGAGGCCGTGCTCGAGGCGCGGCTGAAGGAACTCTCGCTCGCATGGAACACATCCTCTTCCTGACCGGCCACCTGGCGCAGCCGAGTCTGGAACGGGTGCTGTCCGGGCTCGAGCCGGCGCCGTTCACCTGGGAGGTGCGCGACCTGGGTCTGCAGGTGGCGGCGCTGATGACCGCCGACATGGTCCGGCGTCGCCTGCCGCATCCGGTGAACGCACCGGTGAACACCGCCGGGGAGGGCGCCCCGCGGCGGATCGACCGGGTCATCGTGCCCGGGCGATGCCGCGGCGATGTCGACGGGCTGTCGAGCCACCTCGGCGTCACGGTGCAGCGCGGTCCCGAAGACCTGAAGGACCTGCCGCGCTTCTTCAGCCGGGCCGCCAAGCCGATCGCGCTGGACGACTACCGGGTGCAGATCTTCAGCGAGATCGTCGATGCGCCGCGGCTGAGCGTGGCGCAGATCGTCGAACGGGCACGGGCGCTGCAGTCGGACGGCGCCAACGTCATCGACCTGGGCTGCCTGCCCGACACCGCGTTCGAGCACCTGGCCGACAGCGTGCGGGCGCTCAAGGCCGAGGGATTGCGCGTCAGCGTCGATTCGATGGACCCGCAGGAACTGCTGCGCGGTGGCCAGGCCGGCGCCGACTTCCTGCTCAGCCTGACAGTGGACACCTTGTGGGTCGCCAGAGAGGTGGCGTCGGTGCCGGTGCTGATCGGGCGAAGTCCGGACGACGAGGCGTCGCTGTGCGAGGCCATCGAGACGATGCAGGGCGAGGGCCGGCCGTTCCTGGCCGACGCCATCCTCGACCCGATTCCTTTCGGTCTGGCCGCGTCGATCGTGCGATATCACCGCTTGCGAGAGCGTTTCCCCCAGGTGCCGATCATGATGGGCGTGGGCAACCTCACGGAGCTGACCGAGGCGGACACCAGCGGCATCAACGCGCTGCTGTTCGGCCTGTGCGCCGAACTTGACGTGGCCGCGGTGTTGACCACGCAGGTCAGCCCGCACGCCCGGCGCGCGGTGAAGGAGGCCGACTGGGCCCGGCGCATCATGCACGCCGCCCACCGCCACCGCACCTTGCCGAAGGGCTTGAGCGATGCCTTGAACACGGTGCATGCCAGGTACCCGTTCCCCGACACACCCGAGGAGATCGCGGCCACGGCGGCTCAGGTGCGCGACCCGAACTTCCGCATCCAGGTGTCCGGCGACGGGGTGCACGTCTACAACCGCGACGGCCTGCGCCTGGGGCAGGGCGCCTTCGAGCTTTGGCCGCAACTGGGGCTGGAGGACGACGCCGGCCACGCGTTCTACATGGGCGTCGAACTCGCGCGCGCCGAGATCGCCCTGCAACTGGGCAAGCGCTACGTGCAGGACCAGCCGTTGACCTGGGGATGCGCCGTGGACCGTACCGACCCCGACCTGGACGCGTGGTGCGCCCCTGGCACGCCCCTGGCTCATGGTTCGGGTCGCAAAGAACCTACCCGATGAACGACGTGATCTACGAGACGGTGGTGACGACCCTGTCGCCGGATGGGCGGCCGCACGTGGCGCCGATGGGCGTGCGCTACCGGGGCGACCAGGTCGTGCTGATGCCGTTCAAGCCATCGACCACGCACGACAACATCGTCGCCACCGGCCAAGCCGTGCTCAACCTGCTGACCGACACGCGCGTCTTCGCCGGCTGCGTGACCGGCCGTCGCGAGTGGCCCACGCTGCCTGCGCAGGCCATCCGCGGGGTGCGCCTGGCCTGCGCATTGCGGCATGTCGAGTTGACGCTGGCCGAACGCATCGACGACGTCCAGCGGCCGGTGCTGTGCATGGCGCGTGCGCACGAAGCCGTCCACGCCGATTTCCTCGGCTTCAACCGGGCCCAGGCCGCGGTCATCGAAGGCGCCGTGCTGGTCAGCCGGTTGCGCATGCTGCCGCCCGAGAAGGTCGACAGCGAGATGGCCTACCTGCAGATCGCCATCGACAAGACCGCCGGCCCCGAGGAGCGCGAGGCCTGGGGTTGGCTGCACGACGCCATCGCCCGTCACCGTGCCAGCCCACCATCCCCCTGAACCGGAATCGGATCCCGAGCCATGAAATTGCTGATCAGCGTGCGAAGCGTCGACGAGGCCCTGGTAGCCTCCAGCGGCGGCGCCGACTTCATCGACCTGAAGGAACCCGGCCAGGGCGCGCTGGGTGGCCTGCCCACGGCGACCATCCGCGAGATCGTCGGCGCATTGCGAGCGCGCGGCGTCGCCGGCGAGATCAGCGCCACGATCGGCGATGTGCCGATGCACGAGGCGGCCCGCATCGCCGCCTGTGTGCAGGCGGTGGGCGCATGCGGTGTCGACTACGTCAAGGTGGGCATCGAGCGCCGGCCCGAGGCCCGCGCCGTGCTGGACGCCTTGGCCGACTGCGGCCGACCCGTCGTGCCGGTGTTCATCGCCGACCAGGGCCTGGACTTCGACGAGGTGGCGCGGGCCTGCACGCAGGGCTTTCCGGCCCTGATGGTCGACACGGCGGACAAGCTGTGCGGCAGCCTGTTCGACGTGCTGCCGATGGCCGACCTGCGCCGATTCGTCGACATGGTGCGCGCGAGCGGCGCTCTGGTCGGGCTGGCCGGAGCGCTTCGGCTCGCCGACGAGGCCCGGCTGAAGTCGCTGCAACCGGACTTCGCAGGGTTCCGAAGTGCCGTGTGTGCGGGCGACCGCAGTTCGACGCTCGACCCGCACCGGCTGCAGGTCCTGGCCCGGCAGATGCGGGAGCAGCCGGCCCTGGCCGTCGGCGCATGAGCCCGCGGCGCTGGTGGGCGCCGACAGGGCAGAACCTTCAACCACCGATCTGACGCACCTCGCCGATCAGCATCGAGCGGATTCGGCTCAGATCGTCGTGATGGACGATCTCGATCGGGAACGACACCCCAACCGACAGCGCCGCAAAGCGCCGGTCGAGCACGCCCGCCTCGGTCAACTGGGCCAGGCTGGCCACCGGGTCGATGGTGCACGACTTGACCACGACCAGTCGCTCGGCGTTGAGCCGCCGCGCCAGTTCCAGTGCGATGCTGTCCGAGGTGACGTCCCAGTTGGTGTTGGGGTCGGCCTGGTCGCGCTGCAGTTCGAACGGTAGCCACAACGCGGTCTGGCCGTTGTGCAGCACGCGGCGGATGTCGGCCTTGCTGCGCGTCAGTTGCAGGGCGGGGTTCAGCGCATGCACCAGGTAGGCCATCTGCGCCATCGCCAGCACCGCCATGTTGTGGGCACTGAGGTCGTTGAAATCCCAGTGCGCCTGCGCGCGCCTGGCCTCGTCGGCAAAGCCGCCGCCGCCGCACACCACGGTGACACGGCCACCCCCGCATTGCGACAGCAGATCCAGCCAGGCCGGCAGCATCGCATGCGTGGCCAGGCTGCCGCCGATCTTGACGATCCACATCAGCGTTGGCCCTCATGCCGCTGGGCGGCCACCGCCACGCTGGGCGCGCAGACCTGGGCCCAGCGTTGGACAGCGTCGCGGCCACCGAACGCATCGGCCGCCACGGGCGCCACTTGCGTGCCGTAGGCGACGATGCCGGGGCGGGCCGGGCCATCGATGGCCACCGCCATCACGTCGTGAACCAGGAAATCGCCGCAACCCGCCGAGACGATCGTGGCATCGGGCCCGAGCCCATGCTGCGCCATCACCCGCCGCACCTGGCCCGCCAGTTCGCCCACCTGGGCGCTGCGCCAAGCGCCAGCAAAGGCGCGCCAGTCTTCCGGTGACGCGTCCCGCGCATCGAGGCCGATCATCCGCGCCAGGCGCTGGCGGCTGGACGGCAGGTCCTTCGAGGCGCCGTCCGCCGCGGGGTGCTGGTCGTGCGCCGGCGCCAGTTCGCCGGTGAGCCTGTAGACGTCGGCGGTGGTGGCGAAGAACTCGTTCATGACGTTGTGCGGCACGTCCTGCCAGTCGATGCGCCGGGCCAGCGCGCACAGCGGGGTGCGCACCACGCCGTGGTACACCAGCTCGCCGCTGGCCAGGCGCTGTGCGTCGGTGCGACAGGCGGTGGCCACCTGTCCCGCCTTAAAGGCGATCAGGTCGGTGGTGGTGCTGCCGATGTCCACGAGCAGGCCTTCCCCTTGCCCGTGACGGAAGTGCTGCGCGCAGTGCCGTGCCGTGGCCAGCCAGTTGGCCGATGCGATCGCCTCCCAATGGGCCCGGACCTCGTCCGGACGGCACCAGCCGGCATCGCCGGCATAGAAGCGCACCGTGCCAGGCGGGCGGTCGGGCCCGTCCTGCAATGCGTTCGACAGCGCCTCGGCGATGCGCTGCACGCCCATCTCGCGGTGCGGGAACAGGTCCACCATTTCGCCGGTCATGGTCACGGCGTGATCGGCGGCCGACAGTTCGGGCCAGCGCTGCCGCGCCGCGTCCAGCACCGGCGACAGTCGATCCAGGCCTTGCCACAACGGGCAGGCCCATTGCGCCACGTCGACCACCCGGCCTTGCCGAAGCAGGCACGCCTTGACGTGGGCGCCGCCAATGTCCCAGCCGATCACCGGCGGTGCGGTGCGGTCGGTCATCGGGCGCCCCATCGGCAGGGTGCCGCACGGCCGGGCCCACCGGCAGACGTGGTCGTCATAATCCCCAAGCGCGCTCCTTCCGGACCGTCGCCATCCTCGTGCAGACCCGTGCCAACGACATGATCCTCATTCCTGTGATTGACCTCATGCACGGTCAGGTGGTGCGTGCGGTACGCGGCAACCGTCAAAGCTATCGGCCGATCGAATCGACGCTGTGCCGGGGCAGCGTCCCCGTGGACGTGGCCTCGGTGCTGTGCGACCACTGCGCGTCGCCGCTGCTGTACATCGCCGATCTCGATGCGCTGCTTGGCCGGGTGACCCAGGTGTCCGTGCTGCAGGATCTGCTGCGCGCCTTGCCGGCCACCGAGATCTGGCTCGACGCCGGATTCGCCAGTGCCGAGGCGGCCAGGCGCCTGCGCGACGCCCTGGGTGCCGATGGCGCACGGGTGGTGCCGGTCTTCGCCAGCGAATCGCTCGACTCCCGCGCCGAACTGCAACGCTGCTTTGCCGACGCCGCCCATCCTGCGGGGCGCGATGGCGTGCTGTCGCTCGACCGACGCGATGGCCAGCGGCTCGACGCCGCCGGCTGCTGGGACGCGCCCGAGCTGTGGCCCGCCCGGGTGATCGTGATGACGCTCGAACGGGTCGGTTCCGACGCCGGCCCCGACCTGGACACCTTGGCCGACGTGCGCCGCAAATCCCCGGGCGTCTTCGCCATCGGGGCCGGCGGCATCCGCGATGCGGCCGACCTCGATCGCGCGGCCCAGGCCGGTGCCGGCGCCTGGCTGGTGGCCAGCGCCTTGCACGACGGTCGGCTGGCCCGGGTGTCGGGCTGAGGCCTTCGCAGGGCAGATCGCATTCGCATGGCCCGGCGAGCATCACGATTCGTGCCATCGCCCCACAGGCGCCACAGCGGCAGCCGCGGGCCCTTGCTCCGCCACTTGTGCCACAGCGGCCGCGACACTGTGTCTCGGTTCTGGCTTCTGCGGCCCGAGTGCGCACCTCGGCCACTGGTGAGGCTGGCGTGGCACATCGCTTGCGTCAGGGGCCCTTCATGACAGAAACCTTCGCGCTGCCGTCGGCCGGCGACAGCCCCTGGACCTGCCCCTTTTGCCCCCTGGCCTGCGACCACCTTGGTGTGGCCGTCGACACCACCTCGCAGACACTGACCCTGCAAGGCGGTGCATGCGTGCGGGCGAGTGCGGCACTGGCCCAGTTCAACGAGCGTCCTTCGGCCGCCACGCCGTCGATCGACGGCCAGCCTTGCAGCCTGGATTCGGCCCTGCAGGCGGCCGAAGGCCTGCTGCGGGCCAGCCGGCAACCGCTGTTCGGCGGCCTGGGCACCGACGTGGCCGGCGCGCGCGCGCTGTACCCGCTGGCCTGCGCCACCGGCGCCATCTGCGAGCCGCTGGGCGGCGCGGCGCTGATGCATGGCCTGAGGGCGCTGCAGGACCGAGGGCAGTTCACCGCCACGCTGTCCGAGGTGCGCACGCGGGCCGACGTGATCGTCTTCATCGGCGGCGTGCCGGCGGATGTGGCGCCGTTGATCGGGCTGCGGTGCGGCATCGGCGATGCCCAGGTGCCGCAGCGCCGCGTGGTCGTGCTCGGGCCCTCGTCGGGCTGCCAGGCCTTGCTCGAGGCCTGGGCAGGGCAGGGCGGGGTGCAGGTGGAGGCGGTCCCGTTGGATGGCGACCTGTTCGACACCGTGTCGCAACTGGCCGTGCTGGTGTCCGGACGCAGCCTGCCGGCCGCGCCGCCAGCGCTGCAGCAGTTGGCTGCCACCTTGCGGGGAGCGCGCTATGGCGTGCTCGTGGGCTCGCCGCCTCGGCTGCCGGCCAACGGCGCACTCGTCGTCGAGGCGGTGCACCAGATCGTCGGCAGCCTCAATCGCAGCACGCGCGCTGCCGCGCTGTGGATCGGTGGCGGCAACGGCGTGGCCACGGCGAACCAGGTGTTCGCGTGGCTGTCGGGCCTGCCGCTGCGCTCGCGGCTCGGGCCGCGCGGGCTGGAACACGAGCCGCTGCTGTTCGATGCCGGCCGGCTGCTCGCCGACGGAGCCGTCGACGCCTTGCTGTGGGTGTCCAGCTTCGACGCCACGGCCGCCCCACCGGCGAACGCCTTGCCCATGGTCGTGCTGGGTCCGCCGGGCATGGCCTCGCGCTGCCTGCGCAGCGACGGACCCACGGTGTTCATCCCGGTGACCACGCCCGGCATCGGCAGCGATGGCCACCTCTTCCGCACCGACGGCACGGTGCTGATGCCCTTGAACCGCGTGTTCAGCGACCACCTGCCCACGGTGGCCGAGGTCGCCGGGCGCCTGATGGCGGCGATCTCCCAGGCTGAAAGGACCACGGCATGAACAGCCTCCTGCTGCGGGGCGGCCTGGTGGTCGATCCGGTCCACCATGCGACGGGCCAACGGCGGGACGTGGCCGTGCGCGACGGCCGCATCGTGGCGCCGATGGCCGGCGAGCCCTTCGACGACGAGATCGATGCCACCGGCTGTGTCGTGATGGCGGGCGGCATCGACATGCACACTCACATCGGCGGTGGCAAGGTCAACCTGGCGCGCATGCTGATGGCCGAAGACCACCGCAGCGGCGCAAACCCGATCGCGCCGCCGGGCAATCCGCTCGAGCTGGCCTCGTGCGGCAGCTGCGCGCCGGGCACGCTGGCCACCGGTTACCGCTACGTCGAGATGGGCTACACCTCGGCGTTCGAGCCCGCGATGGTGCCCAGCAACGCCCGCCATGCGCACATGGAGATGGGCGACGTGCCCATCCTCGACCACGGCGCCTACGTGATGCTCGGCAACGACGAGCTGTTCCTGCAGCTGCTTGCCGAGGGCGGGCCCCAGGGCAGCAACTTCTCGCAGTTGCGCGACTACACCGCGTGGACCATCGGTGCCAGCAAGGCGATGGGGGTGAAGGTCGTCAACCCGGGCGGCATCTCGGCCTTCAAGTTCAACCAGCGCAAGCTCGACGTGAACGAGCCGCATGTGCACTGGCAGGTGACGCCGCGCCAGGTGGTGCACACGCTCGCGCGCGCACTGCGCGAACTGGGCGTGCCGCACCCGCTGCACATCCATGGCAGCAACCTGGGCGTGGCGGGCAACATCGAGTCCACGCTCGAGACCATCGCCGCACTCGAGGGCCTGCCGGCGCACTTCACCCACATCCAGTTCCATGCCTACGGCAAGGAGGGGCCGAAGAAGTTCTCGTCGGCTGCCGTGCAACTGGCCGAGGCGGTCAATGCGAACCCGCAGATCAGCATCGACGTCGGGCAGGTCATGTTCGGGCAGACCGTCACGGCCTCGGGCGACACGATGCGCCAGTACGCCCAATCGGGCCTGGCCAATCCGCGCAAATGGGTCGGTGCCGACATCGAGGGCATGGCCGGCTGCGGCGTGGTGCCGTTCCGCTATCGCGAGCAGAGCTTCGTGAACGCGCTGCAGTGGACCATCGGCCTCGAGGTCTTCCTGCTGGTGCGCAACCCCTGGCAGGTGGTGCTGACCACCGACCACCCGAATGGCGGCCCGTTCACCAGCTACCCGCACCTGATCAAGCTGCTGATGAACCGCGACTTCCGCAACGAGCAACTCGCCAAGCTGCACCCCGAGGTGGCGGCGAACAGCGCCCTGCGGTCGATCACGCGGGAGCTGTCGCTGGACGAGATCGCCGTGATGACCCGCGCCGCGCCGGCGCGGCTGCTGGGGCTGACCGACCGCGGCCAGCTCGGCGTCGGCGCCGCCGCCGACATCGCGGTGTACCGTGAGGATGCCGACCGCGAGGCGATGTTCCGCACCCCCGAGCACGTGTTCAAGGACGGCACCCTGGTCGCGCGCGCCGGCCGCGTCATGGCCACGCCGGTGGGCGGCACGCACTTCGTCGAGCCCGGCTTCGACCCCGCGATCGAGAAGACTCTGCGCCGCCACTGGCAGGACCATGGGGCGATCCGCTTCGACCACGTGGCCATCGGCCGCGACGAGCTGTGCCAGTGCTGCAACGGTGGTCGCCTGCTGCCGGCGGCGTGCTTCGAAGGCGCGGCAACATGAGCGAGTCGATGGTCCCCACGCTGGTCCGCAACGGCGTGCTGGTCGACGACAGCTTCGCCGAGGCCTTTCCGATGAAGGCCACGCGACTCGTCGTCACCGCCCACACCCTGGCCTGGGCGCGCCACGCGGCCGTGGCCGCTACCGGCTTCGCCACCTCGGTCATCGCCTGCGGCTGCGAGGCTGGCATCGAGCGCGAACTCGAGGCCGACCAGACGCCCGACGGTCGGCCCGGCGTGAGCCTGCTCATCTTCTCGATGTCGGGCAAGGAACTCGCCAAGCAGGTGGAGCGCCGTGTCGGCCAATGCGTGCTGACCTGCCCGACCACGGCGGTGTTCGCCGGCCTGCACGAGGGCGAGGCCATCCCGCTGGGCAAGAACCTGCGCTTCTTCGGTGACGGCTGGCAGATCTCCAAGCTCATCGCCGGCGTGCGCTACTGGCGCATCCCGGTGATGGACGGCGAGTTCGTCGCCCAGGAGACCACGGCGGTGGTCAAGGGCGTGGGCGGTGGCAATCTGCTGCTGCTGTGCCGCGACACCGACAGCGCGCTCGCGGTGGCCGAGGCCGCCGTGGCGGCGATGAAGACGCTGCCGAACGTGATCATGCCTTTCCCGGGCGGCGTGGTGCGCTCGGGATCGAAGGTGGGCAGCAAGTACCTGGCGCTCGGGGCCTCGACCAACGACGCCTTCTGCCCCAGCCTGATCGGCCTGGTCGACAAGACCGAGCTGACACCCCAGACGCGCTGCGTGATGGAGATCGTGATCGACGGATTGACCGAAGCCGACGTGGGCGCCGCCATGCGCGTGGGCATGCAGGCCGGCATCGCGATCGGCGCCGCCGGGGGGCTGCTGCGCATCTCGGCCGGCAACTACGGCGGCAAGCTCGGCCCCTTCCACTTCCACTTGCGCAAGCTGCTGGGCGATGGAGGTGACGCATGAGCGGTTGGCGCCTCATCCTCCGACAGCCGCCCGCCCTGCGGCTCGACCTGACCGGGCTCACGCCCACGGCACTGGCAGCGTTGACCGCGGCCGACGTCGAGCGCCTGCCGATTGGCCATGGCAACCGGACACTGCCGCTGGGCGAGTTCTTTTCGCTGCAGCCCGGCGCAGATGACACGCTGCGCCTCGAAGGCGACCTCTCGTGCTGCGACCGCGTCGGCTGGCAGATGGCCGGGGGGCAGCTCGTGGTAGACGGCAGCGTGGGCCACTATGCGGGCGCCGGCATGACGTCGGGCACGCTGCACGTCCGCGGCCACGCCGGCCTGCTGGCGGCCTGCGAGATGGCTGGCGGTCGCCTCACGGTGGACGGCGACGTGGGCGATTTTGCCGCCAGCACGCTGCCCGGCAGCATGGACGGCATGCGCGGCGGCACCTTGGTGGTCGCTGGCAACGCCGGGGCACGATTCGGCGACCGCATGCGGCGCGGCACGGCCGTCGTGTTCGGCCATGCCGGCGATTTCCTGGCCTCGCGGATGGTGGCCGGCACCATTGCGCTGGGGGGCACGGCCGGTGCCCACCTGGGCTACGGCATGCGCCGCGGCAGTTTGGTGCTGGCCTCCGACGGCCCGCCGATGCCACCGCCACCCACCTTCGTGCCCGCGGTGGCCGATGCCCTGGTGTTCTGGCAGCTCCTGTCACGCGATCTGGCCCGCCACGGCGGGCCCTTTGCCCAGCTGCCGAAGCGGCGCATCGAGCGCCATCTGGGCGACCTGGCCGCAGGCGGCAAAGGCGAGCTGATCACCGTGTGCTGATTCTTCTGGCGAGCGCGTCCTGCGCTGCGCCGTTTTCCTCCTGGAGTTCGATCGATGTCCGACAAGTACGTGTTCCATGCCGGTGAAGCCACCGTGTTCGCGGCCGAAGGCCAGTTCACCGACGCCATGCCTGAGATCCTGATCGGGCGAACCGACGGTCCGGTGGGGCAGGCCTTCGCCAACATGATGGCGCAGACCAAGGGCCACACCGCGATGTTCGCCATCCGCGCCTGCAACCAGCTCGTGCGGCCGGCCACCATCATCGTGCCGAAGGTGACGCTGAAGGACATGGCCAACATCGACCTGTTCGGCGGGGTGGTGCAGGGCGCCACCGCCGATGCGGTGGTCGATTGCCTGATCGAGGGCGTCATCCCCAAGGACATCGCCAACGAGCTGTGCATCATCAGCCTGGTGTGGATCGACCCGCGCTGCGCGAAGGACCCGAACTTCGACAAGAAGGACATGTACCGCACCAACTACGAGGCGACCAAGCTCGCCATCCGGCGTGCGCTGAACAACGAGCCCTCGGTGGACGAACTGATCGCCAACAGGCACAAGATCAAGCACGACATGGACGACTGGAGCTGACGGGCGCTGGCGGCACCTCGCCGTGACGGCCTCTGCCGCCCGCAGGCTGGCCCTGTTCGACCTGGACCACACGCTGATCCCGTTCGACAGCGGCATGGCCTGGACCCAGTTCCTGGTCGGCCGCGGGGCACTGCCCGCCGAGGCCGAGGCCCGCTACCTGGGCTATTGCCACCAGTACGTGGCGGGCACGCTGGACATCCACGACATGCACCGCGCCCACATGGCGCCGCTGGCGCGGTTCGCGGCGTCGCAGCTGGCGGCGTGGCAAACCGAGTTCGCCGCGTCCGTGGAACCGCGCGTGCCGGCCAGCGCACGCGAACTGGTGCGTCGCCACCTCGACGCGGGTGATGTGTGCCTGATCGTCACCGCCACCACCCGCCTGGTGGCCGAACCGATGGCGCGGCTGTTCGACGTGCCTCACCTGCTGTGCACCGAAGCGGTGGTGCGGGATGGCGTGCCCACTGGCGACATCGACGGCCTGCCCTGCTATGCCGGCCACAAGGTCACCCGGGTGCAGGCCTGGCTGGACCGGCTCGACCCCCCTCGACAACTGGGTGGGTTCGAGAGCAGCTGGTTCTACAGCGATTCCGCCAGCGACCTGCCGCTGTTGAAGGCGGTCAGCCACCCGGTGGTGGTGCGACCGGACGCGCGCCTGAGCCTGCATGCACAGGCCGCGGGGTGGCCCCAACTCTCGCTGGACTGACGCCTCGCGTTCGGATCGGCACGGATGGCTCCCGCGGCGGACCGTGACGGGCAGCGCGCCGCGCCTGCCCACACACGCCCACCGTTCGTGAACTGTCGTTCAAGTCACCCCTTGTTCAGTCGATAAGGGGTTGATCTGCGTCCACAAAATGCGTCGCAGCCCAGGACGCTTCCGCGTCATCGCCCATCCGCTCGCCAAAGGAACGCCATGCAATGGATCCGCAACATCAGCCTGGTCAAGCGCGTGACCTACGGTTTCGGACTGATGGCGCTCGTCGCGCTGGCGCTGGGTGCCACCGGGATCTGGGCGCTCGGCGCGCTGGCGGCTGAGTTCCAGCAACTGGCCGGTCCGGCCGGCAAAGGCCCGCTGCCGTCGGTGGCCGGGCTGCAATGGCTGCTCGGTTCGGCGTCGGTGGTCGGCTGCGTGCTGTCGCTGGTGGGCGGCTGGATGACGCGCTCGAGCGTGAAGCATTCGGTGGAAGACACGGTGCAATGCGTCGTCCGCATCGCCCACGGTGACCTGGAAACCAAGATCGAATCGCCCGGCAAGGACGAGATCTCCTGGTTGCGCCACGAGCTCAACAGCATGCGCAAGAAGCTGCGCACCATGGTGGTCGAAGTGCGGCAGACGGTGGACAGTGTGAACACCGCGTCCAGCGAGATCGCCAGCGGCAACATCGATCTGTCGGCGCGCACCGAGCGACAGGCCAGCGCGCTGCAGGAGACCGCCAGTTCGATGCAGCAGTTCAACCACATCGTCAAGCTCAATGCCGACAGCACGATGGAGGCCAGCACGCTGGTGGCCCAGTCGCGCGACGTTGCCACGCGCGGCTCGACCGTGATGCGCGAGGCCGTCGAGCGCATGGGCGAAATCCTGTCCAGCGCCACCCGCATCGGCGACATCGTCGGTGTCATCGATGGCATTGCCTTCCAGACCAACATCCTCGCGCTGAACGCGGCCGTCGAGGCAGCGCGCGCCGGCGAACATGGCCGCGGCTTCGCCGTCGTGGCGTCGGAGGTGCGCACGCTGGCGCAGCGCAGTTCCACCGCGGCGCGCGAGATCAAGGCCCTGATCGGCGACTCCACGTCCAAGGTGCAGGCCGGCTCGAAGCTGATCAACGATGCCGGCCACACGATGCAGGACCTGCTGGACGGCGTGTCGCGCGTGTCGCAACTGATCAGCGACATCACGCAGGCCAGCCAGTCGCAAAGCAGCGACATCGGCCACATGAGCCATGCCGTGCAGCAGCTCGACACCGTGACGCAGCAGAACGCGGCCTTGGTGGAGGAGATGTCGGCCACCGCGATGGCGCTGAAGGAGCAGTCGGGCCGCTTGAGCAAGTCGGTCGGCGCGTTCCAGGTGAACGCCTGACCACACGCTGCCGCGGCGGCCGCATCGCCCCGGCAGGCTAAAGTGCCGGCATGGACCTGAGCCCTGCCGCGACCGCCCCAGCCACTTGCAGCCACTGGCAGACCGCGCGATTCCGCCTGCCGCTCGACCGCGTGCGGATCATGGCGATCGTGAACGTCACGCCCGATTCGTTCTCCGACGGCGGCCTCGCCCTCGACGCCGCCACGGCCTTGAGGCGCTGCGAATCGCTGGTGCGACAGGGCGCCGACCTGCTGGACATCGGCGGCGAATCCACCCGCCCGGGCGCGCCGGCGGTGCCGATCGACGAGGAGCTGCGCCGCGTGCTGCCGGTGGTGCAGGGCGCGGTGACCCTGGGCGTGCCGGTATCAGTGGACACCAGCAAGCCCGAGGTGATCCGGGCCGTGCTCGACGCCGGCGTGGACATCATCAACGACGTGCGTGCGCTGCGCGACCCGCTGGCCCTGGCGGCCTGCGCGGCCCATCCCACCGCGGGCGTGTGCCTGATGCACATGCCCGGCGAGCCCGGCACCATGCAGTCGCTGGCTGTCTACGACGACGTGACACGCGAGGTGGGGGAGTACCTGGCGGCCCAGGCCGCGCGCACGGTTCGCGCCGGCATCGCCACCGATCGCATCGCGCTGGACCCTGGCTACGGCTTCGGCAAGACGCTCGAGCACAACTGCCAGCTGCTGCGTGAGCAACGCCAGTTGCTGTCGTTGGGCCACCCGCTGCTGGTGGGCCTGTCGCGCAAGAGCATGCTCGGCACCCTGACCGGTGGGCGGCCCGCGGCCGAACGCGTGGTGGCCAGCGTGACGGTGGCCCTGGCCGCCGCCGAGGCCGGCGCGCACGTGGTGCGCGTGCACGATGTGGCCGACACGGTGCAGGCCTTCGCGGTGTGGCGGGCCGTGCGCCCGCGCACCGCGCCGGACGTCGGTTGACCCAGGCCTACTGGACCAGGTTCAGGATCTCCAACTGCTCGGGCACCGTCTGGAAGGTGCCGTTGCCCGCGGGCATCTGCATCAGCGGCTTTGCCTGCTGGTTGAACAGCCACACGCTGGGATAGACCAGCATCCGGGCCCGCTCGTCGCCGATGCTGCGCTGGAACTCGGCATAGGGCAGCGACCGGTCGCCGATGCGGATGTACAGCAGGTCGGCCGTCACCATCAGCGCGCTGCGCAGGTCGACCACCAGGTACTTCGCCGCAAAATGCGGCACCAGGTCCTGCGCGTTGCGCTCCAGGAAAGCCTCGTAGCGCCGGCAGTACGGGCAGTCGTTGGCCCCCAGGTACACATAGAGCCGCTTGTTGTCGCGCCGTGCCCGTGCAAAGGCCTCGGTCAGATCGAACTCGTGGCGCGCGGGCATGCCCACGGGCTGCACCACCATCGGCGCATAGGCCGCCGGCAGGCCGGCAGCGAGCGCGCGCGGGGGCATCCAGCCCAGCCACAGGGCCACCAACGCGGCCAGCAGCAGCCGGGGCATGGTGGGCATTGCCTTGCGTGCGCGAAGAGCGGCCATGGTCGATGGTGGGCCGGTCGGGCTATCGAACACCCAGGGTGCCGATCCAGCGGCCATCCTTCGAGTCCTCGACCTCGGCCTTCAGCTGGCCTTCGCCGCGCGGCACGAAGTTGAAGCGCAGGGTCGGGTTCTCGCTGACCGAGAAGTCGAGGTCGGCGTCGAACACCTTGCGGTCGGCATAGCTCACCTTGATCGACCGCACGAAATGCGCCGGGATGTACATCACCGTCACCTGGTTGAGCTCGAAGCCGGTGTCGTTCGGGTGCAGCACGGTCACCTCGGCCGGTGTGGGGCGGTTCATCGCCACCGGCTCCGGCAGGGTCAGCACCGTCTTGCCGATCAGGTTCAGCGCGCTGCGGTTGGGCGGCGCCGAGCAGCCGCCAGAGGTCTTGACGTAGCGCGAATCGGTGTGCAGCCGGCCATTGGACAGCTCTGCGACGACGCGAACGTGGCTGTACTCGTCCACCCGCAGGCGGGTCTCGAAGTCGGCCTGGCCGACCTCGGTGGTCAGGTCGAGCACGGCCGCCACCGGCGACGGGTTCTTGTCGACCAGCAGGTACAGGCGCTTGATGTACAGATCGGCGGTCTGCGGCAGCTTGGACACGATCTTGATCGGCACCGAGGCGCCATAGGCCGCCCGCAAGGGGGCGATGATCTGCACCGTGCCCGGGGTGGCGTCGATGGGCCGCGACTGGAACAGCCGCGTGCGCAGGGCTTCCCATTCGGGCGACGAGTCGGTGTGGGTGGCCGACGGCAGGCCGCCGGGCGCCGCCCGCGCCGCGGGGCCAGCGGCCACCAGCAGGAAGGCCGACACGAAGATCGCGAACAGCTTGCCGGTCATCAGGGTCTTGCGCATGGGTGTCATTCCTTGAGGTCGGCCCGCCTGAACAGCAGGTCGCGTTCATGGCGAACGAAGAGTATCGAGGCATTGCGCCGGTGGATCGTGTCGTACTGGTCCCACCCGGCGGCCTCGGGCACTTCGGCCGCATCGGGCACCGCGCTCAACGCGACGCCCGACTGCAGCAGGTCCAGCACACGCTGCTTGAGCTGGCCGAGGTAGTGCTGCACCTCGTCCAGCACCTGTGCCGATGCGACCGGCCCATGGCCGGGTACCACGACGCGCGGGCGCAGCCGACGCATGGCCCCGAGGGCCGAGAGCCAGCCGTCGTGATCGCTGTCCTGCACATCGGGCACCCGCTGGTGGTCGATCAGACCACCAGCGAACAGGCTGCCGGTGCGTTCGTCCAGCACGGCGATGTCGCCGGGCCCGCTGGAGTGCCCGAAGTACAGCACGCGGACCGGCCGGCCGATGGTGTCGATGGCGTGCGAGTCGTCGAACTCGCGGTCGGGCTTGAGCATCTCGGTACCACGCATCTCGTCGTCGCCCAATTGCCGCTGCAGCGTCTTCAGGCATCGCTCGCAGCGCGCGCGCATCAGCCCGGCGGCCTTGTTGTGCATGGCGATCGGGATGGCCTGTTCGCGGAACGCCATCGCCCCGAACAGGAACTCCTGGCGCGTGTGCGTGATCAGCACCTGGCGCACCGGCTTGTCGGTGACGCGGCGGATCTCGGCCAGCAGGGCCACGCCGTGCCGGTAGGATGTGCCGGTGTCGATGGCCAGCACGCCGTCGGGGCCGACGATGAAGCCGGCATTGCCGATGCGCCCGAGCGTGTCGGCATCGACCTCCCCCGGCAGGCCACGGACCATGTGCACCCCGGCGGCGACCTCGACGGCGCGCCCGGCCCGGTCACCTTCTGCCGCGACGACCGGGCCGCCCGATGCGCAGCCCGCCAGCAGCCCGGCCAGCAGCACCGCGCCGACCGCGGCCACCGAAACACCCCAGCGAGCCACGCGCACTCAGCTGCCTTCGACCAGCTTCTTCAGTTGCTCGAGCCCGCTCTTGTACACGCCGGTGACGGCCTTGACCGCGGCCTCGTCGTTGCGGTCGGGCGGCGGGTCGTTGTTCGGGTGGCCGCGGTAGAAGGCACCACGCCATTCGACGACGGCTTGATTGCCTTCGCCACTGACGGCGATGGTGGAGGTGTAGTTGGTGACCGGCAATGCACCGCCGTCCTTGGCGCGGTAGCTGTAGCGCATCTTGGCCTCGTCGTAGGCCTCCAGCGTCTCGGTCAGTTCACCGCCCCCCTTGAGCTTGATCTGCCGCACCGACCCGACCGTGTTGCCGTTGTCGGCCGGGCTCTCGGCCACCGCCGGATGCCAGGCCTGCAGGGCGGCAAAGTCCTTGATCCGGGCCCACACCGCTGCCGGCGGGGCGTTGATGGTGATCTTCTCGTTCGCCTTCTGGCGGGTGGGCCCGTGGGCCAGTGCCGCGACGGGCCACAGCGTGGCGATCGAGGCGGTCAGAGCGACGGCCATCAGGGCGCCAGTGCGCCGGTTGCAACGGAGGGGCAGCATGCGATGTCTTTCGTGTCCTGCAGGGGTTGGTGTGAAGAAGTCAGGGTGCAATGGGCGCACCGATGAAGGCGCCGAAACCTCGGCTGTTCTTGCCGGTGGCCACGGTGCCCAGGGCTCGGCCGCTGCGCGCATCGAGCACGCTCACGTTGTCGTCCATCCAGTTCACCACGTAGACGCGGTCACCATGCGCGGCCACGCCTTCCGGGTAGGCAAAGCCGGTGAGGGTGCGCAGCAGCGTCAGCGAGGCGGTGTCGATCACGCTGACGCTGTCCTCGTGCTGGTTGGTCACGTACAGCAGGGTGCCCTGTGCCGCCAGGGCCGCCCCATACGGGGCCTTGCCGACCTTGATGGTGGCGACCACGGCCAGGCGATCGGGATCGCGCGTGTCGAGCACCGTCACGTCGTCGCTTTGCACGTTGAGCGCATAGAGCCGCTGGCGCGGGGCATCGAAGAGCAGGGCGAACGGATGCTTGCCGACCTGCACCCGCGTGCGTACCCGCTGCGCCCGGGTGTCGACCAGCGCCACGCTGTCGTCGTCGCGCTCGGCCACGAACACCGTGTCGGCGCGGTCGCTGGCCGCCACGCCGGCCGGCGCCTTGCCGACCGCGATGCTGGCCAGCAGGGCGCTCCCACCCGCGGCCGACGCGGCAGGGCGCGTGTCGAACACCAGCAGGCGGTCGCGGAACCAGTCGGCGGCATAGACGCGCGAACCGTCGGGCGCGGCGTCGATGCCCACCGGGCCCTCGCCAGCGGCCAGCGTGCCCACCACCGACTGCGTGCGCATGTCGATCACCGAGATGGACTTGCTGTCGGGGTTCGAGATGAAGACCCGCCCTGCGGGGCTGGAGGCCACCACGCCCGCCGGCGATCGGCCCACCGGCACCGTGGCCACCACCGCCTGCGTGGCCAGGTCGATCACCGACACATCGTGGCTGCCCTGGTTGGTGATGTAGGCGAACGGTGCCGCCAGCACACGGGCCGGCACGGCGGTGGCCAATGCCAGGCAGACGACTTGGCCAAGGAGCGCGGCGAGACTGGGCAGGCGCATCGACGGGGACGGTGGGCGAGGGTGGCTCAATCGGGGCGCCGAAGCACCATCGCGCTCTGGAAGCGCAGGTCGTTGGAATCGATGACCTCGGCCTTCAACTCGCCGTCGCCACGGGGCACGAAGTAGAAGCGGAAGTTCGGGTTCTCGCTGATCGAGAAATCGACGTCCGCGGACATCACGGGCTGGCCGGCGTAGGTGACGTTCACCTGCCGCACGAAATGCGCCGGCGTGAACAGCCTCGACACCTGGTCCATCGCCAGCCCCGAGTTGTTGGGGTGGCTGATCATCAGCTGCGCCAGCACCGGCTCGGTGCCCGTGGGCGTGCCTTCGACACGGATGCGCATGCGGCCCAGCGTGGCCAGCGCCGCCTGAGCGTCCTTGCCAGGGGGCGCCGAACAGCCGCCAGAGGCCTTGACGAAGCGCGTGACCATGTGCAGCTGGCCGTCGTTGGTCTCGGCAATGGCGCGCACGTGCGTGTACTCGTCGATGCGCACGCGGGTCTCGATGTCGGCGCGGCCGCTCAGCGGCGTGAACTTGAAGATCGCGGCAATCGGCGACGGGTTGTTGTCGATGACGAGGTAGACCTTCTCGATGTAGCGCGCCGGCGTCTGCGCCCAACGCGTCTTGATCGCGATCGGCACGATGGCGGCGTCTTCGGCGCGCACCGGCAGTTCGAGCGACAGCACCGCGTCGCCGTCTGACGCGATCGGGCGGGTCTGGAAAAGGCTGGCCCGCACCTTCTGCCAGATGGCACTGGCCTCCGGGTTGTCGCCGGTCTTGATCTGGGCGCGTGCCGGGCCTGCGGCGCCAAACAAGCCGACCAGCAACGCCATGCCGATCATTGCCGTGCGGAACAGCACCGTGGCGCTGTCGTGGTTCCGGAATCGGAGTTCCATGGTGATCAACCTCTGGGTGTCGGGGGTGGCAGGCGATCCACTCGATTCGGGAGCGGGCAGCCTCGGGTGCAGGGGCGGAACAGCTTGGCGGGCACGTCAGTTCACTGGTCGCTGACCGGATGCCGCCGAACTGGCACCCGGGGTCGTGGGGGAACCCGCGGCGTCGTCTTCCCACTCGAGCTCGGCATAGGCCGCCGTCACATTGCGCCGATGGAACCGTTCCGTCAAGCGCCAGCCGGGCGCCGCCGGCGCCGCGATGCGATCGATCGCCTGCTGGATGGTCCAACCCTGGCGGATGGCCCGGCGGGTGTCTGACAGCAAGGCGCCCAGGTAGTCGGCCTGTGCCGACATCATCGCGGTCCAATCGGTGCCGACGGCGCCGTGGCCAGGCACCACCGTGGCCACGTCCAGGCGCCTCAACTCGGCCATGGCCGACATCCAGCCGCGCAGGCTGCCATCGAGCACCGGCAGGTGCTGCACGAACAGCAGGTCGGCGGTGAAGAGCGTGCGCGTGCGCAGATCAAGGACGGTGAGGTCGTTGTCCGTGTGCGCGGTGGGCCAGGCGCGCAGGTGCAGCACGCGGTCGCCGAGGTCGAGCTCGGCGGTCGATTCCACCTTCAGCGTCGGGTAGACGATGGTGGCCGCGGACGTCTGCAGGCCAAAGTCGCGCCGCAGCGCGTTCAGGTAGTAGGGTGCGCGTGCCGCCAGGGTGCCGGGCAACCTGGCGCTGGCGACGAAGGTGGGCGCCGCCGCGCCCGGCGTGGCGAAGGCCTCGTTGCCGAGCATGTGGTCAGGGTGGGCGTGCGTGTTGATGACATAGCACACCGGCAGCGGCGTCGCGCGCTCGATGGCGGCGCGCAAGGCCTGGCCGACGGCGGGCGTGCCACCGGTGTCGATCACCGCCACGCAGCGGCTGCCGACGACGAAGCCGAGGTTGGCCACATCGCCGCGCCAGGCGGGGGCCCAGTCTTCGACCTCTCCGATGTGCACGTAGACACCGGCGGCGGTCTGGGTCACCGCCAACGGCGTCGCGGCCCAGGCGCCCGGCGCGGTGGCGACGGCGGCCGCCACGGCTGCGGCGCGATGCGAGCTCTGCAGCCACCGCGACACGTCGGCATATCGGGCAGGCTTCGGCATCGCCAGGGTCCGCCAGGCTATCGGGCCGGCGACCGCAGGAAACACCCAGTCTCGGCCTTGATGACCAAGGCGCGATAGCGCTTGATCCCCGGTTCGAGCGACGGCACGTCGCGAATGGCGCTGCCACGCTCACCGCCGATCGACATGGCCTTGGCGGCCGTGCTGAGTTCAACGTACTCGTCGAAAGGGAGTTCCTTGGCGATGGCGTCCAACGCGCAGGAACACTTGCTGGACATCTCGAAGCGCGCACCCGGATAGGTGCGCATGCACTCCAGCACGTAGTTGACCCGGTCGGCCGTCGGAAAGTCGTTGGCACGTGCCGGCGTGCCGATTGCGAGCAGGGCGCAAAGGGTGAGCAGGCAGCGGGAAGCGGTCGAGGTTCGCATGGGGCGGCAATGGGTCAGGGTTTGGGCTGCGGCGGCGCTGTCGGCGCGCCGTCGATCAGCAGGGTTTCGGCCATCGCGGCCGGGGCATCGGCAGTCTCGCCATCGATGCGCGTGCGGATGCCGTACAGGCCACCCGGCACACTATCCGACAACATGAACACATAGTGCTTGCCAGCCAGTTTCTCGAACTTCGCCCGGTTGGGATCGTCCACGTACGGGTCGATGCTGATCTCGCGCACCGCGACGGACTTGCCCCGGTAGGGGAGGTTCACCTCGCGGATCGTGGCGCCCTGAAAGACCGCCATCCGGATGCGCTTGCGAAAGTAGTTGGCCTTGCCCTTGGTGAGCCGCTCCATCTCGCGGATGTCGCGCTCCAGGAAGTACAGGATCGCCGGATTGCCTTGTACGCCCTCGATTTCAGGCTGGCGCAACTGCCGCGCGCCCGTGAAGAACTGGGCCTTGGCCGCGCAGCAGGTCTTGTCTGGCAGTGCCGACAGGTTCAGTCGAACCGTGTCCTCGAAACCAGGTTCCATGCTCCCGGTCTTGGCGAAACGGTAACTCAGCACCTGTGGAGGGCGCAGCTTGGCGAGGTGGTTGTCGACGAACAAGGCCTGCTCGGCGGCCGAGAATTCGGTCGCGGCGTGCGCCGCGCTGCCGAGCAGCGCCAGGGCCAGCGTGAGTAGGGGCAGTCGATTGGTCATGTGGGGGGCAGCGTTGCTGCATCGGTGGCACAGGTTGCGCCGGCATCGGCCACCGCAGGAGTTGCGAGGCCTTGTGGCGCCAACGACGCCAATGGCACCGCCCCCGGCAAGGGGGCTGGTTCGGATCTGATGTGATGCGTCTCGACGACCGCCAGTTCCGCCTGTGTGGCGCTGGAGTCCGGGTCGATCGACAAGGAGCATTCGAGTGCGGCACGGGCCTCGGGCCAGCGATTCATGCGGGTCATCGCGAGGCCGAGCAGGTACCACGGCTCGGCGTCGCTGGCATCGAGTCGCACCCAGTCGGACGCCAGCGAGGCCAGTTCGGGCCATCGATCGTCACGCTGCAGCAGCGCAGCCCGCAGGAACCTGGGTTGATCGACGGCCGGTCGCTGCCAGTAGGCCAGTGGAGGCGCAGCATGGCCGGGAGCCCCTCGCCGTGCCGTCTCACTGTCGCCTTGCAGCAGCGCGCTCAGCCATTCGATCGGCGCGGCGAAGTAGTGGGCCTGGCCTCCGCGCAGGCGGAAGGTGAGGATGCCCACCAGGCGAAGATCGGCATCGAACAGTCCGCCGCCACTGGCGCCGGACGTGAACCAGTTGGAACTGCGGATGACTCCGCTGCCGTCGAAGCGGTGCACGGCCACCACTTCACCGGCGCTGTTCTGCAGGCTCATGCCGCCGGTGTAGCCGAGCGCCGTCACCGGCTGTCCGGGCTTGAGCAGATCAGAGCGGCCCAGCGTCACGGCCGCGGCACGCAGGCCGGGCACATCGAGCACGCACAGGTCGTGGTCGAAGTCGCTGAGCCGCGCCGCAGCCTCCCATCGCACCCCACCGCGCAGCACATGGATCTTCGACGTGCCGCCTGTGACATGGCAGTTGGTGACCACCGTCTCCGGTGCGACGACGACACCCGACCCCAGCGAGTAGCCACCCTGGTGGCGCACCGCTTCGATCTTCAACACGCTGGCGCTCAAGGCCAGCATTGCCGATCGGTCGATCTCCGCGGCCACGACCGATGCCGCGGCCGCACCGAGCACGAGGGACAGGAGTCGCTTCATCCAGAGCGCCTGCGCGGCGGTGGTCAGGGCTTGGCGGCCTCGTAGGAGGCATCCACCAAGGGCACGCCGAATTCTTTCAGGATGGACTGGATCTCGGCGTTCTGCGACTCGAGCAGCCCCTCGATCTGCTGCTTCCATTCGCGCTCGCCATAGCGCACGCCCATGGCCATTTGATAGTCGAACTTGACCCCGCGTTCGGACTTGAGCGGCACCACCGTCAAGGCGGGCGTCTTCACTCGCTTGGCAAAGAAGCCAGCGATCGGCCCCCAGACGATGGCCACGTCGATCTTGCCGGCCGCCAGATCCTTCTCGATGATCTCGCCCGGGTACTGCTGCGGATCGGGATTCATGATCGGGTACGGCACGCCTTGCTCGACCAGGCCGTGTCGGCTCAGCCATTCGGAGGCCGGCGAGCGGTCGTAGATGCCGATGCGCAGCGCGGTGAGTTTCGAGCGGTCGAGCGCCAGGAAGTCGTCGGCCGATTTCACCGTATCCAGACCCTTGCCCTGGGCAAACACCAGCGCATAGGTGGATCGGTAATAGGGTTTGGTGACGGACACCTGGTCGTAACCCGCGGGCACGCCCATGACGATGTCGCACGGGTAGTCCTGGTCCGGCAGCTTGAACCGCAGCGTGTTGCGGATGAAGGCCAGGCGCTGCGGGAACGAGTAGTAGGTGACAGGCAGGCCAAGCGCCTTGCCGAACACTTCGGCAATGCGGTTCTCGATGCCTTCGGCCCGGGTGTTGGAGAAGGGCAGGTTGTTCGGGTCCTGGCAGACGCGAAGCGCCGCGCGGGGTGGGGCCGGCTCCTGCGACCATGCGCCTGCCCCGACGGTGGACAACGCAACGGCCACCGCCCCGAGGCGCATCTTGCACCGCGAGTGCGCAGTCTTGCCAGGCGTGCGGGTAGGCTGGGTCATTGGGGAATGGGTTCGACCTTCGCGCGCGTGATTGCGCCGTCGGAGCGCCCCTTCAGGTAAGCATAGAGCTGATTGATGTTGTCCATCACGACAGGGCTGTTGCCGAAGCTCTGCATGCCCTTGTCCAGGCGGCCCACGGTCACCGTCTTGATGAAGTCTTCCTTCGACAGCGTCTTCAGGCTTTCGATCAACGACGGCCCCACCATGCCTTCCTGGTTGGCACCATGGCAACGGTCGCACGCCGCCGCACGCCAGCTGCGGAACCCCTTCATCGTCTCGGCATCGACCTTGTAGCCGTCGACTACTTTGTAGGGCTTGTCTTGCGCCTGCACGGAGGCCGCCAGGCCAAGCAGCACGCAGAACCAGGTTGTCTTCAAGTTCATGAGTCTTCGATCCTCGAGTCGGCGAAAAAAGGGAGACGGCCCCCTTGCGGTTGCCATCCCCCGATCTCAGCAACGGGCCCGCGCCATGAACGGCCAGGCCCGCCTTCCTGCGGTCAGTTGGGCAGGGCGAACACGGTCAGCGAGCCACCCAGGTCGGTGTACTGGCTGAGTTCCTTGTAGCCACCCACGGCGCCCAGGCCATCCTGGTCCTTCTCGAGGCCAGCCGCCATGCCGATGCCGGCCCAGCCACCAATGCCCGAGAACACGCCGATGTACTGCTTGCCCTTGTGCTCGTAGGTGAACACGTTGCCAATGATGCCGGAGGGCGTCTTGAACTTGAACAGTTCCTTGTTGATGTCCTTCTTGTCGACGCACTTCATGTAACCCTCGAGCGTGCCGTAGCACGACAGGCCGCCAGCGGTGTTGAGCGAGCCGCTCCACACCGAGAACTTCTCGGCCTTGGACTGGACGATCTTGCCGGTGCCGGCGTCCCAGGTGATGAAGTTGCCCATGCCGCCGTGGCTGTTGGGGGCCGGGAACATGGACAGCGTGGCGCCGACGTACGGCTGGCCTGCGGTGTACTCCACCTTGAACGGCTCGTAGTCCATGCAGACGTGGTTGGTCGGCACATAGAAGAGCTTGGTCTCGGGGTCGTACGACGCCGGCTGCTGGTCCTTGCTGCCCAGCGCCGCCGGGCAGATGCCCTTGGTGTTGACGTCAGGACCGTTCTGCGCGGTCGAGTACTTGGCGACGACCTGCGGCCGGCCGGTCTTCATGTCCACGTGCGTGGCCCAGTTCACCTTCGGGTCGTACTTCTCGGCCACGAGCAGCGCACCATTGGTACGGTCCATCGTGTAGGCGAAGCCGTTGCGGTCGAAGTGGACCAGCGCCTTGGTGGGCTTGCCCTTGACGTTGATGTCCGCCAGGATCATCTCGTTGATGCCGTCGAAGTCCCACTCGTCGAACGGCGTCATCTGGTAGACCCAGTTGACCTTGCCGGTGTCGACGTCGCGCGACCAGATGGACATCGACCACTTGTTGTCACCAGGGCGCTGCGACGGGTTCCAGGTCGACGGATTGCCGGTGCCATAAAACACGGCATTCAGCGCCTTGTCGTAGCTGTACCAGCCCCAGGTGGTGCCGCCGCCGATCTTCCACTGGTCGCCCTTCCAGGTCTTCAGCGAAGAGTCGGCGCCGACCGGCGTGACCTTGCCGTCGGCCCAGGTGGTGGTCTTGGCCGGGTCGATCAGCATCTCGCTGTCGGGGCCGACGCTGTAGCCCTTCCAGGCCAGCTTGCCGTCGGACAGGTTGTAGGCGGCCAGGAAGCCGCGCACGCCCCACTCGCCACCGGAGATGCCGGTGATGACCTTGTCCTTGAAGACGTGCGGCGCATTGGTGTTCACGGCGCCGAGCTTCGGGTCACCGTTCTTGGTGCTCCAGAGCAGCTTGCCGGTCTTGGAGTCCAGCGCGATGAGCATCGAGTCGGCCTGCTGCAGGATCACCTTGCCTTCGGCATAGGCCAGACCGCGGTTGACCGTGTCGCAGCACATCTGCGGGATCACCGCAGGATCTTGCTTGGGCTCGTACTTCCACTTGATCTTCTGCGTATCAAGGTCGATGGCGAAGACCTTGTTCGGGAAGGGCGAGTGCAGGTACATCGTGCCGTCGATGACCAGCGGCGAACCCTCATGACCCCGCAGCACACCGGTGGAGAACGTCCATGCCACCTGCATCTTGCCGACGTTGCCGGCGTTGATCTGCTTCAGTTGGCTGTAGCGCTGGTTGAACATGTCACCAGCCTGCATCGCCCAATTCTTTGAATTGGCGATGTTCTTTTCGACATCGGCATTGGCCATGGCCAATGTGGGCACAGCGAGCATCGCCAACGCGACGCTGCGCCATGGATGCCAAATTGCTTGCTTCGAACTCTGCATTGAAGTCTCCTTGTGTTGATCACCCGAGCCCGCCCGCACGGAACCGCTGGGAGGCCGTCCGCCGAGCGCCATGAGGAAGCCGGCGAGGTCTTATCTGCAATTTGCGGGCCCATGTTCGAGACCAGCAATCAACGATCAAGCCGCATCGATCGCTTCAAAAGCAACGCGCCGAGTTGACTGAGCGGCGTAAGAAAAAACCCTGCAATGCGGCGCCGCCGAACCAAACTCGGGGTCCGGTTTGCCGACTCCTAGGGAATGCCCCAACAGGGTCAACGCTAAGCCCCGCCGCTCCCGCGGCAAGGCGTTCGAGAACGCGAAATCGTGCGCCGAAATTGTGGCAATCACTTTCGGCACAGAGTGTTTCACCGCGCCGGCGTTCTCGCCGGCTGCGGGATGGGTCGGCTTCAGCCGGCGGCGGGGATCAGAGCGACTGCACGTACTCGGCGACGGCGCGCATCTCGGCCTGCGTCATGGGACGGGTCTCGTCCTTCATGATGACGCCGTGCGGCCGCAAGCGCGTGCCGAACACCTTCAACTGGGCGTAAACATAGTCGGCACGTTGGCCGGCCAGTCGTGGAAACCCTCCAGCGCCCTCCGCGGCGACCCCGTGGCACGACGCGCAGGCCCGAACCCCACGGGCCGGCATGCCGTCGGCATAGATCATCTGGCCGGCGCGGACCAGGCCTGGACGGCCCGGCTTGCCGACCGCTGGCGTCTGGGCCTGGTAGTAGTCGGCCAGGCCGTTGATGGTGGCGTCGTCGAGCAGGGCCGACACCCCCCACATGTAGGCGCGCGTGCCGGTCTCTGCGCGCGTTTGCGAGCGGAAGTCGATGAGTTGCGCGATCGTGTACTGGCGCATCTGACCGGCCAGCGAGGGAATCTCCCGTGTCGCGCTGCGGCCGCCTTCGCCATGGCAGGCTGCGCACACATGGATCGCGCGCCGCACGGTTTCCTGGTCTCCGGCCACGTCCTGGCCCTGTGCCGAACCCATGGCCAGGGCGCAACCGGCCAGCAGCCCGGCCACTGTTCTCATCGATCTCATCGTCGTCTCCTCGGTGTACCGCTGATGCGTCAGGCAAATTGTTGGCGCCGTGGTGTCCGCACGGCCTGACGCCGATCAACCGCCGCAATGGGCCCGGAACCTCGGTGGAAACCAGACTGCGGCAGGTCATGTCCAGCCCCCGCAGGGCAGCGGGCGGCACGGGCAACTCACCTCGCGGCGCGGCGTGTCTCTTGCTAGCCCAGCCGTGCTGTTCGCGAGGCCGGCCCCCTGCGTCGCGTGCGGTGCAGACTGTCCCGCCTTCGACGCACAGGGAGCGGAGCCGACGGTGGCGGCCGTGGCGTGACAGCATCAACGAGGGCTCCGAATGGATCGTGACGACGCGCTGCTGAGCGACTGGCGCCAACGCGCGCTGGCGCTCGAGGCCGAGGTGTCCAAGGCGGTGATCGGGCAGGCGCGGGTGATCCGCATGGTGAACACCGCCGTCTTCGCGCGCGGCCACGTGCTGCTGCAGGGCGATGTCGGCGTGGGCAAGACGACGCTGCTGCGCGCCTTCGCCCAGGTGCTGGGCGGCGATTTCGCGCGCACCGAGGGCACCATCGACCTGATGCCCAACGACCTGATCTATTACACCTACATCAGCGCCGAGGGCAAACCCGCAGTGGAGCCCGGCCCGTTGATCCGGCACGGCGACCAGCTGGCCATCTTCTTCTTCAACGAGATCAACCGGGCGCGGCCTCAGGTGCATTCGCTGCTGCTGCGGGTGATGGCCGAGCGCAGCGTGTCGGCCTTCAACCGCGAGCACCGCTTTCCGCACCTGCTGGTGTTCGCCGACCGCAACCGCGTCGAACGCGAGGAGACCTTCGAGATCTCATCCGCCGCGCGCGACCGCTTCATGATGGAAGTGACCATCGATGCGCCGGCCACCGACGCCGACCGGCGCCAGCTGATGTTCGACCCGCGGTTCCACGACGCCGATCGGCTGGTCAACGCGCTGGCCGGCGCCACGCTGGCCTACCAGGAACTGAACCACGTGGCCGAGGTCATCCAGCGCAGCGTGCAGGCGTCGGAGACGCTGCAGAACTATGCGCTGAACCTGTGGCGCGCCACGGCCGCACCGGCCGAGTACGGTGTGCGCCTGTCCGACCTGGACACGGCACAGCTGATGCTGGCCGGCGCCAGCCCGCGCGGCATGAGCCAGTTGCTGCGCGCTGCACGCGTGGCGGCGTGGCTGGACGACCGCGACTACGTGACGCCGCACGACCTGCAGTCGGTCTTCGTCGAGACCATCGCCCACCGCCTGTGCTACCAGCCGGTGTACGAGATGCGCCGGCACGAGATCGCCGGGCCGTTGATGAGCGGCATCCTGGCCAGCGTGGCCGCCCCCTGAGCCATGGCGACACCGGCCGTCAAGGAATGCCACTACCGCGTCGACGCGCCGGTGCTGGGCCATTTCCCGGGCGCCCACCGCAGCACAAGGGGCGAGAGCGGCTTCGAGTTCCGGGGCCATGCCTCGCTGACCGATGCGCCCGATGCCCGCCGGCTCGACCTGCACGCCAGCCTGCGCGACCCCTTCGGCCAGTGGATCGTCCGGGTCTACAGCCAGCGCAAGTCGATCCCGGTGGTGGTGGTGGCAGACCTGTCGGCCTCGATGGGCTTTGCCGGCACGCGCCGCAAGCTCGACGTGCTGGCCGACTTCGTCGACAGCCTGGCCTGGTCGGCCTGGCGCACGGGCGACAGCTTCGGCTTCATCGGCTGCGACAGTGCAGTTCGACCCGACCTGCTGCTGCCCCAGACCCGGTCCAGGGGTGCGGGCAGCGCGCTGGCCCGGTCGCTGCGGTCGATCCACCTGGACGGCCCGTCGGCGCAGGCGCTGCAGTCGGCGCACCGTCACCTGGGTCGCCAACGGTCGTTGGTGTTCCTGGTGTCCGACTTCCACCTGCCGCTGCCGCAGGTCGAGGCCGTGCTCACGTCGATGGCGCACCACGACGTGGTGCCGGTGGTGCTGTGGCAGGGTCGCGAGTTCGAGCTGTCGGCCGAACGCGGCCTGGCCCAGGTGGTCGACCCGGAAAGCGGGCGTCACCAACTGGTGTGGTGGCGGCCGGCCTTGCGCGAGCGTTGGCGCGTGGCGCACCAGCAGCGCCGCGAGGCGTTGCAGGGGCTGTTCCGCGCCCGGCGATTGAAGCCGCTGTTCATCGAGGAGGCCTTCGACGCCGACATGGTGACGCGGCACTTTCATTCGTGAGCACGGGCCGCCGATGAGGGGACGACTGCGCTCGGCCATCGGCGCCTCGGCCTTGGGCCTGAGCCTCGGCTTGGCGCTGGGTGGGGCGGCGGGCGCCCATGCGCAGACCCAGCTTGGCGCCACCACGGTCGAGCCTCGGGCCTATGGCTACCAGGTCGGGGACGTGCTCGCCCGCAACATCACGGTCCGGGTGCCGGAGGGCCTGGTGCTCGACGAATCCAGCGTGCCGCAGCCCGGCGCCCGCGGCAAGGCGCTGGAACTGCGGCGGGTGGACCGCCAGATCCGCAGGGTTCGCGAGGGCGGGCAGATCGACATGACCCTGGAGTACCAGGTGTTCCTGGCGCCAACGCAGGTGCGCACGCTCGAGATGCCGGTGGTGACGCTGCGTTTCATCGGGCCACCGCGCAACCAGGATCTGCGCATCGACGCCTGGCCCGTCACCGTGGCCCCCCTGGTGCCGGTGGACGTGTCGCCGCGCCAGGGCCTGGGCGAATTGCAGCCCGACGCGCCGCCACCGCTCATCGACACTTCGGCCGCGCGGCTGCGCCTGCTCGCGTACCTCGGCGTGGCGATGCTGCTGCTGGCCTGGCTGGCGCATGTCTACCTGGCCCTGCCATGGTGGTCGCGGCGGCATCGCCCGTTCACGACGGCCTGGCGCGCGCTCCGATCGGCGCTGCCGGGCGAGGTCGCGGCGCAGCGCCGCCAGGCCTTCCTGCGCATCCACGAGGCCTTGAACCAGACGGCCGGCGAGACCGTGTTCGAGCACGGCCTCGACCGGTTCCTGCACGCGCACCCGCGCTTCGAGCCGTTGCGGCCGGACCTGACCACGTTCTTCGCGCAGTCGCGGCAGGAGTTCTTCGCTCCGGGCGATGCCGGTGGCGCGGACGCAGACTGGCTGCTGGCGTTCTGCCGCCGCTGCCGCGATGCAGAACGGGGCTCGGCATGAGCTTCGGTCACGCCTGGGTGCTGTGGCTGCTGCCCTTGGCGGCCTTGCCGTGGCTCGCCATGCCGGGTGGGGCACTGTCGAATGCCTGGCCCTCGATGATGTCGCGCGACACGGCGTCGGAGCTGCTGCGCTGGGCGCTGCGCGCGCTGGCCTCGTTGGCCATTGCGGCGCTGGTGGTGGCGCTGGCCGAGCCGTATCGGCCCGAGTACGAGGTCGAGCGGGTGGGCAAGGGCGCCGAGATCGTGCTGCTGCTCGACCGCAGCCGCAGCATGGACCAGGGCTTCGCCGGTGCGCCACCCAAGGGGGCGCCGGTGAAGGGCACCGGACCGGAGGCGCTGGACTATTACTTCAGCCAGACGCCGGGGCGCCTGCGCGAATCGAAGGGCAAGGTCGCGCGGCAGTTGCTGGCCGACTTCGCCGCCAAGCGACCGGACGACCTGTTCGGCATGATCGTCTTCAGCACGCTGCCGATCCGCACGCTCGAATTCACCCAGAAGCACGACGCCATCCGCGCCGCCATCGAGGCCGGCAACATAGGGCGCGGGCTGTCGGAGACCAACATCGGGCTGGCGCTGCAGGCGGCGCTGTCGACCTTCGAGCAACGCGCCTACACGGGGTCGCGCATCGCCTTGCTGGTGTCCGATGGCGGCGACCGGCTCGACCCGGACGCCAGCGAGCGCATCACCCACCTGGCCCGCAAGCACCGGGTGGCGATCTACTGGCTGTACCTGCGATCGGCCAACAGCCCGGGGCTGATGCTGGACGCCGGCGAGCCGCCGCAGAATGCCGACTCGGTGCCCGAGGTCATGCTGCACCGGTTCTTCCAATCGATGGGAACGCCCTACCGGGCCTACGAGGCCGGCACGCCGCAGGCGCTGCAGAAGGCCATCGAATCGGTGAACCAGTTGGAGAACCTGCCGATCACCTACCTCGACACGGTGCCGCGCCGCGATCTCTGGGGTGCCAGTTGCGGCATCGCGCTGGCCTGCGTGGCCCTGCTGCTGGCCGCCAACTGGCTGGAGATCCGCCGATGGGCCTGACCCCACGACAACGCACGCGCGGCGTGGTCGCGGCCCTGGCCGTGGTCGCCGTGGTCGCGGCGATCGACGGCGCCCGCACCTGGCGACAGCACCAGTGGAACGCGATGATCGCCGCGCGTCAGGTGCCCGACGACGCCGCCGACCCGCCGGTGCAGGCGCAGTTCGCCCAGGCCTGGGCGCAGGCCGCCAGCGGGGCCGACGAGGCCGCGATGAAACGCTACCGCCTGCTGCAGGGCGATGCGGCGCTGGGCCAGGCGGCGCGCTACAACAGCGCCAACCTGCTGATGCGCCAGGCGGTCGTGGTGCGCGCGGGCATCTCCCCCGGCAAGGCCATCCCGCTGATCGAGCTGGCCAAGGAGATGTACCGCGACGTGCTGCGGGCGGACCCACAGCACTGGGACGCCCGCTACAACCTCGAACGCGCGCAGCGCCTGCTGCCCGATCCGGAGGAGGTCGACCTGGCCCCGACCGAGGGTCAGCGCAACGCCGAACGCGCCGCCACCACGATGCGCGGCTGGTCGCCGGGCCTGCCGTGACGGTGCTGTGGCGCTGGCTGTCGGTGTCGTGGCAACGCGATCGCGACCGATGGCTGCTGGGTGCCGCGGCGCTGGCCCTGGTGGCCAGCTTCGTGAACCCGGGCGTGACGGTCGAGCGGTCGCTGTTCGAGCATGTGGTGGTGCTCGACGTGACGCAGAGCATGAACGTCACCGACGAGCAACTCGGTGACAAGCCCGCCTCGCGCCTGGACTTTGCCAAGGACGCGCTGCGCCGCTCGCTGCTGCAACTGCCCTGTGGGTCGAAGGTCGGATGGGCCATCTTCACCGAGTACCGGTCGCTGCTGCTGCTGGCGCCGGTCGAGGTCTGTGCCCACCTCGGTGAACTGCGTGCCAGCCTGGCGCAGATCGATTCGCGCATGGCCTGGTCGGGCAACAGCGAAGTGGCCAAGGGCCTGCACAGCGGGCTGGTGATCGCCAAGGCGCTGGAGGGCAAGCCGTCGCTGGTGTTCGTCACCGATGGGCACGAGGCACCGCCGCTGAACCCGCGCTACCGGCCCTCGTTCGACGACAAGCCGGGCGAGGTGCCGGGGCTGATCGTCGGCGTGGGCGACCTCAAGCCCTCGCCGATCCCGAAGTCGGACCCCGAAGGACGTCCGCTCGGCTTCTGGGCCGCCGACGACGTGATGCAGACCGACCCGCGCAGCCAGGGCCGCGGCGGCAGCGTCAGCGGCGAAGCACTGGTCGACGACCGCCAGGGCAGCGTGGCGCCGTCACTGGGCGCCACGCCGGGGTCGGAACACCTGTCGGCGCAGCGCGAGGCCTACCTGAGGCAGCTGGCGGGCGAGCAGGGGCTAACCTACCACCACCTGCAGTCGGCCCAGGCCTTTGCCGCCGCGCTCACCGCGCCATCGCTGGCCAAGCCCGTGCCGGTGCGGGCCGACGGCCGCGTCGCGCTGGGCGCGCTGGCCCTGGCCTTGCTGCTGGCGCGGCACCTGCTGCCGCTGTGGCAGCGGCTCACGGGGGGTGGCCGTGGGCGGGTCGGCAGCGGCCTGCTGGCTAGAATCTTCCGTGGTCCCCCCCGCACCCCGCGGCGGCGATGACCGCCCGATGGCGCCGCCGTGAACCTCAAGCAGCTCGAGTACTTCATTCACGTGGCCGAGCTGGGCAGCTTCAGCAAGGCCGCACTGGTGCTCGACATCGCGCAGCCGGCGCTCAGCCGCCAGGTGCGCGCGCTGGAGATCGACCTGCGCGAGACGCTGTTGCTGCGCAACGGCCGCGGCGTGGTGCTCACCGAAGCCGGCCGGCGGCTCTACGAGCATGGCGTGGGCATCCTGCAATCCGTGTCGGCCGCACGCGACGACATGGGCGCCACGCGGGACGAGCCGGTGGGCCGCATCACCATCGGCCTGCCGCCGACCATCGGCCGCCAGTTGACGCTGCCGCTGATCAATGGCTTTCGCAACCGCCTGCCGCGCGCGCGCCTGGCCATCGTCGAGGGGCTGTCCACCCACATCGTCGAATGGATCACCACCGGCCGGGTCGACGTGGGCCTGCTCTACAACCCGGAGGCGCAGGAAGGGCTGGAGATCACGCCCGTGCTCGAGGAGCCGCTGTGCCTGGTGGGGCCGGCGGCGAGTGCCGTGATGGCCGTGCGCGGCACGCTGCCACTGCGATCGCTGGGCGCGCTGCCCTTGATCGTGCCCGAGCGGACGCACGTGATCCGTCGCCTGCTCGAAACCCAGGCCGCGATGGCCGGCCTGAAGCTCGACATCGCCTGGGAGGTGTCCAGCATCGCCTCGATCATCGACCTGGTGTGCGCTGGCCACGGCCACGCGGTGCTCACGGCGAGCGCAGTCGCTGCCTCGGGGCGCGCCGACGAACTGATGGCCCGGCCGCTGACCGATCCCCCGCTGACCAGCGTGCTGTGCTTGGCCGTGTCGGCCCACAAGCGGCCCAGCCCGCTGATGCGACACGCCACGCTTCTGCTCGTTGAACTGGCGCAAAGCGTGCCGCAGGGCGCGGCAGCGCAGTCGCAACCGGGCTGACCGAACCGGCTGTATGGGCGGCCGGCTCGTCGGCCATGCCACATTGAGATAGCAGCTATCAGCCGAGCCTGCTTTGTTCGGCATGGCTGCCTGCGCAGAATGCGGCCCTGCGGCAGGGTTCGGTCCGCCGCTGCCCCGTCCAACCCCTCGCTCTCACCATGCCCGACCGCCTCACCGGACTCTCGTCGATGGCCACCCGCGCGCTGCTGGCGGATCTGGCAGCCGAGCACCATCGCCGAACCGGTGCCGAGGTGGTGTTCGAATCCGTTGGTGGGGTCGATGCGGCCCGGCGGGTTCAGGCTGGCGAGCGCTTCGACGTGGTCGTGCTCGCGGCCGACGCCATCGACCGGCTGATCGCCGCCGGGCACCTACTGGCAGGCAGCAAGACCGACCTGGTGCGTTCGGGCGTCGCGATCGCCGTGCGCGCGGGCGCGCGAAGGCCGGCGATCGGCAGCGAGGACGAGGTGCGGCAGGCGGTGCTGCAGGCCACGCGCGTCGGCGTCTCGACGGGCCCCAGCGGGGTGCAGCTGGCGCGCCTGTTCGAGCGCTGGGGCATCGCCGACCAGATCCGCGACCGCCTGGTCCAGGCACCGCCCGGCGTGCCGGTGGGCGCGCTGCTGGCGCGGGGCGAGGTCGACCTCGGCTTCCAGCAACTCAGCGAACTCATCCACCTGGAAGGCATCGACGTGCTCGGCCCGTTGCCGGCCGCCATCCAGATCGACACCACGTTTTCGGCCGGCATCGGTGCGGCCTGCGACCAGCCCCAGGCCGCGCGGCGCCTGCTCGACTTCATGGCCTCGGCCCAGGCCGAGCCGGCCCGGCGGCGGCATGGCATGTCACCCGCCTGAACGCGCCCGCGCACAGCCTCCCCCAAGGAACCCCCGATGATCATCGACGTCCACGGCCACTACACCACCGCACCCAAGGCGCTGGAAGCCTGGCGCAACCGGCAGATCGCCGGCATCCAGGACCCGGCACTCAAGCCCAAGGTCAGCGACCTGAAGATCAGCGACGACGAACTGCGCGAGACCATCGAAACCAACCAGTTGGCCAAGATGCGCGAGCGCGGCAGCGACCTCACCATCTTCAGCCCGCGCGCCAGCTTCATGGCCCACCACATCGGCGACTTCGAGGTGTCGTCCACCTGGGCGGCGATCTGCAACGAGCTCTGCTTCCGTGTCAGCCAGCTGTTCCCGGACCACTTCGTGCCGGCGGCGATGCTGCCGCAGTCGCCCGGCGTGGACCCGGCCACCTGCATCCCCGAACTGATGAAGTGCGTCGAGCAGTACGGCAACGTCGGCCTCAACCTGAACCCCGACCCGTCGGGCGGACATTGGACCAGCCCACCGCTGAGCGACCGCAGCTGGTACCCGCTCTACGAGAAGATGGTGGAGTTCGACATCCCGGCCATGATCCATGTGAGCACGAGCTGCAACGCCTGCTTCCACACCACCGGCGCGCACTACCTGAACGCGGACACCACCGCCTTCATGCAGTGCCTCACGTCCGACCTGTTCAAGGACTTTCCGACGCTGAAGTTCCTGATCCCTCACGGTGGCGGCGCGGTGCCTTACCACTGGGGGCGCTTTCGCGGGCTGGCGCAGGAGCTGAAGAAGCCGCTGTTGAAGGACCACCTGCTGAACAACATCTTCTTCGACACCTGCGTCTACCACCAGCCGGGCATCGACCTGCTGACCAAGGTGATCCCGGTGGACAACATCCTCTTTGCCAGCGAGATGATCGGCGCGGTGCGCGGCATCGACCCCGAAACGGGCTTCTACTACGACGACACCAAGCGCTACATCGAGGCGTCCACGCTGCTCACCGCGGCACAGAAGCAGCAGGTGTACGAAGGCAATGCGCGCCGCGTGTTCGCGCGGCTCGACGCCCGATTGAAGGCCAAGGGCCTGTGACGCACGGAGACCGAACCATGAGCCTGAACCAACTCGGCATCGTCAAACGGCGCATCGTCCGCGCAGACCCGTCCGCCGTGGCCAAGCTGTCGCGCTTCGGCAGCGCCACCGTCCACGAGGCCATGGGCCGCGTCGGCCTGCTCAAGCCCTACATGCGGCCGATCTACCCCGCGGCACACGCTTGCGGCACCGCCGTGACCGTGCTGCTGCAGCCCGGCGACAACTGGATGATGCACGTGGCCGCCGAACAGCTGCAGCCCGGCGACATCGTCGTGGCCGCCTGCACCACCGAGAACGAGGATGGCTTCTTCGGCGATCTGCTGGCCACCAGCTTCCGCGCCCGCGGCGCCGTGGGCCTGGTGATCGACGGCGGCGTGCGCGACGTGAAGGACCTCACCGAGATGAACTTCCCGGTGTGGAGCCGCGCCATCCACGGCAAGGGCACGATCAAGGCCACGCTGGGCTCGGTGAACATCCCGGTGGTGTGCGCCGGCGCGCTGGTGAACCCGGGCGACGTGGTCATCGCCGACATCGACGGCGTGGTCGTGGTGCCCGCTGCCATCGCCCCGCAGGTGGTCGATGCCGCCGAGGCGCGCGAGGCGCTGGAAGGCGAGAAGCGCGCCAAGCTGGCCGCCGGTGTGCTGGGCCTGGACATGTACAAGATGCGCGAGCCGCTGGAGAAGGCTGGCCTGAGGTATATCGATTGACCGCGATGACCGCCCCACACTCCCCCTGGCGCGTCGCGCTCATCGGCTATGGCGAGGTCGGCCGCATCCTCGCAGAAGACCTGCGCGCGCAGGGCGTGCCGGTCAGCGCCTTCGACCTCAAGCTGCTCGGCGAGGCGGGCGAACCGTTGCGCGAGCATGCCCTGCAGCATGGCGTGGCACTGACCGAATCGCACGTCTCGGCGGTGCGGGGCGCCGACCTCGTCGTGTCGGCGGTCACCGCCAGCCAGACCGTGGCGGTGGCGCAGGCCTGCGCACCCGGCCTCCAGGCGGGCACCTTCTTCCTCGATTTCAACTCGGCGTCGCCGGGTGCCAAGAGCCGCGCGGCCGAGTTCGTCGACGGCGTCGGCGGCCGCTATGTCGAGGGGGCGGTGATGACCTCGGTGCCACCGCATCGCATCAAGGTGCCCTTGCTGCTGGGCGGGCCGGAGGCCGCCGACCTGATGCCGCGATTGAATGCATTGGGCTTCGCGGCCCAGGTGGTCAGCGAGACGCTCGGCGTGGCCTCGGCCACCAAGATGTGCCGCAGCGTGATGATCAAGGGCCTGGAGGCCATGGTGATCGAGAGCTTCACCACCGCACGCGCCTATGGCGTCGAAGAGGCGGTGATCGCCTCGCTGGCCGAAACCTTCCCAGGAATCGACTGGGAGCAGCAGGGGGCCTATTTCTTCCAGCGCGCCATCGAGCATGGCCGCCGCCGCAGCGAAGAGGTGCGAGAGGTGGCCGAGACCGTGCGAGAGATCGGCCTCACGCCGTGGTCCGCGAAGGGCACCGCCGAGCGGCAGGCCTGGGTGGCCGACCTGGCCGATGCGGGCGTCTTCGGCGCCAGGACCAGCAGGTCGTTCGCGCGCAGCGGCGACTGGCGCACCGAGGCCGACCGCATCCTCGACCACGTGAAGAAGGACTGACGCATGAGCTTCGAGAAGACGCCGGGCTGGCTGGACTGGCATGCCGGGCCCAGCCAACCGCGGTTCAAGTTGCCGGCCGGCAGCGTCGATGCGCACTGCCATGTCTTCGGCCCCGGTGAGCAGTTTCCGTTCGCGCCCGAGCGCAAGTACACGCCCTGCGACGCGTCGAAGCAGCAGCTCTATGCGTTGCGCGACCACCTCGGCCTCGCCCGCAACGTGGTCGTGCAGGCCACCTGCCATGGTGCCGACAACCGCGCGATGGTCGATGCCTGCCTCTCGTCCGGTGGCCGGGCGCGCGGCGTGGCCACGGTGCGCCGCAGCGTGAGCGACGCGGAACTGCAGGCCATGCACGAGGCCGGCGTGCGCGGCGTGCGCTTCAATTTCGTCAAGCGCCTGGTCGACTTCACGCCCAAGGACGAACTGCTCGAGATCGCCCAGCGCATCTCGAAATGGGGCTGGCATGTGGTGATCTATTTCGAGGCCGTGGACCTGCCCGATCTGTGGGACTTCTTCACCGCCTTGCCCACCACCATCGTCGTCGACCACATGGGCCGGCCCGACGTGGCCAAGCCGGTCGATGGCCCCGAGTTCGAACTGTTCGTGAAGTTCATGCGCGAGCACCCCAACGTGTGGAGCAAGGTCAGCTGTCCCGAGCGCCTGTCGGTCACCGGGCCCAGGGCGCTGAGCGGCGAACAGGCGGCCTACCGTGACGTCGTGCCCTTCGCCCGCCGCATCGTCGAGAGCTTCCCCGACCGCGTGCTCTGGGGCACCGACTGGCCGCACCCGAACCTGAAGGACCACATGCCCGACGACGGCCTGCTGGTCGATTTCATCCCGCACATCGCCGTCACGCCCGAGTTGCAGCGCAAGCTGCTGGTGGACAACCCGATGCGCCTGTACTGGCCCGAGGAGACCTGAGCCATGGCCCTGGACAAACCCTACCTGGACGTGCCCGGCACGACCATCTTCGATGCCGAGCAATCGCGCAAGGGCTACTGGCTCAACCAGTTCTGCATGTCGCTGATGAAGGCCGCCAACCGCGAACGCTTCAAGGCCGACGAGCGCGCCTACCTGGATGAATGGCCGATGACCGAGGAGCAGAAGCAGGGCGTGCTCACCCGCGACCTGAACCGCTGCATCGCCGCCGGCGGCAACATCTACTTCCTGGCCAAGATCGGCGCCACCGACGGCAAGAGCTTCCAGTACATGGCCGCCAGCATGACGGGCATGACGCAGGAGCAGTACGCCGCCATGATGCTGGCCGGCGGCCGCTCGCCCGACGGCAACCGCTACGTCGGCGAGAAGAAGGAGGCGCATTGATGGCCCGCATCACCGCCAGCGTCTACACCTCGCACGTGCCGGCCATCGGTGCGGCACTCGACCTGGGCAAGTCGGCCGAGCCTTATTGGCAGCCGGTGTTCAAGGGCTACGAGGTCTCGAAGCAATGGATGAAGGACAACGCGCCCGACGTCATCTTCCTCGTCTACAACGACCACGCCACTGCCTTCAGCCTGGAGCTGATCCCCACCTTTGCCATCGGCACGGCGGCCGAATTCCAGCCTGCCGACGAAGGCTGGGGCCCGCGCCCGGTGCCCAAGGTCATCGGCCACCCTGAGTTCGCCGCCCACATCGCGCAGAGCGTGATCCAGGACGACTTCGACCTCACCATTGCCAACAAGATGGACGTGGACCACGGCCTCACGGTGCCGCTGTCGCTGATGTGCGGCCAGCCGGTGGCCTGGCCGTGCCCGGTGATCCCGTTCGCGGTCAACGTGGTGCAGTACCCGGTGCCCTCGGGCCGGCGCTGCTTTGCCCTCGGCCAGGCCATCCGCCGCGCGGTGGAACGCTACGACGAACCGCTCAACGTGCACATCTGGGGCACCGGCGGCATGAGCCACCAGTTGCAGGGTGCGCGCGCGGGCCTGATCAACAAGGCCTTCGACAACGCTTTCCTCGACCGGCTGATCGCCGACCCCGCCGGACAGGCCGCCGTGCCGCACATCGACTACGTGCGCGAGGCCGGCAGCGAAGGCATCGAACTGGTGATGTGGCTGATCGCGCGCGGCGCGATGGCCGACGTGAACGGCGGCAAGGCGCCCGTCGTCAAGCACCGCTTCTACCATGTGCCCGCCAGCAACACCGCCGTCGGCCACCTGATCCTGGAGAATCCTGCATGACCATCAACGTCGCCCTGGCTGGCGCTGGCGCCTTCGGCATCAAGCACCTGGACGCCATCCGGAACATCGACGGCGTCGAAGTCGTCTCGCTCGTCAGCCGCGAACTGGAGAAGACCCGCGAGACGGCCAAACAGTACGGCATCGACCACGTCACCACCGACCTTGCCGACAGCCTCGCGATGCTGGAGGTCGATGCCGTCATCCTGTGCACGCCCACCCAGATGCATGCCTCGCAGAGCATCGCCTGCCTGAAGGCTGGCAAGCATGTGCAGGTGGAGATCCCGCTGGCCGATTCGTGGCACGACGCGCAGGCGGTGGCCGAACTCGCCAGGCAGTCGGGCAAGGTGGCCATGGTGGGCCACACCCGCCGCTTCAACCCCAGCCACCAGTGGGTGCACAGGAAGATCGGCGCCGGCGAGTTCAACATCCAGCAGATGGATGTGCAGACCTATTTCTTCCGCCGCACCAACATGAATGCGCTGGGCCAGGCGCGCAGCTGGACCGACCACCTGCTGTGGCACCACGCCGCCCACACGGTGGACCTGTTTGCGTACCAGTGCGGCAGCCCCATCGTGATGGCCAACGCGATCCAGGGCCCGATCCATCCCACGCTCGGCATCGCGATGGACATGTCCATCCAGTTGAAGGCCGCCAACGGCGCCATCTGCACGCTGAGCCTGAGCTTCAACAACGACGGACCGCTGGGCACCTTCTTCCGCTACATCGGCGACACGGGCACGTACATCGCGCGCTACGACGACCTGTTCAGCGGCAAGGACGAGAAGATCGATGTGTCGAAGGTCGATGTGTCGATGAACGGCATCGAGCTGCAGGACCGCGAGTTCTTTGCCGCCATACAGCAGGGCCGCGAACCGAACGCCAGCGTTGCCAAGGTGCTGCCCTGCTACCAGGTGCTGCATGATCTGGAACAGCAACTGAACGCAGGATGAGCATGCAGCAGCGACGCATCGGCCCCTTCGACGTCTCGGCGATCGGCCTGGGGTGCATGAACCTCAGCCACGCCTACGGTGCGCCGCCCCCGGTGGAGGACGCCGAGCGACTGCTGCTGAAGGCGCTGGACCTGGGCGTCACCTTGTTCGACACCGCGGCGCTGTACGGTTTCGGCGCCAACGAAACCCTGGTGGGGCGCGTTCTGAAGCCGCACCGCTCGAGGATCACCTTGTGCAGCAAGGGTGGCATGGCCGGGGTGAGCTTTCCCGATGGCGTCAAGCGCGTGATCGATGGCTCGCCCGCCGCGATCCGCCGCAACTGCGAGGACAGCCTGAAGCGCCTGGGCACCGACGTCATCGACCTGTACTACCTGCACCGCTGGGACAAGCAGGTGCCCATCGAGGACTCGGTGGGCGAGATGGCACGCCTGGTGGCCGCAGGCAAGGTCAGGGCGCTGGGCCTGTCGGAGGTGTCGGCCGCCACCCTGCGCCGCGCCCATGCGGTGCACTCGATCGCCGCCGTGCAGACCGAGTACTCGCTGTGGACCCGCAACCCGGAGATCGCCGTGCTGGCCGCCTGCCACAAGATCGGCGCGACCTTCGTGGCCTTCAGCCCGGTGGCGCGCGCCTTCCTGACGAACACCTTCCACGACGTGTCCACGCTGGACGCGAAAGACATCCGCCGCAGCATGCCGCGCTTCACGGCCGAGCACTACGCCGCCAACCTGCGCTTGCTGGACGGCCACGTCCGCCTGGCATCGGAGGTCGGCTGCACGCCGGCGCAACTCGCCCTGGCCTGGTTGCTGACGCGCGGCGAGCATGTCGTGCCCATCCCCGGGACGACGAATCCCGACCATTTGGCCGAGGACGTGGGGGCCGCCGGCGTGCGGCTGACGCCGCAGACCGTGGCGGCACTCGATGCACTGATCAACCAGCACACGGTGGTCGGCGCGCGCTACAACGCGCAGGCCAGCTCCGAAGTCGACACCGAGGAGTTCGGGGCCTGAGTTCTCCCGCGTGCCCGGCCGCGGCACCGCGGCCGGGCACGGGCCCCTGCACCCATGCTGGACACGCTCGCGGTCATCGCACCGATCTTCCTCGTCATCGGCCTGGGCTTCTGCGCCGTGCGGTGGGGCTGGTTCGCCGCCGCCGGGCTGCCGGCGCTCGGCGGCTTCGTCATCCGCTTCAGCCTGCCGGCGCTGCTGTTCAATGCGCTGGCCCGCCGATCGTTCGCCGAGGTGATGAACCCGAACTACCTCGCGGCCTATGCGGCCGGTTCATTGTTGGCCATGGGGGCCGGGCTGGCCTGGGCGCTGGGTTGGAAGCGGCTGCCCCTGCCCGCGGCCGCCATTGCCTCGATGGGCATGTGCTGCGCGAACACCGCCTTCGTCGGTTTCCCGGTGGCCTTGCAGGTGGTCGGCCCCGAGGCATCGGTGGCTCTGGCCCTGTCGATGATGGTCGAGAACCTGCTGATGATCCCGCTGTGCCTGGCGCTGGCCGACACCGGCAGCGGGCACGACGGCGGGGGCGGGCGCCGCTTCTGGTCCGCCTTTGGCAAGGCCCTGGCCGGGCTGCCGCGCAACCCGATCATCGTGGCCATCGCGGTGGGCTTCATGTTCGCCATGCTGCAGTGGCGCCTGCCCGCGCCGGTGGCCCGGACGGTGGACATGCTCGCCGCGGCGTCGGCGGCCGCGGCGCTGTTTTACGTGGGCGGCATGCTGGCGGGCCTGTCCTTGCGCTCGATGGCGGCCGACGCGGCCGCCGTGAGCGTCGGCAAGCTGGTGCTGCACCCGCTGGCCACGGCGGGGGCGCTGTGGACCTTCGGGCCGGTGAGTCCCGGCCTGGCCACGGCCGCCGTGCTGATGGCCGGCGCGCCGATGCTCGGCGTCTACGCGATCTTCGGCCAGAAGCACGGCCAGCAGCATGCCTGCGCGGCCCGCATGCTGGTGGCCACGACCGCCAGCTTCGTCACCCTCGCGCTGCTGATCGGTCTGTTGCGCCAGGCGGCGCCGGCCGGCTGAGCGCGGGCGCGGACAAGGCGCCGCCTGCGCTCAGGCGGAGAGCAGGCTGTTCAGTTCGAAGGCGGTGTCGGCCACCTGTTCGGGCGTCGGTGTCACGCCCGCATCCAGCAGCTTGCGCGCCTGCAGGTGGTCCTTCGGCGAGTTCACCGAATCGACCGCGACGAGCTTGCCGCGGCGATAGTGGTAGACGGAGAAGGGCCCTTCGTCGAGCCGCCCGCGCAGCGCCCAGTGGTCGGCACCGGTGGACAGACCGGCCATCTGCAGCTTGCGGTCGTACTGGTCCGACCAGAACCACGGCGTCGCGGTGAAGGGGCGCGGCTGGCCCAGCAAGGCGGCTGCGGCCGACTTGCCCTGTTCGGTGGCGTTCTGCACCGATTCCAGCCGCAGCAGCGACCCGTCGTCCAGCCGGCGCGCGGTGCAGTCGCCGGCGGCCACGATGGCCGGATCGTCGGTGCGCCCGCAGGCATCGACGACGATGCCGCGGTCACACGCCAGTCCCGCCTGGCGCGCCAATTCATCGTTGGCGGTGACGCCCACCCCGAGCACGACCAGCCCGGCCGGCAGACAACGGCCGCCGACCAGCCGAACGGCGTTGACCTCGCCCCGGGCATCGGCCTCGATCGCCTCGATGCGGGCGTCCAGCACCAGTGCCACACCATGGTCGGCGTGCAGGCGGGCATACCAGTCGCTCAACATCGGTGCCAGCACCCGGCCCAGCAAGCGAGGGGCCGCTTCCAGCACGGTGACGGCACAGCCCTTCTTGCGGGCCGTGGCCGCGACCTCGAGCCCGATGAAGCCGCCGCCGATCACCACCACGGGCAGTTCGTGCGCCAGGCAATGCGCCAGGCGTTCGGCCATGGCGGATGCGTCGTCGCGGTTGCGCAGGGCCAGCACGCCCGCGGCATCGCCGCCCGGCAGGGCCAGGCGTCTGGGCGTCGCCCCGGTGGCCAGCACCAGCCCCGTGTACGGCAGCGTGCTGCCATCCCGCAGCCTGACCGTGCGTGCCTTGCGGTCGATGCCCTCCACATGGCAACCGGTTCGCAGCGTGATCGATTTGCGGGCCAGCATCTCGGGGGCGCGCATCACCAGTTGCGCCGCATCCATGTCGCCGGCCAGCCACGCCTTCGACAGCGGCGGGCGGTGGTACGGGCCATGCGGTTCTTCGCCGACGATCGTCAGGTCGCCGGTGTAGCCGCCGGCCCGCAAGGCTTCAGCGGCCTGCACGCCGGCCTGGCCTGCGCCGACGATGACGATGTGCGGGGTGGCGGGCAGGGCGCTGTGTGTCATTCCTGGGTCTCGGGCAGCGTGACGGCCAGGCCCTCCAGGGCCGGGCCGGCTTTCAGTTGGCACGACAGGCGGCTGTTGGGTCGGCGCTCCGCCGCCACGTTGTCCAGCATGCCCAGTTCGCCCTCGGTCGGCGGGGGCAGGTCGGCCAGCCGGTCTTCCTGCACGTAGCAGTGGCAGGTGGCGCAGGCGCAGGAGCCGCCGCACTCGCCCACGATGCCGTCCACGCCGTTGGCGATGGCCGCCTGCATCAGACTCCACCCGTCGGTGACGTCGACCGTGACGCGTTGGCCCGAAGGCTCGATGTAGGTGATGTGGGCCATGGCGGTCAGTGGACGGAGAGTTCGAGCCGCAGCGGGCTGCGGAAGGTGGACGACGGCATCCACGCCAGTTGCTGTTCGGCGCGATGGTACTCGGGCACCACCCGGTGGAACTCGTCGAAGGCCAGCTTCACCGACAGCCGGGCGATGGCCGTGCCCAGGCAGGCGTGAACGCCGCCGCCGAAGCCGAGATGCCCGCGGGGTTTGCGGCCGATGTCGTAGACGTCCGGGTTCGGGTACTGGCGTTCGTCGCGGTTGCCCGAGCCGTAAGCCAGGCAGACGAAGTCGCCGGCGCGCATGGTCTGGCCGTGCAGGGTCACGTCGCGCTGCAGGCAGCGCCGGAAGCGCTGAGCCGAGGTGTTGAAGCGCAGCGACTCTTCCACCGCATCCACCAGCAGTGCCGGGTTGGCGACACATTGGCGTCGCGCATCGGCCTGCTCGGCCATGTTGACCGCAAACATGGCCATGAAGCCGCCCAGCGACTCGATGCCCGCCATGATCAGCGTGGTGGTGGTCAGCAGCACCTCGCGCTCGTCGAGCCGGTCGCCGTCGATCTCGGCCATGCTGAAGTGCGAGATCAGGTCGTTCAGCGGCCGCGCGCGGCGCTCGGCGATCACGCCAGCGGCGTAGTCCTGCATCCACTGGTAGGCCGCAATGTGCTCCGGCCCCTTGGCGCGAGTGACCGGATCGCTCTGCACCATCAGCACGGCCTGGTCGCGCACCTTCTGCTCATCGCCGAGCGGCAGCCCCAGGGCGGCGAACAACACCCGCACCGTGAACTTGGACGAGAACTCGGTGATGAAATCGAAGCGCTCGCGGCCCTGCAGGGCCTGCGCGGTGGTGCGGGCGATGTCGCGGATGGGCTCGGTCAGGCTCTCGAGGTTGCGCTTCATGAACGCATGCTGGATGAGCCCGCGCAGGCGGTCGTGCCGCGGGGGGTCGGTGGTGCCCAGGGTGGCCCCCGCGCGATTCGGCAACTCGGTCATCAGGTTGCCCTTGGCCGACGAGTAAGTCTGCCAGTCCTGCCCCGCGCCGACGATGTCGGCGTAGCGCGAGAGGATCCACATCTGCGCCTCCTCGCTCCAGAAGCAGGGATGCTCGTCGCGCAGCACGCGGTAAAAGGGGAAGGGGTCGGCGTCGACGGCCGGTGAGTAGGGATCGAAGCGGAACATCGGTGGTCTCCTGGGGTGGCGCGGTCTGTGTCGACCCTGTGTGCCGGACTCTAAGGGTCACCTCCGGCTTTGGCAGTGGACAAAATGCCCCGAGAACTTGCACTTTTCGGGAAGAATCGGGCATGCCCAAGCACAGCACACCGGGCCGCAGATCCGCCAGGTCCGCCACGGCCAGCCCTGCCACGATCCCGGCATTCGGCCTCTACGGCGAGGCCGTGGCCGCCGCCGGCGACACCTTGCATGTCGAAAGCCTGCAATCGCGCAGCCGCCTGTACCGCTGGGAGATCGAGGCCCACGTGCACCAAGGCCTGCACCAGGTGCTGTGGCTGCGCTCGGGCTCGGCAGCGGTGACGCTGGACACCGACCGCCAAGCGTGCAGCGGCCCGGCGCTCATAGCCATTCCACCGGGTGTCGTCCATGCCTACCGCTTTGAGCCCGACAGCGAGGGCATGGTCCTCACACTGAGCCCGCGCGCGATGCTCGAGGGCGGCCAGGACCTCATCGGCGGTGCGCTGCGCAGCCTGTTCGCATCACCGCGCGTGGTGCCGCTGTCCGCCGAGGAGGCCCGGCGCATCGACGGCCTGTTCGAACCGCTGGCGCAGGAGTTTGCGTCGCCGGGTTCGGCCGGTTCGCCGGTGGCCCTGTGGCTGGCCCGGGCGCTGGTGTGGAGACTTGCACAAACCACGGCCCAGCACGACCAGGCAAACGGTGCCGTCGGCCGCGGACAGCAACTGCTGTTCACGCGCTTCCTGGAACTCGTCGAGGCGCATTACGCCGAGCACTGGCCGATGGCCCGCTATGCCAGCCGCCTGGGCCTGACACCCGAGCGCCTGAACCGCCTGGCGAGGGCCGAATCGGCGCGAAGCGCGCTCGATCTGGTGCACGACCGCGTGGCCCGCGAGGCCTGCCGACGGCTGGTCTACATCGCCGCGCCCATCTCCCAGGTGGCCTTCGAACTGGGCTACGACGACCCGGCCTACTTCTGCCGGTTCTTCAAGCGCAGGCTCGGCGTCAGCCCGCGGGAGTTCCGCCTACAGGCCGGGGCCTCGAGCGTCTGAGGATTCATCGGCCGCCTGCAGTGCCGGCTTCACCGCCGCTTCGACCTGGCGGCGCAGCCACAGGTGCATCGCGTCGTCCTGGTGCCGCACGTGCCAGATCAGGTACATGGGCATGCGCGGGCAGGGCACGGGCACGGGCACCGCGGCCAGGCCGCGCATCAGGCCGGCGCGCAGCAGGCTGGGGGCCGTGGCCAGCAGGTCACTGCCGCGCAGGAAGGGCGGCACGCCGGCGAACCCGGGCACGCTGGCCACCATGCGGCGGTGGATGCCCCGCGAGGCCAGCACCTGGTCGAGGTCGAGTTGGCGGCGCGGCTCGTAGACCACGGTCACGTGATCGGCGGACAGGTAGGCGGCGCGGTCGCGCGGCGGGTCGCGCCGGGACGCGTCGTAGAACACCAGGTAGCGATCGTCGAACAGGCGCTTGTGTTTCAGGTCGGCCGCCTCCGGCGGGCGCGGCGAGATGACCAGCTGGCAATGGCCGTCGCGAAGCATCTCGGGCGTGGGGGCACCTGACGGGATCACGCGCAGGGTGAGCCCCGGTGCCTGCTGCCGCGCGCGCTGGAGCACCAATGGCAGCAGCAGGTCGCGTTGCAGGTCGTTGGCGGCGATGGTCACCGACATCGACAGGGTGCCCGGGTCGAAGCCGCCGGTGGTGGCGAACGCCCGCATGTCGTCCAGCAGCAGGCGTGCACGCTGCGCCAGCGCCTCGGCCCGAGCGGTGGCCACGATGCCGCGGCCGGAGCGCACGAACAGCGGGTCGCCGACGATGACGCGCAGCTTGTCCAGCAGGTGACTGACGGCCGACTGCGTGACACCGAGCCGGTGCGCCGCGCGGGTGACCGACTGCTCCTCGTAAACCGCCAGCAGCAGTTGCAGTAGGCGCCCGTCCAAGTCTGAATGATCGAATCGGCTCATGTGACAAATCAGTGGATGGGGCTTTTTCTGAATCATGCACCACTGAACAATCCACGTCACACCCCAGCGGCAGCACTGAAGGAGAGCCAGATGCGACCGACCCAGGACCGACCCAGGATCCCCGGCACGACCATCTTCGACGGCGTGCAGGCCCGCAAGGGCTACGCGCTGAACAAGATGTGTTATTCGTTCAACGAAGCCCGCAACCGCGACGCCTTCCTCGCCGATGAGGACGCCTACTGCGCCAGGTTCGGCCTGAACGCGCAGCAGCGCGACGCGATCCGGCAACGCAACGTGCTGCAGCTGATCGCGGCCGGAGGCAACGCCTACTACCTGGCGAAGTTCGCCGGCATCTTCCACCTCGACATGCAGGACATCGGTGCGCAGCAGACCGGCATGACGAAGGACGAGTTCAAGGCCAAGCTGCTGGCCGCCCGCGGCTGAACCCCTCGCTGGAAGGAACACCCCACATGGCCAGGATCATCGGTGGTATCACCACCTCGCACGTGCCCGCCATCGGCGGCGCGATCGCCAAGGGTCTGCAGAACGACCCCTACTGGAAGCCCTTCTTCGACGGCTTCATCCCCATCCGGCACTGGCTGTCGGAAACCCGGCCCGACGTGGTGGTCGTGCTGTACAACGACCACGGCCTGAACTTCTTCCTCGACAAGATGCCCACCTTCGCGGTGGGCGCGGCACCGCAGTACACCAATGCCGACGAGGGCTGGGGCATCCCGACGGTGCCGCCGTTCACCGGCGACACCGAGCTGTCATGGCACCTGATCGAATCGCTGGTGGCCGACGAGTTCGATCTGACCACCTGCCAGGAGATGACGGTCGACCATGCGTTCACGCTGCCCATGGCCCTGCTGTGGCCCGATCAGGCCTGGCCGGTGAAGGTGGTGCCGGTGTGCATCAACACCGTGCAGGCGCCGCTGCCGAGCGCGAAGCGCTGCCACCGTCTGGGTGAGGCGATCGGTCGTGCAGTGTCCCGCTGGGCGGGCGACGAGAAGGTGCTGGTGCTCGGCACCGGGGGCCTGTCTCACCAGCTCGACGGCGAGCGCGCCGGCTTCATCAACAAGGACTTCGACCTGAAGTTCATGGACAGCATGGTGAGCGACCCGACCTGGGCCACGCAATTCGACACCTACCAATTGGTGGAGCAGGCCGGCACCCAGGGCGTGGAGCTGCTGATGTGGCTGGCCACGCGCGGCGCGCTCGGCCCCAGCGTGCGCGCACTGCACAGCAACTACCACATCCCGATATCGAACACGGCCTCCGGCCTGATGCTGCTGGAGCCCGTCTGATCGGCCAGCCTCACACCCGCACCGTGCGGGTGTCGGGCACATTGCTGTACAGGGCGATCACATCGCCGTTGCGGCGCCTCAGCACCGCGCCCTGGTTGATGTAGCCCTTGTCGGTGATCTCGCCGGCATCGGCACTGGGCGGCTCATCGAGCACCCGGGCGCGCGTCGGCGCCTGCGACGAGCCGCCGCCTTCCTGCCGCATCGCGACCAGCGCCTCGCGCACGCGCTCGCCCAGGGCCTGCGTCGACAGCTCGCGTGCGGCGGGGCTGGGGAAGACCAGCAAACCCACCTCCTCGCGGTCGTGGCCGGTGACCACCACGTCGGCAGCCAGCGGCGTCAGCGCGGTCACCGCGCGCACGCGCAGCGTGCCCACCGACACCCAGGTGCCGCTCATCAGCTTGAAGTCCTCGGCCACCCGGCCGTCGAAGGCCACGCCGCGTTCGGGCCGCTGCGGATCGACCAGCCGTCCCGCATCACCGATCAGGTAGTAGCCTTCGTCGTCGAAGGCCTTGGCGGTGAGCTCCGGCGCATTGCGATAACCCGGAAAGACGTTGGGGCCACGCACCCGCAGCTCCAGCTTGCCGGCATTGGGCACGAACTTCAGGTCGACCCCCGGCAGCGGGCCGCCGATGCAGCCGGCGCGTTCGATCTGCCAGTAGACGGACGTCAGGGCAGGGGAGGTCTCGGTCGATCCCCAGGCCGAGGTGAACCACACCGGGCGTTGCCGGACACGCCGAGCCACCCCTTCGAGCCGCTCCCACAGGCTTTGCGGCAGCGCCGCGCCGGCATAGAACAGGCCCTCCAGGCGATCGAAGAAGTCGCGCGCGAACCTCTCGTCCTGCTCCAGGTAGGGCAGCAGCATGTCGAATCCGCGGGGCACGTTGAAATGGAAGTTCGGCTTGACCTCGCGGAGGTTGTGCACCGTCTTCTCGATCAGCCCGGGGGCGGGCCGTCCCTCGTCCACATACAAGGTGCCACCATGAGCCAGCACCATGTTGAAGTTGTGGTTCCCGCCGAACGTGTGGCTCCAGGGCAGCCACTCGAGCAGCGTGAGCCGGTGGCGATTGAGGAAGGGCCACACCTGCGAGATCTGCTGCTGGTTGGCCGTCAGCATGCGGTGCGTGTTGATCACGGCCTTGGGCAGCCCGGTGGAGCCACTGGTCAACAGGTACTTCGCGTGGTCGTCGGGCCGCACCCGGTGGTACACGTCCAGGACGGCCGGCGTTTCGTCGGCCTCGAGCAGGTCGGTGAAGGCCACGGCGCCCGCCTGCGCCTGTGCGCCGGCACTGAACACCCGTGGTGTCGAGCCAGCCCAGGTCGACATCGCCGGGCCATAGACCGCCGAATCGGCCGCGTACACGAGCGCCGGCTCGAGAGCGTCCAACATGCCGTGGACCTTGGTGTAGTCCTTGGTCAGACGGCAATAGGCGCTGGAGATGGTGCACACCGGCCGCCCGACGTGCATGCTGCCCAGCAGCAGCAGCGCATGATCGACCGAGTTGTCGCTGAGCACGACCACCGGGCGCCCCGGCGGCAGGCGCATGTCCAGCAGCGATTGCGCGATCCGCCCCACCAGGCGACGCGTCTCTCGGTAGGTCAGGCGGCGCCAGGCACCGCTCGCATCGCGCTCGGCAATGAAATCCAGGTCCGGTGTCGTCACCGCCCAGTGTTCGAGCCAGGCGCCGACGCATCGGGCGTAGGGCTGGAGCGGCTCTGGGTGGCGCAGGACGAATGCGCCTTCCGGGCGATCCTCGCGCACGGCGGCAGGTGGCGCCAGTGCGGCGGCGTCGCTGAACAAATGCTGGCTCATCGGACGGTCTCCTAGTGCGGCCTTCGTGGAGGCCGTTCACCAGCGATTCTGCGCGAGCCGTTCGCGCGGTCCGAGGATAACCGGCGCCCGTAGGGCGCCCAGTGTCACTTCTTGGTCAGTTCGGCCTCTGCGTCCTTGCAGGTCGGCGAGCACACGAACTGGGCCTTGCCCAGCAGGCGGCGGGACTTCAAGGCGCTGCGGGGCCTGTGCTTGCCGCACAGGAAGCACGACATGGTGGCTGCGCCAAATGCCCCGGCGGCCGTGAAGGGCGAGCCGGGGGTCTTGCTGCGGTAACGCAGTCCGTCGGCATCGATCGCTGTCTTGGTGTCGGCTTTGGCCATGGGGAGGTGCGCGGTATCCAGGTTGGGCTCAATTATGCAACAATCGACAGTAGTTAACATAATATACATTGTCACGCTTATGGCAGCAGTCAGCAGGTGCGGCGGAGCGCGGACCATGGCGGCGGTTAACATCTTCGAAAGACGGCCGGAAGCCCACGAACCCATGTCCGAGAAGCGCAAGGTGCTGCTGGTCGATGACCACGAACTGGTCCGTGTCGGCGTCAAGACGATGTACGCCGAGATCCGCGACGTGCCCATCGAGTGGATCGAGGCCTCGACGCTCCAGGAAGCCATCGCCGCCTATGCCGCACAGCCCGACATCGATGCCGTGCTGCTCGACCTGAACCTCGCCGACTGCAAGGGCCTGCAGGGCCTGCGACATTTCCTGTTGGCCCACCCCAAGGCACGCGTCGCGGTGTTCAGTGGCACGCAGGACGAGTTCGTCGTTCGCCAGGCTCGGGCCCTCGGTGCCTCGGGCTATGTTGGCAAGAGCACGATGATGTCCGAGATGCGCGACACCTTGACGGCCCTGCTGTGGCCCGGTGGCGCCAGCGAGACGCGCGCGCCGTCGTCGGTGTCCAGCAAACTGTTCCCACGCTTTCCGTCGTCGGCGATGTACGACCGCGTCGCCGAACTCGGTCCCAGGCACCTCGAGATCCTGGAACTCGTTCTGTCTGGTTGCACCAACCAGGAGATCAGTTCGTCAACCGGCCTGTCGCTGGGCACGATCAAGAACTACGTGTCGTCGTTGCTGCTGGCCCTCGACGTCCGCTCGCGATCGCACCTCATCAGCCTGTTCCGATGACCGAGCCGGACGGTCCGGCACCGCCAGGGCCTGCGGCCGCTGCGGTCGCGCCGACCGTTTACGTCGCAGTCGGTGGGCCTGATCAGCCGCCTGAGCCCGGCAGCGAGAACGAGTTACGCCAGGCCGACCGCCGCGCCGTGATGTCGCGACTTCGCGAAGCCGCGTTGCGTGCGGCACTCGCGAACATGTCCCTGTGGGGTCTCGTGATCGCCGCATCATCTCTGCTGGTGGCCAGCGCCATGCCGTTTGGCGTGACCAGCGCAGCGTGGACCCTGACCTGCGTCTTCCTCGGCGCGATGGCGTGGCAGATGCCGGCACGTCTCGGGCGGCAAAGGCCAACAGACAAGCGCCAGGACCAGCTTTACCGGTGGCTGGTGGCGCTCGTCGTGATCAGCAGCGCCTGCATGGCCGCCGGCCCCTGGATGGCGCCGCCGGAGGCGCCCGCGGTGTTGCTGGGCGGCGCGGCGTTCGTGCTGGTGGGCGCCGCCGCCGTGGCACCGGTGCGCGGGTTGGATCTCCTGCTTTGTGGCGTGCCGGCCTCCACCGCCCTGGCCACCTGGGTTGCGGGCAACGACCCCGCGTTCGACCATGCTTTGGCGGCGCACGCCTTGATGGCGCTGGCCGTGCTGGTCGTGGCCCGCCAGCGGAACAGGGCCTGGCGACAGAACACCAAGGCACTGATCGAGCAAGGTGACCGCATCCGCACACTCGAAGCCGAACGCGACGCTGCGGCGCGTGCGGACGTGGAGAAGAGTCGCTTCCTGGCCATTGCCAGCCATGACTTGAGGCAGCCGGTCCATGCGCTCGCGCTGTTCACGGCCACCCTGCACAAGCGGATGAAGAGTTCGCCCGATGAGCCACTCGTGCGAAACATGGTGCGCGCCATCGACGGACTCGAGCGCTCGTTCAATGCCCTGCTGGACATTTCGCGCATGGACGCTGGCAGCGTCGCGCCCGCGTTACAGACCTTCAGCCTGCGGGACACCTTCCGTCGCCTGCACATGCACTATGCAGGACAGGCCGAACTGGCCGGGCTGGGACTGCGCTTCTCGCCAGGTGGCAAATCGGTGCACAGCGATCCGCAGATGCTGGAGCGCATCCTCGGCAACCTGATCCAGAACGCCATCAAGTACACCGAACGGGGCGGCATTGTTGTGGTGGCCCGCACTACGGCCAATGCCGTGAACGTGGAAGTCTGGGACACCGGCGCCGGCATCGCAGCCGAGGAACTGCCGCGCATCTTCGACGAGTTCTATCAGATCGGGCGCGGCGAACGAGACCGTGCACATGGTTTGGGCATGGGCCTGGCCATCGTGAAGCGCCTGGTCCGCCTGCTGGGGCACCGACTGACCGTGGCATCGCGCGTCGGCCGGGGCACCATGTTCCGTGTCGGCATCCCGATCGGCGGACTGCCCGAGCTCCAGGATGCCCTGGCGCCAGCCGACACCGTGCCGATGCAGATCAGCCGGCCGCAAATGGTGATGGTGATCGACGACGAGGAGCCCATCCGGGAGGGCTTGCGAGGCCTGCTGCAAGAATGGGGCTATCAGGTCATGACTGCCGCCTCGGCCGCCCAGGCCGAACAGGTGACCCAGGCCCTGGAAGGTCGGGTCGACCTGGTTCTGTCCGACCTGCACCTCGGCGATGGCGCCGACGGACTCGAGGCGATCGACGGCGTGCGCCGGATGTGTCGCCACGAGGTGCCGGCCATCCTGATCACTGGCGACACGGCCCATGCGGAGATCCGCCGCATCGCCTCCAGCGGCCACATGGTGATGTTCAAGCCAGTGCAGCCGCGCCGTCTTTACGACGCGCTGCGCAACCTCTTGGGCTGACCATCCACCATTGGCGGGACGGCACACCGGCCCTCGACGGCCCGGCGCAGTGACATCCCCCGGTCGACGGATGCGCCTCGGCCCTGACCGCGCCAAAGTGACTTTAGACCACTGCGCGGCATCGATCGGGCTCCTAGAGTTCGATTCCAGCACCTCCCGGCTTGATACGGCATTTTCATTTCACCCATGCTCGACACCGAGTCCCTGCTAGTTCCCCTGTCGGATGACGCCCCCAGCGGCAGCGATCTGGAGTACGACCCGGTGTTCCTGCAACTGGAGCAGGCCGGCGCGGGCAAGCCCGAACAGCAGTTTGGTGACAAGGTCATCCCGGCCGAAGCCCCCGATTGGCGCACGGTACGCGAGCACGCGCTCGATCTCGCCTCACGGACACGTGACCTCCGTGTGGCCGTCTGGTTGGCCCGCAGCGGTGCCCGCCTCGAAGGCGTGTCGGGTGCAGTCGGCGGTCTGAAGCTGTTGCACGGCCTGCTGTCACGCCGTTGGGCGGACGTCCATCCCCAACTCGACGAGTCGGACGGCAATGATCCGACGATGCGGGTCAACGCGCTCGCGCCGCTGGCGGCGACCAACGCCTTTCTGGCCGATCTGCGCAGCGCCGCCCTCACCTCCACCCGCGGCAGCATCGTGGTCCGCGACATCGAACTCGGTCTCGGGTTGGCCGAAGCTGCTGGTGACGAATCGGTGCCCAGCGAGGCCGGCGTGCTCGACGCCCTGCGGCAAGCGCTTGGGCAGGACACCACGCTGGCCGGCATGCTGCAAGGCGCCATCGAGGCGGCCAAGGGCATTTCACAGATCCTCGAAGAACAACTGGTGCCGGGCACCGGGCCCGACCTCGCTCCCTTGCTCAGCCTGACGCGCGCGCTCGACCAGGCGCGGCAACGGGCCACGGGCGCAGATGACGCGTCCGCGGCAGGTGCCGGCGCATCGGCAAATGCCGCCACGGGCGGCACCAGCGCGCCGGGCAGCATCAACTCCCGGGACGACGTCATCCGCACGATCGATCGCCTGTGCGAGTGGATCGAGCGCAACGAACCCAGCAATCCGGCTCCGTTGCTGCTGCGGCGGTCGCAGCGGTTGATGAGCATGAGCTTCCTCGATATCGTCAGAGACCTGATGCCCGAGGGCGTCGACCAGATCGAGCGGCTCGCCGGCACCGACGGCCGATCGAGTTGATCCGCGCCGACAGACCGTACAACCCACCAGCAGAGGTAAGCCATGGCAACCAGCAGCCAGAAGTTCATCGCCCGCAATCGTGCACCGCGTGTACAGATCGAGTACGACGTCGAGCTTTACGGCGCCGAGAAGAAGGTTCAGCTGCCCTTCATCATGGGTGTGTTGTCCGACCTGTCCGGCAAGCCTTCCGAGCCCCTGCCTCCCGTGGCTGAGCGCAAGTTCGCGGAGATCGATGTCGACAACTTCGATTCGCGCATGAAGTCCATGAAGCCGCGGGTGGCGTTCCAGGTGCCGAACACACTCACTGGCCAGGGCAACATCGCCGTCGACATCACCTTCGAGAGCATGGACGACTTCTCGCCGGCCGCCGTGGCCGCCAAGGTCGACGGCCTGAAGCAGATGCTCGAGGCACGCCAGCAACTGGCCAATCTGATCACCTACATGGACGGCAAGACCGGTGCCGAGGAACTGATCTCCAAGGTCATCAAGGACGAGGCGCTGCTGAAGTCCCTGGCCGCCGCGCGAAAGCCGGAAGGCGAAGGCGCCTGATCCCCGTGACCCCGAATCGAACCGCATCCCCGGAGATCCACCATGGCTGAAACTTCCGCATCGCAACTGTCGAGCCTGCAGGGCGTCACCTTCGAAGGTGGCGAATTCGCCTCGCTGCTGAACAAAGAATTCAAGCCGAAGACGGACGAGGCCAAGTCGGCGGTCGAGAACGCCGTGCTGACCCTGGCGCAGCAGGCCTTGTCGCAGACCAATCTGGTCGGCAGCGACGTGCTGGCCTCCATCGAGGCCATGATCGCCGAGATTGACAAGAAGCTGTCGCAACAGGTCAACGCGATCCTCCACCACCAGGACTTCCAGCAACTCGAAAGCGCCTGGCGCGGCCTGCACTACCTCGTCAACAACACCGAAACCGACGAGATGCTGAAGATCCGCGTGATGAACATCAGCAAGAACGAGGTCGCCAAGACGCTGAAGCGCTACAAGGGCACCTCGTGGGACCAGAGCCCGTTGTTCAAGCGCGTCTACGAAGAGGAATTCGGCCAGTTTGGTGGCGAGCCCTACGGCTGTCTCGTCGGCGACTATTACTTCGACCAGAGCCCGCCGGATGTCGAGATGCTGGGCGAGATGGCCAAGGTCAGCGCCGCGGCGCTCACGCCTTTCATCTCGGCCGCCAGCCCCACGCTGATGGGCATGGGCTCGTGGCAGGAACTGGCCAACCCGCGCGACCTGACCAAGATCTTCGGCACGCCCGAGTACGCCGCCTGGCGCTCGCTCCGCGAGTCGGACGACGCCCGCTACATCGGCCTGGCCATGCCGCGGTTCCTGTCCCGCCTGCCCTACGGCGCGAAGACCAGCCCGGTCGAGGAATTCAACTTCGAGGAAGAAACCGCGGGCGGCGACCACAGCAAGTACACCTGGTCGAATGCCGCCTACGCGATGGCCGTCAACATCAACCGGTCGTTCAAGCTGTATGGCTGGTGCTCGCGCATCCGCGGCATCGAATCGGGCGGCGCAGTCGAGGGCCTGCCCACCCACACATTCCCCAGCGATGACGGTGGCGTGGACATGAAGTGCCCCACCGAGATCGCCATCAGCGATCGGCGCGAGGCCGAACTGGCCAAGAACGGCTTCATGCCGCTGGTGCACAAGAAGAACAGCGACTTCGCTGCCTTCATCGGCGCCCAGTCGCTGCAGAAGCCGGCCGAGTACGACGATCCGGACGCCACTGCCAATGCCAACCTGTCCGCCCGCCTGCCTTACCTGTTCGCATGTTGTCGCTTCGCGCACTACCTGAAGTGCATCGTCCGCGACAAGGTCGGCTCGTTCAAGGAACGCACCGACATGGAGAAGTGGCTCAACAACTGGATCATGAATTACGTCGATGGCGATCCAGCCAACTCATCCGAGGTCACGAAGGCTCAAAAGCCGCTGGCCGCTGCAGAAGTCGTTGTCGAGGAGGTGGCCGGCAATCCCGGGTACTACACCTCGAAGTTTTTCCTCCGCCCGCACTATCAGCTCGAAGGGCTGACGGTGTCGCTGAGGCTCGTGTCGAAGCTGCCCTCGCAGAAGCAGCAGTAACCTGACTTTCCTGTTTCAACAGTTGCCCGCACCGGGCTCAAGGAGTGATTCATCATGGCAACCGATACCCATATCAAGTTCGATGGCGTCGACGGCGAGGCAACCCACGCCGACCACAAGGGCGAAATCGAGATCCTGTCCTGGACCTGGGGCGTTTCCAACGTCAACGCAGGCGGCACGTCCGGTGGCGGCTCGGGCAAGGGCAAGGCAACCCCCAACGACTTCAACTTCCTGCACACCTACGACAAGGCCTCTCCCATCCTGGCCAAGAAGTGCGCCCAGGGCGTGCACTTCCCGTCCGTGGTGCTGACGGCCCGCAAGTCCGGCGAAGGCCAGAAGGACTTCCTGAAGATCACCCTGAAGGAAGTGTTCATCACGTCGGTGCAGCCCAGTGGCTCATCGCAGGGCGACATCGTCGAAAGCGTGTCCATGTCCTATGCGTCGGTCGACTTCGCCTACAAGGCGCAGGACGACAAGGGCGCACTCGGCGGCGACGTGAAGTTCGGCTGGAACGTCAAGACCACCACGATCACCTGATCGACGCATCGGCCCTGCCCTGCCCGGCGACGGTCGCGCCACCCGGTGCGGTCGCTGCTGTGGCGGGATGCAGGTGGCGTGACAAGCTACAACCAGGGCAGGTGCCATGCCAACACTGATGGATCCACTGGCCGTCGCCGGAGCCGGCGAGACGGCAGACGTTTACCTCTACGTCAAGACCAAGCGGGCGGGCGTCGTCAAGGGCGAGAGCCAGACGCCCAACCACATCGACGAGATCGCGCTCCACGGCTGGCGTTGGGGAGTCAGCGCCAGTTCTGCCATTGGCCACACCTCGGCGACCTCCCGGCGTTCCTACACCGGATTGACCGTTCACAAGCGCATCGATCAGGCGACCACCCCGTTGCTCGCGGCACTGGCCACGAACGACGAGGTCACCGAGGCGCGACTCAGCATGCGTCGGGCTGGCGGCGAACAGGACATCTACTTCACGATCGTCCTCAAGGGTGCCCGTGTGTCCGCGGTCGAGCACGACGTCGAGCCATCCGGACAGGTCAAGGAGACGGTCACGCTGATGTTCACCAAGGTGGAAGTCGAGTACCGTCCGCAGAAGACCACCGGCCTGCGCGGTGGCAGCATGACCTTCACGGATGAGTTGACCACCAACACCTGATGCCGAGGCCCTGACTTGACCAGCGCTGCCGAACTCATTGCCCAGGGCGACCCTGACGCCGCACTGGCCCAGCTTCAGAAAGAGGTTCGGGCCAAGGCGGCCGATCCGAAACTGCGCGTCTTCCTGTTCCAGTTGCTGTGCATCTTGGGCCAATGGCCCCGTGCGTTGAGCCAATTGACCGTGTGCGGCGAACTCGACGCAGGCGCGCTGGCCATGGTCAATACCTACCGAGAGGCCGTGCAGTGCGAGGCCGTGCGCGAGTCGGTGTTCGCTGGCCGCACCATGCCTCACCTCTTCGGAAAGCCCCAGCCGTGGGTGGCCCTGTTGGCCCAGGCCCTGCAATCCGAGGCGGCCGGCGACCTTGCCGGCGCCGCCAGCCTGCGGCGGCAAGCGCTCGACGACGCCCCGGGAACTTCCGGACAGATCGACGGCGTGGCCTTCGACTGGATCGCCGACGCCGATTCGCGGCTCGGACCCGTGCTCGAAGCGGTGATCAACGGCCGGTACTGCTGGGTGCCGTTCGCGGCATTGTCGAAGGTGCAGTTCGAAGCGCCGGAAGACCTGCGAGACCTGGTCTGGTTGCCGGCGCACCTCGAGTTCGTCAACGGAGGCGAGATCGTGGCCTTGGTGCCGTCACGCTATCCGGGCACAGGTTCGTTGCCGGATGCCGCACTGCGGATGGGCCGCAAGACCGAATGGCTCGAGCTCGCTGAAGGCCAGTACCGCGGACTCGGGCAACGGTTGTTGGTGACTGACGTGGTCGAGAAAGGCCTGCTCGACGTGCGCGAGCTGGTGCTGGACTCCACCCCAGAAGTCGACACGCCGCCCGCCTGACCCCCAACCCAGCGCGTGCGTTCATGGCGACCCAACTCGAGCCCCGGGAGCGGCTGCAACCGGCCCTGCTCGACCGGTTGACGGATGATTCGCCGACACAGCGCGTCGAGCCCGAAGGGCAGCGCGTGATGAGCAAGAATCAGCTGCGTCAGGCCGTGCTCCGAGACCTGAGCTGGCTGTTCAACGCCACCCAACCCACTGACCGCCTTGGCGAAGACTACCCCGCGCTGGCGTCCAGCGTGCTGAACTTCGGACTGCCGGCACTGAGTGGTCAGTTGGCCTCGAAGGTCGACATCAGCGTGCTCGAGCGCGCGATCCGCGATTGCGTCTTGCGCTTCGAACCCCGGTTGCTGCCCGAAACGCTCGAGGTTCGTGCACTCGAAGCGACCAGCGTGCTGGACACTCACAACATGATCGAGTTCGAGATTCGCGGCCACCTCTGGGCCCAGCCGGTGCCGCTCGAGGTGCTGCTGCGCACCCGGCTCGATCTCGAGGCCGGGCTCGTCGAAGTGCGCGATGCTGGCGCCTTCACGTCCACAAGGGCCCGGTAGGATGGATCCGCGGCTGCTGCGGCTGTACAACGACGAACTCACCCACCTCCGCGAGGTCGGTGCCGAGTTCGCCGCAGAGTTCCCCAAGATCGCGTCCCGCCTGGGCATGGAAGGCCTGGAGGTTGCTGATCCCTACGTCGAGCGACTGCTCGAAGGCTTTGCCTTCCTGGCGGCGCGCGTCCAGCTCAAGATCGAGGCCGAACAGCCCCGGCTGATCGCGCATCTGCTGGAGTCGATCTATCCAAACTTCCTCGCGCCCACGCCGTCGATGATGGTGTTGCGCATGGGAGCCGACCTGGGCGACCCGAACCTCGCCAAGGGCCATCGCGTGCCTCGGGGCAGCATGGTCCAGGCGCGACTGCCGAGAGGCCAGAACACGTTGTGCGAGTTTCGGACGTCTCAGGACGTGACGATCTGGCCCATCGAGATCACGGGCATCCAGTACTTCAGCTACGCCCCCGATCTGCCCATGGTGAGGGTACCTGTGGCACAGGGCGCCAAGGGCGGTATCCGCATTCGCCTGCGCTCAGGGGGTGGTTTGCGGTTCTCGCAGCTCGGGCTGGACCGGCTTACCCTGTACATCGGCGCGGCCAACGACACGGCCAACCGCCTGCACGAACTTTTGCTGGGTGCCGCGCTGGGCACCTGGGTACTCCACGGCACTGCGGGCAGCCTGGCCGAGTGGCGAGATGCCGACAGCGTGCAGGCCTGCGGATTCGAAGACGACCAAGCGCTCCTGCCCGAGACCGAGCGTGCGTTCTCCGGCCACCGGCTGGTGCAGGAACTGGCCGCCCTGCCCCAACGGCTGCTGTTCTTCGAGATCACCGATCTCGCGTCCCGTCTTTCCCGGGTGGACAGCGACACGGTCGAGTTGGTCGTGCTCTTCTCCAGAGGTGAGCCATCTCTCGAGTCGCTGGTCGACGACCAAAGCCTCAGCCTGCACTGCACCCCGGCCATCAACCTGTTCCGCAAGCGTCTCGACCGAGTTCAACTGGGGCAGGGCAACAGCGACTATCACCTCGTTCCGGACCGCACGCGGCCGATGGACTTCGAGATTCACAGCATCGAATCGGTGATCGGCCACGGTGCAGGCCGCGACGCCCAACGACAGTTCAGGTCGCTGTACGACACGCGGCACGCCCCCACGGGCAGTTCGGTCGGGTACTTCGCGCTGCGCAGAGAACCTCGCCTGCCTTCGGAGCGACAGCGACTTCAGGGGGCGCGCTCGGCGTATATCGGCGAAGAGGTGTACCTGTCGCTGATCGATGCCGACCACGGCGCCTATCGCGAAGACCTTCGTCAGCTGTCGGTGCAGGCCTGGGTGACCAACCGTGATCTGCCCACGCTGCTGCCCGCTGGCACCGATGCCCGCAGCGGCCCGATCTGGCGACTGGAATCGCCGGGCCCGGTGGCCACCGTCGACGTGCTCAAGGGCCCCACTCGACCGGTGTCGCGACAACCCGGCGGCGCCATCGGTTGGAGCTTGGTCAGTCAGCTCAGCATGAATCACCTCGCGCTCAGCGGCAATTCGCCGGACGAAGCCGCGGCCGGTCTGCGCACCATGCTGAAGCTGTATGGTCCGCTGGACGATGTTGCCTGGGCTCGGCAAGTGGATGGGTTGCGTGCATTGATCGCTCGCCCCGTGGTGAGGCGATTGCCGTTCAAGGGCCCACTGAGCTTCGGCAATGGACTCGACATCGAGCTCGAGATCGATGATCTGGCCTTTCAGGGTGCCAGTGCCTTCATGTTTGCGTCGGTGCTCGAGCGGTTCCTGTGCCGGCACGCCGCCGTGAACAGCTTCACCCAGCTCAGCTTGCGCTCCAGCCAGCGTGGTCTGGTGCACCGCTGGCCGCCCCGCATGGGCGGCAGGGAGCGGCTGTGAACGCCGCACGGCCGTACCGTTGCCCGCCCGGCGGCCCGAGCTGCGGTGTCGAGGGGGCGGCATGACGACCGGGGTCGACGCGCCGACAAAGCCGTGGCGACAGCAAGCGCTGGAGCACCTGCTCGACGACCTCGAGCGCCAGCCCTGGGCCTACGATTTCTTCGCATTGATGCGCCGGATCGAGTCGTTGCGCCCCGACTCGCCACGCATCGGCAAGGCGCAGCGGCCATCGCAGGAACCACTGCGGCTGAGCCAGGTCGCCGAGATGGACTTTGCACCGGCGCCCATCGCCCGCTTCGACCGCACCGGGCCCGGCACCGGGCGCCTGGGGGTCCGGTTCTTCGGCCTGCTCGGCCCCCAGGGGCCGATGCCGTTGCACCTGACCGAGTATGTGCGGGAGCGCCGCCATCAGCACGCCGACCCGACGCTGTCGCGATTCCTCGACATCTTTCACCACCGGCTGCTGAGTCTGTTCTATCGCGCGTGGGCGCAGGCACAACCCGCCGTGCAGATGGATCGCCCGCAGGACGACCGCTACGGGGTCTGGCTGGGCGCATGCTTCGGACTCGGCTCCGGCACCTCGGGCCGCGACTCCGTTCCCGATGCCGCCAAACGCTTCCAGGCCGGGCTGCTGGTCTGTCGCAGCCGACATCCCGAGGCCATGCGCAAGGTGTTGCGCCACTATTTCGGCGTGCCGGTGGCCCTGCAATCGCATGTGGCGCACTGGATGCCAGTGGCACAGGATGACCGTTCGCGGCTGGGCCATGCGGCGAACCGGCCCCAGCGGCGAGGCCTGGGCGGCGGCGGTGCCCAGCTCGGGCGCACTGCAAACACGGGCAGCAAGGTGTTCGATCGCCAGTTCAAGTTCCGCCTCGACATCGGGCCGCTGAACCTGGCCAGCTATGAGTCCTTCCTGCCTGGAGGCCGGGCCTTCGTCGAACTGCGCGACTGGGTTGGCCTGCTTGCCGGGGGCGACCTGTTGTGGGACGCTCGCCTGGGCCTAACCGGCGCCGAAGTTCCGCCGCCGCGGCTCGGCCGCACAGTGCGCCTTGGTCTGACCACCTGGCTGGGGCACGGCAGCCGCGGCGCTGCCGACCGATCCATCGACCGCTGGGACCTGAGGCTTCGGCCCGCTGCGTCCTCCACCCCGTACCGTCCTGGAGCCACCCATGGCTGAAATTTCCCGCACCGCCCTCTTCGGCAAGCTCAATCCGCTGGCCTACAAGGCCATCGAGGGCGCCACGGTGTTCTGCAAGCTGCGCGGCAATCCGTATGTCGAACTGCAGCACTGGATCTACCAGATCCTCAACACGCCCGACAGCGACCTGCACCGCATCGTCAAGCAGTACGAGATCGACAGCTCGGTGCTGGTGTCGGACCTCACGGCGTCGCTCGACCGGCTGCCGCGCGGCGCCTCGTCGATCACCGACCTGTCCAGCTTCATCGAGAACGCTGTCGAGCGTGGCTGGGTCTACGGCTCGCTGATGTTCGGCGACCGGCAGGTGCGCACTGGCTACCTGCTGATCGGGCTGCTCAAGACGCCTTCGCTGCGCGGCGCCTTGATGTCGATCTCGCGCCAGTTCGACAAGGTCAAGCTCGACGATCTCTGCGATCGCTTCGGCACCCTCTTGTCCGGGTCACCCGAAGAGCGGCAGTCGGCCACCGAAGGCGGTGGAGCGCCTGGCGAGGCCAGCGACGCCATTGCCCCGGCGGCGATGGGCAAGCAGGAGGCGTTGAAGCGATTCACCAGCGACCTGACCGAGCAGGCGCGCGGCGGCAAGATGGACCCGATCGTCGGCCGCGACGACGAGATCCGCCAGGTGGTCGACATCCTGATGCGACGCCGCCAGAACAACCCGATCCTGGTGGGCGAAGCCGGTGTCGGCAAGACGGCCGTGGTCGAAGGCTTCGCGCAGCGCATCGCCCGGGGCGACGTGCCGCCCTCGCTGAAGGACGTTGAACTGCGCGTGCTCGACGTAGGGTTGCTGCAGGCCGGCGCCAGCATGAAAGGCGAGTTCGAGCAGCGCCTGCGCTCGGTAATCGACGAGGTGCAGGCCTCCCCCAAGCCGATCATCCTGTTCATCGACGAAACCCACACCCTGGTGGGTGCCGGCGGCGCGGCGGGCACCGGCGACGCCGCCAACCTGCTCAAGCCTGCCCTGGCGCGGGGCCAACTGCGCACCATCGGCGCCACCACCTTTGCCGAGTACAAGAAGTACATCGAGAAGGACCCTGCCCTCACCCGCCGCTTCCAGAGCATCCAGGTCGATGAGCCGAGCGAACCCAAGGCGATCCTGATGATGCGCGGCGTGGCATCGACGATGGAGAACCACCACAAGGTGCAGATCCTCGACGAGGCGCTCGAGGGTGCGGTCAAGCTGTCGCACCGCTACATTGCCGGCCGGCAACTGCCCGACAAGGCGGTCAGCCTGCTCGACACGGCCTGCGCCCGCGTGGCGGTCAGCCTGCACGCCACGCCGGCCGAGGTGGACGACAGCCGCAAGCGCATCGAGTCGCTGGAGACCGAGCAGGGCATCATTGCCCGCGAGGCAGCGATCGGCATCGACACCAAGACCCGCTCGGCCGACGTCGAGGAACACCTGGCAGCCGAGCACCTGCGGCTCGAGGGCCTGCAGGCGCGGTGGGACGCCGAGAAGGCCTTGGTCGACCGCCTGCTGGCCCTGCGCGCCAAGCTGCGCGGCGCCGTGGCGCCGGTCGAAGGCACTGGCAGCTCGCTCGAGAAGCACCCGGATGCGGCATCGCCTGCAGCGCCCCACCTGAGCGACGAGGAGCGTGCCGCAGCGATGGCCGAACTGCAGCAGGTGCAGTCGGAACTCACCACGCTCCAGGGCGAGACGCCACTGATCCTGCCGACCGTCGACTACCAGTCCGTGGCCAGCGTGGTGGGCGACTGGACCGGCATCCCGGTCGGCCGCATGGCCGCCAACGAGATCGAAACCGTGCTGAACCTGCCCAAGCTCATGGCACAGCGCGTGATCGGCCAGGACCACGCGATGGAAATGATCGCCAAGCGCATCCAGACCTCGCGCGCCGGCCTGGACAACCCCAACAAGCCGATCGGCGTGTTCATGCTGGCGGGCACCTCCGGCGTCGGCAAGACCGAGACCGCGCTGGCCCTGGCCGAGGCGCTGTACGGCGGTGAGCAGAACCTCATCACCATCAACATGAGCGAGTTCCAGGAGGCGCACACCGTCTCCACGCTCAAGGGAGCGCCCCCCGGCTACGTGGGCTACGGCGAAGGTGGCGTGCTGACCGAGGCGGTGCGGCGCAAGCCCTATTCGGTGGTGCTGCTCGACGAGGTCGAGAAAGCCCACCCGGACGTGCACGAGATCTTCTTCCAGGTGTTCGACAAGGGCTTCATGGAGGACGGCGAGGGCCGCTTCATCAACTTCAAGAACACCCTGATCCTGCTCACCACCAACGCCGGGACCGAGCTGATTGCCAGCCTGTGCAAGGACCCGGAGCTGATGCCCGACCCCGAGAACATGTCCAAGGCACTGCGCGAGCCGTTGCTGAAGATCTTCCCGGCAGCGTTGCTGGGTCGGTTGGTGCCGATCCCCTATTACCCACTGTCGGACGAGGTGCTGGCGCTCATCGTCAAGCTGCAGCTCGGCCGCATCAAGAAGCGCATCCAGGAACACTACAAGGTGCCGCTCGAGGTCAGCGACGAGGTGGTGGCGCTGGTGGTGTCGCGCTGCACCGAGAGCGAATCGGGCGGCCGCATGATCGATGCCATCCTCACCAACACCATGCTGCCCACCATCAGCAAGGAGTTCCTGCACCGGCTGATGGAAGGGCTGCCGATCACCAAGGTCTCGGTGGGCGTGACCGATGGCGATTTCAGCTATGAGTTCGCCTGACAAGCGCCTGCGCCCGTCGGGCATCGCCGCGGCAGTGGCCGCGCAGGGCCCGACCCTGCAGGAGGCCCTGCAAGCGGCCATCAACGCCCTGCGAGCCGAAGACCTCGAGCGGGCCGACACGCTGTTCGAGGCCCTGCTGGCGCACTGGCCCGAGCAGCCCGATGCGCTGCATTTCCTCGGCGTGCTCCGGCACACCCAGGGCCGGCGCGAAGAGGCCGTTGACCTGATCCAGCGGGCCATCGTCGCCATGCCCGGCGAACCGGGGCCGTGGAACAACCTGGGCAACGTGCTGGTCGGTGCGCAGCGCTTCGACGAGGCCGTCACGGCCTATGAGCGCAGCGTGGCGCTCGCGGGCGATCAGGCGGGCGCCTGCGACGCGCTCAACAACCTCGGCACGATCCACCGCAAGCAGGGCCGGCTCGACGCTTCCGAGGCGGCGTGTCGGCGTGCCGTCGACTTGCGCCCCGACTTTGCCGATGCCTGGTACAACCTGTCGCAGGCCTTGATGGCCCAGGGCAGGATCCACGACGCTCTGGTGGCCAACAGCAAGGCCGTGTCGTTGTGGCCGACGCATCTGCAGGCGCGCAACCAGGTGCTGCGCGCGCTGCTGATCCTGGGCGAGCGCGATCGAGCCGCACAGCTTTACCGAGAGTGGCTGGCCGAAGAGCCCGACAACCCGGTGGTCCAGCACCAACTGGCGGCCTGCCTGGGCGAGGACGCCCCCGACCGCGCCAGCGATGCCTACGTGGAGCAGGTATTCGACAGCTTTGCCCAATCCTTCGATGCCAAGCTCGAGGTGCTTCAATACCGCGCCCCCGAACTGGTGGCACAGGCGGTCGAGCGCGCGGCGGGTGCCGCCCAGGCCACCTTCGATGTGGTCGACCTGGGCTGCGGCACCGGCCTGTGCGGGCCCCTGCTGAAGCCCTGGGCACGCTCGCTGGCCGGCTGTGATCTCTCGGTGGGCATGCTGCGCCAAGCCAGGCAGCGCAAGGTGTACGACGTGCTGCACAAGGCCGAACTCGTCTACTACCTGGACACGCAGCCCGAGCGTTTCGACATCGCCGTGTCGGCCGACACCCTTTGCTACTTCGGTGACCTCACCCAGGCCATGCGCGCCGCCGCCAGGGCCCTTCGCCGGGGAGGATGGCTGGTGTACACCGTGGAAGCCTTGCCGGAAGACAGCCCGGTGCCGCACCGGCTTCAGGCCAACGGCCGCTACGCCCATGCCCGCGAGCACGTGCGCACGACGCTCAACGATGCCAGCCTGCAGGCACGCGCCATCGAGCCGGTGACCCTGCGCCAGGAAGGCGGCAAACCGGTGCCCGGCTGGCTGGTCACGGCCGGCAAGCCATGACCCGCCACGCTTTGGTGCCGCACTCATCCTCATGGCGGGGGACGTACTATGACTTTTGTCGCTTTGCGATAGATCGGCGCGAGATCACCATCCGCTTCACTGTCGGTCCCACGGGCTCCCAATGGCCATCACACCGCCCTTCTCGCTGACGTCCCCGCTGCCTCCGGCAGAGCTTCGCTTCGCGTCGATGTCGCACACGGCCGGACTGAGCACGCTCGAAGAGATGCGGCTGCAGATGATCAGCCCCGAGTCGGACATCACGGCCGAGAAGTTGCTCGGGCAATCGGTGAACGTGGCGATCGAACTGCGCGATGGCGTCAAGCGCCACATCAACGGTTACGTCACCCGGTTTGGCTTCGGCCGCCACCAGGGCCGATATTCGGGCTACGAGGCCACAGTGCGGCCGTGGCTGTGGTTCCTGACCCGCACGGCCGATTGCCGCATCTTCCAGGAGCAGACCGTCCAGGAGATCGTCGAGACGGTCTTCGCTGACCACGCCGCGGTGGCCAAGTTCGAGTTCAAGCTGAACCGCCAGTACCGCAAGCGCGTGTATTGCGTGCAGTACCGCGAAACCGATTTCAACTTCGTTGCCCGGCTGCTCGAGGATGAAGGCATCTACTGGTATTTTGAGCACACCGACGGCGACCACAGGCTGATCCTGGTGGACAGCATCGCTGCGCACACCACCGTCAAGGGCTACGACACCCTGCCCTACTACGCCAATGCCGGGCAGGTGCCGCCCGACACCGAGTACATCTCGGGCTGGAACTTCTCGCGCAGCGTGGAAACCGGCAAGGCATCGATGACCAGCTACGACTTCGAGCGGCCGTCGACCAAGCTGTACGTCGAGGCGATGCTGCAGCGGCAGCACGACCAGGCCGACCACGAACAGTTCGACTTCCAGGGTGACTACACGCAGAAGGCGGATGGCCAGCAACTGTCGGACAACCGCATCGACGAACTGCAGTCCCGGCACGAGCAACTGAGCGGCTCGACCAACGCCCACGGCATGACCGTGGGCCACCTGTTCACGCTGGAGGGCCACCCCCGCGACGACCAGAACGCCGAGTACCTTTGCACGCAGACCAGCATCGTGGCCCAGGCCAACGCCGAGGAATCCGGCAATGCCGCCGGCGACTTCCAGTGCAGCTTCGGCGCCATGCCCAGTTCGCAAACCTTCCGCCCGATGCGGCGCACGCCAAAGCCCTTTGTGCAGGGCCCCCAGACTGCCGTGGTCGTCGGGCCCTCGGGTGAAGAGATCTTCACCGACAAGTACAGCCGCGTGAAGGTGCAGTTCCATTGGGACCGCCTGGGCGGCAACGACGAGAAGAGTTCGTGCTGGGTGCGCGTGTCGTCGCCCTGGGCCGGCAAGAGCTTCGGTTTCATCCAGATCCCCCGCATGGGCCAGGAGGTGGTGGTCGACTTCCTCGAAGGCGACCCCGACCAGCCGTTGATCACCGGCCGCGTCTACAACGCCGAGCAGATGCCGCCCTGGGAACTGCCGGCCAATGCCACGCAATCCGGCGTGCTGTCACGCTCCAGCAAGGGCGGTTCGTACAGCAACGCCAACGCGCTGCGCTTCGAGGACAAGAAAGGCAGCGAACAGGTCTGGCTGCACGCCGAGAAGAACCAGGACATCGAGGTCGAGAACGACGAGACGCACTGGGTGGGGCATGACCGCACCAAGACCATCGACCACGACGAGACCGTGCATGTGAAGCACGATCGCACCGAGACGGTGGACAACGACGAGACGATCACGATCCACCACGATCGGAAGGAGCGGGTGGACAACAACGAGAAGATCAGCATCGGTGTCAACCGAGCCGAGGATGTGGGCGCCAACGAAACGATTGAAATTGGTGCGAATCGCAGTATTTCGGTTGGCGCCAGTGAATCCGCAACCGTTGCGCTCCAGCGCACGCACACGGTCGGCGTCAATGAGACGATCGCAATTGGTGCAGCCCAAGAAATTACAGTTGGCGCCGCGCAAATTGTGGCGGTTGGTGCGGCACAAAGCATCACCGTTGGAGCGAACCAGTCCACAAGCGTTGGTGCGAATCAAAGCAACAGCGTTGGCGCACAGCAAACTATCAACGTTGGCGGGAATCGCACGCTTACCATTGGTGGTGCACAGAGCGCCACTATCAGCAAGGGCCGCAGCGCCTCCGTCGGTGACGACGACTCGGTGAAGATTGGAAAGAACCTAGTGCTGGACGCGGGAGACTCCATAACCATCAAGACGGGGAGCGCCAGCATCACGATGAAGAAGGACGGAACCATATCCGTCAAAGGTAAAGACATCACGATCAGTGGATCTGGCAAGGTGAACGTGAAGGCGAGTAGCGATATTGTGATGAAGGGCTCGAAGATTCTTCAGAACTGAATGGCGAACATGAACGAAATCGGAAACACGGTGGTTCTAGCCACTGGCGATGGCGCCGCGACCGAACTCGACACCCTCGCCCTACTTCTGGCCAAGCCACTTGAATCAAATGGCTCGAATGACACATTTGTCCGAATCGACGGCGTGCGCATTGGCAGACTGATCGGGTTCTCCGAGCACGGCAGCGTGCCACTGGTAGCTTTTGACGGACAACCACCAAGTGCGCCCATGGAAGCGCGAGCAACCATTGAATTGTCCGGCAGTCATGTCGGCAGGCAGTTGGTGTTGATGTTCGAGAACGGCGATCCGTTTAGACCCATCGCTGTCGGCTGCCTTGTCGATGTGAACCGTACCTCACTTTCGATCGATTCGCAAGCGATTGACGCAGACGTAGATGGTGAACGCGTCGTTCTCACGGCTAAAGAAAGATTGGTGCTTCGATGCGGTAAAGCCAGCATCACACTGACCAAAGAAGGAAAGGTCGTAGTGAAGGGCGAATACGTTTCGAGTGTGTCTGCAGGTGTTCTGCGCATCAAAGGCGGGTCTGTTCAGATCAACTGATTGTTGCACTTCCATACACGGCAGGAACGAATCAGTGGCAAATTGCGAAAATCGGACGCCCTTCAGCGCACAGGCCATGCCTTCGTCCGACCGTAACGGTCGAGATTTGATGTTGGCGGTGGTATCTGCACAGTTTCATATTCCACATCCGGCTCATCCGGTTACTCATTTGAGCCCGTGTTCAGTCCAGGAACCACCGCCGTTCTCGGATGAATATTTTGGTGAACCGGGCGCTAGCAGCATGAAGCTTGATGGTCAGTGCGCGTACTTCAAACCAGCGACTGATATCTACCTGATTGGCGACGCTTGCGCACCGCATGGCAATCCGGTGACAGAGATGAGAATGCACATTCGCGTCGGCACTTCAATTGCGCTTTCAATGAATGTATACGGCGATCGAACTTGGCAACGCGCTATCCCGTTCGGTGCCAAGCCATCTTCACCGGCCAAGTTCACGCGAATGCCACTCAGGTGGGAGCGTGCATTCGGTGGCGTGGCCAAAAACTCTTCCCCATACTCGCCGGCATTCGAGCCACGCAATCCGATCGGTTGTGGATTTGAAACTGACGTGGATGCAGCGATAGGCAAGCCAGTACCCAACATCGAAGATCCCGACGACCTTCTCACACAACTCTCTGATCGACCTCAGCCGATTGGAGTGGGTGCGATTGCTCGCCATTGGGAGCCGAGGCTTCGTTTGGCAGGGTCATATGGATCTACTTGGCAGCGCAGCCGCGCCCCACTATGGCCAGATGATTTCAATCCGGAATTCTTTTGTGCTGCGCCTCCATACCTTCGAGCCACGCCGCATTTAACCGGCGGTGAATTGGTGGTATTGGATGGCTTCCATCCCGACGGAAGGTTGCAGTTTGTTCTGCCTACGCTGAGATTTTCAATTGTCAATCATTTTGCAAATCGAGCGATTTCGACGACGAGCACCCTAGACGGCGTATTAATCGAATGCAATGATCTTCGACTGACAATTTATTACCGGGCCGCGGTATTAGCGCCGTTGTCTCTGGTCAAACACAGAAAAACCGTCATCCAGTTCGCCTCCGAACCCTTAGGAATGGCAATTCTGTGACGAAGGCTGTCGGTATCGAAATCATCGGATTTGGCGGTTGCAGTTCCTTAGGATATACGCTGCCAGCCACCCTTGCAGCCATGGGTGCAGGGCTCAGCAACTTCTCAGACACGGGGTTGAAGTCCGCATATGGCACCGCAGTCAGCGCGGGTGCGTTGTTGCATAAGCACCTACCGCGTGGTGAGCGACTCGCTCAACTTGCGAATTTCGGCATCCTTGATCTGCAAACTCTTTTGAAAGGCTTGCGATTATCGCGAGTGCCAGTAATGCTCGGACTGCCATCCGATATCACCCTGAAAGAGCGAAACCAAATCCAGCAAGCGCTTGAAAGGTTTCCAGAGTTGCATCCAAAAGCGGCAGACTATCCTTACGGACGTGCGAGCACATTTGTGGCGATCGCCGATGCGATGAGACTGATCGAGCGGGGTGTCCATCGGCACATCGTCGTAGGCGGCATCGACAGTTTGTGTGCAGCCAATACGATACAGGGTTTGATTGCCGCTGAGAGAATTTTGGGACCACATTCAGAAGGCACGATACCCGGTGAAGCCTCTGCGTTCGCCCTCCTTGCACAATTTGACGAACCCAGCTCGAACCCCAGTACAAGCCTCACGATCGAAGCGGTGTTCAGGCACCAGTCTCAGCCGTTCGATCAAACTCAAAAGGTGTCAGGCGATGGTCTTGCTGCGATCTTTCGATCGTTTCGAGAGTGGGGCTCAACGAAAGTTGATCGTGTTATAGCCGCGCACAGTGGCGAGGGATATTTTGGCCGAAGCTTTGCACATGCGTACTTGCGGGAGACTGAAATTATGCCAGAACCATTGACCGTAGATCTGACCGCAGATTGCGTCGGTGACACCGGCGCTGCTGCAGGGGTACTTGGCCTTTCTTTTGCCCGGTATCTCTTGGCCACCACGAAGCCGGGAATCCCCGGTCGTGCGTTGATATACAGTGAGTCAGACAACGGAGTGCAAGGCGCCGCGATCGTTGCGGGTTCGCCGAGCGCCTGGATGGACGATTCGATCGCGAACTCTCTCGCAAATTGAAGGATTAGGTCATGGGAACCCCGGTAGATGCCAACGGGCGCAGCGTGCTTCACAAGGGCCACGGAATGACCCATGTCTGTGCGGTTCCTGATGTTTGCAAGACACCCTCCCCCGGAGGTCCGATACCGATACCATACATCAACGTTGCAATGGACAGCAACATCACAGACGGTGCCGAAACAGTCAAGATTGAGGGAAATCCTGTCGCAAACGTGTCCTCCAAGATTTCCACGAGTACAGGAGATGAACCTGGAAGTGCAGGCGGTCTGATATCAAGCAAGTTCAAGGGAACAGTCACGTGGAAGATGGGGAGCCTTGACGTCAAGGCAGAGGGAAAGAGCGTTGTAAGATTCCTTGACACCGCATTTCACAATGGCAACACGTTCAATACCTCCTTCATTGATCAAGGTGGTACAGGAGTTGCATATGCCGATGATTTCGATGATCCATGTCCAATATGTAAAAGGGATTCTGGCGATCACAAGATAATTGAAACGGCCAGCAGTGCTAAGACGTGTGCAAAAATAGTTGCTGACTTGAAAGAGGCTTTTCGCAATGGTTCGGATGCTCAAAAGAACCTGTATGCCAAGCAACAGATGGGCAAGCGAAAAGGATGGAGCGGATACATGGTCGGTGTCATGGCATGTAAACATCAACCGCCTAAACTTTTCGCCGCAATGTCAGGCACCTACATACTAGATGGGTTCAAGACCATCGCGGAAGCAAACGGCTGTGCTGTGGTGGGTGGAGGAAGACGGACTCCGGATGATTTTGTATCAGCAAATACCTCCGCTGTGTCCAATGACATAAAGAAGGCGGCCGTGGAAAAGGCCTGGAAGAGCGCCGCCGACCGCATTGCTAACGGTGACAAGCGGTACAGCCACATGGGCATTTGTGCCGGAGCTCATCTCTTGGCTAAGAGCGGACACGCACCGGTTGAAATGACCGAGATGTTCTTCGCCCCAACGGGCGAATGGGGGCATGACTATGATTGGAAGGTGGAGGGCTTAAGACAGCAAGCACGAATGTTCGGCACTCAGGTTTCTGAGTTTTCACCGTGGGGAAACACAGTGGCTTCCTGCCAAACCTGTCAGGACCTCCTCTTTCTTACGATGTGCCCGGAGCGAACATGCAAGTAATCTGGCAGTTGTTCTTAACGTACCTGAATGATCGAATTCCTGCACTCACAGATACATTTCGTGGCGTGCCGACTGAGGAGATTGCGGCATTTGAAACAAAGCATCGAATCAAATTCCCGAACATCTATGTTGATTTTCTTTCGACAATGGGCGAGGACAGCGGACCACTGTATCCCTTTGGTGACACCCAGACCCACTCATTTAGTGAACTCACCGAGCAGTTCGAGGATGAAGACGGCGCGGCCGCATTATTCTTCATGGTGTCGTATGAAAATGACCCTTCAGCGCTTGGGTTGATGAACAAGTTCATCCCGCTTTCCGCCGTTGGCAGTGATGATGCCGAGATGCTGGAATGTGAATCTGGCGCTGAAATATCAATGGAGACATGCACAACTGGTTTATCCTTCGCCGAAACGGTCATCAGCCAAGCATTCCGACGGATCGACGTTTCTCCGAAGCGATACTCGTCGCTTGTCTTCTGCAAGTACGAGTCAGGCGGCGACGGCCTTACACTGAAGGCGGAGGTCGACGGACTTCTGAGCAGGTTAGGGTTTTCGAGCGCGGTTGGTGCGATGGCAAGAGTGTCCTGTTTGATCAAAGGTCAGACATCGGCGCTTATCGAAATGGACGATCTGACTTCCTTCGTAACCATACGCCTTAGCTCTGATTCGATTGCTGATGTCAAGAATGAGACACCCCACCTGTTGAGAAATATTGATGGTGCTGAATTGATCAAGCCACCGTCGGCTCAGCACGAAGAAACTCTTGAGTGACTGTCAAAAAGACCAGCATGCAGGTCCTTGCCGTGCTGCAACAACACGTCGACGATTCGACCGTCTTGGCGGCGAATCGAATGACGTCAGTCAAAGGTAGAGTTGCCCGATTGGGTCAATTTGTCGCTGTGGACCGCAGACTTCGCGCGCACTTCTCTGGACTCTGTCGTTCTGGAAAGACTGGTTGGGCGCTCTGCGATGAGGCCCTCGAATCGCCGTCCGGCGGACTGATCTTCACAATGACCGTGCTTGCTCTTGAAGCGCAAGATGGCGATCGGCTTGAAAGCATGTTAGCGATTGCCCGCGCTATTCCTGACACATCGTCTGGACTGCTCGCTGCATTCGAGTGGGCTGAGTGGCATTATGTCGCCCCGTTCGCAAGGGATATGCTGGCCAGCGATGACGACTATGCCAGATGGATTGCCATTGAGGCATTCGACGCGCATCGGGTCGACCCTGGACCTTCGCTATCCAGGTTGACGTCGGATTCAAGCGCACCTGTGCGCACCACTGCTCTTCGAGCGGCGGGGCACCTTGGTCGCAAGGATCTACTGGCCAACTGCCTTGCCGCACTCGACGATGAGGACGTCGCCGTGTGCGGGCAAGCCGCGCGATCGGCCGTGATGCTCGGTGATCGGCTGGGTGCGGTGGACGCCTTGGAACTCCTCGCTTTCGATCCTAAAATCCAGGATTGTCACAACCTGCCGCTGTTGCTCCAAGTCTCACACACGGTCTCGGGCAATGAAGTGCTTCGGCGACTCCAAGCAAGCCAGCAATCGCCTCGGCAATGGATAGAAGGCTCAGCGTACGTTGGCGATTGCGCGGCGGTCCAACCGCTAGTCACCTGCATGCGCGACCCGCTTTTGGCAAGGATCGCAGGCGATTCGTTCGCGCAGATCACAGGCGCAGAGATCGACAATAGCGAACTTGTTGGCGCAGCGCCGATTGGTGAGTCATTCGGACCGTCCGATGACCCCGACGATGCCTATGTTGCGATGGATCCGGATGAAGGCTTGCCCTGGCCGAATCAGAGTGCCGTTCAGGCTTGGTGGACGGCTGCTGCTCACCAATTCACGCCAGGAATCCGACACTTCATGGGGAGCGCACCCTCATGGCACGGGTTGGTCAGTACGTTGAGCTTCGGTCGCCAGCATCAGCGGTCTGCGGCGGCCAGGCAACTATGTTTGATGGCGCCTGGGCGACCGCTGTTCAGCACAGCGGCGCCGGTATGGCGCCAGATCAGAGCCATTGAGCAACTGTGATGGACCCGATATCAGCAAGCCACTCCCCAGTCATGTTGGGCGAGGATCCGGTTGACGGACTCAACCACGGTCGACGCCGGACTGTAGTTCCCAGTGGCACGCCCACGACCGAACCGGCGCTGGCGCAGGCTGCGGGGCTGTCGGTGTCGCGGGTCAGCCGGGTGATTGCTGCGGTGGAGGCTGCGGCGTATGGCTGAATGCCTTGTCGTCGGATTCCGGGGGCGGGTCTTGCCTCTTGCCATCGAGGTGAGCACCATCGTTGCGCCACTCGCTCATCTGGCTGCGGTGCTGAGCCAGCATGGGGTGGTGTCGCTGTACGTGCACTATCGCGATTTCAGGAAGTTCTGCGCCCCCGGATGCGAGGGATACCCTGGTTTGACCCTGGCAGCCTGAACTTGCCACGCCCTTGACGGCAGCCGCAAGGCCTGCAACCGATTCTGCAGGGCTGCATGGCAGTGACCTTCGGACACGTCGCTCAGGAGCCAGCAGTTCCACACTCCGGTGCTCTCAGTGATCGCGTGATATGCCAGATCGCCTCGCCCGCCCCATCATCCCCACAGTAGTTTCGCAGCACATAGAGGACGCTGCCTCGCTGCGTTCTGTCCGGTCAGTGTTCGTTCGCGCACCACATGTGAAGCTACTTCACCTGGGCCGCACCGATGAGCGCCTGCTGGCGCACCTGGACGGCATCACCGTGGCCGGCGACGCAGGCGCCGCCATGGTGCAACAGGCGCTGGACGTGCCGGGGGTCGGGCAGTTGTTCGTGGCCGCGGTCGGGGCCATCGAGCGGCGAGACAGCGCCCAGATCGGCCGCCTGCTGGCCTTGATGGACGAGATTCCCGACACGGCCCGCGCACTGGCGTCCGCGTTCGGTTGGGTGTCGGCCGACCTGCTGAGGGGTTTGACGGCCCCCCTGTTGGCGGGCAAATCGCCCGCCGAACGCTGGTTGGGCGTCGCGGCCTGTGCTTTGCACGGTGTCGACCCGGGCGTCACGCTGATGTCGGCGATGAAACACGACGACGCACGGCTGCGCGACCAGGCGGTCCAGGCCGCGGCCAAACTGGGGCGCGCCGACCTGCTCGCCGCCTGCGCCGATGATCTGAAGCAGGCTCAGGGGTCGCATCGGCTCACCTGCGCGCAGGCCATGTTGGTGCTCGGAGACCCCGCCGCTGCCCGGCCCGTGCTGCGCGAGTTGGCACTGCTGCCGCCCGACGACGCCCGTGCGTTGCCGGCGCTGCGCTGGGCGCTGCTTTCCGCGCCGCTAGGTGAAGCACGAGATCTGGTCCGCCTGCTCTCGAAGAACGGTGCGCCACCACGCACGCTGATCCGAGCCGCGGGCTGGGCGGGCGACGTGCAGGTGGTGCCCTGGCTGATCAAGCACATGGCCGACGATGTGCACGCGCGCGTGGCCGGCGAGGCCTTCAGCTTTCTCACGGGGGCAGATCTGGCTTTGCTGGATCTGGAGCGCAAGCCGCCCGAAGTGGTCACTGGTGGTCCCACCGAAGACCCGAATGACGACAACGTGGCCCTGGATGAGGACGAGAGTCTGCCGTGGCCCGATGCCGTGCGCGTCCAGGCCTGGTGGGATGCCAACGGATCGCGTTTTCCTGCGGGTGTGCGGTGCTTCGCAGGTGCGACGCCAGACGCCGCACATTGCCTCCACGTGCTGACAGAACACACGCAACGTCGTCGCCTGGCCGCGGCGCTGCTGCTTCGACTGGGTCGGCCCGATGCCGTTCTGTTCAATTGCGCCGCACCCACACATCGGCAGAAACGCCTGTTGGCCCGCATGCAAGGCAACGTCAGCGCGGCGGCGGCCTGAAGATCCACGCCGCACAGAAAGGGTCGACGCGGATGGATCCGGCCGGTCAGGCTGCCGCGGCCTGGCAGCCGCGGGCCGGGCCATCGGGAAACCGCTTCACTCGCGATTTGAAACCGCCCCGTCGCCCACCCACAATGCCGGACAATCCCCACACCTTCACACCGAAGGGGATTGGACAACGCAACGCATCCTGGGATGCCGCCTGTCCCCCACGCGCACCGCGAACACCATGACCGACAAAGACCGCCCCTCGTCCTTCACGGGCCGCCCGGCTCCAGCGCCAAAGCCGGCCGCCTCACCGGTGGACGACGACGTCACGCAGATCATGACGGGCAATCCCGCTTCGAGTGCCCCTGCCCCGAACGACGAGGCAACGATGATCATGCCTCGGGCGCTGGAGGATGCCGGGCCGCCGTCGGAGTTTCCTGCCTCCGAGTTCCCGGCCACTCGCCCAGGGGAGACCGACCCCACGCCGACGCCCACCGTCACCTCCATCGCGCCGCGCACGCCCGCGGCGTCGGGCTTTGGCGATGGCGCGTTCCCGCGCACCTTGTCCGGCACGCCCACGCAGCCCCCCACCCAGCCGCCGACGCACCCACAGGGCCAGTCGACCGGCACGCTCCCGGGCACGCCGGCGCAGCCGCCCGCCACCCTGCCCGGCAAGTCGGTCGGGGCCGAGCCGGACATCCGCCGCGTCGGCCGCTACCAGATCCTCGAGCGCCTGGGGCGCGGCGGCATGGCCACCGTGTTCAAGGCTCACGACCCGGGCATCGGCCGCGACGTGGCCATCAAGTTCCTGCACGCGTCGCTGTGCGAAGACGAAGGCTGCCGCGTGCGCTTCCTGCGTGAGGCCGGCGCGGCCGGTAGGCTGAGCCACGCCAACATCGCCATCGTGCACGACGTCGGCGAGATCGATGGCCGCCCTTACATGGCCATGGAACTCCTCACCGGCGAATCGCTGGCCGAGGAACTGGAAGAAAAGAAGACGCTGCCGGTGCGCGAGGTCGTCACCATCGGCATCCAGCTGGCCCGCGCGCTGGACTATGCGCACGGCAAGGGCATCGTCCACCGCGACATCAAGCCGGCCAACATCATGCGCATGGCCGACAGCCGCACGATCAAGGTCACCGACTTCGGCATCGCCCACATCGACGACCCCACCGACGACCAGACTGACCGCACCCGCGTCGGCGACATCCTGGGCACGCCGCAGTACATGTCGCCCGAGCAGGCCCGGGGCGACAAGATCGACGGCCGGTCCGACCTGTTCTCGGTGGGCATCGTGCTGTACCAGATGATCACCGGCGTGCGCCCGTTCCGCGGGGACAGCCTGATCGCGGTGGCCACGAAGATCGCCAACGAAGACCCGCCGCCGATCGACAAGCAGCGCACCGACGTGCCTGCGGCGCTGCGCCGTGCCGTCGATCGGTGCCTGGCCAAGCAGCAGGCCAACCGGTTCCAGACCGGCGCCGAACTGGCCGAGGCGCTGGTCAAGGTGCTCAACGAGATCGACGAGGCGGCCACGGCCAAGAACCGGCCGCGCATCGTGCCGCTGCGCGTCAAGTGGGCGGTGACGATGGCCCTGATCGTGGCGGTGGTGATGGGCATCACCGCCACCGTCATCACCCAGCGACAGCAGGCCGCGATGATGGCCCAGGTAAGCGACTACGGTGCCTCGCTGGCCCGGTTCATTGCCGCGCAGAACTCAGCCGCCGTCCTCGGCGAAGACTGGGATTCGGTCGAGGTGGCGGTGCAAGAGATCATGAAGACGCGCAACTTCGAGCGCGTGGTGGTCATCGACCTCGGCGGCATCGTGCGGGTGTCCAGCGTGCCCGGCCAGGCCGGTGCCAGCTACAAGCCGGCCGCGGCCGAGACCCTGGCCAAGCTGGGCGGCAACACGGCGGCCACGCGCTACGAGGCCGGGGGTGAATCGGTGCTGGGCTTCGAGTCGCCGATCACCTTCCAGGACAAGCAGGTCGGCCGAGTCGCGCTCGGCATCCCGGAGAAGCCGCTCACCCAGGTGGCGCGGCTGTCGATCACGCTGATGATCATCCTCGCGGTGGTCACGGTGTTGGCGGTGGCCATCGCAATGTACTTCGTGGCCGACTGGTTCGCCAAGCCGGTGCGCTTGCTCAGCGAGTCGATGGCCGAGATCGCCAAGGGGCGTTTCGACCACCGCATTGCCGAAAAGCGCAAGGACGAGTTCGGGCAGCTCTACGAGGTGTTCGATGCCATGGCCGCTGCATTGCAGGCCCGCGAGCGTGCCTCCGCTGGCGATGCTGCCTCACGACCGTCCACCGTGGGCCACACGCTCAACATCCCGGTCAGCCAAGCCACCGGCAACACCTTGCCGGGAGCCACGGCCACGATGCCGCCGGTCGGCGGCACACCGCCGTCGTCTGGCAGCACGCCTCCGGCGGCATGAAGCCGCGCGCGTGCCGCTGCGCCCTGCGCAGCGTCGATCCGCTGGGGTGGGTCCGTGGGCGTGCCGCCGCAGCAGGGCTTGCCGCGATGCTGCTGGCGGCCTGCGGTACGCCGCCCGTGACGGTTGCGACCCCGCAGGTCGACGGCCCACAGGTGCCAGCGGTCGTCCAACCGGTGGTGGCCGACGTCAACGGACAGGTGCTGGGCCGCAACGATCGGCTCCTGATCTACCGGCCTGCATCAGGCGACCAACTCGGCAGCATCGCCGCCCGCTTTCTGGGCAGTGCCGACCTGGCCTGGATGCTTGCCGAGGCCAACGGCGTCACCATGGTCGAGGCTGGTTCCCCCTTGATCATTCCCCTGCGTCCGCTCAACCCGCTGGGTGTCACCGCCGATCGGGTGCAGACGGTGCCCATCCTGTGCTACCACCGATTCGGCACGGGCAACTCGAAGATGATCATCTCGCCGGCCCGGTTTGCGTCGCAGCTGGAGTGGCTGTCACGCAATGGCTATCACGTGGTGCGCTTGGCGGATGTGCAGGGCTTTCTGTCGGGTCAACAACCACTTCCGCCCAAGTCGGTGGTCATCACCATCGACGACGGCTACGAATCGGTGCATCGGCATGCATTCCCGCTGCTGCGGCAGTATGGCTTTCCTGCCACGCTGTTCGTCTACTCCGATTTCATTGGCGCCGGCGATGCGCTGCGATGGCCGCAGCTGCAAGAGATGGCGAGTTCCGGATTGGTCGACATCCAGTCGCACTCCAAATCCCATCGCAACCTCATCGAGCGCCTGCCAGTGGAAACCGAAGACCGCTATCGGGCCAATCTCGACGCAGAGATGACCGTGCCGCGCGACGTGCTGCAACGCCGCTTGACGGGCGTCAAAATCCGACACATGGCCTACCCCTTCGGCGACGCCAACGCCACCGTGGTGGACAGCGCGGCCCGCAACGGCTATGAACTGGCCGCCACCGTCGTGCCAGGTGGCAATGCGTTCAATGCCCAACCGCTGCTGCTGCGCCGTACGATGATCTTCGGCGATCTGGACCTCGACGGGTTCAAATCCAGGCTGCAAACCTACCGCAATCTGGCGACGCCATGACCAGGCCCACCCCACGGCGCCTGTCGGGGCAGGCGGGACGGTTCGCGACCGTGAGCGCGGCCATGCTCCTGTCCGCCTGCGCCACGCAGGAAGCCACCGCGCCACCAGCGGCAGGGCAGGTGCCACTGCCCGCGGTGGTGCCGGCCCCGACGGGCGACCGCTCGATCGACCACTTCGAGGCACAACAACGCCAGCACGCCGAGCAGCACACCCGCCAGGGCCGACTCGCCGAGGCGGCGCTGGCCTGGGAGGTGCTGACCCTCCTTCGTCCCTCCCGCACCGACTACCGCGAACGCCTGGCCGAGGCTCGCGCCGCCATCGACAAGGCGGTCAGCCAGCGCGTGGCCAAGGCCACTGCAGCGCAGCAACGGGGTGACACACACGGCGCCGAGCGCGCTTGGTTCGAGGTTTTGGCGGTCGAACCGACCCATGGGGCGGCTGCACACGCGCTGCGCGAGATCGAAAAGGAACGCAACCGGGCCAGTGTGGTCGGCCGTTTTGCGCAGCCGCCCGGGTTGGCTCCGCGCAATGGCGCTGCGGCAGCGCCTGTTGTTCGATCACGCGCGCCGGAACGCGCAGTGGCCACGCCAGGCCAGCGCAACCTGATCGAGCACGCCAGCATCATGGCCAGCCAGGGTGAACTCGGTGCGGCGATCGCCATGCTCTCCGAACCAGCGGGCAGTGCCGCCCCTGATCCCCAGGCGAAGCTCTTGCTGGCTCAACTGCTGATGCAGCGGGCCGACGCTCAGCCCCCGTCTCAGCGCGAGGCGGCCGTGGCAGATCTAGAGCAAGCCCTGAAGCTCAATCCGAAGCTCGAAGCCGCGCGGGCGCGTTTGCAGCAACTCCAGCGCCGCACGCGCTGACCGCCCGCACCGATCACTTCAGCTTGTCGAGCCTGGCCTTGAGTTCAACGGCCCGCTGACGTTCGATCGTGGCGGTCTTGTTGCCTGGATCGAGCGCCAGCACGATGTCCCATTGGCTGATGGCAGCCACCAGATCCTGGCGGGCATAGGCTGCCCGTGCTGCCTTGGTCGCAGCCGCCACCTTGCCCAGCCGCTCGCGCTCCGCCACCTTGGCCGGATCGACTGCCGGCGGCGCTGGGGGTGCCGGTGGCACCGACACGGCGGGTGGCGGTGGCGCCGGGACCGGTGCCGGGGTTGGC
>NZ_MWLO01000124.1 GCF_002198735.1 Ideonella sp. A 288
GTCTTGCCATGATCCACGTGACCAATCGTGCCCACGTTCACGTGGGGCTTGGTCCGCTCAAATTTGCCTTTTGCCATTCTGATTTCTCCGTCTAAAGAGCAATTGCCCGTGTGGTGTTTAAGGTCTCCGACGCGTTGTCCGCCACGGGCAACGGACGGCCTATCCCTGGTGGGGATGGGCGCGAAGACCAGCTCTGATTACTTGCCGCGCGCCGTGATGATGGCGTCGGCCACGTTCTTCGGGGCCTCGGCGTAGTGCTTGAACTCCATCGTGTACGTGGCACGGCCTTGCGACATCGAGCGCAGCGTGGTCGAGTAGCCGAACATCTCGGACAGCGGCACCTCGGCCTTGATGACCTTGCCACCGCCGGGCATGTCGTCCATGCCCTGCACCATGCCGCGACGGGACGACAGGTCACCCATCACCGAGCCGGCATAGTCTTCCGGCGTCTCGACCTCGACGGCCATCATCGGCTCGAGGATCACGGGGCTGGCCTTGCGGCAGCCGTCCTTGAAGCCGATGGACGCGGCCATCTTGAACGCGTTTTCGTTCGAGTCCACTTCGTGGTACGAGCCGAAGGTCAGCGTCACCTTGACGTCCACCACCGGGTAGCCGGCCAGCACGCCGTTCGGCAGCGTGTCGATCAGGCCCTTTTCCACGGCGGGAATGAACTCGCGCGGCACGACGCCGCCCTTGATGGCGTCGACGAACTCGAAACCCTTGCCCGGCTCCTGCGGCTCGATCTTCAGGACGACGTGGCCGTACTGGCCCTTGCCGCCCGACTGGCGGACGAACTTGCCTTCGACGTCCTCGATCGCCTTGCGGATGGTCTCGCGGTACGCCACCTGCGGCTTGCCGACATTGGCCTCGACGCCGAACTCGCGCTTCATGCGGTCGACGATGATCTCGAGGTGCAACTCGCCCATGCCGGAGATGATGGTCTGGCCACTCTCCTCGTCGGTGCGGACGCGGAACGACGGATCTTCCTGTGCCAGGCGGCCCAGGGCGATGCCCATCTTCTCCTGGTCGGCCTTGGTCTTCGGCTCGACGGCCTGGGAGATCACCGGCTCCGGGAACACCATCTTCTCGAGCGTGATGATCGAATCCGGGTCGCACAGGGTTTCGCCCGTGGTCACGTCGCGCAGGCCCACGCAGGCGGCAATGTCACCCGCCAGGATTTCCTTGATCTCTTCGCGCTGGTTGGCGTGCATCTGCAGGATCCGGCCGATGCGCTCCTTCTTGCCGCGGATCGGGTTGTAGACCGAGTCGCCCGACTTCAGCACGCCGGAATAGACGCGCACGAAGGTCAGCTGGCCGACGTAAGGGTCGGTCATCAGCTTGAAGGCCAGCGCCGAGAATTTCTCTTCATCGGTGCGATGGCGCACCACCGGCTGGTCGTCGTCGTCGGTGCCGGGCACCGGCGGGATGTCGGCCGGTGACGGCATGAAGTCGACTACGCCGTCGAGCATGCGCTGCACGCCCTTGTTCTTGAAGGCGGTGCCGCAGAACATGGGCTGGATCTCGGCTGCGATGGTCCGCGTGCGGATGCCTTGCATGATCTCGGCCTCGGTCAGCTCACCGGACTCGAGGTACTTGTTCATCAACTCTTCGCTGGCCTCGGCGGCGGCCTCGACCATGTTCTCGCGCCACTTCTGCGCGTCAGCGACCAAGGCCTCGGGAATCGGCTCGTAGTTGAACTTCATGCCCTGCGAGGCCTCGTCCCAGATGATGGCCTTCATCTTCAGCAGGTCGACCACACCGGTGAAGGTTTCTTCCGCGCCGATGGGGATGACGATCGGCACCGGATTGGCCTTCAGGCGCGTCTTCATCTGGTCGTAGACCTTGAAGAAGTTGGCGCCCGTGCGGTCCATCTTGTTGACGAACGCGAGACGCGGCACCTTGTACTTGTTGGCCTGGCGCCAGACGGTCTCCGACTGCGGCTGCACGCCGCCCACGGCGCAGTACACCATGCACGCGCCGTCGAGCACGCGCATGGAGCGCTCCACCTCGATGGTGAAGTCCACGTGTCCAGGCGTGTCGATGATGTTGATGCGGTGCTCGGGGAACGACAGGTCCATGCCCTTCCAGAAACAGGTCGTCGCGGCCGACGTGATCGTGATGCCGCGCTCCTGCTCCTGCTCCATCCAGTCCATCGTGGCGGCGCCGTCATGCACCTCACCGATCTTGTGGTTCACACCGGTGTAGAAAAGGATGCGCTCGGTGGTGGTGGTCTTGCCGGCATCGATGTGCGCGCTGATACCGATGTTGCGGTAGCGCTCGATGGGGGTCTTGCGGGCCATGGTTCACTCCAAATACAGGGGCCGCCCTCGGGTCAGTAGTAACCCGCAGGAGCGGCCGGAAGGCTTTGACAGGGATTAGAAGCGGAAGTGCGAGAACGCCTTGTTGGCTTCGGCCATGCGGTGAACTTCGTCACGCTTCTTCATGGCGCCGCCGCGGCCTTCGCTGGCCTCGAGCAGTTCGTTCGCCAGGCGGGCGGCCATCGACTTCTCGCCGCGCTTGCGGGCGGACTCCTTCAACCAGCGCATGGCCAGAGCCATCCGGCGGACAGGGCGAACTTCCACGGGAACCTGGTAGTTCGCACCGCCAACGCGGCGGGACTTGACCTCGACCATCGGCTTGACGTTGTTGATGGCGACCATGAAGACCTCCAACGGGTCCTTGCCGGCCTTCTTCTCGACCTGCTCGAGGGCACCATAGATGATCCGCTCGGCAACCGCCTTCTTGCCGGATTCCATGATGACGTTCATGAACTTGGACAGGTCGACCGAACCGAACTTCGGGTCGGGGAGGATCTCGCGCTTGGGTACTTCGCGACGACGTGGCATGGGATGCTTCCTTCTAAAGCTTCAGTTGGCGCCGACCACCTGGCCGACCCCTCGAGAGACCACGATCCGGGCCTCTCACTTACTCGACACCCACGAGAGGCATCGCAACTGTCATGAGCACCGCCCCAGGGGCGACACCTGACGACTGGCGAAGACCGATCAGGCCTTCTTCGGACGCTTCGCGCCGTACTTGGACCGCGACTGCTTGCGGTCCTTGACGCCCTGCAGGTCGAGCGAACCCCGCACGATGTGGTAGCGCACGCCCGGCAGATCCTTGACCCGACCGCCGCGCACGAGCACCACGCTGTGCTCCTGCAGGTTGTGGCCCTCACCGCCGATGTACGAGATGATCTCGAAACCGTTGGTCAGGCGAACCTTGGCGACCTTGCGAAGCGCGGAGTTCGGCTTCTTGGGCGTCGTGGTGTACACGCGCGTGCACACGCCCCGGCGCTGCGGGCAATTCTGCATCGCAGGCGATTTGCTCTTGGTGACCTCGACCTGACGGCCGTGGCGCACGAGCTGGTTGATGGTTGGCATAGGTAACTTGTTCCCGTTTGAAGTCACTTGTCTTTCCGGCCGCCGACCTTGCACCCACGGAGCCCGGCCCGATGCCGGAAGCACAAAAGGCGCCGATACCGCCCGCCTCGCGCTCAGTTCACGCGTGACAGGATGAGGTTCGACGCCAGTTCCGGTGGGCCGCTCGACAACGAGCGCGGCTGAAAACTGCCGAAAAGCCCGCGATTATAGTCAGCGCCCCCCGCCTCCACAAGTGCACAGATCCGATGACCGACAAAGACCTCACCTTGGCCGACCCGCCCGAGGTGGTGCTCGACACCAATGTCGTGCTGGATTGGCTGCTGTTCGACGACCCGACGGTGCGGCCGCTCGCAGAGGCCATCATCGCGGGCCGGTGGCGCTGGGTCGGCACCGAAGACACGCTGGGCGAACTCGCCGTGGTGTTGTCCAGGCCCGAACTCGCACGTTGGCACCCTGGTCGTCGCGACCCGGGCACCACCGTTGCAGACGCCTCGCCATCCGCCGAAGCTGCCGAATCACGCGTGGCCGTCACCGGTGAGTGCGTCCACCCGGCCCTCGCGACCGCGCGGCACCTGTGCCGGCGCGTGGCCGCACCGATCGTCGGGGGCACCCAGCGCCTGAACTGCACCGACGCCGACGACCAGAAGTTCATCGACCTGGCCATGGCGCGGCGGGTGCAGTGGCTGTTCAGTCGTGACAAGGCGGTGTTGCGACTGGCGCGGCGCGCGCGCGCCTTCGGTGTGACGGTGCTTCGGCCCAGGGACTGGCCGCGCGACTGACCCACGAAGCGCGACCCGAAATCCGCGTCCAGAACGAAAAACGGGCGGCCGAAGCCGCCCGTTTCGATCCGCCTGACGGCGGATCGGTGGATCACTCCGCCGAGGATTCGCCCGCGGCTGCAGCCGACTGGCTGTCGATCGCAGCCAACTGCACGGCGGCCAGTTCCTCGGCCTCCTGCTGCGCGATGGCCTTGCGCTCGGTCTCGTCCATCTCCTCCTTGGCCTTGCGGGCCTGGTGGTAGGCCATGCCCGTGCCGGCAGGGATCAAGCGACCGACGATGACGTTCTCCTTCAAGCCCCGCAGCTCGTCGCGCTTGCCCATGATGGCCGCCTCGGTGAGCACCCGGGTCGTCTCCTGGAAGGACGCCGCCGAGATGAACGAGTCGGTGGACAGCGAGGCCTTGGTGATGCCCAGCAACACGTCGGCATAGGCCGCCGGCACCTTGCCTTCGCCACGCAGGCGATCGTTCGTGTCGAACAACTCGGAGCGCTCGACCTGCTCGCCGCCGATGTAGGTGCTGTCACCCGGCGCGGTGATCTGCACGCGGCGCAGCATCTGGCGAACGATCACCTCGATGTGCTTGTCGTTGATCTTCACGCCCTGCAGTCGATAGACGTCCTGCACCTCGTCAACGATGTAGCGCGCCAGCTCCTCGACGCCTAGCAGACGCAGGATGTCCTGCGGATCAGCCGGGCCGTCGACGATGAGTTCGCCCTTGTTGACCACCTGGCCTTCGTGCACCAGGATGTTCTTTTCCTTGGGCACCAGCTCTTCATGCTTCTTGCCGTCGGGGTCGGTGATCTCGAGGCGGACCTTGCCCTTGGTCTCCTTGCCGAACGACACCGTACCGGTCTGCTCGGCCAGCTTGCCGGCATCCTTCGGCGAGCGGGCCTCGAACAGCTCGGCCACCCGCGGCAGACCGCCGGTGATGTCGCGCGTCTTCTGGCCTTCGACCGGGATGCGCGCCAGCACCTCGCCCGGGGCGAGGTCCTGGCCATCGCGCACCTGGATCAGCGAGCCGACCGGGAAGCCGATCGTCACCGAGTGGTCGGTGCCGGGGATCTTGACCTCGTTGCCCGACGCGTCCAGCAGCTTGACCTGCGGGCGCACGACCTTGGTCGCACCGCGGCGCTTCGGGTCGATCACCACCAGCGTGGACAGGCCGGTGACCTCGTCCACCTGCTTGGCCACCGTCACGCCCTCTTCGACGTTCTCGAAGCGGGCCTTGCCGGCGAATTCGGTGATGATGGGTCGGGTCAGCGGGTCCCAGTTGGCCAGCACCACACCGGCCTTCAGCGTCTGGTCGGCCTTGATGTTCAAGGTCGCGCCATACGGCACCTTGTGGCGCTCGCGCTCGCGGCCGTGCTGGTCGGAGATGATGATCTCGCCGGAGCGGGAGATCACCACCAGTTCGCCCTTGCCGTTGGTCACGTAGCGCATCGTCGGGTTGAACCCGATGATGCCGTCGGACTTGGCCTCGACGCTGTTGGCCACCGCCGCACGAGACGCCGCACCACCGATGTGGAACGTGCGCATGGTGAGCTGCGTTCCCGGCTCACCGATCGATTGCGCAGCGATGACGCCCACGGCCTCGCCGGTGTTGACCAGGCCGCCACGGCCCAGATCGCGACCGTAGCAGCTCGCGCAGATGCCGAAGCGCGTGGCGCAGGTGAGCGGCGTGCGCACCTTCACCTCGTCGACGCCGGCGGCCTCGAGGATGTCGAGCGCGTCTTCGTCGAGCATCGCCCCAGATGGCAGCAGCGCCTCCTGCGTCTCGGGATGCATCACCTCGACCGCAGCGACGCGGCCCAGGATGCGGTCACGCAACGACTCGATCACCTCGCCGCCCTCAACCAGCGCGCGCGTGGCGAAGCCGTTCTCGGTGCCGCAATCGACCTCGGTGACCACCAGATCCTGGGTCACGTCGACCAGACGACGGGTCAGGTAGCCCGAGTTCGCGGTCTTCAGCGCCGTGTCCGCCAGGCCCTTCCGGGCGCCGTGGGTGGAGATGAAGTACTGCAGCACGTTCAGGCCTTCGCGGAAGTTGGCCGTGATCGGGGTCTCGATGATCGAGCCATCCGGCTTGGCCATCAGGCCGCGCATGCCCGCCAGCTGGCGGATCTGGGCGGCGGAACCGCGGGCACCGGAGTCGGCCATCATGTAGATGGAGTTGAACGACTCCTGATCCACTTCCTTGCCGTTGCGGTCGATGGTCTTTTGCTTGGACAGCTGGGTCATCATGACCTTGCCGACCTCGTCACCTGTCTTGCCCCAGATGTCGACGACCTTGTTGTAGCGCTCGCCGGCGGTCACCAGGCCCGAGACGTACTGCTGCTCGATTTCCTTGACCTCCTTCTCAGCACGCTCGATCAGACCATGCTTCTGTTCGGGCACGAGCATGTCGTCGATGGCGATCGAGATGCCCGCGCGGGTGGCCAGCCGGAAACCGCTCTGCAGCAGCTTGTCGGCCAGCACCACCGTCTCCTTCAGGCCGCACTTGCGGAACGAGGTGTTGATCAGGCGCGAGATCTCCTTCTTCTTCAACGCCTTGTTGATGTTGCTGAAAGGCAGGCCCTTGGGCAGGATCTCCGACAGCAGGGCACGGCCCACGGTGGTCTCGACCAGCTTGGTCTCGGGCGTGAAGTCCTTGCCGTCCTTGTCCTTGACCCATTCGGTCATGCGCACGGTGATGCGCGCGGTGACTTCCACCTGGGCGTTGTCCAGCGCGCGCTGCACCTCGGGCAGGTCGGCGAACACCATGCCTTCGCCCTTGCCGTTGATGCGCTCGCGGGTGGCGTAGTACAGGCCCAGCACCACGTCCTGCGAGGGCACGATCGACGGTTCGCCGGAGGCCGGGAACAGCACGTTGTTGGAGGCCAGCATCAGCGCGCGGGCCTCCATCTGCGCTTCGATCGACAGCGGCACGTGGACGGCCATCTGGTCGCCGTCGAAGTCGGCGTTGAAGGCCGAACAGACCAGCGGATGCAGCTGGATCGCCTTGCCTTCGATCAGCACTGGCTCGAACGCCTGGATGCCCAGGCGGTGCAGCGTGGGTGCGCGGTTCAGCAGCACCGGATGTTCCTTGATGACTTCCTCGAGGATGTCCCAGACCACCGGCGTGCCGGACTCGACTTCCTTCTTCGCCGCCTTGATCGTCGTCGCGATGCCCATGGCTTCGAGGCGCGAGAAGATGAAGGGCTTGAAGAGTTCGAGCGCCATCAGCTTGGGCAGGCCGCACTGGTGCAGCTTGAGCGTCGGGCCGACCACGATGACCGAACGGCCCGAGTAGTCGACGCGCTTGCCCAGCAGGTTCTGCCGGAAGCGGCCGCCCTTGCCCTTGATCATGTCGGCCAGCGACTTCAGCGCGCGCTTGTTGGCACCGGTCATCGCCTTGCCGCGACGGCCGTTGTCCAGCAGCGAGTCGACCGCCTCCTGCAGCATGCGCTTCTCGTTGCGCACGATGATCTCGGGCGCCTTCAGCTCCAGCAGCCGCGCCAGGCGGTTATTGCGGTTGATGACGCGGCGATAGAGGTCGTTCAGGTCGGAGGTCGCGAAGCGGCCACCGTCCAGCGGCACCAGCGGGCGCAGGTCGGGCGGCAGCACCGGCAGGACGGTCATGACCATCCACTCGGGCTTCATGCCGCTCTTCTTGAAGGCTTCCATCACCTTCAGGCGCTTGGAGTTCTTCTTGACCTTGAGCTCGGAGCCGGTCATGTCGTTGCGGAGCTTGTCGATCTCCACGTCGAGGTCCATGTCGGCCAGCAGCTTCTGCACGCCTTCGGCACCCATCAGCGCAACGAACTCTTCACCGAACTCGGTGCGCTTGGCGTCGTAGTCCTCCTCGGTCATGATGGAGAACTTCTTCAGCGGCGTCATGCCCGGGTCGACGACGACGTAGGCCTCGAAGTACAGCACGCGCTCGATGTCGCGCAGCGTCATGTCGAGCACGAGGCCCAGACGCGACGGCAGCGACTTCAGGAACCAGATGTGCGCGCAGGGCGCCGCCAGGTCGATGTGACCCATGCGGTCGCGCCGCACCTTGGTCTGGGTGACCTCGACGCCGCACTTCTCGCAGATCACGCCACGGTGCTTCAGGCGCTTGTACTTGCCGCACAGGCACTCGTAGTCCTTGATCGGACCAAAGATCTTGGCGCAGAACAGGCCGTCGCGCTCGGGCTTGAACGTCCGGTAGTTGATGGTCTCGGGCTTCTTCACCTCGCCGAACGACCATGACCGGATCTTCTCCGGGGATGCGATGCCGATCTTGATGGCATCGAAATGCTCGTCAGGGGTGAACTGCCTGAACAGGTCCAGCAAACCTTTCATGTGATTCTCCTGTTCCTAGTGTTCAGTTGCGCTCGAGTTCCATGTCGATGCCCAAGGAGCGAATCTCCTTGACCAGGACATTGAACGACTCCGGCATGCCGGCATCGATCGCGTGTTCGCCCTTGACGATGCTTTCGTAGACCTTGGTGCGGCCGTTCACGTCGTCGGATTTCACCGTCAGCATCTCCTGCAGGATGTAGCTCGCGCCGTAGGCTTCCAGCGCCCACACTTCCATTTCGCCGAAGCGCTGACCGCCGAACTGGGCCTTGCCGCCCAGCGGCTGCTGGGTGACCAGGCTGTACGGGCCGGTGGAGCGGGCGTGCATCTTGTCGTCCACCAGGTGGTGCAGCTTCAGCACGTGCATGTAGCCGACAGTGACCGGGCGCTCGAAGGCGTCACCGGTGCGGCCGTCGTGCAGCGTGGCCTGGGTGCGGGTGGCCGTGAGGCCCTTCTTGGCCGCAATGTCGTCCGGATAGGCCAGCTTGAGCATGGCGCGGATCTCGGACTCGGCGGCGCCGTCGAACACCGGCGTCGCAAAGGGCACGCCCTTGGACAGGTTGCCGGCCATCTCGAAGACGTCCTCGTCGCTCAGCGCATTGAGATCTTCGGTCTTGCCGCCGTTGCGGTTGTACAGCTCGTCCAGGAACTTGCGCAATTCGGCGGCCTTGGCCTCGCGCTGCAGCATGTCGCCGATGCGCTGGCCGATGCCCTTGCCGGCCCAGCCCAGGTGCACTTCCAGCACCTGGCCCACGTTCATCCGCGAGGGCACGCCCAGCGGATTGAGCACGATGTCGCACGGGGTGCCATCGGCCATGTAGGGCATGTCCTCGACCGGCGTGATCTTGGACACCACGCCCTTGTTGCCGTGGCGGCCGGCCATCTTGTCGCCGGGCTGCAGGCGGCGCTTGACGGCCAGGTACACCTTGACCATCTTCAGCACGCCCGCAGGCAGCTCGTCGCCCTGCGTCAGCTTCTTGCGCTTCTCTTCGAACGCGAGGTCGAAGCTGTGGCGCGTCTGATCGAGCGAGTTCTTGATGCTTTCGAGCTGGTTGGCCACCTCGTCGTCGGCCGGCCGGATGTCGAACCAGTGGTACTTCTCGACCGAGGCCAGGTAGGCCTTGTCGATGGCCGTGCCCTTGGCGATGCGGTTCGGGCCACCGTTGGCCAACTTGCCCGCCAGCAGCTTCTCGATCCGGTCGAAGGCGTCGGCCTCGACGATGCGGAGCTGGTCGTTCAGGTCCAGGCGGAAGCGCTTGAGCTCGTCGTCGATGATCTGCTGGGCGCGCTTGTCGCGCTGGATGCCTTCGCGGGTGAACACCTGCACGTCGATCACGGTGCCGTTGGTGCCCTGGTCGACGCGCAGCGAGGTGTCCTTCACGTCAGACGCCTTCTCGCCGAAGATCGCGCGCAGCAGCTTCTCTTCCGGCGTCAGCGTGGTCTCGCCCTTCGGCGTGACCTTGCCCACCAGCACGTCGCCGGGGTTGACCTCGGCGCCGATGTAGACGATGCCGCTCTCGTCCAGGCGGGCCAGTTGCTGCTCGGACAGATTCGGGATGTCGCGCGTGATTTCTTCCGAGCCCAGCTTGGTGTCGCGCGCCATCACCACCAGTTCCTCGATGTGGATCGAGGTGTAGCGGTCTTCGGCCACGACGCGTTCGCTGATGAGGATCGAATCCTCGAAGTTGTAGCCGTTCCAGGGCATGAACGCGACCAGCATGTTCTGGCCGAGCGCCAGCTCGCCCAGGTCGGTCGACGCGCCGTCGGCCACCACGTCGCCCGAGGCGACCTGGTCGCCGCGGCGCACGATGGCGCGCTGGTGGATGTTGGTGTTCTGGTTGGAACGCTGGTACTTGATCAGGTTGTAGATGTCGACGCCGACTTCACCGGCCACCGTCTCGTTGTCGTTGACGCGGATGACGATGCGGTTGGTGTCGACGTAGTCGACCTTGCCACCGCGGCGCGCGGTGACCACAGTGCCTGAGTCGACCGCGGCAACGCGCTCGACGCCCGTGCCGACGAAGGCCTTCTCCGGGCGCAGCACCGGCACGGCCTGTCGCTGCATGTTAGCGCCCATCAGCGCGCGGTTCGCATCGTCGTGCTCGAGGAAGGGCACCAGCGAAGCGGCCACCGACACGATCTGCGCCGGCGCCACGTCCATGTACTGGATGCGTTCGGGCGAGGTCAGCACCGATTCGCCGTGCTCGCGGGCAGACACCAGCTCGTCGGTCAGCGTGCCTTCGGCGCCCAGCGACGCATTGGCCTGGGCAATGACGTACTTGCCTTCTTCGATGGCCGAAAGGTAGTCGATCTGGTCGGTGACCTTGCCGCCCTCGACGCGGCGGTACGGCGTCTCGAGGAAGCCGTACTCGTTCAGTCGCGCGTACAGCGCCAGCGAGTTGATCAGGCCGATGTTCGGGCCTTCCGGCGTTTCGATCGGGCACACGCGGCCGTAGTGGGTGGGGTGCACGTCGCGCACCTCGAAGCCGGCGCGCTCGCGGGTCAGGCCGCCCGGGCCCAGGGCCGAGACGCGCCGCTTGTGCGTGATCTCGGACAGCGGGTTGGTCTGGTCCATGAACTGCGACAGCTGGCTCGCCCCGAAGAACTCCTTCAGGGCCGCGGAGATCGGCTTGGAGTTGATCAGGTCATGCGGCATCAGCGCGTCGGTCTCGGCCTGGCCGAGACGCTCCTTGACGGCCTTCTCGATGCGGGCGAGGCCCGAGCGGTACTGGTTTTCGGCCAGTTCGCCCACGCAGCGCACGCGGCGATTGCCCAGGTGGTCGATGTCGTCGACTTCACCCCGGCCGTTGCGCAGCTCGACCAGGATCTTGACCACGTCGAGGATGTCCTCGTTGCTCAAGGTCATCGGGCCTTCAGGCGCATCGCGGCCGACGCGGGCATTGAACTTCATGCGGCCGACGCGCGACAGATCGTAGGTGTCTGCGTTGTAGAACAGGCGGCCGAAGAGGGCCTGCACCGCATCCTCGGTAGGCGGCTCGCCAGGGCGCATCATGCGATAGATCGCAACGCGAGCGGCCAGTTCGCTGTCGGTCTCGTCGCTGGCCAGGGTCTGGCTGATGTACGCGCCCTGATCGAGCTCGTTGGTGTACAGGCACTGGATGTCCTTGACACCGGCGGCGCGCAGCTTCTTCAGCAGCGCATCGGTCAGCTCGTCGTTGGCCTTGGCCACGATCTCGCCGGTGTCGGCGTCGATCATGTTGCGGGCGATGATGCGGCCGACGAGGAAGTCTTCCGGCACCGAGATGAACTGCGTGCCACTCTGCTCGATCTGGCGGACATGGCGGGCGGTGATGCGCTTGTCCTTCTCGACGATGACCTTGCCATCCTTGTCGGTGATGTCGAAGCGGGCCACCTCGCCGCGCAGGCGGTCGGCCACGAACTCGAGCTGAGCACCGGCGTCCATCAGGCGGAAATTGTCGAAGACGAAGAAGTGCGCCAGGATCTGCTCGGGCTTCATGCCGATGGCCTTGAGCAGGATCGTGACCGGCATCTTGCGGCGGCGGTCGACGCGGAAGTACAGGATGTCCTTCGGGTCGAACTCGAAGTCGAGCCACGAGCCACGGTACGGAATGATCCGGGCCGAGAACAGCAGCTTGCCCGACGAGTGGGTCTTGCCCTTGTCGTGCTCGAAGAACACGCCGGGCGAGCGGTGCAGCTGCGAGACGATGACCCGCTCGGTGCCGTTGACGATGAAGGAGCCGTAGTCGGTCATGAGCGGCACTTCGCCCATGTAGACCTCTTGCTCCTTGATTTCCTTGACCACCTTGGCCGGCGCCGACTCGCGGTCATAGATGATCATCTGCAGCTTTGCGCGCACGGCGGCGGCGTAGGTCAGCCCGCGCTGCTGGCACTCGCGCACGTCGAACGGCGGCTTGGCGATGTTGTATTCGATGAACTTCATCTCGACCATGCTGTTGTGCGACACGATCGGGAAGGCAGAGAGGAAGGCCGCCTGCAAGCCCTCGGGCTTGCGCTTGGTGGGGGGCAGGTCCTTCTGCAGGAAGGCCACGTAGGCCTCGCGCTGCATGGTGAGCAGGTAGGGAACGTCGAGGACGTGCTCGCGCTTGCCGAAGCTCTTGCGAATACGCTTGCGCTCGGTGTAGCTGTAGGGGGTTGCTTGCGCCATGGATACTCCGTTTCGATGACACGCACCAGGGCCCGGGTGCACATCTCGTCGGCGACTGGCACTCGAGTGACGCCCGGTGGCCGCCGTTGGCGGCACCCGGTCCCTGGTGGAGGGATGGTGCGATCTCGGGGTCAGTCCCGCCGATCGACACAGGGCGTTGCATCTCAAAGCTTGGTGGCTGGCCACTACCAGCCGCTGGCGGACAACCCCGGCGTTGCACCGGAGCCCGACCAAACCGGTTCTCTGCAGTCGGTTCAGAGAACACTTGAAAAAGCCCTTGAGGATACCCCGTCAGGCACTTTCAGGTGATCTCCAGGGCACAAGCCCTGAATTGCAAAGGGCTGGCGGCCGATTTCGGCCGCCAGCCCATGCCAGCCAAGCGGCTTACTTGATCTCGGCCTTGGCGCCGGCGTCGACCAGCTTCTTCAGCGCGGCTTCGGCGTCGGCCTTGGCCACGGCTTCCTTGACGTTCTTCGGAGCGCCGTCGACCAGGTCCTTGGCTTCCTTCAGGCCCAGGCCCGTCAGTTCGCGCACGGCCTTGATGACCGACACCTTGTTGGCGCCGGCTTCGAGCAGCACCACATTGAACTCGGTCTTCTCTTCCACCACCGCAGCAGCGGCACCGCCGCCACCGGCGGCCGGGGCCGCCATGGACGCGGCGGACACGCCGAACTTCTCTTCGATGGCCTTGACCAGGTCGTTGAGTTCCATCACGGACATGCTGTCCATCGCGGCCAGGAAGGCGTCTTTGTCGAATGCCATTTTGATTTCCTCGATTCAGTAGAGATACGGTTGAGAGCGTGCGGTTCAGGCGGCAGCCGATGCGTCGGCGGGTGCCTCGGCTTCGGCAGGGCCCGCGCGCTTTTCGGCCACGGCGGCCAACACACCTGCCAGCCGCTGGATCGGCGACTTCAGCAGGCCGGCCACCTGGGCGATCAGCACTTCACGGCTGGGGATGGCGGCCAGGGCCTTGACCCCATTGGCATCCAACACCTTGCCGGCGTACGCACCGCCCTTGACGATCAGCTTGTCGTTGCCCTTGGCGAAGTCGGCAATGACTTTCGCCGCGGCAACCGCGTCTTCGGAAAAGCCGTAGATCAGCGGGCCGGCCATGCTCTCCGCGGCCACCTCGAACGGCGTGCCAGTGACGGCGCGACGGGCGAGCGTGTTCTTCAGTACATGAAGGTACACGCCCTTGTCGCGCGCCTCTCGGCGCAGCTTGTTCAGGTGTTCGACGGTGAGGCCACGGTACTCGGCCAGCGCAAGCGTCTGCGAACGGGCGGCTTGTGCCGACACGTCCGAGATCACGGCTGCTTTCTCGCTTCGATTGAGACTCAAGGTCTGCTCCTCACATTCACGCGCCATGCGCACCGGTTGCCCGACGACGCCTGGCGCACCCAGGTTGCAGCGACCAAACCGTCCAGCCAACCGAACCTCCGCCCCTCACGGGCCGGAGACTCCACTGTCCTTCGGGCGGGACCGCCATCTGCGCTGGCCCGACGACCCCTTGCAGGGCACCGGATTAAGAGGCTCGAGGCCTCGCCAGCGGTCTTGGATGGCCTGCGCCGGTTGCCCGGCTCAGCCCACCAAACTCAGGGTCGCGCGCAAGACCGACGCGCGACCGTTGATCAAATCAATCTCAGGCGGCGCTCATCGTGGCCAGGTCGACGCGGACGCCAACGCCCATGGTCGACGAGACGGCCAGCTTGCGCAGGTACACGCCCTTGCTCGACGCCGGCTTGGCCTTGGTCAGCGCATCCAGCAGCGCCGCCAGGTTGCCCTTGAGCTTGTCGTTGTCGAACGAACGACGGCCGATGGTGCCGTGGATGATGCCGGCCTTGTCGACGCGGAACTGCACCTGGCCGGCCTTGGCGTTGCGAACCGCCTGGGCGACGTCGGGCGTCACGGTGCCGACCTTCGGGTTGGGCATCAGGCCGCGCGGGCCGAGGATCTGACCCAACGTGCCGACGACGCGCATGGTGTCGGGCGAGGCAATCACCACGTCGAAGTCCATCTTGCCGGCCTTGATCTCGGCGGCCAGGTCGTCCATGCCGACGATGTCGGCACCGGCGGCCCGGGCTTCCTCGGCCTTCGCGCCCTGAGCGAACACAGCGACGCGCTTGGTCTTGCCGGTGCCGTTGGGCATCACGACGGCACCACGCACCACCTGATCGGACTTCTTGGCGTCGATGCCGAGTTGCACCGCCACATCGATCGACTCGTCGAACTTGGCCTTGGCGCAATCCTTGACGAGCCCGAGCGCGTCATCGATGCCATACAGCTTGATCGGATCCACCTTGCCGGCGAGGGCTTTCTCGCGCTTGTTCAGCTTGGTCATGTCAGACACCCTCCACCGTGATGCCCATCGAACGGGCCGAACCTGCGATCGTCTTGACGGCGGCATCCATGTCGGCAGCGGTCAGATCCTTGATCTTCATCTTCGCGATTTCTTCCAGCTGCTCGCGCGTGATCTTGCCGACCTTCTCGAGGTGCGGACGGCCGGAGCCCTTCTCGATCTTCACGGCCTTCTTGATGAGCACGGTCGCCGGGGGCGACTTCAGCACGAAGGTGAACGACTTGTCGGCGTAGGCCGTGATGACGACCGGCAGCTTCAGGCCCGGCTCGTAGCTCTGCGTCTGGGCGTTGAACGCCTTGCAGAACTCCATGATGTTCAGGCCACGCTGACCCAGCGCAGGACCCACCGGCGGCGAAGGATTGGCCTTGCCTGCCGGGATTTGCAGCTTGATGAAGCCGACGATTTTCTTTGCCATGATGGCTCCTCGAGTTCAAACGTTCGTCACCCAGAAACGGGTGGTGCGAACTCCTCGTCCGATGGCGGCCCTGTTGCGAATCAGCAGAAGGCGCCGGGCCGCGCCGCACCTGCCGCCGTGAAACTCAGACCTTTTCGACCTGCGCGAAATCGAGCTCGACACCGGTGGCGCGACCGAAGATCGTGACCGATACCTTGACCTTTGACTTCTCGTAGTTGACTTCCTCGACCGCCCCATTGAAGTCGGTGAAAGGGCCTTCCTTGACGCGGACCAGCTCGCCGACCTGCCACTCGACCTTCGGCCGCGGCTTGTCGATGCCTTCCTGCATCTGGTTGACGATCTTCATCACCTCGGCCTCGGAAATCGGGGCGGGGCGGTTCTTGGCTCCGCCAACGAAGCCGGTGACCTTGCTGGTGTGCTTCACCAGGTGCCAGGACTCGTCGTCCATCAGCATCTCGACCAGCACGTAGCCAGGGAAGAAGCGACGCTCGGTGACGGACTTCTTGCCGTTCTTGAGTTCGATGACTTCTTCCGTGGGCACCAGGATTCGGCCGAACTTGGCTTGCATGCCGGCGCGCTCGATGCGCTCGCGGATGTTGCGCTCGACGGCCTTTTCCATGCCCGAATAGGCGTGCACCACGTACCAACGCAACAGGCTGGGCGCAGAGGTGACGCCGTCGGGCGATGCGTCGGGGGTGAGTTGCTCGGTCATGCGGAACCCTCGTTCAACGCTTCCAGCCCAGGACCAGGTCGTACAGCACCCACTCCAGGGTCTTGTCGGTCAGGAACAGGAACAGCGCCATCACCACGACAAAGGCGAAGACATAGCCCGTCATCTGCATCGCTTCCTTGCGGGCGGGCCAGACGACCTTCTTGGTTTCGCGCACCGAGTCGCGGCCGAAGGCGATCAATTGCCGGCCTGGCTCGCTCGTGAAGAAGGTGGCCACCGCCGCGGCCAACACCGCCAGCAATGCGAGAACGCGAACCCAGAGATCTTGCTTGGCAAGGAGGTAGAACACGACGATGCCAGCCGCCACCAGCACTGCGGCCGCGACCAGTTTCGCCTTATCAGCGCCGGTGGAGACGGTTTCGACTTGAGTGTTGGTGGTGACCATGCTCTCGACTGCTCTCAGGCTCGAGGCGACCCGCAAGGGCCGAACAAGCCGACAATCCCATCAGAAGCAAAGCCCGCCCGGCTGTCCATCAGCCTGCGGGCCGCCACTTTCGGGCAAGAAAAATCAAAGTCCGCGCTTGGCAGGGGCAGAGGGAATCGAACCCCCAACCTTCGGTTTTGGAGACCGACGCTCTGCCAATTGAGCTATGCCCCTGCAGCCCGAACTTGCTTACTCGATGATCTTGGCCACGACGCCGGCGCCGACGGTGCGGCCGCCTTCGCGGATGGCGAAGCGCAGGCCCTCTTCCATCGCGATCGGGGCAATCAGCTTGACCGTGATGCTGACGTTGTCGCCCGGCATCACCATCTCCTTGTCCTTCGGCAACTCCACCGCGCCCGTCACGTCCGTCGTGCGGAAGTAGAACTGCGGCCGGTAGTTGTTGAAGAACGGCGTGTGGCGCCCGCCCTCTTCCTTGCTCAGCACGTAGATCTCGGCCGTGAAGTGCGTGTGCGGCTTGACGCTGTTGGGCTTGCACAGCACCTGGCCGCGCTCGACGTCTTCGCGCTTCGTGCCGCGCAGCAGGATGCCCACGTTGTCGCCCGCCATGCCCTGGTCGAGCAGCTTGCGGAACATCTCCACGCCCGTGCAGGTGGTCTTCTGCGTCGCACGGATGCCGACGATCTCGATTTCCTCGCCGACCTTGATGATGCCGCGCTCGATCCGGCCGGTCACCACGGTGCCGCGACCCGAGATCGAGAACACGTCTTCGACCGGCATCAGGAAGGCGCCGTCCACCGCGCGCTCGGGCGTGGGGATGTAGCTGTCCAGCGCATCGGCCAGCTTCATGATGGCTTGCTCGCCCAGCGGTCCCTTGTCGCCTTCCATGGCCAGCTTGGCGCTGCCGTGGATGATCGGGGTCTTGTCGCCAGGGAAGTCGTACTTGTCCAGCAGCTCGCGAACTTCCATCTCGACGAGCTCGAGCAGTTCGGCGTCGTCGACCATGTCGCACTTGTTCAGGAACACGATGATGTACGGCACACCCACCTGGCGGGCCAGCAGGATGTGCTCGCGCGTCTGGGGCATCGGGCCGTCGGCGGCCGAGCACACCAGGATCGCGCCGTCCATCTGCGCCGCACCGGTGATCATGTTCTTCACGTAGTCGGCGTGCCCCGGGCAGTCCACGTGCGCGTAGTGCCGGTTCGCCGTCTCGTACTCGACGTGCGCGGTGTTGATCGTGATGCCGCGCGCCTTCTCTTCCGGCGCCGCGTCGATCTGGTCGTACGCCTTGGCCTCACCACCAAACTTGCTCGACAGCACCGTCGTGATCGCCGCCGTCAGCGTCGTCTTGCCATGATCCACGTGACCAATCGTGCCCACGTTCACGTGGGGCTTGGTCCGCTCAAATTTGCCTTTTGCCATGTTGCGCTCCTCGCGATCAGACGGGAATGACGATGAATACAGAAAGAACCGGGTGGTGCCCATGGCGCGGATCGAACGCGCGACCTCTCCCTTACCAAGGGAGTGCTCTACCACTGAGCCACATGGGCATCGTCACAGGACTGGACTCGATCTCGGAGCACAGGCCTGTACCGACGGACGCTGGAGCGGGAGACGGGAATCGAACCCGTGTCATTAGCTTGGAAGGCTAAGGTTCTACCATTGAACTACTCCCGCCTTGCCAACCCCCTGCCAGCCAGCGTCAGGATTGGATACGCCGGCAGAGAGCACCGAATTGTTTCGCCTTGGTGGAGGAGGCTGGATTCGAACCAGCGTAGGCGTAAGCCAACAGATTTACAGTCTGCCCCCTTTAGCCACTCGGGCACCCCTCCGCGGCGAACTCAAGACTATAGCAGAAAGTTAAGACGCCCGGCAAATCGAATGACACCGTGGGGCGCGCATGCCCGCTGCGCCAGGGCCGCCAGGTCGCTCAGGTCGACCAGTCGACGGTGTTCGATTCCCCTCCCACGTCCTGGAGGAAGCGCTGCACCGTTCCGAAGTGACCACAACCCAGGAAGGGCACCGGCGGCCGACGCGCCGACAGGGGCGATGGGTGATTGGCGCGCAGCACGAGGTGGCGCCCGCCATCGACCGACTCGATCAGCGGGGCCTTGCCCTGGGCATGCGCGCCCCACAGCAGGAACGCGCGGCGCCCCGGGTCGCCTGCCACGGCACTGATCACGCGGTCGGTCAAGGCCTCCCAGCCCCATGACGCATGTGCGCCGGGCTGGCCGTCCTCGACCGTGAGCGCGGTGTTGAGCAACAGCACGCCCTGGCGGGCCCAACCGCCCAGGTGGCCGACACCGGCATGTCGAACACCCAGGTCGCGCGCCAGCTCGGCGAGGATGTTCCTCAGGCTCGGCGGCACACGCACCCCTGCGGGCACCGAGAACGCAAGCCCTTCGGCCTGACCCGGACCATGGTAGGGGTCCTGGCCCAGGATCACCACGCGCACGGCCGGCCTGGGCGTGCACTCCAGCGCCTTCAGGACATTGGCTGGGTAGATCATGCCGCCGGCGAGGCGGCGTCCTTCGACCGCCGCGATCAAGCGCCTGCCGGCATCACTGGCACGCCACGCCTCGACCACCCCGCGCCAGCTTGCGGGGGCGCGATCGAGCACCGCCCCCAGCGGCTCGACGAGCCGGTTGTCCGGGCCTGCCGCGCCGCCCCTTCGGGACTGCGGCATGGTCAGTCGAACAGGGCCGCGAGCGCCACGCCCGGATCGGGTGCGCGCATGAACGCTTCGCCGACCAGGAATGCATGCACGCCAGCCGAACGCATGCGCTGCACGTCGGCCGGCCCCAGGATGCCCGACTCGGTGACCAGCAGGCGGTCCGCCGGCACCTGCGGCAGCAGCGCCAGCGTGGTGTCCAGCGTGACCTCGAAGCTGCGCAGGTTGCGGTTGTTGATGCCGACGAGCGGCGTCTTCAGGCGCAGCGCGCGATCCAGTTCGGCACCGTCGTGCACCTCGACGAGCACGTCGAGTCCCAGGCCCGTCGCGCAGGACTCCAGGTCGGCCAACTGGGCATCGTCCAGGCAGGCGGCGATCAGCAGGATGCAATCGGCGCCCATCGCGGCGGCCTCGACCACCTGGTAGTCGTCGATCATGAAGTCCTTGCGCAGCACAGGCAGGTCACAGGCGGCGCGCGCCTGGCGAAGGTAGGCGGCCGATCCCTGGAAGAAGCGCTCGTCGGTCAGCACGCTGAGGCATGCGGCGCCGTGGCGCGCATAGCTGGCCGCGATCTCCGACGGCACGAAGTGCTCCCGGATCACCCCCTTGCTGGGACTGGCCTTCTTGATCTCGGCGATCACCGCCGGCCGCCCTGCGGCCAAGCGGCCGCGCATCGCCGCCGCAAAGCCACGCTGGTCACGGCGCTGCTCGGCCTCGGCGCGCAGTGAAGCGAGGTCGCGCACCGCGCGCGCGGCCGCCACTTCCTCGCGCTTGACCGCCACGATCCGGTCGAGGATGTCGCTCATTGAATTACCCTCCGCGCCGGGGAGCGGCCCGGCGCGCTCAACGGAGTACCTTCGTGCTGCGCACTCCGGTATTCGCCCTTGGGGCGGCCCGGCGCGCTCATGCCGACGCCCCCAGTTCCTTGCTGCGCGCGACGAACTGGTGCATCCTGGCCAGGGCCTTGCCCGACGCCAGCGCGTCCAGCGCCAGCGCCACGCCATCGGCCATGGTCGCGGCCACGTCGGCGGCATAGAGCGCCACGCCGGCGTTGAGGGCGACGATGTCGCGCGCCGGGCCGGCTTCGTTCTCGAGCACCGCCTGCATCAGCACACGCGACTGCTCGGGCGTCTCGACCTTGAGGGCGCGGCTGCTGGCCATCGTGAGCCCGAAGTCCTCGGGGTGGATCTCGTACTCGCGGATGCCGCCATCCTTGTACTCGCCGACCATCGTGGAGGCACCGAGCGAGACTTCGTCCATGCCGTCGCGGCCGTAGACCACCACCGCGTGCGACGCACCCAGCCGCTGCAGTGCCCGCACCTGGATGCCGACCAGGTCGGGGTGGAAGACGCCCATCAGGATGTTGGGCGCGTCGGCCGGGTTGGTGAGCGGGCCCAGGATGTTGAAGATCGTGCGCACACCCAGCTCTCGTCGCACTGGGCCGACGTTTTTCATCGCGGGGTGGTGGTTGGGCGCGAACATGAAGCCGATGCCCGTGTCGGCAATGCAGCGCGCGATGGCCGCCGGCGACAACGTCATCGGCACGCCCAGCGCCTCGAGCACGTCGGCGCTGCCGGACTTGCTGGACACGCTGCGGTTGCCATGCTTGCTCACCCGCGCGCCGCAGGCCGCCGCCACGAACATCGAGCAGGTGGAGATGTTGAAGGTGTGCGACCCATCGCCGCCGGTGCCGACGATGTCCACCAGGTGCGTTCGGTCGGCCACGTCGACCTTGGTCGAGAACTCGCGCATCACCTGCGCCGCGGCAGTGATCTCGCCGATGGTCTCCTTCTTGACGCGCAGGCCGATCAGCAGCGCCGACATCATCACCGGCGACATCTCGCCGCTCATGATGCGCCGCATCAGCGCGAGCATCTCGTCGTGGAAGATCTCGCGGTGGTCGATGACGCGCGTCAGGGCTTCGTTGTTGGTGATGGTCATGGGGCCTCGCAAGGTGGGGCGGTGAGGTGCCGCGTCAGGTGCCGAAAAACTCGCGGGTGGCTGCGATGGCATGGTCGATGCCGGCGGCGTCCACGTCCAGGTGGGTGACGAAGCGCAGGCCGATCAGGCCGGTGGCGAGCACGCCGCGCGATTTCAGGTGGGCCAGCAGCGCCGGCCCGCGGCCGTCGGCGACCGTGACGAAGACGATGTTCGTCTGCGGCGGGGTGAGCTGAAGGCCGGGGATGCCGGCAAAGCCCTCGGCGAGCCGGCGCGCCAGCGCATGGTCGACGGCCAGTCGGTCGACATGGTGATCGAGCGCATGCAGCGCGGCCGCCGCCAACAGGCCCGCCTGCCGCATGCCGCCGCCGGCCATCTTGCGGATGCGGTGGGCCCGGGCGATGAGCTCGCGCGGGCCGCACAGGGCCGAGCCGACCGGTGCGCCCAGCCCCTTGCTGAAGCACACCGAGACGCTGTCGAAGGGGCCCGCCAGCCGAGCCGCCGGCAGACCGCTGGCCACCGCCGCGTTGAACAGGCGGGCGCCATCGAGGTGCGTGGCCAGGCCGCGGCGCCGCGCCTGGGCCGTGGCCGCCTCGACATAGTCCGCCGGCAGCACGTTGCCGTTCCAGGTGTTCTCCAGGCACAGCAGGCGCGTGCGGGCAAAGTGCGGATCGTCGGGCTTGATCGCCGCGTCGATGTCGGCCAGCAGCAGCGTGCCGTCGGGCTGGTTGGGCACCGGCTGGGGCTGGATGCTGCCCAGCACCGCGGCGCCGCCGCCCTCGTAGCGGTAGGTGTGGGCCATCTGGCCGACGATGTACTCGTCGCCGCGCCCGCAATGCGCCAGCAGCGCGCACAGGTTGCTCTGCGTGCCGCTGGGCATGAACAGGGCCGCCTCCTTGCCCAGCAGCGCGGCGATGCGCTCCTGCAGCGCGTTGATGCTCGGGTCGTCGCCGAACACGTCGTCGCCCACCGGCGCGGCCGCGATGGCAGCGCGCATCGCCGCGGTCGGGCGGGTGACCGTGTCGCTGCGCAGATCGGCCACCACCGGGACGCCGGCGGCGGCGGACGCGTCGGCAGCGCCGCCGTAGGACACCGTGCTTGCCGTCATGCGTGGCCCCCCAGGCTCAGGAAGTTGCGCAGCATGGCATGACCATGTTCGGACAGGATGGACTCGGGGTGGAACTGCACGCCCTCGAGCGGCGTGGCCGTGCCGGCGAGTTCGCGGTGGCGCACGCCCATGATCTCGCCATCTTCGGACGTGGACGTGACCACCAGCGAGGCCGGGCAGGTGGCGCGGTCGATCACCAGCGAGTGGTAGCGCACGACGCTGAACTCGCGCGGCAGGCCGAGGTACACGCCCTGCTGGTCGGTGGTGAGCGTGCTCGACTTGCCGTGCATCTGGCGCTGCGCGCGCACGATGCGGCCGCCGAGCGCCGCGCCGATGCTCTGGTGCCCCAGGCACACGCCCAGGATCGGCATCCTGCCGATCAGGCCCTGGATCGCCGGCACGCACACGCCGGCCTCGGCAGGCGAGCACGGGCCGGGCGAGAGCACCAGGTGGTCGGGCTTCAGCGCCGCGATCTCGTCGACCGTGATCTCGTCGTTGCGCACCACCTTGACGTCCTGCCCCAGTTCGCCGAAGTACTGCACCAGGTTGTAGGTGAAGGAGTCGTAGTTGTCGATCATCAGCAGCATGGTCGTCCCCTTCAGAAGCCTTCTTCGACCAGCTCGGCGGCTCGGATCAGCGCCCGCGCCTTGTGCTCGGTCTCCCTCCACTCCATCTCGGGCACCGAGTCGGCCACCACGCCGGCCGCGGCCTGCACGTACAGCATGTTGCCCTGGACGATGCCGGTGCGGATGGCGATGGCCACGTCCATGTCGCCGGCAAAGCTGAGGTAGCCGCAGGCGCCGCCGTAGATGCCGCGCTTGACCGGTTCGAGTTCGTCGATGACCTCCATCGCGCGGATCTTCGGCGCACCGGTCAGGGTGCCGGCCGGGAAGGTGGCGCGCAGCACGTCCATGTTGCTCATGCCATCCTGCAGCAGGCCTTCGACGTTGCTGACGATGTGCATCACGTGCGAGTAGCGCTCGACCACGAAAGCCTCGGTCACCTTGACCGAGCCGGTCTTGGCGATGCGGCCGATGTCGTTGCGCGCCAGGTCGATCAGCATCAGGTGCTCGGCGCGCTCCTTGGGGTCGGCCAGCAACTCGGCCTCGGTGGCCTTGTCGGCCTCGGGCGACGTGGCGCGCGGGCGCGTGCCCGCCAGCGGGCGGATGGTGATCTTGTCGCCTTCGGGCGTGCGCTCGTGGCGCACCAGGATCTCGGGCGACGCGCCGACGATCTGGAAATCGCCCATGTCGTAGAAGTACATGTAGGGCGACGGGTTCAGCGACCGCAGCGCGCGATAGAGGCTCAACGGGCTTTCGGTATAGCGCTTCTTCAGGCGCTGGCCGATCTGCACCTGCATCATGTCGCCGGCGGCGATCAGTTCCTTGCTGTGCTCGACCGCCGCCAGGTAGTCAGCCTTGGCGAACTCGCGCTCCACCGGGTACGAGGTGCCGCGTCGCACCGGCGGGGCGGTGACCGAGTAGCGCAGCTTGTCGCCCAGTTCGGTGAGGCGGCGCTTGGCCTTGAAGAATGCCTCGGGCTGCGACGGATCGGCATAGACGATCAGGTACAGGCGCCCCGACAGGTTGTCGATGACGGCCAGTTCCTCGGTCTGCAGCAGTTGGATGTCGGGCGTGTCCAGCCCGCCGGTCTTCACCGTCTTGGCCAGTTTGGGCTCCATGTAGCGTACCGCGTCGTAGCCGAAATAGCCGGCCAGCCCACCGCAGAAGCGCGGCAGCCCGGGCCGCAGCGCCACCTTGAAACGCGACTGGTAGGCCTCGATGAAGTCGAGCGGATTGCCCTCGTGCCGCTCGACGACCTGGTCGTCGGTGACCACCTCGGTGACCCCGCCGGTGGCCCGCAGCAGCGTGTGCGCCGGCAGTCCGATGAACGAGTAGCGGCCGAAACGCTCGCCGCCGACGACGGATTCGAGCAGGAAGCTGTGCTTGGCGCCGCCGGCCAGCTTCAGGTAGAGCGACAGCGGCGTCTCGAGGTCGGCAAAGGCCTCGCTGAGCAGCGGGATGCGGTTGAAACCCTGGGCGGCCAGGCTCTTGAATTCGAGTTCGGTGATCACGGGACGGTGTCCTTCTCGGCGGTCTCGCTCGGCGCCCGTGGGGCGGCTGGCGCGACGGTGGGTGTCGGTGCGGGCGGACTGCGGTGGCGCAGAGGCCCAGGAAACCGAGGGGCGCGAACCGGATCAGGTCATCGACGAAGACAACGGCCCGGCGGCCGACGGCAAATCAGACGGACGCGGTGCCGCGTCGCCAGGGCCAGGCTCCCCGGGCGGCCGACCGGTGGGTCTCCAGCCCCTTGATCTGATTCAGCGCCATGCACATGGCAGCAAGTCTAGCAGCGCGCTTTGCCTGCGGCAGCCGCCGGAAGCCCCAGGCCGCGCAGGTCGTCGATGCGGTCGATCCACGCCAGCGCAGGCACCTCGCGCACCGGCTCGCCGTGGTTGTAGCCGTAGCTCACCAGCACCACCGGGCAGCCGGCCGCGTGCGCCGCCTGCGCGTCGTTGCGCGAATCGCCGATCATCAGCGTGCGCGCCGGCAAGCTGCCCAGCGCCTCGCAGGTGCGCAGCAGCGGCAACGGGTCGGGCTTCTTGCGCTCGAAGGCATCGCCACCGAAGACGCAGGCGAAGTAGCGGTCCAGGCCCTTGGCCACCAGCAGCGGGCGGGCGAAGGCGGTGGGCTTGTTGGTCAGGCAGGCCAGCTTCAGCCCCGCGGCCACCAGCGCCTGCAGGCCCTCGGGCACGCCGGGGAACACGGTCGAATACCGGCCATTGATGGCCTGGTAGTGGAACTGGTAGCGCAGCCAGGCGGGCTCGTACAGCGAGGCGTCGGCGTCCACCTGCGCCAGCGTGCTGCGGATCAGGTGCTCGGAGCCCTTGCCGACCGTGCGCTCGATGAAGTCGCGGCCGATGGGCGGTCTGCCCAGGTCGGCCAGCATTGCATTGAGCGCCACCTCGAAGTCGCCGACCGTGTCGACCATGGTGCCGTCGAGGTCGACGATCGCGGCCTGCAGGCCGGCCAGGGCGGGCAATGGGCCCAGGTTGGGGAGGATGTCGGTCATCGGTTCTCTCGGCTCCGGGGCAGGTGGGCCGCCTGGCAGGCGACGGGGTGACAGCTCAACGCGCCAGTTCGGTGCGCATCGCGTCGATGACGGCGCGGTAGTCTTTCTGGCCGAAGATCGCGCTGCCGGCCACGAAGGTGTCGGCGCCGGCGTCGGCCACGCGACGGATGTTGTCGATCTTGATGCCCCCATCCACCTCGAGCCGGATATCGCGGCCGCTGGCGTCGATCAGCTTGCGCAATTGGCCGATCTTTCGCAGCGCGCTGTCGATGAAGCTCTGGCCACCGAAGCCGGGGTTGACGCTCATCACCAGCACCAGGTCGACCCTGTCGATCACCCACTCGAGCACGTCGATGGGGGCTGCCGGGTTGAACACCAGCCCGGCCTGGCAGCCGGCGCCCTTGATCAGTTGCAGCGTGCGGTCCACGTGCGCGCTGGCGTCGGGATGGAAGCTGATCAGGTCAGCCCCGGCCTTGGCGAAGGCCAGGGCAAGCGCATCGACCGGCTGCACCATCAGGTGCACGTCGATCGGCACCTGGCCGCCGTCGGCCCGCACGGCGTGCTTGCGCAGGGCTTCGCAGACCATCGGGCCGAAGGTGAGGTTGGGCACGTAATGGTTGTCCATCACGTCGAAATGGATCCAGTCGGCGCCGGCGGCCACCACGTCGCGCACCTCCTGGCCGAGGGCGGCGAAATCCGCCGAGAGGATGCTGGGGGCAATGCGATAGGGGCTGGGCATGGGCGTTCGGGTACTCTGTTGCACGCAATTTTCGCAGCCTTCCTAGAATGCGCCGCATGGCCCACCCGCAATTCACCTGCTCGGTCGTTGTCAAGCCCCTGCCCGAACAGACCGATCCGGCACAGCAGCAGTACGGCTACACCTACACGGTGAGCATCCGCAATTCGGGCGACGAGGCCGCGCAGCTGGTCGCCCGGCACTGGCTCATCACCGACCACCGCGGCCATGTGCAAGAGGTGCGCGGTCTGGGCGTGGTCGGCCATCAGCCGCTGCTCAAGCCCGGCGAAGAGTTCGAGTACACCAGCTGGGCCCAGATCGCCACGCCGCAGGGCTCGATGCACGGCTCCTTCTATTGCATCACCGAAGCGGCCCGCTGGTTCGAGGCCCCGGTGCACGAGTTCGCCCTGGCCGACACGGCCGCACTGCATTGAGCGACCGCGCCGCCTGGGACCTGTCGGCGCTGCTGAACGCCGCTGATCCGCGGGCCAGCCGCCCCGAGAGGCACCTCTGGCTGGTACGTCTGGTGCAGTGGCTGCGCCACGGCGAGAACGGCACCGACGAAGACGCCACGCCGCGGCCGGTGTTGCGCCTGAGGCTGCTGCTGAACGCCCTGGAGCGCTACGACGAGCCGCGCGAACGCATCGCGGCGCTGCTGGCGCGCTTCTGGCGCGAAACCGACCTGGCCGCGCTTTTTGCCGATTTCGGCTTCACCGCGCGGCGCGACCTGTGGGGCGAACTGGGCGAGCGCCTGAGGCTGCGCTTCCTGCCGGCCACGCCGGACACCGACGACCTGGCGGCGCTGTTCCAACTGCTGTTCACCGAAGACGGCGATGCCGCCTGGCTGCGCGCCATCGACGACGAAACCCTGTCGCGCCTGGCCAAGCTGCTCGCCACCGCGCACGACGCCGACGGACGCCAACCGCTGCTGCAGGCCATGACCTGGCTGGTCAGCGCGATCCGCTCGGCCGCCTTCGCCGCGCCACTGCGCCGCCGCATGGACGCGGCGCTGCTGGCCGACCGGCCGTTCGAGCAACTGGTGCGTGCGGGTGAAGCCCTGGCCGACAGCCTGGTCTCCGGCACCCCGGTCGACGCCCGCCAGCATGCCAGCTACCTGCGCGCACTGCTGTCGCGCTGCCGCGCGGCCACCGACAGCGTGACGTCCCACCTCGACGACCATGGCATCTCGGTGCACATCGTGTTCGAGCTCGAGCAGTTGCGGGCCCGCACCGAGCGCCTCGAGGCCGTGATCGACGTGCTCATGTCCGACACGCCGCAGCGAGAACTGGCGCACCTGCTGTCCGACCTGGTGGCGCTGGCGCGCGATCGGCGCAGCGTGCGCGCGCTGCTGGCCCGCCAGTACTCGATGCTGGCGCGCAAGGTGGCCGAGCGGCACGCCGAAACCGGTGAGCACTACATCACCCGCACCCGCGCCGAGTACCGCCACATGCTGCGCACCGCCGCCGGGGGCGGGGTCGTGATCGCCGGCACCACCTTCGCCAAGTTCGCCGTGCTGGCGCTCGGGCTGGCGCCGTTCTGGGCCGGCTTTGGTGCCGGGCTGAACTATGCGTTGAGCTTCCTGGTCATCCAGTTGCTGCACTGGACGGTGGCCACCAAGCAACCGGCGATGACGGCGCCGGCCATGGCCGAGAAGCTGCAGGACGTGACCGACGCCGCCGCGGTGGAAGGCTTCGTCGACGAGGTGGCGCACCTGGTGCGCTCGCAGATGGCCGGCATCGTCGGCAACCTGGCGGCCGTGATCCCGGTGGTGCTGGCCGTGCAGGCGCTGGCCTGGTGGGTGGCCGGCCGGCCGCTCATCGGCCCGGCCGAGGCCGAGCATGTGCTGCACGCCATCACCCTGCTCGGTCCGACGGCCTTCTATGCCGCATTCACCGGCGTGCTGCTGTTCGCCAGCAGCCTGATCGCGGGCTGGGTGGAAAACTGGTTCGTCTACCACCGGCTCGACAGCGCCGTGGCCCATCACCCGGCGTTCGTTGCGCGCCTGGGAGCGCCGCGGGCCGCCCGTTGGTCGGCCTGGTGGCGGCACAACATCTCCGGCGTCGCGGCCAATGTGTCGCTGGGCCTGCTGCTGGGCATCGTGCCGGCATTGGCGGCCTTCGTCGGTCTGCCGCTCGATGTGCGCCACGTCACGCTGTCCACCGGGCAACTGGCCGCCGCGGTGGGCGCGCTGGGCTGGCAGACCGTGCTGCAGCCGGCGTTCTGGTGGTGCGTGGCCGGGCTGGGGGTCACCGGGGCGCTCAACCTGGGTGTGAGCTTCTGGCTGGCGCTGAAGGTGGCCTTGCGCTCACGGGGCATCACGCTGAGCGATCGGCGAAGGCTGTACCTGGCCGTGCGCCAGCGCCTGTGGACGCGGCCGCGCAGCTTCTTCCTGCCGGATTGAGCCAGCCCGCCGGCAGGCCCGCGCTGCTCAGCGCGGCGTGTCGTCCTCGTCGCGCCGGTCGCCGCCGCGGCGGCCCGAGAACATCGTCCACCAGACGATCAGGACCAGGATCAGCAGCGCGCCCAGCGCTTCCAGCAGGATCAAGCCCATGACAGCGCGCTTCCGGTGGCGATGTCCCGGATTCTAGGAGCGGGTCGTGTCGCGACGCGGCGTCGGGCCATCAGCGCCGCCGGTCGCCGGCCAGGCCCTGGCGCAGGTGCCCCAGCGGCAGCGCCGCACTGGCCTTCACGTCGCCCAGCGAGAAGCTGGTGTGGATGTCCTTGACGTTGGGCAGCTTGAACAGCGTGTCCATGGCCCAGCGCGAGTAGGCGTCGAGGTCGGTCACCAGCACCTGCAGCTCGAAGGTACCGGCGCCGCTGATGTAGTGGCAGGACACCACCTCGGGCAGGGCCCGGATCAGGTCTTCCAACACCTGCGTCGCCTCGGCGTTGTTGCGTTCGGCGTCCACCCGCACGAAAGCCAGCACGCCCAGGCCGATCTTGCGGCGGTCGATCTCGGCGCGGTAGCCGGTGATGTAGCCCTGCGCCTCGAGCCACTTCACGCGGCGCCAGGTGGGCGCCGCGGACAGCCCGATGCGGCTGGACAACTCGGCGTTGGACAGCCGCGCATCGCGCTGCAGTTCGTCCAGGATGGCCACGTCATAGCGGTCGAGCGCGGGGCCGTGGTCGTCGGCCAAGGGCTCGGTCGACAGACTTCGCGTTTTCCCTGAATCCGGCTTGGCGGGAGATGTTCTGGTCTTGGTGGCCATGATCTGAGCAAGGATCTTGCGCGCAGTATCCCCACAACGGCATAGAAAGAAAAGACTTCACAGGCCTGTTTTCCTACACTGGCGCATCCCGACTGGAGCCTTCGACGCCATGAACGCACCGCTGCCCGAATCGATCCGAAAGGCCCTCGAAAGCGTCACGCTGGACGACAAGTACGCCCTCGACAGTGGCCGCGCCTTCATGAGTGGCATCCAGGCGCTGGTGCGCCTGCCGATGCTGCAGCGCGTGCGCGATGCGGCGGCCGGGCTCAACACCGCCGGCTTCGTCAGCGGCTACCGCGGCTCGCCGCTGGGCGGTTACGACCAGGCACTGTGGTCGGCCAAGAAGCACCTGGCGGCGCATCACGTGGTGTTCCAGCCCGGCGTCAACGAGGAACTGGCCGCCACCGCGGTGTGGGGCACCCAGCAGATCGAGTTCGATGCCGCCAACCGCAAGTACGACGGCGTCTTCGGCCTCTGGTACGGCAAGGGACCGGGGGTGGACCGCTGCTCCGACGTGTTCAAGCACGCCAACCTGGCCGGCACCTCGCCGCACGGCGGCGTCATCGCGCTGGCCGGCGACGACCACGTGGCCAAGAGCAGCACCGCCGCGCACCAGAGCGACCACATCTTCAAGGCCTGCGGGCTGCCGGTGTTCTTCCCGAGCAGCGCGCAGGACATCCTCGACCTCGGCCTGCACGCCTTCGCGATGAGCCGCTTCTCGGGCGTGTGGACCTCGATGAAGACCATCCAGGAGGTGGTCGAGTCGGCCGCCAGCATCGACGTCTCGCCCGACCGGGTGCAGATCGTGCTGCCGACCGATTTCGCGATGCCGCCCGGCGGCGTGCACATCCGCTGGCCCGACCATGCGCTGGTGCAGGAGGCGCGGCTGTTCGACTTCAAGTGGTACGCCGCGCTGGCCTATGTGCGCGCCAACAAGCTCAACCACAACGTCATCTCCGGCCCGAACGACCGCTTCGGCATCATCGCCAGCGGCAAGGCCTTCAACGACACCCGCCAGGCGCTGGCCGACCTGGGCCTGGATGACGACACCTGCCGGCGCCTGGGCATCCGGCTGCACAAGGTCAACGTGGTGTGGCCGCTGGAGGCCACCATCACGCGCGACTTCGCGCAGGGCCTGCAGGAGATCCTGGTCGTCGAGGAAAAGCGCCAGGTCATCGAGTACCAGTTGAAGGAAGAGCTGTACAACTGGCGCCCCGACGTGCGCCCGCACGTGCTGGGCAAGTTCGACGAGCCCGAGGGCAGCGGCACCGGCGGCGAGTGGAGCCAGCCCAACCCCAGCGGCAACTGGCTGCTGCGCGCCAACGCCGACCTCACCCCCGCGCTCATCGGCCAGGCCATCGCCAAGCGGCTGAAGAAGCTCGGCGTGCCGCAGGACATCTTCGCGCGCATGGACGAGCGCATCTCGGTGATCGAGGCCAAGGAACAGGCCCTGGCCGCCAGCACCACCGGCGGTGCCGACCGCGCCCCCTGGTTCTGCAGCGGCTGCCCGCACAACACCAGCACCAAGGTGCCCGAGGGTTCGCGCGCGATGGCCGGCATCGGCTGCCACTTCATGGCCACCTGGATGGACCGCGCCACCATCGGCTTCACGCAGATGGGCGGCGAAGGCGTGCCCTGGGTCGGCCAGGCGCCGTTCAGCAAGCGGCCGCACATGTTCGCCAACCTGGGCGACGGCACCTACTACCACTCGGGCTCGCTGGCAGTGCGGCAGAGCATCGCCGCCGGTGTGAACGTGACCTACAAGATCCTCTACAACGACGCGGTGGCGATGACCGGTGGCCAGCCGGTGGACGGCATCCTGACCGTGCCACAGATGACGCGCGAGCTCGAGGCCGAGGGCGCCAAGGCCATCGTCATCGTCACCGACGACCCTGACAAGTACAACGCCCGCGTCGGGCTGGCGCCGGGCGTGACGGTGCGACACCGCGACGAGCTCGACACCGTGCAGCGCGAACTGCGCGAACTGCCCGGTTGCACCATCCTGATCTACGACCAGACCTGCGCCACCGAAAAGCGCCGCCGCCGCAAGCGCGGCAAGATGGTCGACCCGGCCAAGCGCGTGGTCATCAACGAGCTGGTGTGCGAAGGCTGCGGCGACTGCTCGGTGCAGAGCAACTGCCTGTCGGTGGAGCCGCTCGAGACCGAGTTCGGCCGCAAGCGCCGCATCAACCAGAACAGCTGCAACAAGGATTACTCCTGCACCAAGGGCTTCTGCCCGAGCTTCGTCACCGTCGAAGGCGGGCAGCTGAAGAAGCCGAAGAAGGAGCGCGCCAAGGCCGATCCGTTCAGCCTGCCGGCGATCCCGCAGCCGTCGCTGCCGCTGGCCGAAGAGGCCTTCGGCATCGTCGTGGCCGGCGTCGGCGGCACCGGCGTCATCACCATCGGCCAGTTGCTGGGCATGGCCGCTCACCTCGAAGGCAAGGGCGTGGTCACGCAGGATTCGGCCGGACTGGCGCAGAAGGGCGGCGCCACCTGGAGCCACATCCAGATCGCCAACCGGCCCGAGGCCATCTTCACCACCAAGGTCGACACCGCCAAGGCCGACCTGATCATCGCCTGCGACTCGATCGTCGCGGCCGGCAAGGCCACGCTGTCGCTGATGCGCGAGGGCCGCACCTACGTGGCCATGAACTCGCACGCCACGCCCACCGCCGCCTTCGTCACCAACCCGAACTGGCAGTTCCCGGTGGGCGGCTGCGAGGCTGCGCTGGCCGCGGCGGTGGGCGCCGGCCGGCTCGGCCTGGTCGATGCCGAGCAGGTGGCCGTGCAACTGCTGGGTGACTCGATCTACGCCAACCCGCTGCTGCTGGGCTACGCCTGGCAGCAGGGCCGGGTGCCGCTGGGCCAGGCGGCGCTGCTGCGCGCGATCGAACTCAACGGCACGCAGGTCGAGAACAACAAGGCCGCCTTCGAGTGGGGCCGGCGCTGCGCGCACGACCTGGCGTCGGTGACGGCGCTGTTCCAGGCCGCGCAGGTGATCGAGTTCGTCAAGAAGCCCTCGCTCGACGAGACGATCGCCAGGCGCGTGGACTTCCTCACCGGCTACCAGGACAGCGCCTACGCGGCGCAGTACCAGGCCTTCGTCGAGCGCGTGCGCGCCGCTGAAGCGCCGCTGGGCAAGGGCCACGCGCTCACCGAGGCGGTGGCGCGCTACCTGTTCAAGCTGATGGCCTACAAGGACGAGTACGAGGTGGCCCGCCTGCACACCGACCCGGCCTTCACGCAGAAGATCGAGGGCATGTTCGAGGGCGACTTCAAGCTGGTGCACCACCTGGCGCCGCCGCTGTTCGCCAAGACCAACGACAAGGGCGAACTGGTCAAGCGCCCCTACGGCCCGTGGATGCGCAGTGCCTTCGGCCTGCTGGCGCGCCTGAAGGGCCTGCGCGGCGGTGCCTTCGACGTCTTCGGTCGCACCGAGGAGCGCCGCACCGAGCGTGCGCTGATCGGCGAATACCGCGCCTGCATCGAGGAACTGCTGCGCACGCTGTCGGCCTGCAACCTGGCCGCCGCCGCCGAGATCGCGCGCCTGCCCGAGGAGATCCGCGGCTTCGGCCACGTCAAGGCTCGGCACCTGGCCGCTGCGCGGCTCAAGTGGGAGCGGCTGATGGCGCAGTGGCGCCAGCCGGCCGCGGCGCGCCAGGCGGCCTGACCGGCGCGCACCGCAGCCGCTGCGGCCCGTGCCATGCCGTCGCACCGGGTGATCCGTTGAGCGCCACGCCGCCCTGGCATGCCATTGCCGAGGCCACCCGGCGCGAGGTGCCCCGCGTGCCGTTCCGCGTACTCGACGACGGACCACACGGGCGGCGATCGCTCGAGGCCGGCTCGATCGCCAGTGCCCACCTCGGCGCGCTGGCGCGCTGGCCCGAGGCCCTGCGCGTCGACGACTCCGGCGTCACACTCACCGTGGCCACCGGCGAACGCAACGCGTTCTTCGCGCAGGCCAATGCCGCGCTGCACGCGGACGGGCTGGTCGTCGGCTGGCGCGACGAAACCTACCCGGTGCTGGCCCTGGCCACACAGGAACTGCTGGCCACCTTCGAGCGCGCGGCCTCGCGCTTCTGGGGCACGATCACCTTCGGCGCGCACTGCAATGGCTGTGTCGTCGGCGCCGACGGCCGCCCGCAGCGGCTGTGGATCGCCCGCCGTTCCTTCAGCAAGCCCACCGACCCCGGCCTGCTCGACAACCTGATCGGCGGCGGCGTGCCCCACGGCCAGAGCCCCGCCCAGGCGGTGGTGCGCGAAGGCTGGGAGGAGGCCGGGCTGATGCCGACCCAGATGCGCGGCATCCGCCCCGGCCGGGTGGTGCGCGTGGCGCGCGACATCCCGGAAGGCTTGCAGATCGAATGGCTCAGCGTCTACGACCTGGCCCTGCCCGCCGGATTGCGCCCCTGCAACCAGGACGGCGAGGTCGCCGAGCTGATGTGCCTGACACTGGACGAGGCCCTGGCCCACGCAGCCGGCACGGGCATGACGGTGGATGCCTCGCTGGCGACGCTGGACTTCGCGCTGCGGCACCGCCTGCTGCCGCCGGCGCGCCACGACACGCTGGCGGCGCTCTCAGCCGGGCTCTGGCTCGGCGACGCCGACCTGGCCAGCGTTCAATTCGACTGAAGCGCCCCGACAACCCCGCTGAACCCGCAGGCTCCCGAGGGCGGCACACTCCGCCCCATGACGTCCGCCGCCTCGACCACCCCCACCACGCGTTACAGCGGCCTGGCCATCGGCCTGCACTGGTTGCTGGCGCTGATGATCGTCGGATCCTTCAGCCTCGGCGTGTACATGCACGAGCTGCCGATGACGCCCACGCGGCTGAAGCTCTACAACTATCACAAGTGGGCCGGCGTCACGATCCTGGCCCTGTCGGCGCTGCGCCTGCTGTGGCGCCTGACGCACAAGCCGCCACCCGACGTGCCGATGCCGGCCTGGCAGGCCACCGTGGCGCACGCCACCCACCTGGCGCTGTATGGGCTGTTCTTCGCCGTGCCGCTGGTCGGCTGGGCCTACAGTTCGGCGGCCGGCTTCCCGATCGTCTGGTTCGGCGTGCTGCCGCTGCCCGACTTCGTGCCCGTGGACAAGGCGCTGGCCGAAGCGCTCAAGCCCTGGCACGAGCGCCTGGCCATGCTGATGGCCGTGCTCGTCATCGGCCACGTGGCCGCCGCGATCAAGCACCAGTTCATCGACCGCGACGGCCTGATGGACCGCATGCGGCCCGGCCGCGGCTGACGCGGCCGCTGTCGTTCCGCGCGCACCCCTGCCGGCATCCTCCGTTTCGATTCAATCGTTTCCTCCACCCACTGCAACCCAAAAGGCCCTCCATGATCCGCAGCTGTCTCCTTGCCACCGCCCTTGCCGCCGCCGCCCTCGGCGCCCAGGCCCAGAGCGCCACCTACGCCATCGACCCGACGCACACCTTCGTCACCTTCGAGGCCACCCACTTCGGCACCTCCACCAACCGTGGCCGCTTCGACAAGAAGGAAGGCACGGTGCAGTTCGACCGCGCGGGCAAGTCCGGCAAGGTCGACATCACCATCGAGGCCGGCTCGATCAACACCGGTGTGGAACCGTTCAACAAGCACCTGCAGAGCAAGGACTTCTTCAACGCCACCGAATTCCCGACCATCAAGTTCGTCGGCGACAAGCTCACCTTCGACGGCGACAAGGTCACCGAGGTCGCGGGCCAGCTCACGCTGCTGGGCAAGACCCTGCCGGTCACGCTCAAGTCGAAGCAGTTCAACTGCTACCAGAACCCGATGCTCAAGCGCGAGGTCTGTGGCGGCGACTTCGAGACCACGATCCAGCGCAGCCAGTGGGGCATGACCTACGGCTTGCCCGGCATCCCCGACAACGTGCGCCTGGTCATCCAGGTCGAGGCCGCCAAGCAGTGATGCCGAAGGGCGGTCACCGCCTCGCGGCGGCCGCCTGCACGATTGCATGCGGGGTCTGCATCGGCGCAGCCGCGCAGCCCCGCCACTACACGCTCGACCCGAGCCACAGCTTCGCCACCTTCGAGGTGCTGCACTTCGAGGCGTCGACGATCCGCGGCCGCTTCGGCCCGCTCAGCGGTGAGGTGATGCTCGACCCCGGCGCGCGCCGAGGCCGGGTCCAGGTGCTCATCGACACCGCCGCCGTCAGCACCGGGCTGCCGGTGTTCGATGCCCGGCTGCGCGAGCCCGACATGCTCTCGACCGCGACCCATCCGCAGGCCAGTTTCGTCGCCGAGGGTTTCAGCTTCGACGCCCAGGGCGCGGTCACCGCGGTGCGCGGCGAATTCTTCCTGCGCGGCCACGGCGAAGCCCTGACGTTGACGGCGCGCCGCTTCCGCTGCTACACCAGCCCGCTGTTCCGGCGCGAGGTGTGCGGCGGCGACTTCGAAGCCACCTTCCCACGCAGTGCCTTCGGCATCACCCACAGCCTGCCCTTCGTCGGCGACATGGTTCGCCTGACGGTGCAGGTGGAGGCCATACACCAGCCCGCAGAACGATGACCGGGCAGGGTCTTGACAGGGACCATGGCAGGGATCGCCCCATTGCCAAAGGCCGGGCGGGTTTCGATAGTTGCGCATCCCCGGCCTGTGGAGGTCGCGGACAACCATCGACGAACCTGGAGACCCCCATGTCCGAGCAAGACAAGTCTGGCGCGCCGCGCCGTCGTTTTCTCCAGCGGGCCGCGGCAGGCACCGCTGCCGCCGGCGCCTTGGCCGTTCCGGCGGTGTCACGGGCCCAGACCGTGGCCTTGCGCTTCCAGAGCACCTGGCCGTCCAAGGACATCTTCCACGAGTACGCCTCCGACTTCGCCAAGAAGGTCAACGACATGGCCGGCGGGCGCCTGAAGATCGAGGTGCTGCCCGCGGGTTCGGTGGTGCCGGCCTTCCAACTGCTCGACGCGGTGAACAAGGGCACGCTCGACGGCGGCCACGGTGTCGTCGCCTACCACTACGGCAAGAACACCGCGCTGGCGCTGTGGGGCTCGGGCCCGGCCTATGGCATGGACCCCAACATGGTGCTGTCCTGGCACTACTACGGCGGCGGCAAGGCGCTGCTCGACGAGATCTACAAGAGCCTGAACATGGACGTGGTGTCGTACCTCTACGGCCCCATGCCGACGCAACCGCTGGGCTGGTTCAAGAAGCCGGTGGCCAAGGTCGAGGACATGAAGGGCCTGAAGTTCCGCACCGTGGGCCTGGCGGTCGACGTGTTCAAGGAACTGGGCACCGCCGTGAACCCGCTGCCCGGCGGCGAGATCGTGCCCGCCCTCGACCGCGGCCTGATCGACGCGGCCGAGTTCAACAATGCCTCCAGCGACCGCCTGCTGGGCTTCCCCGACGTGGTGAAGAACTGCATGCTGCAGAGCTTCCACCAGAGCGGCGAGCAGTTCGAGATCCTCTTCAACAAGGGCAAGTACGACGGCCTGCCGGCCGAGCTGAAGTCCATCATCGACTACGCGGTGCAGGCCTCCAGCGCCGACATGAGCTGGAAGGCCATCCAGCGCAACAGCCAGGACTACATCGAGCTGAAGAAGGCCAAGATCAACTTCTACAAGACGCCCGACGCCATCCTGCGCGCGCAGTTGGCGGCCTGGGACAAGGTGATCAACGCCAAGGCTGGCGAGAACGCACTGTTCAAGAGGGTGCTCGAATCGCAGAAGGCCTACGCCGAGCGCGCCGGCCAGTGGCAGAACGACTACACCGTCGACTTCAAGATGGCCTGGAACCACTACTTCCGGTCCGGCAAGAAGGCCTGATCCGCCGAGCCCTGCGCGGGCCACCGCCTCCCCCGAGGCCGGTGGCCCTTTTTTCGATCGAACCCAACAAACCGACAAGGACGCCGCGATGCAACGCCTGCTGCTGCTGGTGGACCGGGTGTCGACATGGCTGGGGCAGCTGTTCGCCTGGCTCATCGTCGCACTGACGCTGATGATCAGCTGGGAGGTGTTCTCCCGCTACGTGCTGAACAACCCGCACGACTGGGCGCTGGACGCCCAGATCATGATGTACGGCACGCTGTTCATGATGGCCGGCGCCTACACGCTGAGCAAGAACGGCCATGTGCGCGGCGACGTGCTTTACGGCTTCTTCATGCCGCGCACGCAGGCCACGCTCGACCTCATCCTGTACTTCCTGTTCTTCCTGCCGGGGGTGTTCGCCCTCACCTGGGCCGGCTGGAACTTCGCCAGCGAATCGGCCGCCATCCGCGAAAGCACCTTCTCGGCCACGCCGCTGCCGGTGTACCCGTTCAAGTTCGGCATCCCGCTGGCCGGCGGCATGCTGCTGCTGCAGGGCATCGTCGAGATCGTGCGCTGCGTGCAGTGCATCCGTGACGGTGAATGGCCGTCGCGCGAGCAGGACGTGGAAGAGGTCGACCTCGACAAGCTCAAGGCCATGGTGCACGTGAAGGACGAGGACATCTACGGACTCGACAAGTACGTGACGCCGCCGAAGGGGTCGACATGAAGATCCGCAAGGAACTCTGGTTCGGCTTCATCCTGATGGCGCTCATCATCGCCGGCACGGCGCTGATGCTGCTGCTGGCACCCAAGCTCACCACCGGCCACCTCGGGCTGATGATGCTGGCGCTGGTGGTGGTGGCCATCATGCTGGGCTTTCCCACGGCGTTCACGCTGATGGGCATGGGCATGATCTTCACCTGGCTGGCCTACGAGCGGGACACGTCCAAGACGCTCACGCTGATGGTGCAGTCGGCGTTCAAGGTGATGGGCAACGACGTGCTCATCTCGATCCCGCTGTTCGTCTTCATGGGTTACCTGGTCGAGCGGGCCAACCTGATCGAGAAGCTCTTCAAGAGCCTGCACCTGGCGATGGCGCGGGTGCCCGGCTCGCTGGCCGTGGCCACGCTGTTCACCTGCGCGGTGTTCGCCACCGCCACCGGCATCGTCGGCGCAGTGGTCACGCTGATGGGCCTGCTGGCGCTGCCGCAGATGCTGCGCGGCGGCTACGACGTGCGCGTCTCGGCCGGCGCCATCACGGCCGGCGGCTGCCTGGGCATCCTGATCCCGCCGAGCGTGATGCTGATCGTCTACGGCGCCACCGCTGGCGTGTCAGTGGTGCAGTTGTACGCCGGAGCATTCTTCCCCGGGATCATGCTGGCCGGCCTGTACGTGGTCTACGTGATCATCCTGGCCAAGCTCAAGCCGCACCTGATGCCGCCGCTGTCGGCCGAAGATCGCTTCGTGCCGCTGCCGCCATTGACCGAGCGCATCTCGACGGCCGTGTCCAACACCGCCCTGCCGGCGCTGCTGGTGGCGCTGAAGGGCAAGCGCAATGCGGACGTGCCCACCGGCTACATCCTGCAGCAGCTCGCCGTCGCGCTGATCCCGCTGATCCTGTTCCTGCTGGTCACGCTGATGAGCTGGCGGTCCAACACCGCCCCGCCCGACGCCGACGCCATCATGGCCAGCCGCCAGGCCACCGCCACCGCGGCCGCCGACGCCTCGGGCAGCGGCCTGCAGGCGCCGCCCGGCACCGAGCCGGATGCGTCGACCAGCGAGAAGAGCGGCCTGGCCGAGCCCCCCAGCGCCGGCCAGGGCGGCCTCGCCGAACCGCCGAGCGAGGACAAGGGCGCGCTGGCCGAGCCGCCCAGCGACAACAAGGGCGCCTTGTCCGAGCCGCCGTCCGCCTCTGGCGACCTGAAGCCGCCGCCCGGCACCGACGAGGGCGTCAAGGAGCCTCCCGGCGCCGAGGCGCCCGCGTCGGCCAGCGCCGGTGGCGTGCAGGAACCCGGCGCGGCAGCCAGCCCGCCGCCGTCGACCGAACGCACACCGGCCACGCGCGGCTGGTGGATCGGCGTGGGCGTCGGCGCGCTGGCCATGGTCGGCTACTACGCGCTGCTCAGCTTCCAGCGGCTCGAGATCTTCAAGATGCTGCTGTCGAGCTTCTTCCCGCTGCTGGTGCTGATCCTGTCGGTGCTGGGCTCCATCGTCATGGGCCTGGCCACGCCCACCGAGGCGGCAGCGGTCGGCGCGCTGGGCGGCTTCATCCTGGCCGTGGCCTACCGGCAGTTCACGGTGCTGGTGCTGAAGGAGTCGGTGTTCCTCACCGCCAAGACCAGTGCGATGGTGTGCTGGCTGTTCGTGGGCTCGGCCATCTTCTCGGCGGCGTTTGCGCTGCTGGGCGGGCAGGAACTGGTCGAGAACTGGGTCATGTCGATGAACCTGTCGAAGACGCAGTTCCTGGTGCTGAGCCAGGTGATCATCTTCATCCTCGGCTGGCCGCTGGAATGGACCGAGATCATCGTCATCTTCATGCCCATCTTCATCCCGCTGCTGGACAACTTCGGTGTCGACCCGCTGTTCTTCGGCCTGCTGGTGGCGCTGAACCTGCAGACCGCCTTCCTCAGCCCGCCGGTGGCGATGGCGGCGTTCTACCTGAAGGGCGTGAGCCCGCCGCACGTGACGCTGAACCAGATCTTCGCCGGCATGCTGCCCTTCATGGGCATCCAGGTGATCGCGATCATCCTGCTCTACCAGTTTCCGGCCATCGGACTCTGGCTGCCGCAGCTGCTCTACAAGTAGGCCGGGCCATGACGGTGAGCGCTGGCAGGCGCTCACCGCGCTCGCCCCGCAAGGCGTCGACAGTCGGAGCGACGCGCGCGCCGTTGGCGGTGCGTAGGATGCGGCGGTTATGCTCGCCGCGCCGATGCCCCCGCCGACGCTCGCACTGCACCTGAGCGGCGACCCCCAGGTGGTCGCCGGCCATGGCGTGGCCCAGCCGCTGGGCACGGTCGACGCGCTGCTGCTCGGCTGGCTGGCGGTGTGCGGGCCCACCGGGCGCGATCGCCTGGCCAGCCTGCTGTGGCCCGACAGCCCCGCCGACGCCGCACGCACCGCCCTGCGCCAGCGCCTGTTCCGGCTGCGCAAGCAATTCGGCGAAGACCCCGTCGCCGGCACGCGGCAGCTGTCTCTGGCGCCCGGCGTGGCGCACGACCTGGACGAGGCCACCACGCTGCTGGGCAACCTGCAACTGCCGGCCGGCACCGAGCTGGCCCAGTGGCTGGACGACGAGCGCGCTCGCCGCCGCGAGCTGGCGCGCTCGCGGCTGCTGCAGCGCATCGACGCGCTGGAGCAGGCGGCCGACCTGCCCGCGGCGCTGCCGCTGGCCCGCGAGCTGATCGCCCTCGACCCGCTGCGCGAGGACGCGCACCAGCGCCTGATGCGCCTGCTCTACCTGGGCGGCGACCGCGCCGGCGCGCTGAAGGCCTTCGACGACTGCGAGCAGCGCCTGAAGCACGACCTGGGCGCGCGACCCTCGCCCGAGACCCTGGCGCTGCTGGCCACCATCGAGGCCGCTGCGCGCGAAGCAGCCCCGGGCGGCGCCGCGCGCCGAACGCTGCCGGCCGCGCTGATGCGCCCGCCTCGGCTGGTGGGGCGCGGCGCCGAGCTCGCACGTCTGCAGCGCGTGCTGTCTGATGGCGGCCGCGCGCTGGTGCTGGGCGAGGCCGGGCTGGGCAAGTCGCGGCTACTGCAGGCCGCCGCAGCGGCGTCAAATCCGCCCTGGATGGCCGCCGGCCGGCCCGGCGATGCCCTGGTGCCTTACGCGACGCTGGGCCGTGCGCTGCGGGCCTTGCAGGCGCTGCGGCCGCAGGCGCTGGCCTCGGTGCCCGCCGGGCACCTGGCGCCGGTGCTGCCCGAACTGGTGCCGGCGCAGCCGGAGCCGGTGACCGTGCGCCGCGACACGATGGTCGCCGCCCTGTCGACGGTGGCGCGTGACGCACTGGCAGGCCTGGGCGGCATCGTGCTGGACGACCTGCACTTCGCCGACGATGCCACGCTGCAGTTGCTGCCGGAGTTGGTGGCCGCCGCCGGCCCGGGCGCGTGGCTGATGGCCTTGCGACCGCCGGCCGAGGGCACGCCCTGCGCGAGCCTGCTGGCCGCGCTGGGCACCGCAGCGCCGTGGGAAACGCTGGCGCTGGCGCCGCTGGACGATGCGGCACTGGCCGAAATGGTCGATTCGCTGCAGCTGCCCGGCGTGCAGGGCCGGCGCCTGGCCGCCCTGCTGCGCGCCCGCAGCGGCGGCAACCCGCTGTTTGCGCTCGAGACGCTCAAGCTGGCCTGGACCGAAGGCCACGCGCTGGACAGCGGCGACCTGCCGCGCCCGCGCAACGTGGGCCAGCTGATCGACAGCGCGCTGTCCGAGCTGTCGCCGCGCGCCCTGCTGCTGGCGCGCGTGGCGGCGATCGCCGGGGTCGACTTCTCGATCGACCTGGCCGAGCAGGTGCTGCGCCAGGGCGCGCTCGAGCTGGCCGACCCCTGGGCCGAGCTGGAATCGCGGCAGGTGCTGCGCGGCACGGCCTTCGGCCACGACCTGATGCACGAGGCCGTGCTGGCCGGCATCCCCGAGGTGCTGGCCCGCCATGCCCACGGCCAGGTGGCGGGCTGGCTGGAGCAGCACCAGGGCGAGCCCGCACGCATCGCCGCGCACTGGGAAGCGGCCGGCCAGCGCGAACGCGCCCTGCCCGGCCTGCGCGCGGCCGCCCAGCGCGCCCACGCCGCGCTGCGCGAACCCGAACGGGTGGCGTTCCTGCTGCGCGGCGCCGACATCGCCGAGGCGGCCGGCCGGGGCGACGAGGCCTTCGAGCTGATCGCGCAGGCCGCCGAAGCGCACATGAACACCATCCGCGACGCCGCCGGCCTGCCGCTGCTCGACCGGCTCGACGGACTGTCCACCAGCCCGCACCAGCGCGCCCGTGCCGCCGGCCACCGCGCCTGGTACCTGACGACGCTGGCCGACTGGGACGGGGCCATCGAGGCCGGCCGCCGGGCCCTGGCCTGCTGCGGCGAGGTCGACGACGCCGAGCTGTGCGCCTCCATCTCGCAGCGGCTGGGCACCGCGCTGGCGATGGCCGGGCGCTTCGACGAGGCGCTGCCGCAACTGCGCGCCGCCGAACCCTGGGTCGACGCCCACGTCGGCAGCGACACCGCGGCCGAGTTCCTGGGCAACCTGGCCGCCGTGCTCGACAACCTGGGCCATGCGCACGAGGCCGAGGCCTACCACCTGCGCGTGATCGACGCCACCCGAGCCATGGGCGACCAGAGCTTCATGGCCACCGCGCGCGCCAACCTGGCCGTCAGCCGCCTGCAGGTGGGCGATGTGGCCGGGGCCCGCGCCCAACTGACGCTGGCCCAGCAGGTGGTGGCCGGCTACGAGCTGCGCGGCGCCAGCGCCGGCTTCGTGGCCGCGCTGCAGGCGCAGGCCGAGCGGGCGGCCGGCGACTACCCGGCCGCGCTGCAGTGGTGCGACACCGCCGAGCGCCTGATCAGCGCCGCCGGCCCGGCCTGGCTGCCCGTGGTGCACATGCACCGCGCCCAGGTGCTGCTCGACCTGGCGCAGGCGGCCCGTGCGCAGCAGGCGCTGGCGCGCTGCGATGCCGCGGCGCTGCCGCCGCGGCTGCGGGCGCGGCACGGCCTGCTCACGGGCCGGCTCCGGCTGGCCTTGCAGCAAGGCGCCCGCCGCGAGTTCGACGCCGCGCTGGCGCTGGCACCGCGGCCCGGCTGGCCCGAGCTGAGGCTGACCCTGCGCATCGAGCGCGCCGGCGCGCTCGACCTCGGCGAGGCCGTCGCCGAGTTGGTCCAGGTGGCAGAAGAGGCGCTGGCCCTGGGCCTATCGGGCGTGGTCCTGGCCGCACGCCTGCGCCTGGCGGCGATGGCGCCGCTGTTCGGCCTCGGCGGCGCACCCGCCGAAACCCTGGCCGCCGCCGAGGAAGCCCTGGCCACCGATCCGGGCATCGAACCCAACGGCCTGTACCGGGCCGAGCGCTGGGCGGGTCCGGCCTGGGCGCTGCACTGTGGAGGGCAGGCCGCGCGCGCCACAGCCCTGGCGCAGGACGGCCTGGCCTGGGTGGACGCCTGCGCCGAGCGCCTGCCCGAGGCCTGGCGCGAGGCCTTCCTGCAGCGCCATCCGGTGAACCAGGCGCTGCGGCACCTGGCCACCCTGCCGATGGCAACCGTGGCGCCTCCGGCGCAGGGCCCGGCTGCGCCGGGTGCGACCGTGCCGGGCTCGAGCGCATCGCCGCCGGGCGCTTGAGGCCGCGGCCCCTGACGCCGGCATAGGCCTCAGGAGCGGCCCGACGACGCCGTGCGTGACCGCCGACGACTTCGGCTTAACGCTGCTGTCACGGTGCGAAGCCTACAAACCTGAACCAAGGCGGCCGACCGGCCGCACGTGGTTCACGGAGAACGACATGGACGCACTGCACCAGGGCCTGGCCCACACCGACACCCACTCCGAGCCCGCCGTGCTGCTGGCCATGGAGGAGCAGTCCGCCATGGCGCTGCTGCGCCTCATCGCAGCCGCAGGGCTGGCGGTGACGGTCCTCGGCGTGGCCCTGCGCCTGACCGCCTGAGCGGCGGCGTGGTCGAGCCATGCCAGGGCCCTCGGCGGGCCGCGTCCTCCCGTGGGATGAGGCCGCCCTGCCAGACCGCGGCATCCCCCGCAGGGGGGACGGGCGGGGGCCGCCGTCACGGTGCCGTCACGCCAACGGGCCTACAAACGCATCTGAACCGGCGGGCCGATCAGGACCTGCCATCCACCACCAATCAGGAGAGCACCATGACCGACCATCAGATCGACGTACTGCTGCGTCGCCACGAACAGGACGACCGCCGGCTGCAGTGGCTGTTGCGCGGCATGGTCCTGGCCGCGCTGGCGCTGGTGGTGCTGGCCTGGGTGGCGCCGCTGGGGGCGTGACGTCCGCCGGCCGACCGGCGGACGCACGCAGGTGCAGCCCGTCGGTGCGAGCGGCACCCCGTCCGGCGGCGGATGCAGCGTGTCGCAAAGGCCGGGCGGCGGCGGGCCGGGGTGCGTACAGTGGCCCATCTCCCCGAATCGCACCGCCCCCATGTCCACCCCCAATGCCGGCTCGCCCAGGTCACCCCGCTGGCAGCAATCCTCGGCCACCATCGTCCGCGCCTTCCACGCGTATGCCGGCTGGCTGGTGACGATCAGCTGGAAGCGCTTCTTCCTGCTGTCGCTGCTGCTGCTGGTGTCCGCCGGCATCCTGCAGAACGTGCCGCCCTTCCGCTGGACCTACACCGAGCGGGTGTCCAGCCCCGAGTCGGCGATCGTCATCACGCCGCCGACCCCGCCGGCGCCACCGTCGGCGCCGCGCCGCGAGCCGATCATCAAGATCGACAAGCCCCGGCCCGGCAGCAAGACGGAGGGGGTCGAGATCTCCATCGACGAGCGCGGCATCCGCATCACGCCGAGGTCGCCGGCAGCGGCCTCCGCGGCGTCGGCAGCGGCCTCCGGGGCCAGCGCCGGGGCGACCGCGGCCAGCGCCCCGGTCGTCGACATCCGCCTGCCCGAAGGCGTCACCTCGGAGGCCGTGAAAGAGGCCGTGCAGCAGGCCCGCCGCGAGATCGAGGACGCCGTCCGCGCCGCCAAGGAGGAGGCCCGCGACGCCGCCGAAGCGGCACGCCTGGATGCCGAGGAGGCCGCCCGCGAGGCCGCGGAGGCCACCCAGGAGGCCGCCCGGGCGGTGTCGCGCGGCGGCACGCACGAACAGACCCGCACCGTCCGTTTCGGCGACGCCTTGCCCGAACTGGCCTTCCTGTGGATCCTGGCCTCGGCCGTCATCAAGATCACCTACAAGCGCCAGATCCAGGCCGAGGCGCAGGCCGCGCAGGCGGTGGAGACGGCCGAGGCCGAATCGCTGCGCCGCCAGGTGCTCGAGGCCCGCATGGCCGCGATGCAGGCGCAGGTGGAGCCGCATTTCCTGTTCAACACGCTGGCCTCCATCGACCACCTGATCGAGGTCGACCCCAAGCGCGCCAGCGTGATGCAGAAGAACCTGATCGCGCTGCTGCGTGCCAGCATGCCCACCATGCGCGAGGCCGGCGACGGTGGCCCGCGCGACCTGGGCCGCGAGTTGTCGGTGATCCGCCCCTACCTCGAGATCCTGAAGGTGCGCATGGAAGAGCGGCTGACCACCGACCTGCGCGTGCCCGACGGCCTGCTGTCGGCCGAGTTCCCGCAGATGATGGTGCAGACGCTGGTGGAAAACGCCATCAAGCACGGCCTCGAACCCAAGCCCGAAGGCGGAAACCTCGAGGTGCGGGCCGAGATCCTGCACGGCAAGCTGGCCGTCACGGTGGCCGACACCGGCCTGGGCTTCGGCCGGGCGGCCACGGCCGGCACCGGCGTGGGCCTGGCCAACATCCGCGAACGGCTGCAACTGCTCTACGGCAGCAAGGCTGCGCTGACCATCACCGAGAACCCCGGCGGCGGCACCGTCGCCACCATCACCGTGCCCTACAAGCCCCTGCAAGGAGACACGGCATGAGCGACTCCACTGGCCACGCGGCGCAGACCCGTTCGGTGCCGGCGGGCTTCACCGGTGCCCCCGGCGCGCAGCCACGCCGGCGCCTGCCACGCCCGCTGCTGGCTCTGCTGCTGGTGCTGGCCCTGCTGGCCGCGGGGATCGCGCTGGCCTGGCATGGCATGGCGCAGGTGACGCTGCCGCCGGTGTCGGTGGTGATCGACGGCGACGAGGTGCTCAGCGGCGTCGACCTCGGTGCGCTGACCATCGGTGAACAGGCCTGCGTGGCGGGCGGCGTGGTGCTGGCGATCCTGGCGGTCGCCGTGGTGGTGCCGCTGACGCTGCTGGTCGCGGCCGCCGTCGTCGCCACCGTGCTGCTGGTGGTGGCCGGCGTGCCGGTGCTGGTGGCGGGCGTGCTGCTGGCCGTGCTGCTGTCACCGCTGTGGCTGGCGGCCCTGCTGCTGTGGTGGCTGCTGCGCCGCAGGGCGGCACCGCGCTCCGCTACGATGGCCGGATGACCAGCGAAACCGCCCACCCCGAGCCCGACGGCCCCGGCGCGCACGGCGCCGTGCGCGCCGTGATCGCCGACGACGAGCGCCTGATGCGCGAGCAACTGCGTGCGCGCCTGGCCGAGGTCTGGCCCGAACTGCAGGTGGTGGCCGAGGCCCGCAATGGCATCGAGGCGGTCGAACTGGTCGAGCAGCACCGGCCCGACCTGGTCTTCCTCGACATCCGCATGCCCGGCCTCACCGGCGTGGATGCGGCGCGAAAGATCGCCCAGATGGAGGTGGCCGACGACGAGTCGCTGCCCGAGGTGGTGTTCATCACCGCCTACGACCAGTACGCGGTCGAGGCCTTCGAGCAGGGCGTGGTCGACTATGTGCTCAAACCCGCCGAGCGCGAGCGCCTGGCCGTCACGGTGGCGCGCATCCGCCGCCGACTGGCCGCCCGCGGCACGCCCGAGGGCATGGCCGACGCCGACCGCGCCCCGCCTGTGCAGCAGTTGCTGCACAAGCTGGCCGCGCAGCTGACCCCGGGCACGGCGCCGCGCTACCTCGAATGGATCCAGGCCACCGTCGGCCAGGGCATCCAGATGATCCCGGTGGCCGAGGTGCTGTTCTTCATCAGCGACGAGAAGTACACCCGCGTGCAGACCGCGCAGGTCGAGGCGCTGATCCGCAAGCCGATCAAGGAGCTGATCGACGAGCTCGACCCGCATGCCTTCTGGCAGATCCACCGCTCGACGCTGGTCAACGTGAAGGCCATCGCCGGCATCACCCGCGACTTCCGTGGCCGGCAGATCGTCAGCGTCAAGGGCCACCCCGAGAAGCTCGAGGTGAGCCGCAGCTACACGCACCTGTTCAAGGGGATGTAGCCCGCGGCCGCGGCGGCCGCTCGCCGGCCAGGTAGCGCGCACCGGGGCCGCGCCGACCGGCGGCGTCTTGCGGGTTGTACAGCGCGCACGACTTCAGCGACAGGCAGCCGCAGCCGATGCAGGCCCCCAGCTGGTCGCGCAGCGCGGTGAGCGCGGCGATGCGGGCGTCCAGCAGCGGCTGCCAGGAGCGCGCCAAGCGCTCCCAGTCGGCCTTGGTGGGCGTGCGCGCGTCGGGCAGGCCGGACAGCGCCTCGCGGATCTCGGCCAGGCCCAGCCCCACCGCCTGGGCTGCGCGGATGAAGGACACCCGCCGCAACACGTGCCGCGGATACTGCCGATGGCGGCCCGCGGTGCGGGCGCCGCTGATCAGGCCCTGGGCCTCGTAGAAGCGCAGCGCGCTGGCCGCCACGCCGGCGCGGCGTGTCAGTTCACCGATGGCGATCCAGCCGGGGTCCGTCGACATGGGCAGCTCCGTTTCAAGCTTCAAGTTCGATTGAACTCGACTGTTGCCGCCCCGGACCGCGCTGTCAATGCGCCGCGGCCCGCGTCGGGCTTCAGGCCGTCACGCCATCGGCCTTGAACATGGCCTTGATGCCGCGCACCGCCTGTCGGATGCGCGACTCGTTCTCGATCAGCGCGAAGCGCACGTGGTCGTCGCCATGGTCGCCGAAGCCGATGCCGGGCGACACCGACACCTTGGCCTTGTCGAGCAGCTGGCGCGCGAACTCCAGCGAACCGAGCGCCTTGTAGCGCTCGGGGATCGCGGCCCAGATGTACATCGACGCCTTGGGGCACTCCACCGCCCACCCTGCCTCGCGCAGGCCCTTGACGAGCACGTCGCGGCGCTTCTGGTAGGTGGCGGCGATGTCGCGCACGCACTGCTGGTCGCCTTCGAGCGCCGCGATCGCGGCCACCTGCACCGGCGTGAAGCTGCCGTAGTCGTGATAGCTCTTCATGCGGGCCAGTGCATGCACCAGGTCGGCGTTGCCGACCATGAAGCCGATGCGCCAGCCGGCCATGTTGTAGCTCTTGCTGAGGGTGAAGAACTCCACCGCCACGTCCTTGGCCCCGGGCACCTGCATGATGGACGGCGCCTTCCAGCCGTCGTACACGATGTCGGCATAGGCCAGGTCGTGCACCACCAGGATCTCGTGCTTGCGCGCCAGCGCCACCACTCGCTCGAAGAAGTCGAGTTCCACGCACTGCGCCGTCGGGTTGGACGGGAAGCCCAGCACCATCATCTTCGGCTTGGGGTAGCTGCCGCGGATGGCCTTCTCGAGCTCGCCGAAGAACTCGGCCGACGGCATGCCCGGCGACAGCGGCACCGAGCGGATGTCGGCCCCGGCGATGACCGCGCCGTAGATGTGGATGGGGTAGCTGGGGTCGGGCACCAGCACGGTGTCACCGCGGTCCAGCGTGGCGAGCATCAGGTGCGCCAGGCCTTCCTTCGAGCCGATGGTGACGATGGCCTCGGTGTCGGGGTCGATGGCCACGCCGTAGCGGTCGCGGTACCAGTGCGAGATGGCCCGGCGCAGCCTCGGGATGCCCTTGCTGGCCGAGTAGCCGTGGGTGTCGGGGCGCTGGGCCACCTCGGCCAGCTTGGCCACGATGTGCGCCGGCGTGGCGCCATCAGGGTTGCCCATGCTCATGTCGATGATGTCCTCGCCGCGCCGGCGGGCGGCCAGCTTCCACTCGGCGGTGGTGTTGAAGACGTAGGGGGGCAGGCGATCGATGCGCGCAAAGCGGCGGCGCGCCGGAGAGGCGGTCATGGCAGTGACTTTCACGTGAGCGCCCGGAACCGTCCGAGCGACGTGACCTGGGCAAGGCGCCCGGGCCGGACACGATGCTAGCCGAAGTGACGCGGGTCCAATGCGCACGCCGGCGCGGGTGCGCTCGGCCGCCCCGCCGTGCCCCGCTCCACGTCGGCATCGGCATCGGCATCGGCATCGGCATCGGCGGCCTTGACATGAAGTTCCCTTTAACTTGCACAGTACGGCCGGCCGATGAGCCTCGCGCCCATCGGCATCCACCCGGCCACCCACATCACCCAGGACCCCAGCACCATGGACACCGAAGCCCTCGAGCACCTCAACCTCACCGTCGCCGACCTCGACGCCACGCTGGCCTTCCTGCAAGCCGCCCTGCCCACCTGGCAGGTGCGCGGCGAAGGCCGGCTCGACTGGCATGGCAAGGCGATCCGATGGCTGCACGTGGGCACGCCCTCGTGCTACATCGCGCTGCAGGGCGGCGGCGAAGGCGAGGCGCCAGACTGGACCGGCCACGCCATCGGCGCCAGGCACGCCGGCCTGCGGGTGCCTTCGCTCGACGCGGTGGTGCAACGCCTCGCGCTGGCCGGCCATGCGGTGGATCACCCCGGCGGCACGCACCCGCACCGCCGCAGCGTGTACTACACGCTGCCGGGCGCCTTGCAGTTCGAGTTCGTCGAGTACCTGTCGGACGATCCCGCCCAGCGCAACGACTACGCCCGCTGACCGGCCGTGGCCGGCTCGCTCAGGTCGAGGTCGACGCTCTGCAGGTTGCGCGGCACGTCGAAGCGCGAATCGCCCCGCTCGACCGGCCTGCAGGGCGCGGCCGACTCCGCCGCGCGCACGGCCGCGCGAGCTGCCGATTCGGCCATCGCGCGCACGTCCACGTGCGCCGGGATCGCGCCGGTCTGGTAGGCCAGTTGGTTCAGCACACGCTGCGCCTGGCGGCTGGCGGCGCGCTCGGCGTCGTCGGTGGTCGGCTGCGGCGCCACGCGGGTCTCGGGCCGCGGCGCCGCGGGCGTGGCCAGCGGCCGCAGCTGGGACGGGCCCCCCGACGTTGCGGGCGCCGGGCTGGGCAGTTCACCGGCTCGCGCGCGGCGCGGCACGGCGTCCAGCGCGCGCATCACGCGCACCAGATTGATCGGCCGCGGCAGGTGCAGCAGCGAGCCCGGCCGGTCGACCGCCCCCAGCAGCACGGTGTGACCGAGCAGATGGCGCCGCTCCAGCGTCGCACAGGCCGCGGCGTCGTCGGCGTCGGCAATGATGAAGTCGGCCCTGGACAGGCTGGTCTCGAGCGCGTACGCCGGCTCGCGCTTGCGGGCCAGGCGGAAGAACGACTCGAAGGTCTCGCGCTCGAAGCGCGTGAAGCCGAGCAATGCGACGGACCTGGTATGCGACATGGACACTTCTTTCCGGGCACTGCGCCTTCGGAAGATGTCGGCCCGCCAGCCCGCGCCTTGAGGCACGGGCCGCGGTGCACCGCCTGGGTGCGCCGCGGGCCGTGACGGGCGTCACGGACGGCGCCCCGATCGGCACGCCGGACGGCCTCAGCCGGTCGCCGTCGGCGTCAGGCGCGCGGCCAGTTCGGCGCGCAGTTTCTTCAGCCGCTCGCGCGGGTCTTCCTTGGTGGTCACCTCGTTCAGCTTCATCTCGGCGATGAAGCGGCTGGGGATGCCCTGCACCGTGTCGCGGCCCTTCTTGCGCCGCCGCAGGGTGCTGACATGCAAGGTGGTGCGGGCCCGGGTGATGCCCACGTACATCAGCCGGCGCTCTTCCTCGATGCGCTCGGGCGTCATCTCGTCGGCATCGCTGCGGAACGGCAGCAGGCCTTCGTTGATGCCGGCCAGCAGCACGTGCGGCCACTCCAGGCCCTTGCTGGCGTGCAGCGTGGACAGCGTGACCACGTCCTGGTCGTCGCCACGCTCGGCCAGGCTGATGATGACGCTGATGGTCTGCGCCACCTGCAGCACGGTCTGCTTCGGGCTCTGCTCGGCGCTGCCGTCGTTGGCCACCTCGCCGCCGCAGCGCCGCGCGATCCAGTCGACGAAATCGAGCACGTTGGCCCAGCGTGCGGTGGCCACCTTCTCGCTGTCCTCGCCGTCGTACAGGTGCTGCTCGTAGCCGATGTCCTTCAGCCAGCCCAGCAGCAGCTCGCGCGCGGCCTCGGCGCCCTCGGTGTGGCGGGCGCGGTACTCGAGCTCGTTGACGCAGCGGCCGAACTCGTGCAGCGAGCCCACCGCCTTGGTGCCCAGCTGCGCCGCCAGGCTGGCCGCGAACAGCGATTCGAACAGGCTCTTCTTCCACTGCCCCGAGAACTCGCCCAACTTGCCCAGCGTGGTGTGGCCGATGCCGCGCTTGGGCGTGGTCACGGCGCGCAGGAAGGCCGGGTCGTCGTCGTTGTTGACCAGCAGCCGCAGCCAGGCGCACAGGTCCTTGATCTCGGCCCGGTCGAAGTAGCTCTGGCCGCCCGACACCTTGTAGGGGATCTGCGCCGCGCGCAGCTTCTGCTCGATCACGCGCGACTGGTGGTTGGCGCGGTACAGGATCGCGAAGTCGCTGAACTTCACCTCGCCACCGCGGGCGCGCTGCGCCTGGATCATGGCCACGGCGCGCTCGGCCTCGTGCTCCTCGCCGTCGCACTCGAGCAGGCGCACCGGCTCGCCGTCGCCGAACTCGCTCCACAGCTTCTTCTCGAACAGCTTGGGGTTGCCGGCGATGACGTGGTTGGCCGCGCGCAGGATGTTGCCCGTGGAGCGGTAGTTCTGCTCCAGCGGAATCACCTTCAGGTTGGGCCAGTCCTGCGGCAGGCGCTTGAGGTTGTCGATGGTGGCGCCGCGCCAGCCGTAGATGCTCTGGTCGTCGTCGCCCACCGCGGTGAAGAAGCCGCGGCGGCGGTCGTCCTCGTGGTCGACCAGCGCCTTGAGCAGTTCGTACTGCACGGCGTTGGTGTCCTGGTACTCGTCGACCAGCACGTGCCGGAAGCGGTCCTGCCACTTGGCGCGGGCCTCGGCGTCACGCTGCAGCAGCTTCAGCGGCAGCGAGATCAGGTCGTCGAAGTCCACGGCCTGGTAGGCCGCCAGGCGCTCTTCGTAGAGCTTCATCACGCGGGCGGCCACCTGCTCGTCAGCGTCCTTGGCGGCGGCCGCGGCGGCGTCGCTGTTCAGCCCCTGGTTCTTCCACAGGCTGATGGTCCACTGCCAGCGCTTGGCCAACGCGTTGTCGGTGGCGCCGCCGGCCTCGCGCAACACGCCCAGCACGTCGTCGCTGTCAAGGATCGAGAAGCGCTCCTTCAGCCCCAGGCGCGTGCCGTCCTCGCGCAGCAGGCGCACACCCAGCGAGTGGAAGGTGGAGATGGCCAGGTCGCGCGAGGCCCGCGAACCCACCAGGCCCTTGGCCCGCTCGCGCATCTCCTGCGCCGCCTTGTTGGTGAAGGTGATGGCGGCGATCTGCTTCGGCTCCAGCCCGGCCTGCAGCAGGCGTGCGATCTTGTGCACGATGACCCGCGTCTTGCCCGAGCCGGCCCCGGCCAGCACCAGGCAGGGCCCCGAGAGGTGGTGCACGGCGTCGAGCTGGGCGGGGTTGAGCGAGGTGGGGGCGTCGGCCATGGGCGCGCCGGGCGGCGACTGAAGGTGGGGGCGGCGGATGATAGCCAACCGGTTGGGGCGGCCGGCTTGCGATACTGTGCGCGAAGCCCGCCGTCCGGGGTGGGTTGGAATGCGCACGATGATCGAACTGCTGCAGTTCAAACCCGCCTTCGGCCTGATGAACGCCAGCCCCTTCTGCATGAAGGTCGAGGTCTTCCTTCGGCTGGCCGGCCTGGAGTACCGGTGCGTCGACGGGCAGATGCCGATGGGCACGCCCAAGGGCAAGCTGCCGGTGCTGCGCGACGGCGATGCGCTGGTGGCCGACTCGCAGGCCATCGTCGAGCACCTGCAACGCCGCCACGGCGAGCGCATGCCGGCCGCCCTGCGCGCGCCCGACAGCCCGCAGGGGCTGGCGCTGCGGCGCATGCTCGAGGAGCACACCTACTTCACCGCGCTGTGGCTGCGCTGGGTCGACGACGCCGGCTGGCGGCTGACGGCGCCGGCCTTCTTCGGCCACCTGCCCTGGCCGCTGCGGCACCTGGCGCCGGCGCTGGTGCGGCACAAGATGCGGCGCGACCTGGTCGGCCAGGGCATGGGCCGCCACAGCCGCGACGAGATCTGCGCCCGCGCCATCGCCGACCTGCACGCGCTGGTCGGGCTGCTGGGCGACCGCCCATTCTTCGGTGGCGGCGAGCCGCGGGCGGTCGATGCCACGGCCTACGCCTTCCTCGCGAACCTGCTGTGGACCCCGTTCGACCACCCGGTGCGCGCCACCGGCCTGCGCATGCCCACGCTGCTGGCCTACGCCGAGCGCATGGACGCACGCATCGGCCGCTGACCCCGCCGTCGCACGACCGAGCCTGCAGCCCTGCAGCCCATGGCGGCAACCGCGCCAGGGGGTGGCTGAGATACTTCCGGCCTCCATGCAGGCGATCCTCAGCGTCACCGTTCCGTTCTTCGCGCTCGTGCTGGCCGGCTGGCTGGCGGCGCGGCGGCACGTGCTGCCCGAGTCCGCCATCCCGGGGCTGAACGCCTACGTGCTGTACTTCGCGCTGCCGTGCCTGCTGTTCCGCTTCGGCGCCGGCACGCCGGTGCTGCAGTTGCTGAACCCCTACGTGCTGGCGGTGTACCTGGTGTGCGCGCTGCTGATCGTGGGCTTCACCATCGCGGTGACGCTGGACAAGCACGTGGACCTGAAGAACGCCGCCTTCGGTGCGCTGGTGGCCTCGTTCCCGAACACGGGTTTCATGGGCGTGCCGCTGCTGGTGGCGCTGCTCGGGCCCGCGGCGGCCGGCCCGGTGATCTGCACCGTGCTGGCCGACCTGTTCGTCACCAGTTCGCTGTGCATCGCGGTGGCCCAGGCGCACGGCGCGGCGCACCATGGTTCACGCGAGGCCTTGACCCGGGCCTTGCGCGGCGCGCTGTCCAACCCGCTGCCCTGGTCGATCGCGCTGGGGGCGGCCTTCTCGGCGGCCGAGGTGAAGCTGGCCGGGCCGGTGGACGTGATCGTGCGCATGCTGGCCGACTCCGCCACCCCGGTGGCGCTGTTCACCATCGGCGCCGTGCTGTGGCGCGCGGGCCAGCACGTGCACACGCGCACGCCGGTGTCGCGCTACCTGCCGGTGGCGTTGATCAAGCTGTTCGTGCACCCGCTGCTGGTGCTGGCCATGGCCGCCACAGCGCAGCACCTGGGCGCCCCACTCACCAGCTTCCACCTGCTGGTGATGACGCTGGCCGCCGCGCTGCCCAGCGCCAGCAACGTGTCGCTGCTGGCCGAGCGCTACGGGGCCGACAACGGCCGCATCGCCCGCATCATCATGAGCAGCACGGTGCTGGCCTTCGTCACCTTCTCGCTGCTGGCCTGGCTGCTGGGGGTGAATCCGCAGGGCTGAGTCGGCGCCCGCGCCACCCCGTCAGATCGCCAGCGGATCGACGTCGATGGCCCAGCGCGCCAGGCCCTTGTGGTCGCCACGCAGCGCGTGCAGCCGCGGCAGCCACGCCGCCAGCAGGTGCTGCAGCTGCGGCCGCGAGGCGGCCTCCACCAGCATCTGCAGGCGCTCGATGCCGGCCACCTTCGAGATGGTCGGCGGCACCGGCGGGTAGACCGTCACGCCCTCGGCCGCGGGCAGGGCCGCGGCCTCCTGCGCGGCGGCCTTCAGGAAGGCCATGGCCACCGACGCGTCGCGGGCCTCGGCGCGCAGCAGCGCCAGGTGTCTGAAGGGCGGCAGCCCTGCGCTGCGGCGCTCGGACAACTGGCTGGCGGCGAAGGCGCCGAAATCATGCGTCTTCAAGGCCGCGTACAACGGATGCTGGGGATGCCAGGTCTGTACCCACATCTCGCTGCGGCCGGCCGACGCGGCGTCGCGGCCGGCGCGGCCGGCGGCCTGCATCAGCAGCGCGAACAGCCGCTCTGGCGCGCGGAAATCGCTGGCAAACAGCGCACTGTCGGGGTTCACCGCCACCACCAGCGTGATGCGCCGGAAATCGTGACCCTTGGTCACCATCTGCGTGCCGACGAGCACGTCCACCTCGCCCGCATGCACCTCGGCCAGGCGGCTTTCGAGCTGGCCCTTGCCGCGGGCGGTGTCGGCGTCGAGCCGGGCGATGCGGGCGCCGGGCAGCAGTTCGGCCAGCTGCTCTTCCAGCCGCTCGGTGCCGCGGCCCAGCGGCGCGATGTCGAGGTTGCCGCAGTCGGGGCAGGCGCGCGGCACGCGCTCGGTGAAACCGCAGTGGTGGCAGCGCAGCGTGCGCTCGCCCTTGTGGAAGACGCGCCAGGCGCTGCAGTGCGGGCAGCCGCTCTTCCAGCCGCAATCCGCACAGTGCAGCACCGGCGCATAGCCGCGGCGGTTGAGGAACACCAGGCTCTGCTCGCCGCGTTCGAGCCGCTCGCGCAGCGACTGCAGCACCATCGGCGCCAGCACCGGGGCCACGCCCTTCTCGCGCGGCAGCACGCCCATGTCGAACAGCCGTACCCGCGGCAGCGGCCCGTCGCCCACGCGCTGCGCCATGGTCAGGCGCTGGTAGCGACCCTCGTCGGCGCGCTGCCAGCTCTCGAGCGAGGGCGTGGCCGAGCCCAGGATCACCGGCACGCGCTCGAGGTGGGCGCGGTAGATGGCCAGGTCGCGCGCCGAGTAGCGGGCACCCTCCTGCTGCTTGTACGACGGGTCGTGCTCCTCGTCGACCACCACCAGCCCCAGCCGCGGCAGCGGCGCAAACACCGCCAGTCGCGTACCCAGCACGATATCGGCGCGCCCCAGCAAGGCCTGCAGCCAGTGCGACAGGCGCTGCGCGGGCGTCAGGCCGCTGTGCATCGCCACCAGCCGGCGCCCGGGGAAGCGCGCAGCGAAGCGCGCCTCGAGCTGCGGCGTGAGGTTGATCTCGGGCACCAGCACCAGCGCCTGGCGGCCGGCGTCGAGCACGGCCTCGGCCGCGCGCAGGTAGACCTCGGTCTTGCCGCTGCCGGTGACTCCGTGCAACAGGATCGGTGCGGGGCGCGGCTGCACGCGGGCCGCCTCGAAGGCGTCGAGGGCCAGCTGTTGCTCCGCCGCCAGCTCGGGGCGCAGCACGGGCGGCGCCGGTGTGGCGTCGACGCCACTGCCCTTGTCGAGCCGCTTGACCAGCCGCGCCTGGCGCTTGGCCAGCGTAGGCGCATCGAGCTTGCGCAGTTCGGGCGGCAGCACCGCCAGGGCCAGCTCACCGATGCCGCGCTGGTAGTAGGTGGCCGCGAATTCCACCAGGGCCAGCCAGGCGGCCGGCAGCGGCGGCAGGGCCTCGAAGGCCTCGCCGACCGGCCTGAGCGCACTGGCGGCCACTGCGTGATCGGGCTCGGCGGCCCCGGGCCAGGCGATGCCCAGCACGTCGCGCTTGCCCAGGGGCACGCGCAACAGGCTGCCGGGCGCGAGCGGGCGCTCGCTCAGGTAATCCAGCGGGCCGGACAGGTTGCTGTGCTGCGGCGTGTCCACCGCCACGCGGACGCGGACGGTGTCAGGCACGCCTCACCCCCCCGACAAAGGCGTTCGCTTGCGACAAAGCATCAACAAGCCCACCTAAGTTCATGATTGAGAAGGGCTTTTCCACCTATCCCCGTTTTCTGTGGATAACTTTGTGGGAAAGCTGCTGGCGAACGCGCTAAGTGCTTGATGCGCCGTGCCTTGGGCTGGATTGCCCAATCCTGCAGCACCCCAAAAAAGACATTTAAATTCAGTGACTTAGCACGAATTTTCGTGATTCTTCATGGTGCGCTCCGGTGCCGGATGGGCTGCTGGAGGCGAGATCGCGTTTTGGGGATAAGTCAAGCCCTGAGCACTCACTCACCCGTCACCAATTGCGATTCGTGGGACCGGGATCAACCCACTTGCCGCAAATGCCGAGAATGGGCATGCACCGTCTCCACCAGGGCCTGCACCTGGTCGATCGGGGTGTGCTGGTTGATGCCATGGCCGAGGTTGAAGACATGCCCGCCCCAGCGGCCATCGGCCCGTTTCGGCGGGCCGAAACTGTCCAGCACGGCACGCGCCTCGGCGGCCACCGCCTCGGGCGTGGCGAACAGCGCCATCGGGTCGAAGTTGCCCTGCAGCGCCACGGCGTCGTCGACGCGGCGGCGCGCCTGGCCCAGGTCGCAGGTCCAGTCGAGGCCCACCACATCGGCGCCCAGCCCGGCGATCTGCTCGAGCCACAGGCCGCCGCCCTTGGTGAAGACGATGCTCGGCACGCGCACGCCGTCGCGCACGCGCTGCAGCTTGGACAGCACGCGCTGCATGTAGGCCAGGCTGAAGGTCTGGAAGGCACGGTGCTCGAGCGCCCCGCCCCACGAGTCGAACAGCATCACGGCCTGGGCGCCAGCGTCGATCTGGGCATTGAGGTACTCGGCCACGGTGTCGGCGGTGACGGCGAGCAGGCGGTGCATCAGGTCGGGCCGGCTGTACAGCATGGTCTTGACCAGGCGGTAGTCGTCGGAGCCGCCGCCCTCGACCATGTAGCAGGCCAGCGTCCACGGGCTGCCCGAGAAGCCGATCAGCGGCACCCGGCCGTTGAGCGCCTTGCGGATGGAGGTGACGGCGTCGAACACATAACGCAGCTTGTCCATGTCCGGCACGGCCAGCGCGTTCACGGCTGCCTCGTCGCGCACCGGGTGGGCGAACTTCGGCCCTTCGCCCGGGCCGAAGCTCAGGCCCAGGCCCATGGCGTCGGGAACGGTCAGGATGTCGGAGAACAGGATCGCCGCGTCGAGCGCGAAACGGTCCAGCGGCTGAAGCGTCACCTCGGTGGCGTAGGCCGGGTTGGTGGCCAGGCCCATGAAGCTGTTGCCGGCGCGCACGCGCGTGGCCTTGTACTCCGGCAGGTAGCGGCCGGCCTGTCGCATCAGCCACAGCGGCGTGTAGTCGGTGGGCTGGCGCAGGCAAGCCCGCAGGAAGGTGTCGTTTTGGAGGGGCGCGTTCATGGGCCGCGATTATCGCGCCTGGCCCCTGACGCGACACCTCGCGGGCACCCGCCGGCGTGCGCCTGCGCCGGCGTGCGCCTGCGCGGGCGTGAGGCGTCCTACCAGCGCGTGCGCGGCCGCGCGGTGCTCTCGCGGGCCAGGCCGGCGAGCCAGGCCTCGAGCACCGGTTCGCCGCCGTCGGGCTGGGCCCAATCCCACAGCAGTTCGGGCGGCGCCACCCGGGTGCCCGGCCGCGCCGACGGCAGCGCGCGGGCCAGTTCGATGACGAACTGCGCCACGCGCGCCGGCCGCAGCGGCTGCTCGCGCTGCGGGATCATCCAGTGCAGTTGGGCCAGCAGCGCGCGGGCGACGCGGTGCAGGCCCCCCGCGGCATCGGGCCCGTCGCCCGCCTGCCGCGCCGGCCGCACGAAGACGAGCTGCTCGAAGTCCAGGCTCGCCACCGACTGCTCGTCCAGCGAGGCCAATCCTGCCTTCAGCGCCTGCGGCAGCAGGGCCGGTGCGTGCGGCAGCACGATCAGCAGCCAGCGCACGCCGGCCTGCTGCAGCCAGCGCGCCAGTTCGGGCAGGCGGGCCGCTTCCGGCCGCAGGAAGGCCGCCTCGCGCCCATGGAACGAGCGTTCGCGGTCGAAGACGACGAGGGCGGTGTCGGGCCGGTCGGCGAACGCCGGGGCCTGGTCGAGCCCGGGCGGCACGCACACGGCGTCGAGCCCGCGCAGCGCGACGTCGACGGGCTGCACCACCAAGGCCGACACATGGGCGAAGGCGCCCGCCCCGAGGGCCTGCTCGAGCACGGCGCCGCCCAGCGGGCCGGCGCCGCCCACCACCACCGCGTGTCGGCGGCGTGCGGCGGGCGCCACCGGCAGCGGCGACAGGCCCGCGCGCAGCGCATCGATCGGCTGGTTCATTGATCCGGACTGTATCGGGCGCGCGACGGCAGCCCTTGAATCCCGGCCATCCGCCCCATACTGCGGCGCGCGGAGCGTTTCCGCCCACAAGGAGTGTTTCGATGCCGGTCTCTCGCAAGCTTGTCGCCGTCGGCGCGCTGGTCTCGGCGCTGCTGCTGTCGGGGTGCGGCTACAACGACTTCCAGCGCCTGGACGAACAGGTCAAGGCCGGCTGGTCGGAGGTGCTGAACCAGTACCAGCGCCGCAGCGACCTGATCCCGAACATCGTGGCCACCGTCAAGGGCGAGGCCGGGTTCGAGCAGGACACGCTCACCAAGGTGATCGAGGCGCGGTCCAAGGCCACCAGCATCCAGGCCACGCCCGAGTTGGTGAACAACCCCGAGGCCTTTGCCAAGTTCCAGGCCGCCCAGGGCGAGCTGACGGGCGCGCTGAGCCGCCTGATGGTGGTGAGCGAGCAGTACCCCAACCTGAAGGCCAATGCGGCCTTCCAGGACCTGAGGGTGCAGCTCGAAGGCACCGAGAACCGCATCACCGTGGCCCGCAACCGCTACATCAAGACGGTGCAGGAGTACAACGTGCTGGCGCGCAGCTTCCCGACCAACCTGACGGCGATGATCTTCAGCTACCCGGTGAAGCCCAGCTTCACGGTGCAGAACGAGGCCGCGATCAGCGCGCCGCCCACGGTCAGCTTCGACAAGCCGGCGTCGGCCACCAAGTAAGTCCACGCCGTGAACGCGTGGCGCGCCTGGCGCGCGTGGGGCTTGCTGGCGCTGGCATGGTGCCTGCTGGCGCCGCTGCGCGCGCAGGACGTGCAGCCGGTGCCCGCGCTGAGCGGGCGCGTGGTCGACCTGGCGTCGGTGCTGACCGACGCGCAGCGCGGTGCCCTCGAGGCCAAGCTGGCCTCCTTCGAGGCCCAGGCCGGGCCGCAGATCGTGGTGCTGCTGGTGGCCACGACGCAGCCCGAGGACATCGCGGCCTATGCCCAGCGCGTTGCCGACAGCTGGAAGATCGGCCGCCGCGAGGTGGGCGACGGCCTGCTGCTGCTGGTGGCCCGCGACGACCGCCGCATCCGCATCGAGGTGGCCAAGGCGCTGGAAGGTGCGGTGCCCGACCTCGCGGCGCGGCAGGTCATCGACCGGGCCATCTCGCCGGCCTTCAAGAAGGGCGACTATGCCGGCGGGCTGAATGCCGGCGTGGATGCCCTGATGGCGCGCTTGCGCGGCGAGGGCCTGCCGGTTCCTGCCGCGACGGGCCAGGGCGCCGCGAAGGACTCCGGCTTCGACATCGAGGAACTGGGCCTGTTCTTCTTCATCGTCGTACCGGTGATCGGCGCGGTGATGACGGGCATGCTCGGCCGCAAGCTGGGCAGCCTGGCGACCGCCGGCGGCGCCGGCGCGCTGGTGTGGTTCGTCACCGCCAGCGCCGTGATCGCCGGGTTGGCCGGGCTCGCCGCGCTGGTGCTGGTGGGCGTGCTGGGCATCGGCGCCGCCGGGCGGCGCCGATGCCCAGCA
>NZ_MWLO01000125.1 GCF_002198735.1 Ideonella sp. A 288
TGGTGGACGGAAAGGGGCGTGAAAGAATCGGGCTCGACATGACACCCACGAGGCTGCCGTCCCATGACCGATGAGACATTCCCCGAAGGCCGATCGAGCTGGACCGGCCTGTCGAGTTTGCCCGATGGCAGCCAACTGGTGCTGCGGGTGATGCCGATGCCCGCCGACGTCAACCCCAACGGCGACATCTTCGGCGGCTGGCTGATGGCCCAGGTCGACATGGCCGGCGCCGTGCTGCCCTCGCGCCTGGCCCGTGGCCGCATCGCCACCGTGGCGGTCAACGAGTTCGTCTTCAAGCAGCCGGTGTCGGTGGGCGACCTGGTGAGCTTCTACGCCCGCATCTCGCGCGTCGGCAAGACCTCGATCACCGTGCAGGTGCAGGTGTATGCCGAGCGCAACCCGGCGGACCTGCAGGTGGTGAAGGTCACCGAGGCCAGCCTCACCTACGTGGCCATCGACGCCGACGGCAAGCCACGGCCGGTGCCGCGCGATTGAGGCGCCGGCCGCCTATTGCAGGCCCTCGCGCAGGGCCACCAGCACCTCGGAGTGGAACTCGCGGCGGTACAGGATCCACAGCACCAGCGCCGTCGCCGCGATGAAGGCCCAGGCCGAGAAAAACCACGCCAGCGCGGCGAAGGCCATGTAGTAGGCGCGCAGGCCATCGTTGAAGGTCTCGGCCGCCAGCCCCATGACGCGGCCGGCACGGTCGGCGAAGGCCACCCGCGCCGCCTCGTCGTCTCTGAACTGGGTGGCGTCCGGCGCAGCGGCCACCAGGATGGCGCCGAAGCTGTATTGCCGGATGCTCCAGGTGAAGCGAAAGAAGGCATAGATGAAGATGGCCGCCAGCAGGCCCACCTTGAGGTCGAACACCAAGGTGGACGTGCGTGCCGCGAACGGGATTTCGCGCACGAACTCGCTGGCCTTCTCGGTGGTGCCCAGCACCGCCAGCAGGCCACCGATGATCAGGATGGTGGTCGATGCGAAGAACGCCGGGCTGGCCGACAGGCTCTGCAGCACGGCCGAATCGACGATGCGGTTGTCGCGCCAGGTGGTCTGCAGCATCCAGTGCCAGCGCCAGCGGTTGGTGGTGGCCAGTATCGAGGGCGCCACGCCGGCCCGCCGCCGCGCGAACATCGCGTAGGCCGTCCAACCGCCGAAGAACAGGGCCACCGCCACCCAGTCCAGGGCTGGCAACAGGGTCAGCAGCGCGATCAGCGAGTTCATGGTCTGGCACTGTAGCCCGGCTGCACCCGCGCGGCGGCGGCCGCCGGGGAGCCGCTCAGCGCGGCGCGAGTTCGAACACCAGCACCTCGGCACCCTGTCCGCCCGACAGCTCGATCGCCGGCTCGCCGTCGAACGCCGCCGCGTCGCCTTCGGACAGCGCGCGGCCATTGACCGTCAGCATGCCGCGGGCCAGGAAGACGTAGCCCAGCCGGCCCGGCGGCAGCACCAGGCGCGCCGACTCCGGGCCATCGAACAGGCCCGCGTACAGCAGGGCATCGGCGTGCAGCGTGACGGCGCCGTCGCGGCCGTCTGGGGCCCCCACCAGCCGCAGCCGGCCGCGGCGCTCGGTGGGGGCGAAGGCCTTCTGCTCGTAGCCGGGAGCCAGACCGGCGGCGGCAGGCAGCAGCCAGATCTGCAGGAAGTGCGTCGTGGCCTGCTCGGCGTGGTTGAACTCGCTGTGCCGCACGCCGGTGCCGGCGGTCATGCGCTGCACCTCGCCGGGCACGATGGCGGTGCCGTTGCCGATGCTGTCGCGGTGGGCCAGCGCGCCCTCGAGCACGTAGCTGACGATCTCCATGTCGCGGTGACCATGCGTGCCGAAGCCGGTGCCCGGGGCGATGCGGTCCTCGTTGATGACGCGCAGGTTGCCGAAGCCCATGTGGGCCGGGTCGTGGTAGTCGGAGAACGAGAAGCTGTGGCGGCTCACGAGCCAGCCGAGGTCGGCCAGGCCCCGTTCGTCGGCGCGGCGCAGGGTGATCATGGTGGGTGTCTCCAGCGTGTCGGCAAAGCGCAGCCATCGTCGCATGGCCTCCGCGCCTCGGGACCCGAGGCCCCCTGTGGACGGCGTTCAAATAAGATGAAGGTCTGCCCCACACGCCCGCCCATGTCCACCCGCCGCAATGCCCTGACGCCCGATGCCTTGCAGATGATGGACGCCATCGCCCGCACCGGCAGCTTCGCCGGGGCGGCGCGCGAGATGGGCCGCGTGCCCTCGGCCTTGACCTACAGCGTGCGCCAGCTCGAGGACGCCCTCGACGTGCTGTTGTTCGACCGCCGCTCGCGCCAGGCCCGGCTCACCGCCGCCGGCCAGGAGCTGCTCGACGAAGGCCGGCGCCTGCTGGCCGAGATGGACGCGGTGGCCAACCGCGTGCGGCGCGTGTCCACCGGCTGGGAATCGGCGCTGACGATCGCAGTGGATGGCGTGATGTCGCGCACGACGGTCCTCGAACTGGTCGAGGGCTTCTACGACCTGCGCACGCTGGACGAGCAGCCGCCGGGCACCCGCCTGCGCCTGCGCACCGAGATCCTGGCCGGCCTGTGGGAGGCGCTGATCACCGGCCAGGCCGACCTGGCCATCGGCGTGAACATGGGCTCGGGTCCGACGCACGCCGGCATCGACATGCAGCCGCTCGGCGAGGTCGAGTTCGTCTTCGCCGTGGCGCCGCACCACCCGCTGGCCAGGGCCGGCGAGCCGATCAGCGACGAACTGCTGCTGTCGCACCGCGCGGTGGCGGTGGCCGATTCGGCGCAGCGCCTGTCGCCGATCACCGTGAACCTGCTGCCCGGCCAGGACGTGCTGACGGTGTCGTCGATGCAGGGCAAGATCGACGCCCAGGCGCGCGGCCTGGGCTGCGGCTTCGTGCCCGAGCCGCTGGCGCGCAGCCACATCCGCGCTGGGCGCCTGGTGGTCAAGGCCGTGCACCGGTCGCGGCCGCCGGCGCGCTTCGGCTACGCCTGGCGCACCGCCTCGGTCGGCCAGCCACGCAAGGCGGCGCAGGGCATGGCCCTGCAGTGGTGGCTCGAGCAACTGCAAAGCCCCGCCACCCGCCGTGCCCTGCTCGACCGGCACCTCGACACGCAGGGGCTGGGGTTCGAATGACCACGGCCCCGCTGCCAGCGAAGGCCAGTGCCCGACCGCCCTACGTGGGCCGCTTCGCGCCGTCGCCCACCGGCCCGCTGCATGCCGGCTCGCTGGTGGCCGCGCTGGGCAGCTGGCTGGATGCACGGGCCCATGGCGGCCGCTGGCTGGTGCGCATCGAGGACGTCGACCTGCCCCGCTGCGTGCCGGGCGCCGAGGAGGTGATCTTCTCCCAGCTCGCCGCCTGCGGGCTGGTGCCCGACGAGTACGAGCCGCTGCGCCAGTCGGCGCGTGGCACGGCCTACCAGGCCGCCTTCGAGCGCCTGAAGCGCCTGGGCCTGACCTACGACTGCGGGTGCACCCGCCGCGCCATCGAGGACGCGATGGTCTCGATGGGGCTGCTGCACGAGCGCTTCGAGGAGCGCGTGTACCCCGGCACCTGCCGCGGCGGGCTGCAGGGCAAGCCCGCGCGCGCCACCCGCGTGCTGACGGTGTGCGGTGGCATCGAGGCGGTCATCTCGTGGAAGGACCGCCGACTCGGGCGCCAGCGCCAGAACGTGGCGCGCGAAGTGGGCGACTTCGTCATCCGCCGCGCCGACGGGCTGTGGAGCTACCAGCTCGCCGTGGTGGTGGACGATGCCCACCAGGGCGTCACCGACGTGGTGCGGGGCGAAGACCTGGCCGACAACACCGCGCGCCAGATCCACCTGCAGCGCCTGATGGGTCTGCCGCAACCACGCTACCTGCACCTGCCGCTGGTGCGCGGCGCCGATGGGCACAAGCTGTCCAAGCAGAACGGCGCCCAGGCCCTGGAAACGACTCGACCGATCAATCTGCTGCGCGTGGCCGGGCGCATCCTTGGTCTGCCCGCGCTCGAGGCCGCAACCGTGCCCGAGTGGCTGGCCGCGGCCACGCTGGCCTGGCGCGAGCGGTGGGTGGTGGCATGATGCGCGCCTTCCATCCACTCCACACCACGGGACGCGCCGCACCATGATCACCACCGCCTCCGGACTCCAGTACGAAGACACCCGCGCCGGCGACGGCGCGCCGGCCCAGGCCGGGCGCCAGGTCACGGTGCACTACACCGGCTGGCTGTACGACCCGGGCAAGTCCGATGGCCGCGGCGCCAAGTTCGATTCCAGCAAGGACCGCGGCGATCCCTTCCGTTTCAATCTCGGCGCCGGCATGGTCATCGCGGGCTGGGACGAAGGCGTGCAGGGCATGAAGGTCGGCGGCACGCGGCTGCTGCAGATCCCGGCCGACCTGGGCTATGGCGCCCGCGGCGCCGGCGGTGTGATCCCGCCGAACGCCACGCTGCTGTTCGAGGTCGACCTGATCGCGGTCTGATCCCTGCCGCTGCCGGCTGCTCAGCCCGGCAGCGGCGGCAGCCCGTGCCGGGCCCTGGCGCGCGCGCAGGCCTCGTCGCCGAAGCCGAAGGGCGCGCGCAGGCCGAACTCCCGGCAGGGCGATGGCCGCCACTCGTGGATGCCGCAGGCCACCCGCTGCCCGATCGTGCCGGTGAGCGCGGCACAGCGTGGCGGCGAGTGGTCGGTGCCCCGCAGGCGGCACAGGCCGCCGTGCAGGTCGACGGCCAGGCCGTCGGGCACCTGGCCGCCCTCGCTCTGCAGTTCGTCTCGCGCGAAGTCGACCCGAAAGCTGCCACAGCAGGCGCCGCAGCGCCGGCAGGCGTTGTCGTCGTCGCTCATGCCGGCGGCGGACTGGTGTCGCCATCGGCCATCCGATCGGCGCGCACCACGGTGACGGTGCAGGTGGCCTGCGCCACCACCTGCGAGGACACGCTGCCCAGGTAACGGCGCAGCCCCGAACTGCCCCGGGCGCCCATCACCACGTGGTCGACCTGGTTGCGCTGCGCGAAATCGACCAGCGCCGCCGCGGCGTCGGGGGCTTCGAGCACATGGAAGGTGAGCCGGCCGTCGTCGAGTTGCAGCGCGCGACTGACCGGGCGCGCCCAGTGCTTGAGTGCGACCAGTTGCTTGACATGGCGGCTCTTGCCCTCGTGGTCGACCAGGTCGTCCATGCCGATGCGCGCGACGCGCATCACGCTGACGCAGGCCAGCCGTGCGCCGGGCTCGGTGAGCAGGATGCGGCGCACATGCTCGCGCAGCTTGTCCAGCAGTTCTGCCGCGGCGTTGTCGATGTCCACGGCGGCCATCACGATCGGGCTGCGGGCGAGCTGTTCGCGCACCGGCTGGGTCTCGCGCGACGGCTCGGCCCCCAGCGCGACGAACCAGCGCTTGAAGTTGCGCACGCTGCCGCTCTTCTGCACTGCCTCGGCCCGCGGCGTGAGCACCACCTGCGACGGCTCCTGCAGGTCGGCGGCCACCTGCGCAGCGGTCTGGTAGCGCCGCTCGGGCTTGACCTCGAGGCACTTGAGGATCAGCTCCTGCAGCCAGGGCGGGCAATCGGGCCGCAAGGCCCGCGGCGGCACCGGCTCTTGCCACAAGCGCCGACGCAGGCCGCGCACGGTCTCCGGCTGGCCGAACGGCCGTTCGCCGGTGGTGAAGTGGTACAGCATGACGCCCAGCGCGAACAGGTCGCTGCGCGGGTCGTTGCGCACGTGCTGCACCTGCTCGGGCGACATGTAGGGGCCGGTGCCCATCGGCAGCGTGAACTCCTCTTCCAGCAGGTCGGGCAGGTGGTCGTGCCGCGACAGCCCGTAGTCGACCAGCACCGCCGTGCCGTCCTTGCGGAACAGGATGTTGCTGGGCTTGATGTCCAGGTGCACCACGTGCTGGCGGTGCAGGTCGTGCAGGGCAACCGCCACCCGCGAGCCGATCTCGACGACCTCGTCCAGCGGCAGCGGCGCCGCATCCAGGCGCGGCTTCAGCGAGGCGCCTTCGATGTGCTCCATCACGATGTAGGGCTGGCGCACGAAATCGCCCTGCGCGATGAACTTGGGCACGTGCCTGCCGGACAGCACCGGCATGATCATCTGCTCGACCTCGAAGCCGACGATGCTGGCCGGATCTTCGCCGCCCTTGATGCGCGGCACCTTCATGATCAGCGGCAAGCGCCAGTCACCGGCATGGTTGACCTCGCTGATGCGCCACAGGTGCGCCATGCCACCGATGTGCAGGCGCTCCTCGAGCTGGAAACGATCAATCACCCGCCCGGGCGCCAGCGCACCGGACGCCGTCGGCGCGCCAGGCTCGCTACTGTCCATCGACCAGCCTCGTGGCCAGGCGCTGCGGCAGCTTGGCGGCCAGGATCTTGGCGCCCGCGCCATCGTGGTCGTAGGGCACGCGGTGGAAGGTGAGCATGCCCGCGTCGTCGTCGAAGATCGCATAGCACGCGGCTGGATTGCCGTCGCGCGGCTGGCCGGCCGAGCCGGGGATGGCCAGCCATTGGCGGTGCGGGGGCACGGGGATGGCCATGCCGGAGGTGGGCACGAAATCACCCAGCTTGCCGGCGCCCGACAGGTTGTACAGGCGCGGGCCGTGCATGTGGCCGCAGAAGGTGTAGCGGCAGCCCGTGGCCGCCAGGCTGCGCTGGGCCTCGGCTCGGCCGAGAACATATTCCCAGGCCGGTGGGTTCCAGGCGTTGGCGTGCACGTACAGGTGATCGCCTCGCTGCTGCACCAACGGCAGCCCGGCCAGGAAGTCGATCTGCCCGGCATCCAGGTGCGCTCGGGTCCACTCGACCACGTAGCGCGCATCAGGGCGCATGCTCGGCCCGGCCCCGCGCACCACCGCCTCGTCGTGGTTGCCCTGCACGGCCAGGGCGCCCCGCTGCACGTGATCGCGCACCAGGTCGACCACCCAGCCGGGGTCGGCCCCGTAGCCGACGAAATCGCCCAGGAAGACCCAGGCCTGCGCGCCCTGGGCGCGGGCATGGTCCATGACGGCCTCCACGGCCTCGCGGTTGGCGTGCAGGTCGGCGAGCAGCGCGGTCTTCATCGGGCGGCCCGTTCGCGCGCCGTCACCCGATGCGACCGATCAGCAGGTACTCCATCAGGGCCTTCTGCACGTGCATCCGGTTCTCGGCCTCGTCCCACACCACCGATTGCGGGCCGTCGATGACCTCGGCGGCCACCTCCTCGCCGCGGTGGGCCGGCAGGCAGTGCATGAACAGCGCATCGGGCTGGGCCGTGGCCATCATCTGCACATCGACGCACCAGTCGGCGAAGGCCTTCTTGCGGGCCTCGTTCTCGGCCTCGTAACCCATGCTGGTCCACACATCGGTGGTCACGAGGTGGGCGCCCTGGCAGGCGCTGAAGGGGTTGCGGAAGATCTTGACGCAGTCGGGGTTGGACACGCCCGCCATCTTCGGGTCGATCTCGTAGCCGCTGGGGGTGCTGACGTGCAGCGTGAAGCCCAGGATGTCGGCCGCCTGCAGCCAGGTGTTGGCCATGTTGTTGCCGTCGCCCACCCAGGCCACCGTCTTGCCCTGGATGGAGCCGCGATGCTCGATGTAGGTGAAGATGTCGGCCAGGATCTGGCAGGGGTGGTACTCGTTGGTCAGCCCGTTGATCACCGGCACCCGCGAATGCGCCGCAAAGGCTTCGAGCTTGGTGTGCTCGTAGGTGCGGATCATCACGAGGTCGACCATGCGGCTGATCACGCGCGCCGAATCCTCGATGGGCTCGGCGCGGCCGAGCTGGCTGTCACCGGTGGTCAGGTGCACCACCGAGCCGCCCATCTGGTACATGCCGGCCTCGAAGCTCACGCGGGTGCGGGTGCTGGCCTTCTCGAAGATCATCGCCAGCGTGCGGTCGGCCAACGGCTGGTAGCGCTCGTAGTTCTTGAAGCGCGTCTTGATGATGCGGGCGCGCTCGAAGAGGTAGGCGTACTCTTCGGCGCGCAGGTCCTTGAACTGCAGGTAGTGCTTCATGAGGCTCGGGCCCGGCTTCATGGCTGGGGAGCCGCGAGGAAATCCCGCACCAGCGGCACCAGTCGGGCGACGATCTCGTCGGCCTCGTCGGCCGACAGGATCAGCGCCGGCAGCAGGCGGATCACGCTGTCCGCGGTGATGCTGATCAGCAGCCCGGCCTGGGCGGCCTTCAGCAGCAGGTCGCCACAGGGCCGGTCGAGTTCGATCCCGATCATCAGGCCCTGGCCGCGGATCTCTTTCAGGCCGGCCACTCCGCGCAGGCCCTCGGCGACACCGGCGCAGATGCGCTCGCCCATGGCCGCGGCATTGGCCAGCAGGCCGTCTTCTTCCATGATGCGCAAGGTTTCGATCCCCGCGCGCATGGCCAGCGGGTTGCCGCCGAAGGTGGTGCCGTGGTTGCCGGGTTGCAGCACGTCCTTGGCGCGCGGGCCGGCCACGATGGCGCCGATCGGCACGCCCGAGCCCAGGCCCTTGGCCAGCGGCATCACGTCGGGCACGACGCCGGCCCACTGGTGTGCAAACCACTTGCCGGTGCGGCCAATGCCGCACTGCACCTCGTCGAGCATCAGCAGCCAGTTGCGCTCGTCGCAGATCTGGCGCAGGCCCTGCAGGATGTCGATGCGCGTCGGGTTGATGCCGCCCTCGCCCTGGATGGTCTCGAGGAAGACGGCCACCACGTTGGGGTTGGTGCGGGCCACCTCGCGCACGGCCTCGAGGTCGTTCAACGGCACGCGCACGAAGCCCTCGACCAGCGGCTCGAAGCCCTTCTGCACCTTGGGGTTGCCGGTGGCCGACAGCGTGGCGATCGAGCGGCCATGGAAGGCCTTCTCGTAGACGATGATCTCCGGCCGGTCGATGCCGCGGTCGTGGCCGAACTTGCGGGCGATCTTCAGCGCGCCCTCGTTGGCCTCGAGGCCGGTGGAGCAGAAGAACACCGCGTCCAGCCCGGACAGTTCGCACAGTTTGGCCGCCAGGGCCTCCTGCATCGGTGCGGCGTAGTAGTTGGAGCAGTGGATCAGCTTGGCGACCTGATCCTGCAGCGCCGGCACCAGGCGCGGGTGGGCATGGCCCAGGGTGTTGACGGCGATGCCGCCAAGGCCGTCCAGGTATTCGCGGCCCTCGGTGTCCCACACTCGGCAGCCTCGGCCGTGCGACAGCGCCATGGGCAGTCGGCCATAGGTGTTCATCAGGTGGGAGGTCATCGACGGGCTCCGTGTGTGCGCAGATCCAAGAAAAAGGGCCGTTGGGTGCCACCATGGCACCACGACGGCCCGGGGCATGAATTCTAAAGGCGTGCCCGTGCCAGCCGAAAACCTGGGGTCGAGCACGCCAGGAGGGCGACCATGTATGCTGCTGCGCAGCAATTGCCCCGTGTGGCACCGGCCACGGTGCCACGCTCCACGTCAGAGCAGCGCCAGTTTCGGCGGGTAGAACTGCCGGTCGGCCCTGAGCCCCTCGTTCCCGCATCCCAGCGCATGAGCACCCCCAAACCGCGCGAGTTCTTCATCCAGGGCATCACACGCCAAGGGCGCGCCTTTCGTCCCAGCGATTGGGCCGAGCGGCTGGCCGGGGCGTTGTCGAGTTTCCGGCCCAAAGGCACCGGCATCGGCGCCCACATCGGCTATTCGCCCTACTGCATTCCGCGTGTGATCGACGGCGTGAAGTGCGTGATCGTCAACGAGGCGCTGCGCAGCGTCGAGCCGATGGCCTGGGACTTCGTGATGCACTTTGCCCGCGACAATGAACTGCAGGTCGTCGAGGCCTGCCTGCTCCCCGACGTGCCGCCAGACAAGTGACGCTGGGCTCCGCCTGCAGGCGCACACAGGTTCCGCAGGGCTCGCAAGCGAACCTATGAACGCCGAGGGGCCCGCGAGCGGGCCCCTGAACGCCAAAGGGGCCGCGAGCGGGCCCCTGAACGCCAAAGGGGCCGCGAGCGGGCCCCTGAATGGCGAAGGGCCCGCGAGCGGGCCCTTGTGCCTTCATCCGGAGTTGGATCAGGCCGCGACTGCGAGGGCCTTGATCTTGGCCGACAGGCGGCTCTTGTGGCGAGCGGCCTTGTTCTTGTGGAAGATGCCCTTGTCGGCGACCGAATCGATCACGGCCTGGGCGGTCTTGAACAGATCGGCGGCCTTGGCCTTGTCGCCGGTGGCAACGGCCTTCTGCACGTTCTTGACGACGGTGCGGAACCTGGAACGCAGCGAGGTGTTGGCGGCGTTGAGGTTCACGTCCTGGCGAGCGCGCTTGCGGCCGGATGCCAGGCGGACGGTCTTCTTCTTGGCTTTGGAGGCGGTAGCCATTGTGGTGCTGTTCCCGGATGAGGCAAAGACGATGAGTATAGCAGTTCGGCAATCCTCTCCAAGTGGTCCTTCGGGCACGGAACGCACGCTCCCTATAATTCGGCACCCCGGCCGTCACAGGGCCTGCCACAGGACCCTCCCGCGCGACCGATGAATCTGTCCAAGGCCGTCTTCTCCGTCTCGGCGCTGACCTTGCTGTCGCGCATCACGGGGCTGGTGCGGGACCAGATCGGTGCCCACTACTTCGGCACCTCGGCCATGATGGACGCGTACCAGATCGCGTTTCGCATCCCCAACCTGCTGCGGCGGCTCTTCGCCGAAGGCGCCTTTTCACAGGCCTTCGTGCCGCTGCTGGCCGCCACCCGGGCCAGCGAGGGCGACGAGGCCACGCGCCACCTGGTCGACGCGGTCGCCTCGGTGCTGGCCTGGGTGCTGCTGGCCACCTGCGTGGCCGGCGTCGTGGCCGCACCCCTGCTGGTGTGGCTGCTGGCGTCCGGCTTTGCGCCCGACACCACGCAGGCGGCGGTGGTGATGACGCGCTGGATGTTCCCGTACATCGGCTGCATGTCGATGGTGGCACTGGCCGCCGGCATCCTGAACACCTGGCGGCACTTTGCGGTGCCGGCGTTCACGCCGGTGCTGCTGAACCTGTCGGTGATCGGCGCGGCGCTGGTCGGCGTGCCGTTGCTGCGGCGGCACGGCATCGAGCCGGTGTATGCGCTGGCCTTGGGCGTGATGCTCGGCGGCGTGGTGCAACTGGCGATCCAGGTGCCGGCACTGCTGCGGGCGGGCATGTTGCCACGCATCGCGCTGACGCCCGGCGGGCTGCGGCGCTCGTGGTCGCACCCTGGCGTGCGCCAGATGCTGGGTCGCATGGGTCCGGCGCTGATCGGCGTGTCGGTGGCGCAGCTGTCGCTGATGATCAACAGCCAGATCGCCTCGCACCTGGGCGAAGGGGCGATCTCCACGCTGGTGTTCGCCGACCGGCTGATGGAACTGCCGACCGCCCTGCTGGGCGTGGCACTCGGCGTGGTCTTGACGCCGCAGTTGTCGGCGGCGCGGGCGACGAACGACGCCGACGGCTACTCGGCGCTGATGGACTGGGGCCTGCGCCTGGTGCTGGTGCTGGCGCTGCCCTGCGCGGTGGCGCTGCTGGTCTTCGCGCTGCCGATGGTGGCGGTGCTCTTCCACCGCGGCGCCTTCGGCACGACGGCGGTGCAGATGACCTCGGCCGCGGTGATGGGCTACGGTGTCGGTCTGCTGGGGCTGGTGGCCGTGAAGGTGCTGGCACCGGGCTACTACGCACAGCAGGACATGCGCACGCCGATGCGCATCGGCATCGGCGTGCTCGTGCTCACCCAGGTGCTCAATGCGGTGCTGGTGCCGTGGCTGGGCGTGACGGCGCTCACGCTGTCCATCGGACTGGCTGCCTGCGTCAACGCCGGCTGGCTGCTGTGGGGCCTGCGCCGGCGAGGCAGTTATCGCCCACTGCCGGGCTGGGCCGCGCTGGCCTGGCGCGTGGTGGTCGCCGCTGCGGTGATGGGCGCCGGCATGGCCGTGGCCGCGGACCGCGTCGACTGGGTCGCGCTGGGCGCGCGTGAAGCGGTCCGCGCCGGGGCGATGGTGGCGGCGTTGTCCGCGTCGGCCGCGCTGTACTTCGGCGTGCTGCGGCTGCTGGGGCTCGACCTGCGCCAGTTGATGCGCCGTCGGGTCTAGACTGGCGCCCATGAAGCGCCTGTCGCTGCTGGTTCCGAGCGCGCTGGAGTACTTCGCGGCCCTGGTGGCCGAGGACTCCGGCTTCGCGCTGCTGGAAGCGGCCATCACGATCGCGCAGGACGACGACCCGGGGCTCGACCCGCAGGCCGTACTGGCCGACATCGATGCTCTGGCCGAGCGGCTCAAGCGCCGCCTGCCGGCCGATGCCTCGGCCCTGCAGCGTCTGCGCGCGCTGAACCGCTTCTTCTTCGTCGAACTCGGTTTCGCCGGCAACCTGAACGACTACTACGACCGCCGCAACAGCTACCTGCACGAGGTGCTGGCCTCGCGACGGGGCATTCCCATCACCCTGGCGCTGCTGTACACCGAACTGGCAGGTCAGATCGGCCTGACGGCCCAGGGGGTGTCGTTCCCGGGCCATTTCCTGGTCAAGCTGCGCATGCCCCAGGGCGAGGTGGTCATCGACCCGTTCAATGGCCGCTCGCTGTCGCGCGACGACCTGGACGAGCGCCTCGGGCCCTACCGCAAGCGCCACGGCCTGGAGGGTGACTTCGAGACGCCGCTCGGCCTGTTCCTGCAGGCCGCGCCGCCGCGCGACGTGCTGGCGCGGATGCTGCGCAACCTGAAAGAGATCCACCGCACCGGCGAAGACTGGCCTCGCCTGCTGGCCGTGCAGCAGCGCCTGGTGGTGCTGTTGCCAAGTGCCGCCGAGGAACTGCGTGACCGCGGCCTGACCTGGGCAGAACTTGGTCGCCCTGTAGAGGCCGCCGCCGATCTGGAGGCGTACCTTGCCCTGCAGCCCGGCGCCGACGACGCCTTCGCGCTGGCCGAACGGGCGCGGGAACTGCGGCGCAGCGGCTCACCTCGCCTGCATTGAGCGCGCGCCCAGGCCGACGAAATACGTCGTCCGCCCCCCCGAGGGGGTTAGTCAACTCGGGAACGGCCCATCGTTGACTCGAGGGTGGCCTCTACAATGCGCGCGACGTGCCCCGAGGCGGGCCGCTCCGCCCTGGCGCACCGCGCCCTGCCGCTGGCCGGCGCCGCGGACCCGGGGCCCATGGCGCCCCGCCGGGGCGCGACAACGCCCGACGAATGACGCTCACGCCCACCCAACGACAGACGCTGACCTGGCTGGCCCTCGGCCTCGTGACCGCGCTGCTGCTGTGGCTGCTGGCGCCGGTGCTGACCCCTTTCGTGGTGGCGGCGGTGCTGAGCTACGTGCTGCACCCGGTCGTCGAGCAACTGGCCGCCCGCCGGTGGCCTCGCGTGCTGGCCGTGGTGCTGGTCGAGGCACTGGCGCTGCTGGCGGTCCTGGCCGTGCTGTTGCTGCTGGTGCCGGTGCTGGTCAAGGAACTTCCGCTGCTCAAGGCGCAGGTGCCGCCGCTGCTGGACCGCCTCGATCAGACGCTGTCGCCCTGGCTGCAACAGTTCGGCCTGCAGGTCAAGCTCGACGTGACCAGCCTGAAGGCGGCGCTGGCCAAGCTGCTGGACGCCAACATGGACGAGTGGCTGGTGGCAGCGCTCAGTTCGGCCCGCCTGGGCGGCAGCGTGCTGCTGTCGGTGGTGGGCAACGCCATCCTGGTGCCCGTGGTGCTGTTCTACCTGCTGCTCGACTGGCCGCAGTTGGTGCGTCAGGCTCAGGCCATGGTCCCGCCAAGGCTGCGGGCCAGCGCGTTCGATTTTCTGGACGAGTGCGACGACATGCTGGGACAGTACCTGCGCGGCCAACTGCTGGTGATGGGTGTGCTCGCGGTGTACTACTCAGGCGCGCTGGCGCTGGCGGGCTTCGACCTGGCGCTGCCGGTCGGCGTGTTCACCGGCCTGGCCATCGCCATCCCCTACGTCGGCTTCGGCATCGGGCTGCTGATGGCGCTGCTGGCCGCGCTGCTGCAGTTCGGCACGCTGGGCGGCGTGCTGGTCGTGGCCGCCATCTACGGCGTCGGCCAGTTGCTCGAGAGTTTCGTGCTGACGCCGCGGCTGGTCGGCGAACGCATCGGCCTGGGGCCGCTGGCAGTCATCTTCGCGCTGATGGCCTTCGGCCAACTGTTCGGCTTCGTCGGCATCCTGGTGGCCCTGCCGGTCAGCGCGCTGGCCGTGGTGGCCCTGCGGCGCGCGCGCGCCGCCTACCTGTCCAGCCGACTGTACGAATGAGCGCCGTCCCCGATCCCGTCCAGGCAGGGCCGCGATGAAGCAGCTCCCGCTCGCGATCACGCCGCCCCAGCAGGCCAGCTTCGACAGCCTGGTGGTGGGCCCGAATGCCCAGGCGGTGCTGCACCTGCGCACGCTGTCGCTGCCGGCCGCGCCGGTGTACCTGTGGGGCCCATCGGGCAGTGGCAAGTCGCACCTGCTGCAGGCCCTGGCCACCCAGCGCCAGGGCCAGGGCGAGCAGATCGGCTGGTTCAATGCCGGCGACGCCTTGCCCTGGTCGTTCTGCCCCGCCTGGACGCTGGTGGTGGTGGACGACTGCGATGCACTCGACGCCGATCGCCAGCAGGCGGCGTTCGCGCTGTTCGTCGAGGCCGGCACGCAGGGCGTGCAGTGGGCCGCGGCCGGCCGCGTGCCGCCGGTGGACCTGCCCCTGCGCGACGACCTGCGCACGCGCCTGGGCTGGGGCCACGTGTTCGCGCTGCAGCCCCTGGGCGAAGGCGACACCCGCGCCGCGCTGCGGCGCGAGGCTGATCGACGCGGCATCTTCCTGTCCGACGACGTGATGGACTACCTGCTGACACGTTTCCAGCGCGACCTCAAGCACCTGATGGGGTTGCTCGACCGGCTCGACGAGTTCGCACTCGCCGAGCGCCGCAGCGTGACGGTGCCGCTGCTGCGCAAGATGCTGGTCGAAGGAGGCCCCCCGTGAACCTGACCCTGTTCGACCTCGACGGCACGCTGATCGCCGGAGACTCCGACCACGCCTTCGGCCAGTTCATGGTGACGCTGGGCTGGGTCGACGCCGACGAGCACAAGCGCCGCAACGACGCGTTCTACAGTCAGTACCAGGCCGGTTGCCTGGACATCGCCGAGTACATCGAGTTCGCCACGGCGCCGTGGCGCCACCGCCCGGTCACCGAGCAGCGGCAGGCCAGCGAGCGCTTCATGGCCGAGGTGATGGCGCCGCAGCTGACCCGCGACGCCCGCGAGCTGATCGCCGGCCACCAGCGGGCGGGCGACCTCGTGGCCATCGTCACCGCCACCAACGAGTTCATCACGCGGCCCATCGCCGACGCGCTGGGCGTGCCGCACCTCATCGCGGTCGAGCTCGACCGCGACGCTGCCGGTGCCGTCACCGGCCGCATCCGCGGCGTGCCGTCGTTCCGCGACGGCAAGATCGCGCGCGTCGACCAGTGGCTGACATCGCTCGGCCAGCGCTGGGACAACTTCGCCCGCACCACCTTCTACAGCGATTCCACCAACGACCTGCCGCTGCTCGAACGCGCCAGCGAACCGGTGGCCACCCATCCCAGCCCCGCCCTCGAAGCGATCGCGCTCGAGCGCGGCTGGCGCATCCTGAGGCTCTTTCCATGATCAAGCGTCTGATCGACAAGCTGCTGGGCAAGCCGCCCAAGGCCGACAAGCCCGAGCGCATCCCCCTGGGCCAGCGCGTCGAGGTGCCGGCGTCGGAACACGGCATCGACCCGGCCCTGGTCGACGAGCGCGCCGTCAAGGTCGTGCACACGCTCAAGCAGGCGGGCCACCAGGCCTACGTGGTGGGCGGCGCAGTGCGCGACCTGCTGGTGGGCCGGCGGCCGAAGGACTTCGACGTCGCCACCGACGCCACGCCCGAACAGGTGAAGGCCTTGTTCCGCCGCGCGTTCGTCATCGGCCGGCGCTTCCGGCTGGTGCACGTGATCTTCGGCCGCGGTCGCGACCACGAGGTGATCGAGGTGTCGACCTTCCGCGCCTACCTCGACTCCAGCGAGGCGACGCAGGTCGGCGGCAACGAGCGCACGTCCAAGGCCGAACTGGTCGGCCAGGCGCATGCGGTGGATGCCAGTGGCCGCGTGCTGCGCGACAACGTCTGGGGACCGCAGATCGAGGACGCTGCGCGCCGCGACTTCACCATCAACGCGATGTACTACGACCCCGAGACGCAGATCGTGGTCGACTACCACGGCGGCCTCGCGGACATGAAGAAGAAGCTGCTGCGGCTGATCGGCGACCCGGCCACGCGCTACCGCGAGGATCCGGTGCGCATCGTGCGCGCCATCCGCTTCGCCGCCAAGCTCGGCTTCGGCTTCGAGCCGCGCACGGGCGCACCGATCCAGTCGCTGGCGCCGTTGCTGGCCAATGTGCCGATCTCCCGCCTGTTCGACGAGATGGTCAAGCTGCTGCAGACCGGCCACGCGCTGTCCAGCATCGACATGCTGCGCGCGCAGGGCCTGCTGCGCGGCGTCTTCCCGATCCTCGACGCGGTGTACGACGAGCAGCGCAGCACGCCGCAGCACGAGGCCTTCGTCGAACTGGCCCTGGCCGACACCGACCGTCGCGTCGCCGAGGACAAGCCGGTGGCGCCGAGCTTCCTGCTGGCCTGCCTGCTGTGGCACGACGTGCTGGCCGGCTGGCGCCAGCGCCAGGCCGATGGCGAGCACCTGGTGCCCGCGCTGCAGCAGGCCATCGACGCCGTGTTCGACGCGCGCGTGGGCGACATCTCCGGCCGCGGCAAGCTCGGCGCCGACATGCGCGAGATCTGGATGATGCAGACCCGCTTCGAGCGCCGGCAGGCCAACACCGCGTTGTCGCTGATCGAACAGCCGCGCTTCCGTGCCGGCTTCGACTTCCTGCGGCTGCGCGCCGACGTGGGCGAGGTGCCCGCCGAACTGGCCGAGTGGTGGGAAGACTTCTCGCTCGGCGACGACGACGAGCGGGAGGCCCTGCTGGTGGCGGCGCGCGAAGCCCAGCGCCAGGCGCCGCGACGGGTGGCGGCACCGCGCGCCGCGGCCACCTCCACCCAGGAGGCGGACGCCTCGACGGAGGCGCACGACGACGAGGACGACGACGGCACCAGTGGCGACGCCGAGCCCGCCGGCGAGGCCGCCCCGCGCAAGCGCCGCCGTCGCCGGCGCAAGCCCTCGGGCGGCGGTGGCGGCAACGTGGAACCCACAGCGGGCGCGGGCGGATGAGCGTGCGCGCCTGGGTCGGCATCGGCGCCAATCTGGGCGACGCGCCTGCCACCGTGCGAGAGGCGATCGAGCGCCTGCACGCGCTCGGCCCGGTCGTCGCCTCGCCGCTGTACCGCAGCGCCCCGATCGATGCCTCCGGGCCCGACTTCATCAACGCGGTGGCGGCGCTCGACACAGCCTTCGAACCCGAGGCGCTGCTGGCGGCGCTGCAGGCGATCGAGGCCGACTTCGGCCGCGAGCGGCCCTACCGGCATGCCCCGCGCACGCTCGACCTCGACCTGCTGCTGCACGGCGACACGGTCTGGGCGACGCCCACCCTGACCCTGCCGCACCCGCGCCTGCATCTGCGGGCCTTCGTGCTGCGGCCCCTGCTCGACCTGGCGCCGGGCCTGCACGCGCCGGGCCTCGGCCGACTCGCCGACCACCTGGCAGCCACCCAAGGTCAATCGCTCGTCGTGCTGTAGGCCCCGCCTACAATGCTTCCGTGACGATCCGATGACGGTTCGATGACACCCGCGCGCCGGCCCGACCGGGCCCGCCCGCTCCCTGGAGATCCCCCATGTTTTTCGGCAAGCTCTTGCCGCGCGAAGGCAATTTCTTCGAGCTTTTCAACGAGCACGGCAAGTACATCGCCGACGGCGCGCGATCGTTCATGGGCCTGGTGCAGAACTACAGCGACGCCATCTTGCGCGAGAAGTACACGGCCGAGGTCGACGCCGCCGAGAAGCAGGCCGACCGCATCACGGCCGAGGTCAACCGCCTGCTGCACAAGACCTTCATCACGCCGATCGACCGCGAGCAGATCCACGGCCTGATCAACGCAATGGACGACATCCTCGACCTGCTGCAGGACTCGGCCGAGGTGATGGCCCTGTACGACCTGAAAAGCGTCAGCGAGGACGTGCTGCGCCTGGGCGAGATCTCGGCCCGCTGCTGCGAGCGCGTGCAGCACGCCGTCACGCTGCTGCCCACGATCAGCCAGCCCGCCGTGGCCGAGGCCGCGCTCAAGACCTGCGAGGAGATCGACCGCCTCGAATCCGATGCCGACCGGGTGATGCGGTCGGCCATGAGCAAGCTGTTCCGGGACAACATCGACGTGCGCGAGTTGATCAAGCTGAAGGCGGTGTACGAGCACCTGGAGTCGATCTCCGACCGTTGCGAGGACGTGGCCAACATGATCGAGGGCATCGTCCTCGAGAACTCCTGACCCAGGGTCGTCCTCGCTCGCCATGGATTCCCTCGAGATCAGTTTCTGGGTCGTCGCGATGCTGGTTGTGCTGGCGCTCGCGTTCGACTTCATGAACGGCTTCCACGACGCGGCCAATTCCATCGCCACCGTCGTCTCCACCGGCGTGCTCAAGCCGCAGCAGGCCGTGCTGTTCGCGGCGTTCTTCAACGTGCTGGCGATCTCGGTGTTCCAGTTGAAGGTGGCGGCCACGATCGGCAAGGGCATCGTCGAGCCCGGCGTCGTCGATCACCACGTGGTGTTCGGCGCCCTGCTCGGCGCCATCACCTGGAATGTCATCACGTGGTGGTACGGCATCCCCTCGAGTTCATCGCATGCACTCATCGGCGGCATCGTCGGTGCGGTCATCGCCAAGGCCGGTGCGGGCAAGCTCATCGGTGCCGGCGTCATGAAGACGGTGGCCTTCATCTTCGTGTCGCCCGCGCTCGGCTTCCTGCTCGGCTCGATGATGATGGTGGTCGTGGCCTGGATCTTCCGGCGCACGCCCCCGCTGCGCGTGGACCGGTGGTTTCGCCGCCTGCAACTGGTGTCGGCCGGCGCCTATTCGCTGGGCCACGGCGGCAACGACGCACAGAAGACCATCGGCATCATCTGGATGCTGCTGATCGCCGCCGGCCCGAGCTACGCCGTGGCCAGCGACAAGATGCCGCCGTCCTGGGTGATCTGGTCCTGCTACATCGCCATCGGCCTGGGCACCATGTTCGGCGGCTGGCGCATCGTCAAGACCATGGGCCAGCGCATCACCAAACTCAAACCGGTGGGCGGCTTCTGTGCCGAAACGGGCGGCGCCATGACGCTGTTCATCGCCACGGCGATGGGCATACCGGTATCCACCACGCACACCATCACCGGCGCCATCGTCGGTGTCGGGGCGGTGCGCCACCCGTCGGCAGTGCGCTGGGGCGTGGCGGGCAACATCGTGTGGGCCTGGGTCTTCACGATCCCGGCGTCGGCCTTCGTGGCCGCTGTGTCCTATTGGGTCAGCCTGAAGCTGTTCTGATCCCGGCGCACCGGCCATCCGCGATCGAACACGCACGGTGGCGGCGGAATCAGCCCTGCCGACGTTCGGTCTGGTATTCGAAGTACTTCTGACCTCCAAAGGCCAGCGTGCCCATCAACACGCCGCCCCCCAGCATCAAGGCCACGACGACACCGATCACCGCCGCCCAGCCGCTGGGCCGCATCGGAACGCCAGGGCTGAAGCGCGCGGCCCAGCGCTCGTCGGGCGTCAAGCCGATGACGATGGCCGCGAGCATGGCGATCGATAGCATCACGCCGAGCACCGGGATCAGCAGCCAGGCGGCATGGTCGTCCTGCCCGAGCGTGCGCATGCGGATCACCCCCGCCAGGCCCAGCAGCGTGGGCATCGGGTGCAGCCAGGCCCAGAGGTCGCGCCGACCGTGCAGGTAGAAGCGGTGCGCGCCGAGGCTGCCCAGCAGCAGCGCCAACCAGGTGGCCAGCGTCTTGGAGCGCGGCGGGCGGCCCGGCGAGCCTCCACGGGCTTCATGCAGGTCGTGCACCAGGGTGCTGGAGGGGTCGTTGGCAGGTGTTGGCATCGAAGGCACTGGCGGGAACAACCTTGCAGTTTATAATCGTCGGTTTCGGCGCTGGTCGGTGGGAACACCGGCGTATCTACGGAGCCGAAGCGTGCGGCCGCTGCCTCAGCGCAACCGCGACATGATCGACCTGGACTCGAGTGTCTCCTTGTCCAGCCGGTCGCAAACCAAGTTCCGGAAGATCATCATGGTCGTCATTCGACTGGCTCGCGGCGGCGCCAAGAAGCGCCCCTTCTACAACATCGTGGTGGCCGACTCGCGCGAACGTCGCGACGGTCGCTACCTCGAGCGCGTCGGGTTCTACAACCCGATGGCCGCAGGCGGCGAGCAGCCGCTGCGCGTGGCGCTGGACCGCGTCAGCTACTGGGCGGGCGTCGGCGCGCAGTTGTCGCCCACCGTCAAGCGCCTGGTCGGCGACGCCGCCAAGGCCCAGGTCGCTCCCGCGGCCTGAACGGCGCGGCCTGCCGCACCGATGCGCCGGGCCGTCCGTCCACACTCCAGTTCCATGCCCATGCCAGCCGTTGCGCTGGCAGGCCGGCATGGACATCGGAACACCGGCCTGTGACCATGGCTGACACCGAACCGCCCTTCCCCGACGATGCCGTCGAGGTCGGACGGGTGCTGGGCCCATGGGGCATCAAGGGCTTGATCCGGGTCCAGCCCTTCTCGTCTGACCCGAAGGCACTGTTCTCCTCGCGGCGCTGGTTCGTCCAGCCACCGGAGGCGCCAGGCCCCGTCACCACGCCGATGCCACCGCTGCTGCGCATCAACCAGGCCAAGTCGCATGGCGACAGCGTGATCGCCGGGGCGCAGGAACTGCCCGACCGCAATGCGGCCGAAGCCATGAAGGGTGCGCGCCTGTTCGTGGCGCGGTCCAGCTTCCCCACCGCCGGTGACGGCGAGTACTACTGGATCGACCTGCTCGGGCTGGACGTCGTCAACCGCGAAGGTGAAGCCCTTGGCCGCGTGATCGACCTGCTCGACACCGGCGCACACAGCGTGCTGCGGCTGAGACGGCCCGACGCGACCGACGACACACCGCCCGCGACGGCCGAGCGGCTGATCCCGTTCGTGGCCGCCTACATCGACGACGTCGATCTCGCCAAGCGCCGCATCACCGTCGACTGGGGCCTGGACTACTGAATGCGGTTCGACGTCGTCACGCTCTTCCCGGAGCTGTTCGGCCCGCACCTCACCCAGGGCATCACCCGTCGCGCCTTCGAATCGCGGCAGGTCGAGGTGCGGCTTTGGCCCCTGCGCGACTTTGCCGAGGACGCCTACCGCCGGGTCGATGACCGACCGTTCGGCGGCGGTCCGGGCATGGTGATGCTGGCCGAGCCGCTCGAGCGTGCCTTGGCCGCCGTGCACAGCGACCGCGGCGCGATGACCACGGCCCCAGTGATCCATTTCACGCCGACCGGCCGCGCGCTGACCCAGGCGCTGGTGCGCCAACTGGCCGATGGCTCTGGCGCCGTGCTGCTGTGCGGCCGCTACGAAGGCATCGACCAGCGTGTCATCGACCGCCACGTCACGATGGAGGTGAGCCTGGGTGACTTCGTGCTGTCGGGGGGCGAACTGCCGGCGCTGGCCGTGCTCGACGCCGTGGCCCGGCTGCAGCCGGGCGTGCTCACCGCGCTGTCCCACGAGCAGGACAGCTTCTCGGACGGCCTGCTCGACTGTCCGCACTACAGCCGCCCCGAGGTGCTGCAAACGGCCGAAGGTCCGCTCGCGGTGCCGGCGGTGTTGTTGTCGGGCCACCACGCCGAGATCGCGCGCTGGCGGCGGGCCCAGTCGGTCACCCTCACCGCGCGGCGAAGGCCCGACCTGATCGAGGCCGCCCGCGCCGCTGGCAGGTTGAGCGCGGACGACGAACGGACCCTTCGGGCGCTTCAGCTATAATCGAGGGCTTTTCGATCCTCTGCCGGGCCATTTTGAGCGCCGCCATGATCGCACGCAAGGAGCCTCCTCGTGGACCTGATCCGCACTCTCGAACAGGAAGAAATCACCCGGCTTGGCAAGACGATCCCGTCGTTTGCCCCGGGCGACACCGTGATCGTCAACGTCAACGTGGTCGAAGGCACGCGCAAGCGGGTCCAGGCCTACGAAGGTGTGGTCATCGCCAAGCGCAACCGCGGCCTCAACAGCAGTTTCATCGTCCGCAAGATCTCCAGCGGCGAAGGCGTGGAACGCACGTTCCAGCTGTACAGCCCGCTGATCGCGACGATCGAAGTCAAGCGCCGCGGCGACGTGCGCCGGGCCAAGCTGTACTACCTGCGCCAGCGCTCGGGCAAGAGCGCGCGGATCAAGGAAAAGCTGTCCTGATCGGCACCCGCCGGCCGGTGGCACCCTGCACCGGCCGACGCGCCCGACAAGCCGCCTTCGGGCGGCTTGTCTGCTTCTGGCGCGCTATCCTCTGCGGGTGAGCAAGCTTCCCCGCATCGTCGACCCGCACGCCATCCCCGTCGTCGGCATCGACGACCACCTGCCCGCGGTGGCGGCCGACTTGCTGACGCCGCAGGCCGTGCGCCGCCGCTTCGAGGCCAGGCCCGAGTGGACGCCCGAGATCGCCGGGGACGGCAAGCGCTTCAACCTCGACCGCGAACCCACCGCCGCCTCGGTGCTGGTGCCACTGGTCATGCGCGACGACGGCCTCAAGGTGCTGCTGACGCGCCGCACCGATCACCTGCGCGACCATGCCGGACAGATCAGCTTCCCGGGCGGCCGGGCCGAGGAGCACGACGACGACGCCGTGGCCACCGCGCTGCGCGAGACCGAGGAGGAAGTCGGGCTGCATCGGGCCCATGTGGACGTGATCGGCGCGCTGCCGCACTACACCACGGTGACCAGCTACATCGTCACACCGGTGGTGGCCCTGGTGCGTCCCGACTTCACCCTGGCACTGGACGGCTTCGAGGTGGCCGAGGCCTTCGAGGTGCCGCTGCAGTTCCTGATGACGCCGGCGCACCACCGTCGTCACGCCTTCGAGATGCTGGGGCAGCAGCGGCAGTTCCTGTCGATGCCGTGGCGTGGCGCCGGGCCGGACGGTGAACCCAGTGAATACTTCATCTGGGGCGCCACCGCGGCCATGCTGCGCAACCTCTATCGCTTCCTCGCCGCATAGTGCCGAAGGGCGCTGGGTATGATGCTCGGCGATGAGCTTCTTCGCCGTCCTGCTGGCCCTGGTGATCGAACAGTTGAAGCCGCTTCCGCGCGACAACTGGATCCACCACGCGCTGGTGTCCTGGGTTGGCTGGACCGGTCGCAACTTCGACGCCGGCCGTGAACACCATGCGTGGGTGGTGTGGGCCGTGTCGGTGCTCGGGCCGTGCATTGCCGTGGCCGCGTTGTACCTCGGCATCCAGTACCACAGCCTGATCCTCGCCCTCGGCTTCGACGTGGCAGTGCTCTACCTGACGCTGGGCTTCCGCCAGTTCAGCCACTACTTCACCGACATCCGCGACGCGCTCGACCGCGGCGACGAACTGGAAGCCCGCCGCCTGCTGGCCGAATGGCGCCACCTGGACGCCAGCGAGCTGCCGCGCACCGAACTGCTGCGCCATGTCATCGAGCACGCGCTGCTGGCAGCGCACCGGCATGTCTTCGGCGTGTTCTTCTGGTTCGTGCTGCTGTCCACGCTCGGCCTGGGGCCGGTGGGCGCCGTGCTCTATCGCATGGCCGAGTTCGCCAGCCGCTACTGGACCTACCCCAGCAAGACACTCGGCATGCCGGCCAATGAGCGGCTGATGCACATCTCGCAGCAGGTCTTCGACCTGATCGACCACGTGCCGTCGCGCCTGACGGCTTTCGGCTTCGCCGTCGTGGGCAACTTCGAGGAGGCCATCAACAGCTGGCGCCGCGATGCGGCACTGTGGCAGCGGTCGAACGAAGGCGTCATCCTGGCCGCCGCGGCCGGGGCCGTGGGCGTGCAATTGGGCGGACAGGCCCCGCCGGGGGTCACGCCCGAGCGCTCTCGCACCTTCGAGGCCGGCCCCACGGGCCCGGCCGGTTCGGCCGGCTCGACCGGCGGCACCCCGCCACTGGCCGATCACCTGCGCAGCGTGGTGGGCCTGGTGTGGCGATCGGTGGTGCTGTGGATGCTGCTGGTGGCCCTGCTGACCCTGGCCAACCTGGTCGGCTGATCGCGGGCCGGGCCTACTTCGCGCAGACGGCGATCCAGCTCTCGTCGTTGGCAATCTCGGTGCCGTAGCCGGCATCCTGCAGCATCTGCTGCGTCCACAGCGAGCGGTGGTTCTCGAGCGGGTTGGCCTCGACCTCCTGGGCGACGAAGCTCTTGGGCGTGCTGACCAGCGCCGCACGCCGCGCGATGCGACGGCAGTGCCGAAGGAACACCCCGCCCTGGTCGACGTCGAAGTGCTCGAGGATGTCGATGGCCATCACCAGGTCGTACGAGGCGTCGGCGATGCCGGGCAGCAGGGCCAGCGCATCGCCGATCATCAGGCGGTTGTAGGCGTAGTGGTGCACCGGCGTCAGGTACTCGGCGAAGCCCTCGATGCCGTCGATGACCACGCTCCAGCGCTCGCGCGGGCGCTGCGTGCCGCGCGCGCCGTCGATGTCGAACAGGTTGATGGCTTCGAGGTTGGTGCGCAGCAGGAAGCCGTACTGGCCCATGCCCGTGCCCACGTCCAGCACCGACGCGGGCTGCAGCCGCTCGGCAAAGCCGACGATGGCACTGAGTTGACTGCTTTGGCTGAACGGCATGCGCGACCCGACCCGGATGAACGTGGAAGCGCGGCAGGATACCCCGAAAGCCCGCGGGCGGCCTACCAGCGTGTCGTCGACAGTTCGGCGTGCAGTTCCTGGTAGATGCGGTAGCGCGAGGGGCTGATCTCGCCTCGTTCCAGCGCGGCGCGCACGCCGCACCCCGGCTCGTGCAGGTGGGTGCAGTTGTAGAAGCGGCACTCGGCATGGCGCGCGAGGTCGGGCATCAGCGTGGGCAGCTCCGCCGGACCCACCTGGTGCAGGCCGAACTGCTGGAAGCCCGGCGAGTCGATCAGCGCCGCGTGACGCGCATCGTCCAGCCAGTACCAGGTGGTGGTGGTGGTGGTGTGGCGGCCGGTGTTCAAGGCCATCGAGATCTCGCCGACCTGGGCCGCGGCGGCCGGCACCATCAGGTTGATCAGCGTGCTCTTGCCCATGCCGCTGGGACCCAGCACCAGCGTGGCCCGCTCGGCCAGCCGCGGCGCGAGCGTCTGGCGGGCCTGTTCGGGGTCGCCCTTCAGCGACAGCTCGACCACGTCCACGCCCATCGCCCGATAGGGTGCCAGGCGCTCTCGCGCGGCCGCCGCCTGCGGCAGGTCGGTCTTGTTGAGCACGATCAGGCTCGGGATGTGCGCCTGCGTGGCGGCGATCAGCGCGCGGGTGAGTTGCGTCTCGGCGTACATCGGCTCGGCGGCCACCAACACCAGCAACTGGTCGAGGTTGGCGGCGAAGGACTTGCTGCGCCACTCGTCCTGGCGGAACAGCAGGTTGCGTCGCTCGAGCGTGCGCTCGACCACGCCTTCGTCGCCGCTGGGCTGCCAGGCCACGAGGTCGCCGACCACGCACTCGGTCTTCTTGCCCCGGGTGTGGCACAGGCGCCGGGCGCCGTCCGGCGACTCGACCACGACATGCCGGCCATGCGCGCCGACGACCCGCCCGGTGGCCTGCGGTCCCGCCATCAGGCCGCCCGCGGCGCGAGCGCTGCCAGACGCTCGCTGGCCGGGGGGTGCGAGTAGTAGAAGCGCACATACAGCGGATCGGGCGTCAGCGTGGCGGCGTTGTCCTCGTGCAGCTTGAGCAGCGCGCTCGACAGATCGGCGGCGCTGGCCTGCGCGCAGGCATAGGCATCGGCCTCGAATTCATGGCGGCGAGACAGCATCGCCATCACCGGCGACGCGAAGAAACCGAACACCGGCACGACCAGGCCGAACAGCAACAAGGCCAGCGCATCGTTGGGCGCGCCCAGGTTGGGGGTCACGCCCAGGCCGGTGTAGAAGCCGACCTGGCCCGCCAGCCAGCCCAGCAGCGCCAGACCACCCAGGCTGGCGCCGAACATCATCACGATGCGCTTCTGCACGTGCCGGTGCTTGAAGTGGCCCAACTCGTGCGCCAGCACGGCCTCCACCTCGCCGGGCGACAGCTTGGCGAGCAGCGTGTCGAAGAACACCACCCGCTTGGCGGCCCCGAGGCCGGTGAAGTAGGCGTTGCCGTGGGCCGAGCGGCGGCTGCCGTCCATCACGAACAGGCCCTTGGCCTGGAAGCCGCAGCGCTGCATCAGCGCCTGCACGCGGGCCACCAGCGCATCGTCGGACAGCGGCGAGAACTTGTTGAACAGCGGCGCGATGACGGTGGGGTACAGCACCATGATCAGCAGGTTGAAGCCGGCCCAGGCGGCCCAGGCCCACAGCCACCACCACGTGCCGGTGGCCTGCATGATCCACAGGATGAGCGCGGCCAGCGGCAGGCCGATCACCGCACCCACGGCCAGCCCCTTGGCCAGGTCGGCCAAATACAACGCCGGCGTGGTGCGGTTGAAGCCGAACTGCTGCTCGACACGGAAGGTGCCGTACAGGTCGAACGGCAGGTCGAGCAGGCTGCCGATCAGCGCGAAGGCGGCCAGCAGCGCCAGCTGGTAGGCCATGTCGCCGAAGCGCGGCTGGAGCGTGTCGCGCAGCACGGCATTGAGCGCATCGAGGCCGCCGAGCAGCGTCCATCCCAGCAGCACCGCCGTGCCGAAGGCCGTGGTCAGCAGCCCCAGCCGGCCCTTGGCCAGGGTGTAGTCGGCCGCGCGCTGGTGGGCGGCCAGCGGCACGGTGCCGGCGAAGGCGGCCGGCACGCTGTCGCGGTGCAGGGCCACATGCTTCATCTGGCGCGTGGCCAGCCACAGGCGCGTGGCCAGCGACGCCACCAGGGCCGCGGCGAAGAGCAGGCTGATCAGGGTGGGAGACATGGGCCGAGAGTGTAGGGCTGCGACAATTCGGCCATGAACACGCCCGACCAAAACCCCGTGCTGGCGCCGAGCGACCAGAACCTGATCTGGATCGACCTCGAGATGACCGGCCTGTCGCCGTTCAACGACCGCATCATCGAGATCGCGCTGGTGGTGACCGATGCCCACTTGACGGTTCGGGTCGAAGGCCCGGTGTTCGCCATCCACCAGAGCGACGCCACGCTCGACGGCATGGACGCCTGGAACAAGGGCACCCATGGCCGCAGCGGCCTCATCGACCGCGTGAAGGCCTCGACGGTGGACGAGGCACAGGCCGAGGCCGAGGCCATCGCCTGGCTCAAGCGCTACGTGCCCGCCGGCAAGAGCCCGATGTGCGGCAACTCGATCTGCCAGGACCGGCGGTTCCTGGCCAAGGACATGCCGGCGCTGGAGTCGTTCTTCCACTACCGCAATCTCGACGTGAGCACGCTGAAGGAACTGGCCAAGCGCTGGAAGCCGTCGGTGCTGGACAGCTTCAAGAAGGCCCAGGCGCACACGGCGATGGCCGACATCCACGAGTCGATCGACGAACTGCTGCACTACCGGCAGCACTTCCTGGCGCTCTGATCGGGCGCCTGCGCCGCTGGCGGCGGCGGCGTCGCCCAAGTGCCCTCCGGGCGATGTCCCGGCACCCGAAACTGCTTTAGTTGTCAATCAAATCGGCGCGGCCTATCATCGCGCCGATGAAACGACTCTGGGACATCTCGCCGCCGGTGGATGCCGGCTCGCCGGTGTTCCCGGGCGACACGCCCTTCGACCTGCGCTGGGGCTGGACGCTGGGCCCGGGCTGCCCGGTCAACGTGGGCGTGGTCACGACGAGCCCGCACGTCGGCGCCCATGCCGATGCCCCGCTGCACTACGACGCCGACGGCGCGGCCATCGGCGCGCTCGACCTGGCGCCCTTCCTCGGCCCCTGCCGCGTGATCCACGCCATCGGCTGCGGGCCGCTGGTGGAGTGGCAACACCTGGCCCATGCCAGCGACCAGCTCCCGACGCGGGTGCTGGTGCGCACCTACGCCGTCACCCCCAGCGCCTTCGACGACGCGCTCGCCGGCTATTCCCCCGACACCGTCGAGCGACTGGCCGATGCCGGCGTGCAACTGATCGGCATCGACACCGCCAGCATCGACCCGGCCGCCAGCAAGACGCTGGACAGCCACCAGGTGATCCGCCGGCGCGGCCTGCGCGTGCTGGAGAACCTGGTGCTCGACCAGGTGCCCGAAGGCGACTACGAACTGATCGCCCTGCCCCTCAAATGGATGACCGCCGACGCCTCCCCGGTGCGCGCGGTGCTGCGAGAGCTCTGACGCCATGAACCTGACCCGACACGATGCCCTGGCCCTGGACGCGGCCGATCCGCTGGCACCCTTGCGCGCGCAGTTCGACCTGCCCGAGGGGCAGATCTACCTCGACGGCAATTCGCTGGGCGTGCTGCCCCGGGCCACCGCGGCACGGGTGCAGGCGGTGGTCACGCAGGAGTGGGGCCAGGGCCTGATCGGCAGCTGGAACAGCGCCGGCTGGATGACGCTGCCGCAGCGCATCGGCGACCGCATCGCGGCCCTGGTGGGCGCCGGCGACGGCGAACTGGTGGTCGCCGACTCGACCTCGGTGAACCTGTTCAAGGTGCTGAGCGCCGCACTGCGACTGCAGCAGGCCGACGCGCCGCAGCGCCGCGTCATCGTCTCCGAGCGCAGCAACTTCCCGACCGACCTGTACATCGCCGAATCGCTGGCCCGCGACCACGGCTGCACGCTGCGCCTGGTGGCCGGCCCGCAGGACCTCGTCGCGGCGCTGGGCCCCGACACCGCGGTGCTGATGCTCACGCACGTGAACTACCGCACCGGCTGGCTGCACGACATGGCCGCACTCACCGCCGCCGCCCACGCGGCCGGCGCGCTGACGGTGTGGGACCTGGCGCATTCCGCCGGCGCGGTGCCGGTGGCGCTGAAGGCCGACGGCGCCGACTTCGCGGTGGGCTGCGGCTACAAGTACCTCAACGGCGGGCCCGGCGCGCCGGCCTTCGTGTGGGTGAACCCGCGCCACGTCGACCGATTCAGCCAGCCGCTGTCGGGCTGGCTGGGGCACGCCGCGCCCTTCAGCTTCGTGCCCGGCTACCAGCCGGCCGCCGGCATCTCGCGTTACCTGTGCGGCACGCCGCCGGTGCTGTCGCTGGCCGCGCTGGAATGCGGCGTCGACACCTTCCACGCCGCCGCACCGATGGGCGGCATGGGCGCGATCCGGGCCAAGTCGCTGGCGCTGACGCGGCTGCTCATCGCGCTGGTCGACGCGCGCTGCGCCGGCCAGGGCCTCTCCCTGGTCAGCCCGCGCGACGACGCCCGCCGCGGCAGCCAGGTCTGCCTGTCGCGAGCTGAAGGCGCCTACGCCATCGTGCAGGCCCTGATCGCCCGCGGCGTGGTCGGCGACTTCCGCGCCGGCGATGCGGCCGAACGGCTGCCCGACATCCTGCGCTTCGGCGTGACGCCGCTGTACACGCGCTTCGTCGACGTGTGGGATGCCGTGGAGCACCTGCGCCAGGTGCTCGACAGCGCCGAGTGGCAGCAGCCCACGTTCCAGCAGCGCAAGGCCGTGACCTGAACCTGAGGAGCCCCCGATGAGCAGCGACGCCACGCCGCGCCACGAAGGCGCGCAGCTCGACTTCAGCCGCGACATGAGCTACGGCGACTACCTGCGGCTCGACCAGGTGCTGTCGGCACAGCAGCCGCTGTCGCCGGACCACAACGAGATGCTGTTCATCGTGCAGCACCAGACCAGCGAGCTGTGGATGAAGCTGATGCTGCACGAGCTGCGCGCCGCCGTGGCGGCGGTGGCCGCCGACCAGCTGCCCCCGGCCTTCAAGATGCTGGCGCGGGTGTCGAAGATCATGGAGCAGCTGGTGCACGCCTGGGACGTGCTGGCGACGATGACGCCGCCCGAGTACAGCGCCATCCGGCCCTACCTGGGCCGCTCGTCGGGCTTTCAGAGCTGGCAATACCGGTGCATCGAGTTCATGCTCGGCAACAAGAGCGCGGCCATGCTGAAGCCGCACGCGCACCGGCCCGAACGACTGGCCGAGGTCGAGGCCGCGTGGCGCGCGCCGTCGCTGTACGACGAATCGCTGCGCCTGCTGCAGCGCCGCGGCATCGCCGTGCCGGCCAGCCACACCGAGCGCGACTGGACCCAGCCCTATGTGCAGAGCGACGCGGTCGAGCAGGCCTGGCTCACCGTGTACCGCGCACCGCAGCAGCACTGGGACCTGTACCAGCTGGGCGAGGAACTGACCGACCTCGAGGACACCTTCCGGCTGTGGCGCTTCCGCCACCTGACCACGGTGGCGCGCATCATCGGCAACAAGACGGGCACCGGCGGCACCAGCGGCGTGGGCTACCTGCAGCGCATGCTGGACGTGGTGCTGTTCCCCGAGATCTGGAAACTCCGCACGGATCTTTAGCCCCCCCCGGAGCGACCAGCGGTCGCCTCCGCCCCAGGGGGGCGACGCCAGTGGCCCGGCAGAGCCGGTTCCACGGCGTCCGCTTGGGAGCCGCTGTGTCAGCCGTCAACACGCCGCGCGCCGGGCCCACCTATGCGCAAGGCCACCCGGCGCCCGCGCCGATCAGGCCAGCGGCACCGGCACGAACATGCGTTCGCCGCCGCGCCACACCAGCAGCGCCACCTGCTTCGGTTTGCCCGACAGCACCCGCTGCAGGTCTTCGATGCCGTCCACCGGCTGGCCGTTGATGGCCATCACCACGTCGCCGCGCTGCAGGCCCGCGCGCTGCGCCGCGCCCTGCACGCCCTGCACCAGCACGCCGTGCTCGACGCGCGCCTGCTGGCGCTCGATCGGTGACAGCGGCCGCAACGCCAGGCCGAGCCGGCCGCCGCCCTCGGCGGCGTCAGCGGCCTCGGCGGACGCCTGCGTCTCGGGCCGCGCGGCACCCAGCGTCACCGCCAGCTCCTGCTCGGCCTTGCCGCGCCACACCTTCAGGGTCACCTTGTCGCCGGGCTTGGCCAGGCCGATGCGCGCCGACAGCGCGCCGGCCTGCACCGTGGGCTCGCCGTCGATCTGCAGGATCACGTCGCCGGACTTCAGGCCCGCCTTGGCGGCCGGGCTGTCGGGGTCCACCGCCGCCACCAGCGCACCGTCGGGCCGCGGCAGGCCGAAGGATTCCGCGAGGGCCTGGTTCAGGTCCTGCACCTGCACGCCCAGTCGCGCGTGCTGGGCCCGTCCGGAGCTGACGATCTGGTCGCGTACTTTCAGCGCCAGGTCGATCGGGATCGCGAAGCTCACGCCCTGGAAGCCGCCGGTGCGCGAGTAGATCTGCGAGTTGATGCCGACCACGCGGCCCTCGCCGTCGAACAGCGGACCGCCGGAGTTGCCGGGGTTCACCGCCGCATCGGTCTGGATGAAGGGCACGATGGCCTCGCCGGGCAGCGAGCGGCCCTTGGCACTGACGATGCCGGCCGTGGCCGTCTGCTCCAGGCCGTAGGGCGCGCCAATGGCCAGCACCGGGTCGCCGACCATCAGCGACCTGGCGTCGCCCAGGCGCACCGTGGGCAGGCCCTTGGCCTCGATGCGCAGCACCGCGATGTCGGTGGCCGGGTCGCTGCCCAGCACCTTGGCCGCGAACTCGCGCCGGTCGGCCAGGCGCACCGTCACCTCCTTGGCGTCGCGCACCACGTGGGCATTGGTCAGCACGATGCCGTCGGCGGTGACGATGAAGCCCGAGCCCTGGCCGCGGAACGGCTGCCGATCGGGCTGTGCGCCGCGGAAGCCCGGCAGGCTGCGGAAGAAACGCTGCGCCGGGTCGTCGGCCGACTCGTCATCGGACACCGCCTGGCGCATGCCCTCGACGCGCACGCCAACCACCGCCGGACCCGACTGCTGCACGATGGCGCGGTAGTTGGGCGCGCCGCCCAGGGTGGCGATGGGCGCCACGGGCGCGGCCACGGTGGCCGCGGCGGCCGCCACCGGCGCGGTGGCCACGGTGGGCTGCGGCGACTGGCGCCAGGGCAGATCGATCGCGGCCACGCCCGTGACGGCGGCCAGGCTCCCGCCCAGCAGGAACCACCCCAGCGAACTGACGACAGGCTTCTTCATGTGCGTTGCTCCCGGCCTTGTGGGCCATTGACGATGCAACGCAGTGTGAATGCGCCCCGTGAGCGCTCGATGAGCGCAGCATGAGGCGAGGATGAAAGCGGGGCCGGGCGCGTCAGTCGACGAAGAAGTCGGGGATCAGGTCCGTCGTGCCGGGCACGACGGCGTAGCGGTCGAAGTCGGTCACGCCGTTGGCCGCCAGCAGCGTGTCGTCGATGAAGAAGTTGCCGGTGGTGGCGTTGGCGTCGCTGGTCAGGATGAACCAGGCGGCGTCGGACAGGATCTGCGGCTGGCGGCACTTGTTGGTGTCGACGCCGGGGATCATCTGCAGCGCGGCGGTGTTGATCGCCGTGCGCGGCCACAGGCTGTTCACGGCGATGCCGTGGCGCTTGAACTCGCGCGCGTGGCCCAGCGTGCACATGCTCATGCCGTACTTGGCCATCGTGTAGGCCACGTGCGGCGCGAACCAGTGGTCCTTCATCGACAGCGGCGGCGACATGTTCAGCACATGCGGGTTGCGGCCGGCCTTGCCCGACTTGATGAGCTCCGGCAGGCAGGCCTGCGTGCAGCAGTAGGTGCCGCGCGCGTTGACGCCCATCATCAGGTCGAAGCGCTTCATCGGCGTGGCCGACGTGGGCGTGAGGTTGATGGCGCTGGCGTTGTTGATCAGGATGTCGATGCCGCCGAAGCGGGCCACCGCGGCGGCCACCGCCGCCGCCACGGCGTTCTCGTCGCGGATGTCGGTGGGCACGATCAGCGCCTGGCCGCCCGCGGCCTCCACCTCGGCCGCCGAGCTGTGCAGCGTGCCGGGCAGCTTCGGGTTGGGCTCGGTGGTCTTGGCCACCAGCACCAGGTTGGCGCCGTCGCGCGCGGCGCGCTTGGCGATCTCGAGGCCGATGCCCCGCGAGGCACCGGTGATGAAGAGGGTCTTGCCCTTGAGCGATCGGTTCAGGTCCATGCGGGGTCCTCGGTGGGGGTGTCGGACGGGTCGGCCAGGCGGTGGGAGGCGAGCCGGGGCCATACTGCCTCGGCAATGTGTCGGGCGAGCGCGTCGCCCCACAGTCGGTAGAGCGGCGCGCCCGGGTGGAAGCCGTCGCGGGCCAGCAGGGTGGCGTCGTCCAGGGGCAGGTCGAACGGCAGGTGGCTGACTTGCGCCTGGCCCGCCGCCCAGCGCTGCAGCGCCGCCTCGTGGGCGGCGGCGTCGCGGCCGGCCACCCAGCGCAAGGGCTGCGGCAGGCCGGCGAACCGGCCCATCGGTGGCACCGGCGTCAGCACCACGTGGCGCACGCCGGCGCGCTCGCGCAGCGCCGCCACCAGGCGCTCGCGTGCGGCCAGCGCCTGCGGCGGGCGCACCTGCTCCACCACGTCGTTGACGCCGGTCACCACCACGGCCACGTCGGCCGGGCGCGCCTGCGCCAGCAGTGCGAGCGCCTGCGACGAGGTCAGCCCCGAACTGGCACACAGTTGCCAGCGCACGCGCCGGCCCAGGCGCCGCGCCAGCGCCTGGCTCAGCCGCCCGGCCAGGGCCTCGTCCTGCGTGTCCACGCCGACGCCGGCGGCCGACGAATCGCCGACGATCAACAGTGTCGGCCCGGCCGCGCCGCGGCCTACCACGCCCTCGCGCGGGCCGGTGGCCTCGGGCAGCCGCGGGATCGTGCGGCGCGCGTGCAGCGCCTGCGCCAGCAGCAGCGGACCGAGCGCCAGCTTCAGCGCGAGCATCGCTGGGCTCAGAACTTCGAGAAGTCGGGCTTGCGCTTCTGGAAGAAGGCCTGGAAGGCCTCCATGGCCTCGGGGCTGCGCAGGCGCTGCGAGAAGATCTCGCCCTCGGCCTGCATCACCGGCGGCACGCTGGCCTGCCGCGCCGCGCGCATCAGGCGCTTGGTGTCGCGCACCGCGCCCGGGGGCAAGCCGTTGAAGCGCTCGGCCATGCGGCGTGCGTGGTTCACCACCTCACCCGCGGGCAGCACCGCGTTGGCCAGGCCGCAATCGACCGCGTCCGAACCGGTGAAGGGCTCTCCGAGCATCAGCTTCTCGGCCGCCTTGACGTGGCCCATCAGCTGCGGCACCAGCAGGCTGGACGCGAACTCGGGCACGAGGCCGAGGCTGACGAAGGGCATGGCCAGCCGGGCCTCGTCGCTGACGTAGACCAGATCGCAGTGCAGCAGCATCGTCGTGCCGATGCCCACCGCCGCGCCGGTGACGGCGGCCACCACCGGCTTGTCGCAATCGAGCAGCGCGCGCATGAAGCGGTACACCGGCGAATCGGCGCCCTGCGGCGGGCGCTGCATGAAGTCCTCGAGGTCGTTGCCCGAGGTGAAGATGCCGGGCTGGCCGGTGATCAGCACCGCGCGCACGGCCGGGTCGGCCACCGCAGCGTTGATCGCATCGGCCATGGCCTGGTACATCGCCAGCGTCAGCGCATTCTTCTTCTCGGGCCGGGCGATCTCGATCGTGGCCACACCTTGCAGGGTGGCGGTGCGGATGGTCATGCGGGCGTCTCCTGGTGTCGCGTGCAAACGCCGATGATCACACGCGCTCGAAGATGCCGGCAGCACCTTGGCCCGTGCCCACGCACATCGTCACCATGCCGTACTTCAGCTGGTGGCGGCGCAAGGCGTGCACCACGGTGGCGGCGCGGATGGCGCCGGTAGCGCCCAGCGGATGGCCCAGCGCGATCGCGCCGCCCATCGGGTTGACCTTGCTCGGGTCGAGCCCCACCGTGTTGATGACCGCCAGCGCCTGCGCCGCGAAGGCCTCGTTCAGCTCGATCCAGCCCATGTCGGCCAGGCTGAGGCCGGCGTACTTCAAGGCCGCCGGGATGGCCTCGATGGGGCCGATGCCCATGATCTCGGGCGGCACGCCGCGCGACGCGAAGCTGACGAAGCGCGCCAGCGGCACCAGGCCGAACTGCTTGATGGCCTTCTCGCTGGCCAGGATCAGGCAGCCGGCGCCGTCGCTGGTCTGCGAGCTGTTGCCGGCAGTGACCGAGCCCTTGGCCGCGAACACGGTCTTGAGTTTGCCCAGCGCCTCGAGCGTGGTGTCGCCGCGCGGGCCCTCGTCGAGACGCACCGTGCGGGTCTTGACGTTCACCTCGCCCGTGACCAGGTTGGGCAGGCGCTCGATCACGTCCACCGGCACGATCTCATCGGTGAACTCGCCCGCCTGCTGGGCCTTGATGGCCTTCAGGTGCGACTGCAGCGCGAACTCGTCCTGCGCGTCGCGGCCCACCTTCCACTGGCTGGCCACCTTCTCGGCGGTCAGGCCCATGCCGTAGGCGATGCCGATGTTCTCGTCGCGCTCGAAGATGGCCGGGTTGAACGAGGGCTTGTTGCCGGTCATCGGCACCATGCTCATGCTCTCGGCGCCGCCGGCGATCATCACGTCGGCCTCGCCGACGCGGATGCGGTCGGCCGCCATCTGCACCGCCGACAGGCCCGACGCGCAGAAGCGGTTGACGGTGATGCCCCCCACGCTGTTCGGCAGGCCGGCCAGCAGGGCGGCGACGCGGGCCATGTTCAGGCCCTGCTCGCCCTCGGGCATCGCGCAGCCGACGATGGCATCCTCGATGGCCTTCGGGTCGAGCGTGGGCACCTGCTTCAGCGCCGCCTGGATGGCGGCCACCAGCAGGTCGTCGGGCCGGGTGTGGCGGAAGAAGCCGCGGTGCGAGCGGCCGATCGGGGTGCGCGCGGCGGCGACGATGTAGGCGTCTTGAATCTGTTGGCTCATGGTCTCGGCTCCGATCAGTTGCGCACGGGCTTGCCCGTCTGGAGCAACCCCATGATCCGCTCTTGCGATTTGGGGTGTTCCAGCAGCGAGCAGAAATGCTTGCGCTCCAGCGCCATCAGGTACTCCTCGCTCACCAGCGTGCCGCCCTCGATGGCGCCGCCGCACACCACGTCTGCGATCAGGCCGGCGATGTGGAAGTCGTGCGCGCTGATGAAACCACCGTCGCGCATGGCCACCAGCTGGGCCTTGATGGTGGCGATGCCCGAACGGCCGGCCACCGGGAACAGGCCCTTCAGCGGCGCCCGCCAGCCCGAGGCCGCCATGGCCTTGGCCTGACCGATGGCCACGTGCAGCAGTTCGTCCTTGTGCGGCACGATCACGTCGCTGTCGAGCAGGTAGCCGAGCTTGCGGCTCTCGTGCGCGCTGGTGCCCACCTTGGCCATCGCCGCGGCGGTGAAGCCTTCGATCAGGAAGCCCAGCAGGTTGGTGCTGGCCGCAGCGGTGGCATTCTCGGCCGCGCGGCGGGCGATGTAGGTCAGGCCGCCACCGCCGGGGATCAGGCCCACGCCCACTTCCACCAGGCCGACATAACTCTCCATGTGGGCGACCCGCTTGGCGCAGTGCACGGCGATCTCGCAGCCGCCGCCCAGTGCCATGCCGCGGATCGCGGCCACGGTGGGCACGCCGGCGTAGCGCACGCGCAGCAGCGCGTTCTGCAGCTTCTCGATCTCGGGCGCGATGCCCTTGGCGCCCATCTTCATGAAGGTGGGCAGCATGGCCTCGAGGTTGGCGCCGGCCGAGAAGGGCTCGTCGGGCGACCAGATCACCAGGCCCTGGTACTTGGCCTCGGCCAGTTCGATGGCCTTCAGCAGGCCCTCGATCACGCCGGGGCCGATCAGGTGCATCTTGCCGGTGAGCGTGACGATGAGCACCTCGCCGTCCAGCGTCCAGGCGCGCATCTCGTCGTTCTTGAACTCCTCGGTGCCGGCCTTAGCCGCGGGCACCGCGCCTTCGCCGGCCAGCGTCTCGGGGAAGTGCTGGCGCGCGTACACCGGCAGCGTCGAGCGGGCGACGAAGCGGCCCTGCGCCGCGCTCCACGAGCCCTCGGGCGTGTGCACGCCGCCGCGCTGCGCCACCGGGCCGTCGAACACCCAGGCCGGCAACGGCGCGTTGCACAGCGCCTTGCCGGCGTCGATGTCATCCTTCACCCACTGCGCCACCTGCGTCCAGCCGGCCTCCTGCCACAGCTCGAACGGGCCCTGCTTCATGCCGAAGCCCCAGCGCATCGCCAGGTCGACGTCGCGCGCCGAATCGGCGATGTCGGCCAGGTGCACCGCCACGTAATGGAAGCTGTCGCGCAGGATGGCCCAGACGAACTTCGCCTGCGGGTTGCTCGATTCGCGCAGCAGCTTCAGGCGTTCGGCCGCGGGCTTCTTCAGGATGCGGTCGACGATGGCCTCGGCCTTGCCGCCGGCGGGCACATAGTCACCCTTGGCAGGGTCCAGCCGCAGGATGTCCTTGCCCACCTTCTTGTAGAAGCCGGCGCCGGTCTTCTGGCCCAGCGCACCGGCGGCCACCAGGCCGGCCACCACGGCCGGGGTCGCGTAGGTGGCGTGGAAGGGGTCTTCGGTCTTGCCCGGGCCCAGGTTGTCCTGCAGCGTCTTGATGACATGGGCCATCGTGTCGATGCCCACCACGTCGGCGGTGCGGAAGGTGCCCGAACTGGCCCGGCCCATCTTCTTGCCGGTGAGGTCGTCGACCACGTCGTAGCCCAGGCCGTGGTTCTCGGCCTCCTTGATCGTCGCCAGCATGCCGGCGATGCCGACACGGTTGGCCACGAAGTTGGGCGTGTCCTTGGCCCGCACCACGCCCTTGCCCAGGCTGCTGGTGACGAAGACCTCGAGCTGGTCGAGCACGTCGGGCCCGGTGGTGGGTGTGGAGATCAGTTCCACCAGCGTCATGTAGCGCGGCGGGTTGAAGAAGTGGATGCCGCAGAAGTGCGGCCTCAGCTCGGCCGGCAGCGCCTCGGACAGCGCGGTGATCGACAGGCCCGAGGTGTTGGACGCCAGGATGGCGTGCGGCGCCACGTGCGCGGCGATCTTTGCGTACAGGTCGCGCTTCCAGTCCATGCGCTCGGCGATGGCCTCGATGACCAGGTCGCAGTCCTTCAGCAGGTCGAGGTGCTCCTCGTAGTTGGCCGGCTGGATGAAGGCCAGGTCGTCGACCACGCCGATCGGCGAGGGCTTGAGCTTCTTCAGCCCCTCCAGCGCCTTCAGCACGATGCCGTTCTTCGGGCCTTCCTTGGCGGGCAGGTCGAACAGGACGACCGGCACCCGCACGTTGACCAGGTGGGCCGCGATCTGCGCACCCATCACGCCGGCGCCGAGGACGGCGACCTTGCGGACGTTGAATTTGTTCATGCTTGCTCCGGGGAGTTCGTGTCGGCGCTCACTCGGCGCGGACCCATTGCTGGTTGCGGAAGAACGGGCCGATGTAGCCGCGCACCTCGAGCTTCTTGCCGCCGTCGATCGGCTTGAGCCGCAGCTTGTAGACCTTGCCGTTGTTGGGGTCGAGGATGTTGCCGCCCTCCCAGGCCGACTTGTCCTCGCCCGGCTTGGCGTCGCGGATGATGGTCATGCCCAGCACCGGCTTGCCCTTGCGCTCGTCGTTGCACTTCTCGCACACCTCGTTCTGCTTGGCGGGGTCGAAGATCTTCTCGACGGTGCCCGTTAGCGCGCCACCGGCCTCGGTGATGCGCACCAGCGACTTCTCGGTCTTGCCATCGTCGTCGATGGTCTTCCACACCCCCACCGGGGTGGCCTGGGCCTGGGCCAGGGTGGCGGCGCCGATCAGCGCGATGGCGGCAATCATGGTCTTCATCGGTGTCTCCTTCGTGTCGTCTCGGGTGATGCTCAAAACAGCGCCTCGTCCATCTCCATCAGCGGCGCCAGACCGCTGCGGGCGCTGCGGATCAGCGACGCGGTCTCGGGCAGCAGCTTGGCAAAGTAGAAGCGCGTGGTCGCCAGCTTGGCGGTGTAGAACGGATCGCCCGAATCCTTCTTGGCAAGGGCCACCTTGGCCATGCGCGCAAAGAAGTAGGCAAAGCACAGGTGGCCGACCACCCGCAGGTAGTCCACCGCCGCGGCACCCACCTCGTCGGCGTTGCCGAAGGCCTTCATGCCCAGTTCGGTGGTCAGCTTGGTGACCTTGTCGCCCAGATCGGCCAGCGGGTTGATGAACTCCTGCATCGCCTCGTCGGTGCCCTCTTCCTCGACGAAGGCGGCGATCTGCTTGCCGAACTTCTTCAGCTTGGCGCCGTTGTCGCCCAGCACCTTGCGGCCCAGCAGGTCGAGCGACTGCACGGTGTTCGTGCCTTCGTAGATCATGTTGATGCGCGAGTCGCGCACGAACTGCTCCATGCCCGAGCCGTGGATGTAGCCGTGGCCGCCGAACACCTGCATGCAGGCCGAGGTGGCCGTCCAGCCGTTGTCGGTGAGGAAGGCCTTGAGGATGGGCGTCAGCAGCGCCACCGTGTCGTCGGCGTCCTTGCGCTCGTCGGCATCGTCGGTGGCCACCAGCTTGTCGAGTTGCAGCGCGGTGTACATGGCCAGCGCGCGGCCACCCTCGGCGTAGGCCCGTGCGGTGAGCAGCATCTTGCGCACGTCGGGGTGCACGATGATCGGGTCGGCCGGCTTGTCCGGCGCCTTGGGTCCCGACAGCGCGCGCATCTGCAGCCGGTCCTTCGCGTAGGCCACGGCGTTCTGGTAGGCCACCTCGGTGAGACCGAGCGACTGGTTGCCCACGCCCAGGCGCGCGGCGTTCATCATCACGAACATCGCCTGCAGGCCGCGGTTGGGCTCGCCCACCAGCGTGCCGACGGCGCCGTCGAGCACCATCTGGCAGGTGGCGCTGCCGTGGATGCCCATCTTGTGCTCCAGCGCCGAGCAGAAGATGCCGTTGCGCTCGCCGATCGAGCCGTCGGCGGCGACGCGGAACTTGGGCACGATGAACAGCGAGATGCCCTTGCTGCCGGCCGGCGCGTCCGGCAGGCGGGCCAGCACCAGGTGGATGATGTTCTCGGCCAGGTCGTGCTCGCCGGCGGAGATGAAGATCTTCTCGCCGCTGATGCGGTAGGTGCCATCGGCCTGCGGCAGCGCCTTGCTGCGCAGCAGGCCGAGGTCGGTGCCGCAGTGCGATTCGGTCAGGCACATGGTGCCGGTCCACTGGCCGCTGGTGAGCTTGGGCAGGTAGGTGGCCTTCTGCTCGGGCGTGCCGTGCGCATGCAGCGCCTCGTAGGCGCCGTGCGACAGGCCGGGGTACATGGTCCAGGCCTGGTTGGCCGAGTTGAGCATCTCGTAGAAGCATTGGTTCAGGATCAGCGGCAGGCCCTGGCCGCCGTACTCGGGGTCGCAACTCAGCGCCGCCCAGCCGCCTTCCAGGTAGCGTGCATAGGCTTCCTTGAAGCCCTTGGGCGCAGTGACCGCGTGGGTGACCTGGTCCAGCGTGCAGCCTTGCGCGTCGCCGGACAGGTTCAGGGGCAGCGTCACCTCGGCGGCGAACTTGCCGCCTTCCTCGAGCACCGCGTTCAAGGTGTCGGCATCGATGTCGGCGTGCGGTGGCAGCAGCCGCAGTTCATCGACGGCGCCGAGCACCTCGTGGAGCAGGAACTGCATGTCGCGAAGGGGCGGGGTGTACTGGGGCATGGCGTTGCTCCTGGTGAGGCGAAGACGAACAGGGGAATGGATGAATCAGGGTCGCGACCGGCTCAGCGTGCCGGGGCGCGCGTCCGGGCCGCGGAGGGCCGGGCCGGCGCCTCCACCGCGCCCGGCGAGGCCAGGTAGTGCTGGACGATGCGGTCGAAGCCGGTGCGGGCTCGATCGATCGCGCCGGGCAGTCGAAGGAAACGGGCGTCGTGGTGCAGCGCGAGGATCAGCCCGTGGATCTCGAACAGCATCTGCAGCGCGTCGGTGTCGGGGCGCAGTTGGCCTTCCTCGACGGACAGGCGGATGGCGCGGTCGAGGGCCGACTGCCAGGCCCGCACCATCGAGGCCAGCGCATCGCGCACCGGACCGGGCCGGTCGTCGAACTCGACCGCGCCGCTGATGTAGATGCAGCCCGAATCGAGTTCGACCGAGACGCGCCGCACCCAGCGATCGAACAGCGCGCGCAGGCGCGGCAGGCCGCGATCCTCGCGCACGGCGGGGAAGAACACCTCTTCCTCGAAGCGCGTGTGGTACTCGCGGATCACCGCGATCTGCAATTCCTCGCGCGAGCCGAAGTGGGCGAAGACGCCCGACTTGCTCATCTGCGTGACCTCGGCCAGTGCGCCGATCGACAGGCCTTCCAGGCCCATCTGCGACGCCAGGCCGAGGGCCGCCTCGAGGATGGCGGCGCGGGTTTGCTGGCCCTTCTGCATCGACCCCTTGGCGGCCGGGCGCGCGGCGGCCGAGGGACGCTTGCCGGCAGCGGGAATCGTGGGAGTGGTCAAGGGCGTGGCGGGTTTGAAACGAACGATCGTGCTATTTTGCAGAACGTCGGCGCCTCTGGTTGTGTCGGAAGGCCGTTTTTTCTAGGGTTCGGGCACTAGAACCCGCGGCCGCAGCCGGGCTCGGCGGTGTGGCATGCACCCCGGATTGAGCGTTTCGGCGCGGATGGTTTAACCTCCGGGGCATTGACTGGAGGATTTCGTCCTTGGACGTGCTGCAGCTCGATGTGTCCGGACGCCCGCAGGCGTGGATCACCACGCGGGAAGCGGCGTTGCTTTACGCCAGCGATGGGGTGGCCTGGACGCTGGGCCGCGCCTGCCAGGTGCTGCGCGGGGGCATCCAGCGCACCACGGGCCTGCAGTCGCGCATCGAGGTGCACCCCATCATCGCCGTGCGCGGCGCCGTGCCCAGCCGGGCCTGGCGGCAGACACCGGCGATGACCAACCCCAAGCTGTTCGTGCGCGACCGCCACGTCTGCGCCTACTGCGGCGGACGCTTCGGCTTCGACACGCTCACGCGCGAGCACATCATGCCCACCTCGCGCGGCGGCCGCGACACCTGGATGAACTGCATCACCGCCTGCAAGTCGTGCAACGGCCGCAAGGGCAACCGCATGCCCGAAGAGGCACGCATGAGCCTGCTCTACCTGCCCTACGTGCCCAGCCTGCACGAGGACATGATCCTGCGCGGGCGCCGCATCCTCGTCGACCAGATGGAGTTCCTGCTGGCCAGCGTGCCGCGGTCGAGCCGCCTGCATGCCTGAGCGGGTTCGGTGACGGGCATTCGCCGCGGCCTGCTGTGTGCCGCCGCATGGGCGGTGCACGGCCTGCTGGCCGCCGCGACACCGGTGCAGGTGCCCGACACGCTGGCCCAGCGCCTGCAGCCCTGCACCGCCTGCCACGGTGCCCAGGGCCGCGCCGTCGGTGGCGCCTACGTGCCGCGCATCGCCGGCAAGCCCGCGGGCTACCTGTTCGAGCAGTTGCTGAACTTCCGCGATGGCCGCCGCCACAACGCCACCATGGCCGGCTTCCTGGCCGAGTTGCCCGACGCCTATTTGCGCGAGATGGCCACCCACTTTGCGGGTCTGGACCTGCCCTACGAGGCGACCACGCCACCCAAGGTGCCGGCCGCGGTGCTGACGCGGGGCGAACGCCTGGCCACGGTGGGCGACCGCAGCCGCGACCTGCCCGCCTGCGCCGCCTGCCACGGCGAGGCCCTGGCCGGTGCGCTGCCGGCGATGCCCGGGCTGCTGGGCCTGCCACGCGACTACCTGATCGGCCAGCTCGGCGCCTGGCGCAACGGCACACGCCGCGCCACCGCGCCCGACTGCATGGCCGAGATCGCCAAGCGGCTGTCGGTGGAGGACCTCGGCGCGGTGGCCGACTGGCTGTCGACGCAACCTGTGCCACAGCCGATGCGGCCGGCCGCCGCGCCCACCCAACCGGCGCCACTGCGCTGCGGCAGTGCCGGCCACACCCGATGAGTGTGTCGAGGCCCCTCCGGTGGCGATGAGCCGCCTGCGCCAGGCCCTGGCCACCCTCGTGGCGCTGGCCGTTGCCGCCCTGGCCTTCGTGGCGTGGGCGCCGGTGCCGGCCGTGGACGATCGGGAAGCCGCTGCGCCCCTGGCACCCGATGCCGCCCAGGCCGCGCGCGGCGCACAACTGGCCCTGGCCGGCAACTGTGCCGGCTGCCACACCGAGCGCGGGGGTGCGCCGTACGCCGGTGGACGCGGCATCGAGACGCCCTTCGGCACCGTGGTCGCGGGCAACCTGACGCCCGACCCAGCCACGGGGCTGGGCCGCTGGACGGCAGGCGAGTTCCGCCGCGCGCTGCAGCACGGCGTGTCGCGCGATGGGCGCCTCCTGGTGCCGGCCTTCCCGTACACCAGCTTCACCCAGGTGACGCGCGACGACGCCGACGCGCTGTGGGCCCACCTGCGCAGCCTGCCGCCGGTGCAGCAGGCCAAGCGCCCGCATGCGCTGCGCTGGCCCTACGGCAGCGACCTGGCCCTGCGGGTCTGGCGGGCGCTGTACTTCCGCCCCGGCACCACACCGGCCGATCCGGCGCAGTCGGCCGAATGGAACCGCGGCGCCTACCTGGTGCGCGGGCTGGGCCATTGCGAGGCCTGCCATGCGCGGCGCGATGCACTGGGCGGCATCCGCGGCGCCGCCGCGCTGCAGGGCGGGCGCCTGCCGCAGGGCTGGTATGCGCCGTCGCTGACCGACGCCACCGAGGCCGGCGTGGCCGACTGGCCCATCGACGAGGTGGTGCGCCTGCTGCGCACCGGCCTGTCCGAACATGGGACGGCCCAGGGCCCGATGGCCGAGGTGGTGGTGCGCAGCACGCAGCACCTGGCGGAGGCCGACCTGCGTGCGGTGGCGGTGTACTTGCGCTCGCTGCCGGTCACGACCTCCCGGCCCGGGCGCAGCGGCGCGCGGGATCCCCAGGTGATGGCGCGAGGCCAGGCGCTGTATGCCGACCTGTGCCGCGGCTGCCATGGCGACGAGGGCCAGGGTGCCCCAGGCGTCTACCCGGCCCTGGCCGGCAGCCGCATGGTGACGATGGCCGACACCACGAACCTGCTGCGCGTCATCACCCAGGGCGGCTTCGCGCCCGCCACGGCCGCCAACCCGCGGCCATACGGCATGCCTCCCTTCGACCTCGGCCACGCCGATCTCGCGGCGCTGATGACCTGGCTGCGCGCCACCTGGGGCCACGATGCCTCGCCGGTGTCGGAGGTGCAGGTGCTGACCGCGCGTTGACCACCGCACGCGAGGAACCCGCGGGCGCAGTGACGCAGTGACGCGGTGGCGGGGTGGCGCGGTGGCGATCTCAGCGAAGTGGCAGGTTTGCCCCCGCACATCGCGGCATGCCCCCCGCCCAACGCTGCGTACAGTGAATCACCGCCATGAGCACCGACGACGCCCCTGCCTCCCCGCCGCGGCCCGACCTGGCTGCCCGCGTGGTGGCTTGGCACAACAGGCATCCGCTCGCGCGCCGCATCACCGCGGCCGATGTGCACAGCATCGGCCTGGTGGTGCTGCCGCACGCCGGCCCGCGGCGCCTGTTCAGCGAGGACCTGATCCCCGAGATCGGCCTGAAGCGCCTGCTCGCCTTCGCGGCGCGCGAGGGCCACACCGAGCGCCCCGCCGGCGACGACTGGTCGGTGCGCATCGCCGACCTGGACCGGGCCTTGGTCGACGAGGCCGTGGCCGCCGGGCCGGTCGACCGCGCGGACATCACCCTGATCACCGCCGCGCTGATGGACGGCGCGACGCGCGTGCGCCTGCTCATTGGCAAGGGACCCGCCTTTGCGGTGATCGGCCCGCGGGTGTGGAGCCGGCCGCGCATCGGGATGGCCATCGCAGCGCCACTGGCGCTGGCGGTCGCCGCCGGGGTCGCGTGGTGGGCCGCCAGCGGGTCGGCGCCTGCGGTGCATCGCTCGGCCTCGGGCGCGGCCTCGGCACCCGTGGCCGCCTCGGCGCCTGCCGCGGCAACAGCCAGTGCTGCCGACGCCTCGCCGCCCGCGGCCAGGGCGTCCGAGCCAGCCTCGGCGCCTGGCGCTGCGGCCAGTGCATCCGAATCGTCGACCGCCCCCGAGGTGGCGCCGCCCACCCACGCGGCTTCGGCGCCCACGGTCGAAGCGCCGCAGGCCGAGGCCCCCGCGACCCCGCCGCCCGACGCGCCTGCGGCGCCACGCGTGGCCGCACCCGCGGGCACGCCACCTCCCGCCGCCGCGATCGCGCCCCGGGTGTCGATCGTGCCCAACCTGCGGCCCAGGCTCGGCGACACGGCGGCGCCGCCCACCGGCCAGCACTTCGCACTCGTCAGCCCGCCGATGCGCAGCCGGGCTGAGGCCGAGGCGCTGCTGCGCCGCCTGCGCACCGAGACGTCCAAGATCCGCCATCCGTCCGCTGTCGAGACCTCGCTGCTCGATTCGGCCCAGGGCTGGCGCGTCAGCTGGTGGCCCTTCGCCAACCGCCGCCAGGCCGACAACGCCCAGGCGGCGCTGGCCCAGCGGCGTGTGGAGCTCGAGGTCGTCGACTTCTGATTGCCCAGGGAGCGGCCGAAGCCGTCCCGGTGGAGGTCGACCAACAGGGCCGAAGCACATTCGCTCGACACGCCGCGCCCGCGCGCGACAATCGGCGCATGCTGACCATCAACAAGCTCATCCCCTCCGGTCGCGGCCTGGCCCGCGTTCTGTTGCAGCGTGCGGCCCAGGTCGAACTGGGCTGGGACGTGCGGCAGAAGAGCCGCTTCGACGCCCTCGACTCGCAAGGGCGCACGCTCGGCGTGTTCCTGCCGCGCGGCACGGCGGTGCGCGGTGGCGACGTGCTGGTGGCCGAGGACGGCTCGCTCATCGTCGTGAAGGCCGCGCCCCAGCCGGTGCTGGTGGTGCGCCATTGCGCGCAGCACGGCACGCCCTTCGACCTGTTGCGCGCGGCCTACCACCTGGGCAACCGTCACGTGCCGCTGCAACTCGAACCCGATCACCTCAAGCTCGAGCCCGACCACGTGCTGGCCGACATGCTGCGCCAGCAGCACCTGATCGTGACCGAGTCCAACGAGGCGTTCGACCCCGAGAGCGGCGCTTACGCCCCGATGGCCCACGGCCACGGCCACAGCCACAGCCATGACCACGGACAGGGTCATGGTCACGACCACGGTCACAGTCACGACCCAGCACCGGCAGCGGCGCCGGCCACGGCCCAGCCGCACGTCCACGGCCCGGGCTGCCAGCACGACCATGGGCCAGGGTCTCACGGGCACTGATTTCGCCGGCGGCCAGGCACAACCCCGCGTCAGCACGTCACAACGCGACACTTGTCCGCCACAGGGTGAACCCCACGGCGCCTGCGGATTGCGCCATGATGGTGCGGCGCGTTCCATGGCAGGCAGCTACTCACACCGGATTCGATCGACGTTTCGCTCACGCCGCATCGAGCCCCTCCGTGGGGCGCGCACCTTGCGCCCCGCCGCGCAGACCTGGCATGTGCTGTCCTCCCCCTTGCAGCGCCATTCCAAGATGACGGCCTGCGTCCCTGCCGACCCCCCAGCATGCTGATCAACTGCGTTGTCTACCGTGAAGGGCACAAGCTCGCCGACATCGCCGTCTCCGAGATCAGCGACCACCTGGCCCAGCCCGACTGCTTCGTCTGGGTGGCCTTGCGCGACGCCGACGAAGACGAACTCGCGCTGATGCAGCAGGAATTCGACCTGCACGACCTGGCGGTCGAGGACGCCCACCACGGCCACCAGCGGCCCAAGATCGAGGAGTACGGCGACACGCTGTTCGCGGTGCTGCACCTGGTGGAGTTCACGCCCACCGACGAACTGCGACGCGGCGAGGTGCACATCTTTGCCGGATCGAACTTCGTGCTGTCGGTGCGCAATCGCAGCTCCCAGGGCTTCCTCGGCGTGCGCCAGCGGTGCGAGCGCGAACCGCACCTGCTGCGGCAGGGTTCGGGCTTCGTGCTCTACGCGCTGATGGACGCGGTGGTCGACCGTTACTTTCCGGTGGTCGACGCGCTCGAGACCGAGCTCGAAGTCATCGAGGACCAGATCTTCGACCGTGGCGTCGGCCGCGCCAACATCGAGCGCCTGTACGAACTCAAGCACAAGGTCACCGTGCTGCGCCATGCCGTGTCGCCATTGCTCGACGCCAGCGGACGCCTGCATGGCGGCCGTGTTCCGACGGTGTGTGCCGCCAGCGCCGACTACTTCCGCGACGTCACCGACCACCTGGCGCGCCTGCAGATCTCGATCGACACGATCCGCGACACCATCGGCACGGCGATCCAGGTCAACCTGTCGATGGTGACGATCGAGGAGTCCGAGGTCACCAAGCGCCTGGCCGCCTGGGCGGGCATCTTCGCGGTGGCCACCTTCTTCGTCGGCGTGTGGGGCATGAACTTCGAGCACATGCCCGAACTGAAGTGGCCCTGGGGCTACCCGGCCGCGCTGGGCGTGATCGCCGCCACCTGCGGCACGGTGTGGTGGCGCTTCCGGCGGGCGGGGTGGTTGTAGCGCCGAAGCGACATCCCATGCGCCGGCAGCCGCGTCCAGGGGCCATGGCCGGTTGAGCAATTCAGTGAGTCATTCTCATTTGAGAATGATTCTTGTTATTATGAGCTCATTGCCATCACCCGACCACTCACTGCCATGAACCATCGTTCCCCCCCCGGCACCTGCGCGCTGCTGTCTGCAGTGGCGGCGCTCCTGCTGTCCGCCCTGCCGGCGCAGGCCCAGGAGAAGGTGCTCAACCTCTACTCCGCCCGCCACTACCAGACCGACGACGCGCTGTACGCCAACTTCACCAAGGCCACCGGCATCCGCATCAACCGGCTCGACGGCAAGGAAGACGAACTCGTCGAGCGCATCCGCAACGAGGGTGCGGCCAGCCCGGCCGACGTGCTGATCACGGTGGACGCGGCCCGCCTGGAGGTGGCCGATTCGCTGGGCCTGTTCCAGCCAGTGAAGTCCAAACTGCTCGACGAGCGCATCCCCGCACAGTTGCGCACCGACACCTGGTACTCGTTCTCGACGCGCGCCCGCGTCATCGTCTACAACAAGGCGGCCATCAAGCCCGCACAGGTGCAGACTTATGCCGACCTGGCCGCGCCGGCGCTGAAGGGGCAGATTTGCGTGCGCTCCGGCTCGCACCCGTACAACCTGTCGCTGGGCGCGGCACTGATCGCCCATGAGGGCGAGGCCCGCACCGAGGCCTGGGCCCGCGGCCTGGTGGCCAACTTCGCCCGCTCGCCCAAGGGCGGCGACACCGACCAGATCAAGGCCGTGGCCGCGGGCGAATGTGGCGTCACCGTGTCCAACACCTACTACCTGGCTCGCATGATGCGCAGCACCAAGGCCGAGGACCAGCAGGCCATGGCCGCGGTGGGCATCGTCTGGCCGAACCAGGCCACCTGGGGCACGCACATCAACATCTCGGGTGCGGGGGTGCTCAAGCACGCGCCGCATGCCGACGCCGCCGTCAAGTTCCTCGAGTACCTGGCCAGCGATTCGGCGCAGGCCTACTTCGCCGACGGGAACAACGAATGGCCGGTGGTCAAGACCGTGAACGCGTCCAACCCCGCGCTCACCGCCATGGGCCCGTTCAAGGCCGACAGCCTTCCGATCGGCCAGTTGTCGAAGACCACGGTGCAGGCCCAGAAGGTGTTCGACCGCGCCGGCTGGAAGTGACGCGGGCGCGGACCGCGGGCGCCCTGCCCCGGTCCGCCGGACCTGCCCGACCGCGGCCCGGTGCCGGTTGCGTGAGCGGATGCAGCGTCAGGTGGCGCTGATGCGCTCGCCCCGCGCGATCTGGCGGCACAGCACCATCATCGGCAGCAGGCCCACCGCCACGATCGCCAGCGCCGCAGTGCTGGCTTCGGCCAGGCGCTCGTCCGACGCCAGCACGTAGGCCTGCGTGGCCAGCGTGTCGAAGTTGAAGGGGCGCATCACCAGCGTGGCCGGCAACTCCTTCATCACGTCGATGAACACCAGCAGCGCTGCCGTGAGCATGCTGCCGCGCAGCAGCGGCAAATGCACCTTCATCATCGTCTGCGCCGGCGTGTGGCCCAGGCTGCGCGCGGCCTGGTCCATCTGCGGCGTGATGCGCGACAGGCCGGCGTCGACCGCCTGCACGGCGGCGGTCAGGTAACGCACCAGGCACGCGTACACCAGCGCCGCGATCGTGCCGGTGAACAGCAGCCCGGCCTCCACGTGCAAGGTGTCGCGCAGCGCCGCGGCCAGCAGGTGGTCGAGCCGGGTCACAGGAATCAGCACCCCCACCGCGATGACCGAACCCGGCAGCGCATAGCCCAGGCCCACCACCCGGTGCGCCCAGCGCATGGCCGCGCCGCGGTGCACCCGGGCGGCATAACCGATCAGCAGCGCGAGCGCGACGGCCAGCAGCGCCGTGCTGCCGGCCACGAGCACGCTGTTGCCGGCCAGCGTGAAGAAGCGCGGGCCGAACTGCGCGTCGCCATCGGTCAGCGCCATGCGCAGCAGCAGGCCTGCCGGCAGCAGGAAGCCGGCCGCCAAGGGCAGCAGGCAGCCGACCACGGCCAGTGCGGCCCGGCCGCCGGCCAGCGTCTGCCGCGGCGTGCCGGTGCGGCGCAGCGTGGTCTCGTGGAAGCGGGCCTTGCCGCGCGACACCCGCTCGAGCACCAGCACCGCCACCACGAAGGCCAGCAGCGACAGGGCCAGCTGCGCCGCCGCCGCGCGGTCCCCCAGCGAGAACCAGGCGCGGTAGATGCCGGTGGTGAAGGTCTGCACCGCAAAGTACGAGACGGTGCCGTAGTCCGCCAGGGTCTCCATCAGCGCCAGCGCCATGCCGCCGGCAATGGCCGGACGTGCCAGCGGCAGCGAGATGCGCACGAAACCCTGCCAGGGCGTCAGGCCCATCGAGCGCGCCACCTCGACCAGGCCGCCGGCCCGCTCGAGGAAGGCCGTGCGCGCCAGCATGTAGACGTAGGGGTAGAGCACCAGCGTGAACATCAGCACGGCGCCGCCGGTGCTGCGCACGTCGGGGAACCAGTAGTCGGCGCGGCCCCAGCCGAAGGCCTGTCGCAGCGCCGACTGCACCGGGCCGATGTACTGCAGCAGGTCGGTGTAGGTGTAGGCCGCCACGTAGGCCGGCATGGCCAGCGGCAGCACCAAGGCCCATTCGAAGTGCCGTCGCAGCGGAAACTCGCAGCGGGTCACCAGCCACGCCGCCCCCACGCCCAGCGACCCGACGCCGAACCCGACGCCGAGGCACAGCCACAGCGTGGTCGCCACGTAGTCGGGCAGCACGGTGGACGCCATGTGCGCCCAGGTGCCCGAGGTGCCCCCTGCGAACACGTTGAGACCCACCGACAGCAGGGGCGCCGCCACCCCGGCAGCGGTGAGCAAGGCACAGATCAGCAACCAGGGCAGCGGACGCGGTGCGGCGCTGCGGGCGAGCGGCAAGGTGGACACCGTGGCAGTGTATCGGCCGACACGGCGTGGCGCGCCGCGAGGCCGTGCGGCGGCAGGGCCGGGCGCCCCGTATCATCCCCACATGACCTTGGCACGACCCTGGCTGGTGCTCGACGACATCCGCGTGGCCTATGGCCGCAAGTCGGTGGTGCAGGCCCTGTCGATCACGCTGCCCGCAGGCGGCATCGGCTGCCTGCTGGGGCCCTCGGGCTGCGGCAAGACCACCGTGCTGCGCGCCATTGCCGGTTTCGAGCCGGTGCTCGGCGGCACCATCACCCTGGACGGCCGCGTGGTCAGCGCACCGGGGGTGCAGGTGGCCCCCGAGCAGCGCCGCATCGGCATGGTGTTCCAGGACCATGCGCTGTTCCCCCACCTCAGCGTGGCGGCCAACGTCGGCTTCGGGCTCAAGGGCCGCCCCGGCGCCGATGCGCGGGTGCAGGAGATGCTCGAGACGGTGGGGCTGGCCCACGCCGGGCAGCGCTTTCCGCACGAACTGTCGGGCGGGCAGCAGCAGCGCGTGGCGCTGGCCCGCGCGTTGGCGCCGGAGCCGGCCCTGCTGCTGCTCGACGAGCCCTTCGCCAACCTGGACGTCGAACTGCGCGAGCGGCTCGGCGGTGAGCTTCGCACCCTGCTCAAGGCCGCCGGCACGACGGCCCTGATGGTGACGCACGACCAGCACGAGGCGTTTGCCATCGCCGATGAGATCGGCATCATGAGCGACGGCCGCATTCAGCAGTGGAGCAGCGCCTACACGCTGTACCACCAGCCGGCCAACCGTTTCGTCGCCGATTTCGTCGGCCAGGGCGCCTTCCTGCCCGGCGTGGTGGCGGGTGACGGCCGGGTGCGCATGGAACTGGGCATCGTGGTCAGCCCGGACCCGGTGCGCTGCACCGAACACGGCGATCTCTGCCCGCACGGCTGCCAGGTCGACGTGCTGCTGCGGCCGGACGACATCGTGCACGACGATGAAAGCCCGGTCACCGCCGAAGTGATCGCCAAGGCCTTCCGCGGCGCCGAGTTCCTTTACACGCTGCGCCTGGCCAGCGGCGCCACCGTGCTGTCGCTGGTGCCCTCGCACCACAACCACGCGATCGGCGAGCGCATCGGCATCCGTCTGCAGCTCGACCACGTGGTGGCCTACAAGCGCGAAGGTGGCCCGGCGCTCGATTGCGGCTGACCGCCCTCACGCTGCCGCGGCAGGCCGGTCGCCGAACGCGGCGCGGGGCGCCGCGACCGATCAACCGCCAGCCGCCTTGAGCAGGTCGGCCACCTCGGCCTGGGCAGGGTACTTGGCACCGAGCTTGACGAGCTTTTCCAGCTCGACCTTGGCGCCCGACTTGTCGCCCGACTGCAACTGCATCTTGGCCAGGTTGAGTCGGAAACTCGGCGAATCCGGCGCCAGTTCCACCACCTTCTTCTGCACCTCGATCGCCTTGGGCAGCTGCGACTCCGCCGCCAGCGCCAGGGCCAGCGTGTCCAGCAGCGGGGCCTGGTTCGGCGCCGCCTTGACGGCACGTTCGGCCAGTGCCACCGCGCCGGGGCGCTTCTGCTGGACCATCAGCCAGGCCACGTTGTTCAGCGCCAGCGCGTGTTCGGGCTGCACCTTGAGCACCTCGCTGTAGCGCCGCTCGGCCAGGGCCTTGTCGCCCTGATTCAGCGCCACATCGCCGAGATAGAACTGGAACAGGCTGTCCTTCGGGTGTCCGGCCAGCCAGGTCTCGGCGAACTTCGCGGCCTCGGCCTCGCGTTTGGCCTGCACCAGGGCATGGTGGAGACGCGTCGGCGCCTGCGCGGGCGCTGCCTTGGTGGTGGCCTTGCGAAACGCCGCCACGGCACCGTCGAAGTTCTTCTGGTCGAGTTCGATCTCGCCCTCGGCCAGGAAGCCGATGGGATCGTTCGGCTGGCGCGTCTGGATGTCGCGGGCCAGCGCCAGCGCGTCCTTCGGCCGTTTCTGCTTCATGGCCACGGAGATGGCCAGTCGCTGGGTGGCCAGTGACGAGGGCGCCAGTTCGAGTGCACGTCGCGCACTGCGCGAGGCGCCGTCCAGGTCATTGGCGACCAATTGGCCTTCTGCCAGGGCGATGAAGGACGCTGCGATCTCGGGACGCAACTGGGTCAGCCGATTCAAGCTGGTCAGGGCCTGCTGCGTCTCACCGGCTGCCATCTGCACACGTGCCTGTCGTTCGACGATGTCGGCGTGGTCGGGCAGGGCCCCCAGCGCGGCCTGCGCAGCGGCCAGGGCCGACTTGTAGTCTCGGGCCCGGGCATGGTGGTCGATGAGCGCCAGCCGCGCGGTCAGGTTGGTCGGGTCGGCCGTGATCGCCTCGCCGATGCGCTTGGCGACCTGCTCGGGCGTTCCGCCACTGCGTTGCAACAGTTCGGCCAGCCCGAGCATGGCCGACGCGTTCTTCGGATCGGCCTTGAGCACGGCCTCGAATCGACCCTTGGCGTCGTCCGGCCGCTTGTCGGCCAGGTCGAGCGCCGCCAGTGCGGAAGCAGAGGCCAGGAACTTCGGATCGCGCGACAGCGCCAGCTCGAAACTCTTGCGGGCGGCCACGGTGTCTTTCTTGCGCAGTTCGACGAAGCCACGCAGGTTCGGCGGTACCGGACTGGTGGGTTGCTTCTTCTCGAGCGCGTCGATCGCCTTCAACGCCTTGTCGAATTCGTTCCGACGCAGGTGGGCCGTGATCAATGCCAGGTCGACGGACGTTCCCTTGTCGTCGGCGGCCAAGGACTCCAACTGCACGGCAGCAGCCTCGGAGTTGCCTCGCGACATCTGGCCCAACGCCTGCGCAGCCTGGATGCGCTTGTCGTCCGGCTTGAGCTTGGCAGCCTTGGCGAAATACTCGTCGGCGACCTTGGTGTCACCCTGCATCGCGGCGGCCTGCGCCATCAGCGACAGCGACTCTGAATCGGCCGTGCCCTTGTCGAGCATCGGCTTGAGCGTGGACAGCACCTTGGCAGGCTGGCGCTGCCGCAGGTACACCTGGGCCAGCATCCGGCGCGCGCCGGCAAAGTCGGGTGACAAGCTCACCGCCTTCGTGAGCAAGGTCTCGGCCTGGGTGAAGGCATTGAGCTTGAACTCGGTGGCGCCCGCCAGGTGCAGCACGCCCGGGTGATCGGGCAGCGCACGTTGCAAGGGCTGCAGAAGCTCGCGCGCCTTGGCGAACTCGTTCTTGCCGAAGGCAATCTGGGCCTCGAAGAACCGCGTCTGCGGATGGTTGGGCAGGAACTTCTTCAGGGCCTCGAGCTGCGCGCTGGCTCCGTCGATGTCGCGCCGCGCGAAAGCCAGCGAGATCAGCGCTGCATGGGCTTCGGGCAGGTCACTGCGCGCCTCGAGGGCCTTGCGATAGGCCACCGTGGCAGCATTCGTGTCGCCCTTGCCCTGGGCCAGCAGGTCGCCCTTGAATTGCCAGCCGAGGGCCGCTCCGGGTGACTTGGCCAGCATCGCGTCCAGCGTCGCCAGCGCGCCGTCGATGTTGCCATCCATCGTCTTGAGGCGGGCGTCGGCGATGTGGACCTCGGGCAAATCGGGCTTCAGGCTGATGGCCCGGTCCACCGCCTGCCGCGCCAGGTCTTTCTGGCCCAGGGCGGCATAGCTCATGCCCAGGGCCAACTTCAGGTCGACCGCCCCCTGGTAGTCGGCCACCTCGAAGCTGGCGTACCGATCCACCAGCTTGCGGTACTGGCGTTGCCCGTACAAGGCCTTGGCCAGCAAGGGCGCGACGGCCTCTTCGGAGTATTTGTTCTCGAGCGCACGCCCGAACTCGGCCTCGGCACCCGCCACATCGCCGGACTCGAGCAACGCCTTGCCCAGCAGGAAGCGACCTTCGCCCGAACCGGGCGTCTTCTGCAGCATCGACTTCAACTCGATCGTGGCCGACTTGTAGTCGCGCTTGTCGATGAAGGTTTTCGCCGCGGCCAGGAGATCGGCCTCGCTCTTGCCGCCACAGGCCGACAGCAGCAGCCCCAGGGCCAACACCAAGCCACTCCACCCGATGCGCATCTCGTTCATCGAACCACCCCTGAAGGCTGAAATCTGCCAAACCTTGAAGTATGACCATCAGCCCAGCGTGCCAGCGCCCCCGGACTCGCGGCTGTCGAGCATTCGGCCACGAAGCGTGGCGGGCAGCTTGACTCAGCGCAATCGCACGACGGACCCGGCCGCCTTCATCATGCCCTCACCCACCGACGCGCCGAAGCGCCGCGCGAGCTTCTCGGCGACATTCTCCTTGGGGGTGTAGTCGATCACCTCCTCGGCCTGGATGACATCGCGGGCCACCGTGTCGAGCGTGCCGAGGTGATCGGCCAGGCCCAGGCGCACGGCTTCCTCGCCGTTCCAGAACAGCCCGGAGAACGTCTCGCGGGTTTCCTTCAGGCGGTCGCCTCGTCCGGCCTTGACGACCTGGATGAACTGGCGGTGGATCTGGTCGATCATGGCCTGGGCATAGGCCTTGTGGCGCTCGTTCTGCGGCGAGAACGGATCGAGCATGCCCTTGTTCTCGCCGGCCGTCAGCAGGCGCCGCTCGACGCCGAGCTTGTCCATGGTGCCGGCAAAGCCGAATCCGTCCATCAGCACGCCGATCGACCCGACCAGACTGGCCTTGTCGACGTAGATCTCGTCGGCCGACACCGCGATGTAATAGGCTGCCGACGCGCACATCTCGTCGACGACCGCATACACCTTCTTCTTGTGCAGCGCCTTGAGGCGGCGGATCTCGTCGTTGACGATTCCCGCCTGCACCGGGCTGCCGCCAGGGCTGTTGATGCGGATCACCACGCCCTTGGCACCGACGTCCTCGAAGGCATTCTTCAGCCCGGCGATCAGTTGCTCCGCGCTGGCCTCGGTGTCGGCGGCGATCTCGCCCTTGACCTCCACCAGGGCCGTGTGCGGGCCCTGGGGTGCCGACGTATGCCCCCGCTGGGAAAACAGCACCCACACGATCATGGCGACAAGACCCAGCCAGGCCAGGCGAAAGAAGACGCGCCAGCGGCGATCGCTGCGGCGGTCCTGCAGCAACTCGTGCGCCAGTCGTTCGAGGGTCTGCTCGACGGCAGGCCGGGACGCTGACGGGAGTGCGTCGACCCGTCGCTCTGGCATCGGCGCCGACTCGGGTGTCGCGGCGTGGGGGTTCGGGGTGTCGTCGGGCGGTGTCATGACTGGCCTTCAGGGTGCGGCGGCTCGTCGAAGGCGACGGGGCGGATGTCGGGGGAAGGATACCAATACACCTGCCCCCCCGACTCGGCGGCCCGAATGGCCATCAGCTTCGACCGGCCGCACGGACCACCCACGCAGCGGCCATCGGCGGGCTCGTAGGTGGCACCATGGATCGAGCAGACGATCCAGCGCTTGTCCAGGTCCAGGAACTGGCCCGGCTGCCAGTCCATCTCGACAGGCACATGCGAACAACGGTTGACATAGGCCACCACGCGGCCATCGAAGCGCATCGCGAAGGCCCGCGCCGGCCGACCCCAGAGCAGCACGTCGAAGACGTGGGCCAGGCCGCGCTCGGCCAGCGCCTCGGCAGCGCACAAGGCCTGCGGCTCAGGCGTTGGCGACGAGCCACTCATGCAGTTGCGCGGTACTGTGGGCCACGACCAATGGATCGAAGGCTTCGAAAGCCTCGGGCTCATGGGCGCCGAAGCTCACGCCGATGCGGGCCGCGCCGGCATTGACGGCCAACTGCAGGTCGTGCGTGGTGTCGCCGATCATCAGCGTGCGGGCCGGGTCCACGCCGAACTCGCGCATCAGTTGCTGCAACATCAGCGGCGCGGGCTTGCTGGCGGTCTCGTCGGCGGTGCGGGTGGCGTCGAACAGGCCCCGCAACTGCACCGTGTCGAGCGCCTCGTCCAGGCCACGCCGGCTCTTGCCGGTGGCCACGCCCAACCAGTGGTTGCGGGCCTTCAGCGCATGCAGCATCTCCAGCGTGCCCGGGAAGAGCACCAGTTCGTGCTGCCGCGCGAAGTAGTGATGGCGGTAGCGCAGGCCCAGTTCCGGGTAGCGCGACTCGGGCAGGCCGGGCACCGCGTGCTGCAGCGCATCGTGCAGGCCCAGGCCGATGACATAGGCCGCCTGGCTGTCGCTGGGCACTGCCACGCCGAGGTCGACGCAGGCGGCCTGGATGCAGCGCACGATCAGCGCGGTGGAGTCGAACAGCGTCCCGTCCCAGTCGAAGACGATCAGGTCGAAGCGGCGGGGTGCGGACATGGTGTCAGTGCGGGGTGCCGAGGCGGGCCAGGAGTGTCGCGCATTCGGCCGGCAGGGGCGACTGCAGGTCGATGCGGGCCCCGGTGGCGGGATGGTCGAAGGCCAGCCGGCGGGCGTGCAGGAACATGCGCTCGAAGCGCACACCGGCCAGGCCTTCGCCGCGCGAAAGCTGGCGGTTGAGGGCGAAATCACCGTACTTCGGGTCGCCGACGACCGGGTGCCCAGCGTTGGCCAGGTGCACACGAATCTGGTGGGTGCGCCCGGTCTTGATGGTCACATCGAGCAGGCTGTAGTCGGCGAAGGCCTGCACCACCTTCACCAGGCTGATCGAGCGGCGGCCGTCAGCATGGTCGTTCGGCACGGCGCGCACATGGCGCTCGCCGGCGGCGTCCAGCGTCTTGTGCAGCGCCACGTCGACCACCTTCAGCCGCGCCGGCCAGGTGCCGGGCACCAGCGCGGCATAGGTCTTATCGGTCTCGCGCTCTCTGAACTGTGCCTGCAGCCCGGTCAGCGCACTGCGCTTCTTCGCCAGCAGCAGGATGCCGGAGGTTTCCTTGTCGAGCCGGTGCACGAGTTCGAGGAAGCGCGCCTGCGGCCGGGCCTGGCGCAGTTGCTCGATCACGCCGAAGGCCACGCCGCTGCCGCCGTGCACTGCGACACCCGCAGGCTTGTCGATGGCCAGCAGGTGCTCGTCCTCGAACAGCACCGGGAACTCCCGCGCCGGCGCCGACACCGCCCCGGCGGGCCGCTCGGCCACGCGCACCGGCGGCACGCGGACCTCGTCGCCCAGGGCCAGCCGGGTGTCCGCAGACGCCCTGCCCTTGTTCACCCGCACCTCGCCGGAACGGATGACGCGGTAGACGTGGGTCTTGGGCACCCCCTTGAGCAGGCGCATGAGGAAGTTGTCGAGCCGCTGGCCTTCACCGGCCTCGTCGACGACCAGCCGACGCACCTCGGGCGGGGCGGCATCTTGCGGCGCGGCGTGCGTTGGAATGCTGCTTATAATGCGCCGGACCACAATTGAGCCCTAAGTGCTTGATTTTTCAGAGTTTACCCGGGCGTGCCGGGCTCTATTGTGGCGGCGCGCCCTTGTTGGCGCACCAAAGCGTTGATGCAACGCCTGATTCCGGCGCAGCAGGTTGCAGTCCCCGAAGCGATGCAGCGGCCCGCAGGCCAGGCGGAAGAGACACGTTGACACAGCCGTCCCACTTCGGGAAAGAAACCAGCTCATGGGAGGCAGACCGGTCCACAGGCCGTGCTGCCCCCCGCGTCGAAGCACACCGCCCGGTCCGCATGCTGTCCCACCCCTGCCTCCGAACGCTCGCCCGTGATGGCGAGTTGCGCCTGTCGTGCGCCGGACAGGGGTGCGCAGCAGCGCCGACCCGAACTGCCTCGTCGCACGCGGCCCCGCTGCACCCATGATCGTTGTTCGATCACTGCAGCCCAGGGCAATTCCTTCTCCGGCCGTCCCTCGTTTCTCGTGCATCGGTTGAGTCGCCTGCTCACCTGAGCCGGCGACCTGTTGGGGCAGCCCCGCACCTGCGGGGCTGCGTGACTGGGAGTGCACATGAAACGCATGCTGATCAATGCCACGCAGCCGGAAGAGCGGCGCCTGGCCATCGTCGACGGCCAGAAGCTGCTCGACTTCGAGACCGAGATCGAAGGGCGCGAGCAGCGCAAGGGCAACATCTACAAGGCCGTCGTCACCCGCGTCGAGCCGTCTCTCGAGGCCTGTTTCGTCGACTACGGCGAAGAACGCCACGGTTTCCTGCCGTTCAAGGAGATTTCGAAGCAGTACTTCCGTGAAGGCGTCGAGGCCAAGAACGCCAGCATCAAGGAAGCCATCCGCGAAGGCCAGGAACTCCTGATCCAGGTCGAGAAGGAAGAACGCGGCAACAAGGGGGCGGCGCTGACCACTTTCGTCAGCCTGGCCGGCCGTTACCTGGTGCTGATGCCCAACAACCCGCGCGGCGGCGGCGTGTCGCGCCGCATCGAGGGTGAAGACCGCGAAGAGCTGAAGGAAAACCTCGATCAGCTCGAGTACCCCAAGGGCATGAGCCTGATCGCCCGCACCGCCGGCATCGGTCGCACTGCGCCCGAGTTGCAGTGGGACCTGAACTACATGCTCAAGCTGTGGTCGGCGATCGACTCGGCCAGCAAGGCCGGCAAGGGCGCCTTCCTGATCTACCAGGAAAGCTCGCTGGTCATCCGCGCGATCCGCGACTACTTCACGTCGGACATCGGCGAGATCCTGATCGACACCGACGACATCTACGAGCAGGCCCAGCAGTTCATGAACCACGTGATGCCGGAATCGGCCTCGCGTGTGAAGCGCTACCGCGACGACGCGGCGCTGTTCAGCCGCTTCCAGATCGAGCACCAAATCGAGACGGCGTTCTCCCGCACGGTCAATCTGCCGGCCGGTGGCGCCATCGTCATCGACCACACCGAGGCGCTGGTGTCGGTGGACGTGAACTCCGCCCGCGCCACCCGTGGCGGCGACATCGAGGAAACCGCCACCCGCACCAACCTGGAAGCCGCCGACGAGATCGCGCGCCAGATGCGCCTGCGCGACCTGGGCGGCCTGATCGTCGTCGACTTCATCGACATGGAGGAGAGCAAGAACCGCCGCGAGGTCGAGCAGCGCCTGCGCGACGCGATGCGCCAGGACCGCGCCCGCGTGCAGTTCAGCTCGATCAGCAAGTTCGGCCTGCTCGAACTGAGCCGCCAGCGCCTGCGCCCGGCCCTGAGCGAAGGCAACCACATCACCTGCCCGCGCTGCAACGGCACGGGCCACATCCGCGACACCGAGTCGAGCGCGCTGCAGATCCTGCGCATCATCCAGGAGGAGACGCTGAAGGACAACACGGCCGCGGTGCATGTGCAGGTGCCGGTGGAAGTGACGAGCTTCCTGCTCAACGAAAAGCGCACCGAGATCACCAAGATCGAACTCAAGCAGCGCTGCACCGTGCTGCTGGTGCCCAACAAGCACCTCGAAACCCCGAACTACAAGCTCGAACGCCTGCGCCACGACGATCCGCGGCTGGAGAACCTGCAGGCCAGCTACACGATGATCGAGGAGCCGGACGACGAGGTGGCGATCAGCCGCCGCGAGAAGGCCAAGCCCAAGCAGGAGCCGGTCATCAAGGGCGTGCTGCCCGACCAGCCCGCACCGGTGAGTGTGCCGAAACCCGAGCCGGTCGCGGCCGCGCCGGTCGCCGCAGCGGCCGCCACGCCCGCCGTGCCGCCCACGCCCAGTTGGGTCACCGAAGCACCGCCACCCGCGGCCGGCTCGGGGTTCTTCGGCTGGGTGCGCAAGCTCTTCGGCGTCACCACACCGCCGCCCGCTGCCCCCACCGCTGCGCCCGTGGCCACGCCACCGGCCGCTCCGGCAGAGGCGGCTGGCGAGAAGCGCGAAGGCCGCGGTGATGCCCGCCGCGGCGACCGCGGAGGCCGCAACGATCGCGGCGGCCGAGGTCGAGACCGGGACGGCAAGCCTGCCGAAGGCCGTGGCGAAGGCCGCGCTGACGGCCGTGGCGAGTCGCGCGGCGACGGTGGCCGCGGCGAAGGCCGTGGCGAGGGCCGTGGCGAGGGCCGTGGTCGTGGCGGCGACAGCCGACGTGACGGGCGCCGCAACGAGCGCCCGGCAGAAGGCGACGCAACGCCTCGCAGCGCGATTGCGGCGGACGCCGCAGCCGACGCCCCGCGTCGGCCCGCACGTGGCGCTGACCGCGACGCAGCGGCCCTGGAGCCGCAGAACGCCCTGCTGTCACCCGTCGAAGGTTCACCGGCAGCCGACACTCCGCCGAGCGATGGCAACGACGGCGAGCGCGACGAACAACGCCGTCGGCGCCGCCGTCGCGGCGGGCGTGGTGGGCGTGAAGACGGCGCACCCGAGGCCCAGGGGGGCGACGAGAGCCCCCGCGACGTCGACGCGGTGGCATCGGCCGATGTGGCACCGGCCGACGTGGTCGCACCAGCCACGGACTCCGAACGGCCGTCTGGCGATGCAGCCGATGGCACCGATGCGGCGACATCGGACGACCGTGACGGCACCCGCCGCCGCGGCCGTGGCCGCAACCGTCGCGAGCGCCCTGCCGACGAGGCGGTGGCCGCTGTCGACGACACCATGACGCCGCCCGAAGGCGAGACCGTCCCCACGCCAGAAGCCGCCGAGGCGCCGATCGCAGCCGCGCTCGCCGTCCCTGCGCCGCCCCCCTCACGGCCCGAGCCGCGCTCGGTCGCCGCCCCGGTGACGGACGCCGCGCCCCGCGGAATGCCGCGCGTGACGCCGTACAGCCTGCCGCTGGACGAACTGCAGCGCGTGGCCCAGGTCTCGGGGCTGGAGTGGGTCAACTCGGACGCCGAGCGCATCCGACTGGTGCAGGAGGCCATGGCCAACGAGCCGAAGCCGGTGCACGTGCCGCGCGCGCGCAAGCCGGTCGCGCAAGTCGACGAAGGCCCGCTCGTGCTGGTCGAAACCCGCAAGGATCTCTCCCAGCTCAAGCTGCCGTTCGAGGCCGGCGGCCCAGCCGCGCGCTGAGCTCCGACGCCGTGCGGTTCAACAGCCGTTGAACCGCACCGTCGCGACGCCTGGACAAGGCGCTGCAGCCCGCGTGGGTGCCGCTCGACCTGGACGGATCAGGGCAGGCGTTCCAGCGCGTGCTGGTAGGCCGGTTGGTGCATCAGTTCGTCCCAGGGCATCGGCGGCACGGTGGGCAGCAGGTCGAGCCGCCGGGCCTCGCTGTCGGGGTCGGGCTGCCAGGTGCTGGCCTGCCGCGCGGCCAGCAGGCCGTCGAGCAGGGCATCGACCGCCGCACCGCCATCGAGCGACTGATTGCACAGCAGCACCATGTCGCAGCCGGCCTGCAGTGCGGCGATGGCGCCGTCCAACGTGCTGCCGGCCACCTTGGCCCCCTCCATGCTGAGGTCGTCGCTGAACACGGCGCCCTGGAAGCCCAGGTCGCCACGCAGGATGTGGCGCAGCCAGCGCGCCGAGAAGCCGGCCGGCATCGCGTCCACCTTCGGGTAGACCACGTGCGCCGGCATCACGCTGGACAGGCAGGTGGACAGCCACTCGTAGGGCCTGGCGTCGTCGGCGAGGATGGCCTTCAGCGAGCGCTTGTCCACCGGCACCGCCACGTGGCTGTCGGCCTTGACGTGGCCATGCCCCGGGAAGTGCTTGCCGCAGTTGGCCATGCCGGCCAGCAGCAGGCCGTGCATCAGGCTCTTGGCCAGCACCGTCACGACGCGCGCATCGCGGTGGAAGGCCCGGTCGCCGATGACGCTGCTGCCGCCGTGGTCGAGGTCGAGCACGGGCGTGAAGCTCAGGTCCACGCCGCAGGCGCGCAACTCGGCGCCCAGCACGAAGCCGGTGGCGGTGGCCGCGTCGGTGGCGGCCATCGCGTCCTTCATCCAGAGTTCGCCCAGCGCGCGCATCGGCGGCAACTCGGTGAAGCCGTCCGAGCGGAACCGCTGCACGCGGCCGCCCTCGTGGTCGACGCACACCAGCATGTCGGGTCGGATCGACTTGATCTCGGCGGTCAGCGCGGTGAGCTGCGAGCGGTCGCGCCAGTTGCGCGCGAACAGGATCAGGCCACCGGTGAGCGGGTGGGCCAGGCGGCGCCGGTCGTCGGCATCGAGTTCGATGCCGGCGATGTCGAGCACCACCGGTGAGTGGTCGACGGTCTGCTGGGTCATGTCGTTGTCTCCACCACCACGAATGTGACGGCCTGGTCGGTTTCGTCGCTGACGCTCACGTTGGCGCGCAGGTTGCGGCCGGCGAACCATTCGGCCAGTTCGCCGTGCAACACCACCTGCGGCTTGCCGCCGGGGGCATTGAGGATCTCGCAGGCACGCCAGGTCATAGGCCAGCGCATGCCCAGCCCGATGGCCTTGGAGAAGGCCTCCTTGGCCGAGAAGCGCGTGGCCAGGTAGGACACGCCGCGCGCCTCCGATCGGGCACGGCGGGCGCGGAAGACGGCCAGTTCTCCCGGACCGAGCACCTTCTCGGCAAAGCGCTCGCCGCGCCGCGACAGCGTGTCGCGGATGCGGCGGATGTCGCACAGGTCGGTGCCGATGCCGTAGATCATCGGCTCGGCCCACTGCCGCGCGAAGGCGGCGCCGAGTACGCGCGCTGGATGCAGCGCTGGTAGTCGCGCACCGTCTCGGTCAGGCCCAGTTCCAGCGCGTCGGCGACAAGCGCATGGCCGATCGACACCTCGAGCACGCCCGGCACGGCGCGCAGGAAGCCAGTGAGGTTGTCGCGGTTGAGGTCATGGCCGGCATTGACCTGCAGGCCGGCGGCGATGGCCGCCTCCGCCGCCGCGGTGTAGCGCGCCAGCACCTGCGCCTGCCGCTCGGTGCCCCAGGCGCTGGCGAAGGCTTCGGTGTAGAGCTCGACACGGTCGGCACCGGTGGATCGCGCCTGCGCCATGGCCTCGGGCAGCGGATCCATGAACAGGCTCACGCGCACGCCCAGCCGATTGGCCTCGGCCACCACCGGCTTCAGTCGCTCGAGATCGTCGGGAAAGGACCAGCCATGGTCGGAGGTGAACTGGTCGCTGCTGTCGGGCACGAAGGTGCACTGGTGCGGGCGCAATTCGCGCACGAAATCCATCAGGTTGTGGAACGGGTTGCCTTCGATGTTGTACTCGGCGCCGGGCCACTCGGCCACCAGCGCCGCGAGGTCGCGTACATCGTGTGCACGGATGTGGCGCTCGTCGGGCCGCGGGTGCACGGTGATGCCCTGCGCGCCGGCCTCCAGCGCCTGTCGCGACAGCTTCACCACGTCGGGAATACCAAGGTGGCGCGTGTTGCGCAGCAGCGCGATCTTGTTGACATTGACCGACAGCGCGGTGCGGCTGTGGCGGTCGTGGCTTTCGGGGGCGACGAGCGGGTTCATCGGGGCACATTCTCGGGGTGGCCATCGAGCAGGCGCCGCACCTCGATCATGGCCTGTCGGGTGCGCAATTGCGGCGAACCCAGATGATAGTGAAGCAGCGGCCGCACCTGGGCCCGCAGCGCGGGCAGCGCGGCCGCGCAGGCGGCACGCAGGGCCGGTGGGTCGTGGTCGTCCAGCGCAGCCTGAAGGGCCAGGCAATCGGTGGCGGCCAGCCCTGGCTCACCCGTGGCCAGCGCCACCAGCCCGGCTTCGGCGCGCAGGGCGTAGAGCCCGTCGGCGTGCATCGGCTCCTGCGTGGTGGTCACGCGATCGAGTTCGGGCAGCACGCCGGTCTCGCGCAGCAGCCACAGCTCGAAGGCCCTCAGCACCGCCTCGTCGCCGGCAGGATCGCCCGCCGCCAGTTCGGCCAGCGCATCGGCATAGGCGTCGAACAGGCCGGGGTGCGGGTCCTGCCGGGCCAGCAGCTTCATCAGCAGTTCGTTGAGGTAGAAGCCGGCGAACAGCCGCGCCGGCGGCAGCAGGGTGGCGCCGCCGGCGAACTCGGCCGACCGCAGGGTGACGACGTCACCCGAATCGTCGGCGCGAGGCCGGCCCAGGGTCACCTGGATGCGCTGGAACGGCAGCAGCACGCTGCGCAGTTGCGAGTACGGCCGCTTGGCCCCCTTGGCCACCACCGCCACGCGGCCCTGCTCCCGCGTGAAGAGATCGAGCACGAGGCTGGTCTCGCTCCAGGCCCACTGGTGCAGCACGAAGGCCGCCTGCGGCCCCGCACGCACCATCACTCGTAGCCGTAGGAGCGCAGGTGCTCTTCGCTGTCGGCCCAGCCCGAGCGCACCTTGACCCACAGTTCCAGGAACACCTTGGCGTCCATCAGCCGCTCCAGTTCGACCCGCGCCTCGCTGCCGATGCGCTTGAGCCGTTCGCCGCCATCGCCGATGACCATGCCCTTGTGGGCATCGCGCTCGACGACGATGGTGGCCGCGATGCGGCGCAGGTTGCCTTCTTCCTCGAACTTGTCGATCACCACCGTGGCGCTGTAGGGCAGCTCGTCGCCGGTCAGGCGGAACAGCTTCTCGCGGATCAGTTCGGCGGCAAGGAAGCGGTCGCTGCGGTCGGTGAGCGCGTCCGCGTCGTACATCCAGGGCTGCTCGGGCAGGTAGGGCGCCACGATGCCCAAGAGCCGCTGAACGTCGTCGGCCTTGTGCGCCGACATCGGCACGAACTCGGCGAAGGCGTGGCGCTCCTGCATCGACTTGAGCCAGGGCAGCATGTCGTTGCGCCGCTGCACCGCATCGAGCTTGTTGGCGATCAGGATGGCCGGTTTGTCCGCGGGCAGCAGCGACAGCACCTTGGCATCGTCGAGCCCGAATCGACCGGCCTCGACGACGAAGAGCACCACGTCGATGTCCGCCAGTACGCCATGCACCGTGCGATTGAGGTTGCGGTTGAGCGCCGTGCCGTGGCGGGTCTGGAAGCCGGGCGTGTCGACGAAGACGAACTGCGACTGGTCGATCGTGCGCACGCCGTGGATGCGGTGGCGCGTGGTCTGGGCCTTGCGCGAGGTGATGCTGATCTTCTGGCCGACGAGCGCGTTCACCAGCGTCGACTTGCCGACGTTGGGACGGCCGACCACGGCAATCAGGCCGCAACGGGTGGGCACGGCGTCGGCGCCATCGACCGGGTTGTCGGGCTCGGCGGAATCGGCCGCCGGATCGGGCAGGTCAGGCATGTCGGAGGTCATGGTGTCGGCGCACGGCGTTGGTCCGCCGATCGCGCCCCGTGGAGCCGGTGCAACGGCGGGATGTGCGGCAGGCAGGTCATGATTTTCCGGCGTCGCCGGGCTCGGTCGCGGACACCCGCATCAGCAGGCGGCGGGCCGCTTCCTGCTCGGCGGCGCGGCGCGATCGGCCCTCGCCGAGCTCGGCCAGTCCCAGCGGCGGCGACGCGCATTCGACCTCGAAGGTCTGCGCATGCGCCTGGCCGCGCGTGGCGACGATGCGGTAGGCCGGCACCGGCAGGCGGCGTGCCTGCAGCCATTCCTGCAGTTCGGTCTTGGCGTCCTTGCGCCAGCTGTCGGCCTCGCTGCCGGAAATCAGTTCACCGAACAGTTGCCGCACCAGACGCACGGCAGGATCGAAGCCGCCGTCGAGGTAGGTGGCGCCGATGACGGCCTCCACCGCGTCGGCCAGGATCGACGGCCGCTGCGCACCGCCGCCACGGGCCTCTCCCTCGGACAGGCGCACCACCGCCGGCAGACCCAGCACGACCGCAGCCCGGTGCAGGCTGTCCTCGCGCACGAGGTGGGCCCGCACGCGGGTGAGATCGCCCTCGTCAGAGCCCGAGAAGCGTTCGAACAGCAGGCTCGACACGGCGAGGTTGAGCACCGCATCGCCCAGGAATTCGAGCCGTTCGTTGTGGTCGGCACCGAAGCTGCGGTGGGTGATCGCTCGTTCGAGCAGGCGCGTGTTGCCGAAGGTGTACCCCAGGCGTGCCTGCAAACCATCGAGTGCCGAGACCGACGATCCTGCCGCCGCGGTCGCACGGCCGCGCTCGGCCGCCGTGGTCACTTCGATCGGCCCTCGTACTTGATCAGGAGGAACACCGGTGCGATCAACTCGACCTCCTTGTGGTAGGCAAAGCTGATGACGACGCGGTCGTTTTCCTTGGTGATGTCGAGATCATTGCCGGTGATGGTCTCGATCGAGTACTCGATGTCCTTCTGTCGCTCGAAGGCCTGGCGGATGCCCGCCACCGTAGCCGGAGGCGCCGCGGCAATGCGGTCGATGGTGGCCTGAATGGCTCGGTACTCCAGCAGCGTGGGCACCGTTCGGATCACCACATACCCGGCAAAGCCGACCAGAACGGCCCAGAACAACAGGCCGATCAGAGTGACGCCCCGCTGGTGCCGTCGTGAGCCGAAGTGCTGATTCATGGTCGTGATCTTGCCACGCCGGGTCAGTCGAAGGAACCGATGCGCTTGAGGTTGCCGAAGTTCATCCAGACGAAGAACGCACGGCCGACGATGTTCTGGTCTGGCACGAAACCCCAGAAGCGCGAATCCTGCGAATTGTCGCGGTTGTCGCCCATCACGAAGTAATGGCCGGCCGGCACCTTGCAGACAACGCCCTCTGCGCTGTAGCGACAGGCTTCGCTCATCGGGAACGACTTCGGCTCAGGGCCGTAGTACGCCTGGGCCTTCGGGTTGACGAGGATGTGGTGATCGACCTGACCGAAGCGCTCGGCGAAATGCGGCGCATAGCGCATGCTGTCTTCGTCGTAGAACTCACCCAGTGACCGCGTTGGAACGGGTTTGCCGTTGATCGACAGTTGCTGGTTGAGGTACGCCACCTCGTCACCGGGCACGCCGACGACACGCTTGATGTAGTCGATGCGGGTGTCGACCGGGTAACGAAAGACGATGACGTCGCCCGGCTTGGGGTCGTTGTTGGGAACGACCTTGATGTTGAGCACCGGCAGGCGGATGCCGTAGTGGAACTTGCTTACCAGGATCAGGTCGCCCACCAGAAGCGTGGGCACCATCGAACCCGATGGGATCTTGAACGGCTCGAACAGGAACGAGCGCAACACGAACACCACCAGGATCACCGGGAACAGCCCGGCCGTCCAATCCAGCCACCAGGGCTGAGCCAGCAATTGCCGACGCGCAGCCTCGATGTCGCCATCGACCTTGTCGATGCCCAATCGGGAAAGTTCTGAGCGGCGTTGCGCATCCTGCGCTGCCAACGCATCGGCGGCGGCTTGGCGGGCCGGTGCAAAGCGAAACCGCTCCGCCAGCCAATACGCCATGGTGACGACCGTCAGCACGAAGAGCAGCAGCGAGAAGTTGCCGATCCAGTAGCCCAGGTACCAACCCGCGCCGTAGACGATCAAGACGCCGCCGAGCACGGCGGTCAGTGCGCTCATCATTGGGTCAGTCTTCCACTTGCAGGATGGCAAGGAAGGCCTCCTGCGGCACCTCCACCGTCCCGATCTGCTTCATGCGCTTCTTGCCGGCCTTCTGCTTCTCGAGCAGCTTCTTCTTGCGGGTGATGTCACCGCCGTAGCATTTTGCCAGCACGTTCTTGCGCAAAGCCTTGATGTTCTCGCGGGCGATGATGTTGGCGCCGATGGCCGCCTGGATCGCCACGTCGTACATCTGGCGCGGGATCTGTTCGCGCATCTTGGCGGCCACGGCGCGTCCGCGGTACTGGCTCTGCACACGGTGCACGATGATCGACAGCGCATCGATGCGGTCGCCGTTGATCAGCAGGTCGACCTTGACGACATCGGCCGCGCGATATTCCTTGAACTCGTAGTCCATCGAGGCGTAGCCCCGCGAGACGCTCTTCAGCTTGTCGAAGAAGTCGAGCACGATCTCGGCCAGCGGCAGCTCGTAGGTGAGCATCACCTGGCGGCCGTGGTAGGCCATGTTCAACTGCACGCCGCGCTTCTGGTTGGCCAGCGTCATAACCGGGCCGACATAGTCTTGCGGCATGTACAGGTGCACGGTGACGATGGGCTCGCGGATCTCGCGGATGCGGCCCAGGTCGGGCATCTTGGACGGGTTCTCGACCTCGATCACCTCGCCGTCGTTGAGCTCGACCTGGTAGACGACGCTGGGCGCCGTGGTGATCAGGTCCTGATCGAACTCGCGCTCGAGCCGCTCCTGCACGATCTCCATGTGCAGCAGGCCGAGGAAGCCACAACGGAAGCCAAAGCCCAGCGCCTGCGACACCTCGGGCTCGTATCGCAGCGAGCTGTCGTTGAGCTTGAGCTTCTCGAGCGCGTCGCGCAGTTGATCGTACTCACTGGCTTCGGTGGGATACAGGCCTGCGAACACCTGCGGCTGGATCTCCTTGAAGCCCGGCAGGGCCTCGGTGGCCGGGCCGGCGTTGTTGGGCAGCTTCTTCTCGAGCGTGATGGTGTCGCCCACCTTCGCCGCCTGCAGTTCCTTGATGCCCGCAATGAGGAAACCGACCTCGCCGGCCTTCAGTTCCTCGCGCGATTCCGACTTCGGCGTGAAGACACCGAGCTGCTCGATCGGGTAGACGGCGTTGGTGGCCATCATTCGGATGCGATCGCCCTTGCGCAGCACGCCGTCGACGACTCGGGCCAGCATCACCACGCCGACGTAGTTGTCGAACCAGCTGTCGATGATCATCGCCCGCGGCGGGCCATCGGGGTTGCCGCGGGGCGCCGGCATGCGCGTGATGACGGCTTCGAGGATCTCGTCGATGCCCTCGCCGGTCTTGGCCGAGCACGGGATTGCGTCGGTGGCGTCGATGCCGATCACGTCCTCGATCTCTGCCTTGGCGTTCTCAGGATCGGCCTGCGGCAGGTCCATCTTGTTGAGCACCGGCACGACCTCGACATGCAGTTCGAGTGCCGTGTAGCAGTTGGCCACCGTCTGGGCCTCGACACCCTGGCTCGCATCGACGACGAGCAGTGCGCCCTCGCAGGCCGAGAGGGATCGACTCACCTCGTAGCTGAAGTCGACGTGGCCCGGCGTGTCGATCAGGTTGAGGTTGTAGACCTGGCCATTGCGCGCCGTGTACTGCAGCGAGGCCGTCTGAGCCTTGATGGTGATGCCCCGCTCACGCTCGATGTCCATCGAGTCGAGCACCTGCGCCTCCATCTCGCGGTCGGAGAGACCGCCGCAACGCTGGATCAGGCGATCGGCAAGCGTCGACTTGCCGTGGTCGATGTGCGCAATGATCGAAAAGTTTCGGATGTGGTCCATAGGTACGGTGGCGGTCGGATGCGCATGCACGGGCCGCGCTGCGACTGCGGCATCGCGAGCCGTGAAGGCCCTGCGATGCGTGGGCGCTCAGGCGCCTGGTCGGGAACAAAAAAAAGGCACGTCCAAGAGAAGACGCGCCTTCCAACAAAAACGTATGGCAACTGCTTGTTGGGCTTTCATTGTAGCCAAAAGCACCGGGCTGGAACCCGCGCCGTTGCTTGTTTTCCGGTCGTTGCAGGTCACCAACAGCATGTACTTATCAACAGCTTCTCAACAGGTCGGATCGCTCTGTTGCCAGAGCCCCACACCCGACCAGTTGATCCAAATGTTCAGCGGAAAAGATCCGTCAATCCCCTGATTCTAACCTTTGAGATCCGGAATCTTGAGCCACCAACACCGAAGCGAACGACCACCAACCGGTGGGGCGTCCGGAGCCCACTCGACGCCGGACAGCAGCCACAGATGTTTGCGCCCACTACCATCGACGCCTATGCCGCATTATGAAAAGACCTGGCATCCCACTGGGATGCCAGGTCCACGCGGCAGCGGCCCGACCGTCAACGACCAGCCGGGATCACCACATAGTTGACCCACTCGCCACGCCGAACCATCAGGTTCACCGACTTCGACTTCTCGACCTTGGCTGCCAAGCCCATGAACTGGCGAACATCGGTGATCTCGGTGTTGTTCATCGCAAGCACGACATCGCCACTTCGCATGCCCGCCCGCGCCGCAGCGCCTTCGGCCGATTCAACCCGAACGCCGCCTCGGACCTTCATTTCCTTGCGTTGCCCGTCAGTGAGTTCGACCACCGTGAGGCCCAACGCCGACTTTGCAGCCGCCGACGCCGCGGGCTCGGGCGTCGGCGCCTTGGCCTGCTGTTCGGCCTCGAACTCGACCACGGTGACGCTCATGTCACGATACGCACCCCGTCGATACACCTGGAGCGCCGCGCGCGCACCGGGCTTGATGCTGCCAATGATGCGAGGCAGATCGACCGAACTCTCGATGACCTTGCCATCGACGCGCGTGATGATGTCGCCGGCCTCGATGCCCGCCTTGTCCGCTGGCCCGCCCGCCTCGACACCGCGCACCATCGCCCCTGCCGCCTTGCCCAGACCGATCGACTCGGCGACCTCCTTGGTGACCGCCGCGATCGTGACACCGATGCGCCCCCGGATGACGCGGCCGCTGGACCGCAACTGGTCGGACACACGGGTGGCCTCGTCGATCGGGATCGCGAAGGCGATGCCCATGTAGCCACCGGAGCGGCTGTAGATCTGCGAGTTGATGCCCACCACCTCGCCGCGCATGTTGATCAGCGGGCCGCCCGAATTGCCAGGGTTGATGGCCACGTCGGTCTGGATGAAGGGAAGGTAATCACCGGTCTCGCGGGCCTTGGCACTGACGATGCCAGCCGTCACGCTGTTGGCCAGGCCAAAGGGCGACCCGATCGCCATGACCCACTCGCCGACCCGCAAGCGATTGACATCGCCGATGCGCACCGCCGGCAGGCCGGTCGCATCGATCTTCACGACCGCGACATCGGTGCGCTTGTCGGCACCGATCAACTTGGCCTTGTACTCTCGCTTGTCCGTCAGCGTGACGATCACTTCGTCGGCACCCTCGACGACGTGGGCGTTGGTCATCACGAAACCGTCGGCCGTGAGGATGAAGCCCGAGCCGACACCGCGAGGCTGCGCCTGCTGCGGTTCGTCGTCGTTCCTGGGGCCGCCGCGGCCGCCCGGCATGGGGATGCCGAAGCGGCGCAGGAATTCCTCGATGTTCGGATCCCGTTCAGCACCGCCAGGCCCCGCGCCGGCCAGGCGGCCGCGCTCGGTCGTGCGGATGTTCACCACCGAGGGACCCACCTTCTCGACCAGGTCGGGAAAATCGGGCAGTTCGCGGGCCTGGGCGGGCGCCTGGCTGGCGAGCGCAGACATGATCGCGAAGGCTGCAGCACCAATCCAGCGACGGCGTGCAGTGGACGAAACAAGCAAATCGGCAACGTTCAACATCGTGCTCCCTCTCTCGATGGGTCGGTCGGCATCGGGCAGGCCGCAGGCCAGATGCCGAAACTGTGTGCGGCCTCAACGCCGCTGCAATCCTGCCTCGAATTGCTGGATGGTGGGCATCGGTACATCGCCGACGACCGTGATCCACCATTCGCCCTGGCGATTCATCAGGGTGCTCGTGGCGCCGAGGCTGGTGCGCATCGGGCGATGCTGTTGGGCATCGAAGGGCTCGACGAACACGGACACGTGGGTCAAGCCGTCCGAGTACACCGCCTGCAGCACCTGACGGGCGTCGCCAACCCCCATCGAGGCTTCGAGCGCGCGTCGCGCGCAGCCAACCAGATGAAAGCCAGCGACGGCACGCTGCATGGTCCAGCCCTCGGACTCGAAGTTCACCCTTTGAGACGGCAGCCTCAGCACCCGATAACCATCCAGGCGCTTCATCGGACCGAGCACGCTGTCCGGCTGCAGCTTGCCGCCGAAACTCAGTTCTGTGAAGGCCGATGACTCCAACACCTCGCCGCGCGGTCCCAACACATCGGCCCGCAGCAGCAGTCCGCTGCCCCGCTCGGCCCACAGCCGCTGGGCGTAGCGCATCCCATCCTTGGGCTTGAAGACCACGACGTCCACGTCCATGCCGGCCACGCGGTCTTGCCCCAAAGGGCGGGCCTCGTAGCTCTCGAGCAGACGTTGACCGAGGCTGGGCAGCGCCGGGAACTCCGCCACCGCATCCTCGGTCTCGAAAACGGCCACCCGGGTCTGAGGCCACAAAGTGAGCACGGTCTCGTTGTGCCGAAGTTGCTGTCGCGCCTGACCGTTGAGCAGTTCGATGCGCTCGAGTCGCTGCCGTCCATCGCTCACGCGACTGATCCGCGAGCTCGACAGGTGCCCTCCACCCGACGAGGTCATCGTGCCCTGGTAGCTGCGCTGGGTTGCAGCCGCTTGCGCTCGCGCGAGCCACTGCTGGGCATCGAAGCCCACAGGCTGCGCCTGCGCCAGCACCGCGGCGCAGCCTAGCAAGTGGCCGGCGCAGTAGCGCTTCCAGCGCCAGCGCTGATCGACAGGGGCCGCACTCACTTGTCGTCGACGGTCAGGCTGTCGACACTCCGCACCACGGCACCGGGCATCGCCAGTGACGCGCCGTTCGAGACGCGACGATGGGCCGACAGATAGCGGTCCAATTGGGCATCGCGGATCATGCGGCCGTTGGCGACCACCTGCTCGGGAGGGGCCGTGCTCGCCAGCGTGGCGGCGCTCGGCTGAACGGGTGCCTGCGAGGTGGGGCGCAGCACCACCAGCACGCCCGCCACGGCAACAAAACCGGCGGCAGCGGCGGCCGAGGCAAGTTGCCAGTTCGTCCGGTGGCGAGCGGGCGCCCGCGCTGGTTCGGCCGCCACTTCAGGGGCCCAAGGGGCCAGGGGCACCGGCTCCACAGCCAGCCTGCCGCGCAGCGAGTCGAGGAACGCGGCGTCGCGGGCCGGCAGTGACGACAATTCGTCCGAACGCAGCACATCGCCGATCAGTTGATAGGTGTGCCAGCACTCGCGGGCACGCGGGTCGGCCTTCCAGGCTGCCATGGCGCCTTCGACTTCGGCTGGTCCGAGGCGCCCATCCGCCAGGTCCGACATCAGTTGCCGCGACGGGGTGCCCATTTCATCCGATCTGTTCGACATGATCCTGCCTTGTTGAAGCCACGCGCACCCGAGTGCCCAATCCACCGATCACCATCGCTCGCCCTCTCGGGTATCCAGCAAGGGCCGAAGCCGCTGCGCGATGGCTTCTCTTGCCCGAAAGATACGGGACCGCACCGTGCCGATCGGGCAGTTCATCAGCTCTGCAATTTCCTCGTAGCTCAGCCCTTCGATCTCGCGCAGGGTGATCGCCTGCCGAAGATCTTCTGACAGCGCTTCGATCGCAAGGTTCACGGTTTCGGCGATTTCCTTGCTGGCCAGCAAGGACTCGGGGGTCGCGCCATCGCTTAGTTCGCGATCATGACGGTAAGTTTCATCGTCATCGTCGCTGGCCGAGAGCAGTGACGACTCGTTCACGACCGGATCGCGCTTGAGATCAACAAGTGCCTTCTTGGCCGTGTTCACCGCAATGCGGTACAGCCAAGTGTAGAAGGCGCTGTCGCCGCGAAACTGCGGCAAAGCCCGGTACGCCCTGATGAACGACTCCTGGGCGATGTCGTTCACGAGATCGGTGTCCCGCACCATGCGACCGATCAGGCGCTCGATCCGGCGCTGGTACTTGACCACCAGCATCTCGAAAGCCTTCGGGTCGCCAGCCACGGCACGCTGCACCAACAGGGTGTCCGACGCATCGTCCGTCATGGCGGCGGGCTCGCGGTCACTGCGCTCGATCGGTTGCGCAAGGCCAGTTGAAGACCGTGCCAGGAGGTCGCGGACCGGCTGCACGACACCCCACACCAATGACGACCATGCTCGCCAGCGTCGCACCGCAGCAGTACCCAGCGACCCAGATCGAGTGCCCGCTCGACACGGGAAAGCTGGCACGGTGATCGACCGGGGGCCTGCCATCGCCAGCGCTGCCCGTCCCAAACCAACACACCCGCCATGGGTTTCGTGGAGAGCCATCCCGCCCACATGGCAACGATGACAGACAGCGCAAGAATCCAACCCGGCAGAATCAGTTGGAAAGATCGGTCGATCCAGGCCCCGAGGACGCCCGCCGACAGGCCCCACAGGACGAGCCCCAGGACGCGCTCTCGCCGTCCAGGGCCGAGGTCCAGCTCGACGGGCGGTGCCGCTCGCATGCCGCGATGGCGCCCGAGCGCCCTAGACCCGCCGGAAGACCAGCGTGCCGTTGGTGCCGCCGAAACCGAAGTTGTTCTTCACGGCCACGTCGATCGTCATCTCCCGCGCGGTGTTGGCGCAATAGTCCAGGTCGCATTCGGGATCCTGGTTGAAGATGTTGATCGTGGGAGGCGACACCTGATGGTGCACCGCCAAGGCCGTGAACACCGACTCGATGCCACCAGCACCGCCCAGCAAGTGCCCGGTCATCGATTTGGTGGAATTGACGACCAGCCGCTTTGCGTGGTCGCCGAATGCCAGCTTGATGGCATTGGTTTCGTTGAGGTCACCCAGCGGCGTCGATGTGCCGTGCGCGTTCAAGTAGTGAACGTCCGACGCATTGACCTTGGCGTTGCGCAGCGCAGCCGTCATCGACCGCTTGGGACCGTCCACGTTGGGTGCCGTCATGTGATGCGCATCGGCACCCATGCCGAAGCCGGCGAGTTCGGCATAGATCTTGGCCCCACGCGCGACGGCATGCTCGTACGACTCGAGCACCATCACACCTGCCCCCTCGCCCAGCACGAAGCCGTCGCGGTCACGGTCCCATGGACGGGAAGCCGTCTGGGGATCGTCGTTGCGCGTGGACAGAGCCCGGGCGGCCGCAAAGCCACCCATGCCCAGCGGAGACACCGTGGACTCGGATCCTCCGGCGATCATCACGTCGGCGTCACCGTACTCGATCATCCGGCCCGCCTCGCCGATGCAGTGCAGGCCGGTGGTGCAGGCCGTCACGATGGCCATGTTCGGACCGGTGTAGCCGTACCTGATCGAGATGTGCCCCGAGATCATGTTGATGATCGAGGCGGGCACGAAGAACGGCGAAATGCGGCGGGCGCCACGCTCGATGTAATCCTGGTGCGTCTGCTCGATCAGCGGCAAGCCGCCAATGCCGGAGCCCACCATGCACCCGTAGCGTTCAGCCTGGGCTTCGGTGAGTGTGTCGCCATGGGGCAGCCCGGCATCGGCCACTGCCTGGATGGCAGCGGCCATGCCGAAATGGATGAAGGCATCCATGTGGCGGGCTTCCTTGGCGGGGATGTACTCCTCGACATTGAAGCCCTTGACCTCACCGGCGAAATGGCAAGACAGCACCGTCGCATCGAAGCGTTTGACGGTGTCGATGCCTGAACGGCCGGCCAGGATATTGCTCCAGCCTTCGGCCACGGTGTTACCGACCGGGCTGATCAGGCCCAGGCCGGTGATGACGACACGACGACGGGTCATGCGATGCCGTGTGTTGACTCAGGCCTTCTGGTGATTGACGGCGTAGTCGATCGCCAACTGCACCGTGGTGATCTTCTCCGCCTCTTCGTCCGGGATCTCGATGCTGAACTCGTCCTCGAGTGCCATCACCAGTTCGACCGTGTCGAGGGAATCCGCGCCCAGATCAGCCACGAAGGCCTTCTCGTTGGTGACGTCGGATTCGGGAACGCCGAGTTGCTCGGCGATGATTTTCTTGACACGTGCTTCGATATCGCTCATGACTCCTCCGGGAGTGAAATGCAGAAAGCCAGCCCAGGATTCTACCGGCGCTGGAGTCGCCTATCCGAGGCACTCCGGCCACCATCGCGCCGAGCGGGCAGGGCCCGGCGGACGGGCAATGCTCAGACCATGTACATGCCGCCGTTGACGTGCAGCTCGGCACCGGTGATGTATCCCGCCAGGGGCGAGGCCAGGAACGCCACGGCATGCGCGATTTCCTCCGGCGTACCGAGTCGACCGAGCGGGATCTGCTGCAGCAACGCCGCCTTCTGCGCCGGCGGCAGGTCAGCCGTCATGTCGGTTGCGATGAACCCTGGCGCGATGCAGTTGACGGTGATGTTCCGGCTGCCGAGTTCTCGGGCCAGCGCCCGCGTCAACCCTGCGGTGCCGGCCTTGGCCGCCGCGTAGTTGGCCTGCCCGGCGTTGCCGCTGGCCCCCACCACCGAGGTGATGTTGATGATGCGGCCGTGGCGCTGCTTCATCATCGGCCGCATCGCCGTTCGGCAGGCGCGGAACACGGCCTTCAGGTTGGTGTCCAGCACCGCGTCCCAGTCCTCGTCCTTCATGCGCATGGCCAGCGTGTCGCGCGTGATGCCGGCGTTGTTGACCAGCACGTGCAGGCCACCTTCGGACTTGACGAGGCCTTCGATGGCGGATTCGACCGCGGCCGCATCGTTGACGTTGAGGCACAGGCCGCGGCCGCCATGGGGCGCCAGCGCTTCGCCGATGGCGGCGGCTCCGGCCTCGGTGGTGGCCGTGCCGACGACCATGAAGCCCTGGGCGGCCAGCGCGGCGGCGATGGCGCGACCGATGCCACGCGACGCGCCAGTGACCAGCGCCACCTGCTTGACGGTGCTCATGCCAGTTGTCCCTTCATCTCGCCCAGCGTGGCCGGGTCGAAGATCATGCCGCTCTCGAGGCCTGGGTCGATGCGCTTGACCAGGCCTGCAAGCACCTTGCCCGGGCCACACTCGACGACGCGCGTCATGCCCCGGGCCTGCAAGGCCTGGATCACCTCGACCCAGCGCACGGGCCCGAACGCCTGGCGGTACAGCGCGTCGCGGATCGCCACGGGATCGACCGGCGCGGCCACGTCGATGTTGTTGACGACCGGGATGACCGGCGCCGCGATGGCTTGTACGGCCAGGCGTTCGCGCAGGCGCTCGGCGGCCGGCCGCATCAGCGTGGAATGGAACGGCGCCGACACCGCCAGCGGCAAGGCGCGCTTGGCGCCCATGGCCTTGAGCACCTCGCAGGCGCGGTCGACGCCAGCCTTGCTTCCGGCGATCACGGTCTGCTTCGGATCGTTGAAGTTGGCCGCCTCGACCACTTCGCCGCTCTCCGACGCGGCCTTGGCGCAGCCCTCGCGCACGGCGGCCGCGTCGAGTCCGAGGATGGCGGCCATCGCCCCGACGCCGACCGGCACCGCCTCCTGCATGGCCTGGGCACGAAAGCGCACCAACGGCAAGGCATCGGACAGCGAGAGGGCACCTGCCGCGACCAGTGCGCTGTACTCCCCAAGCGAGTGACCGGCAACTGCCGCAGGCGGATCGCCGCCTTCGGCGAGCCAGGCGCGATAGCAGGCCACCGCCGCGGTGAGCATCACCGGCTGGGTGTTGGTGGTGAGATCCAGCTGGGCCTTCGGGCCCTCCGAGATCAGCTTGGCGACGTCCTCGCCCAAGGCCTGCGAGGCCTCGTCGAGGGTGGTGCGAACGGCAGGATGGCCGCCCCAGGCGTCGAGCATGCCGACGGCCTGCGAACCCTGACCGGGAAAGACAAAGGCGAACGTTGTCATCGTGCGAATCGTGGCGAGCAGGAAGTGGATCAGAAGTCGAGCAGCACCGCGCCCCAGGTGAAGCCACCGCCGACCCCTTCGAGCATCACGGTGTCGCCTGGCCGCACCCGGCCGGAGCGAACCGCCACGTCCAGGGCCAGCGGTATGGACGCCGCCGACGTGTTGCCGTGCTCGTCGACGGTGACGATGACCTTCTCCAGCGGCAGCCGTAGCTTGCGGGCGGTGCCCTGCATGATGCGGATGTTCGCCTGATGGGGAATCAGCCAGTCGATGTCGTCGGTGGTCAGGCCCGCCTTGGCGAGCGTGGCCCGCGCGGCCGACTCGAGCACGCCGACCGCGAGCTTGAAGACGGCCTGCCCGTCCATCTTGAGCAGGGGATCGCCCAGCACCTTGCCACCGGACACGGTGCCCGGCACGCAGAGGATCTCGACATGCCGGCCGTCGGCATGCAGGTCGGTGGACAGGATGCCCGGCACCTCGCTGGCCTGCAGCACCACGGCGCCCGCACCGTCGCCGAACAGCACGCAGGTGCCGCGATCGTTGAAGTCGAGGATGCGCGAGAAGACCTCGGCACCGATGACCAGCGCTTTCGAGGCCGTGCCGGTGCGGATCATCGCGTCAGCGACCGTGAGTGCGTAGACGAAGCCCGAGCACACCGCCTGCACGTCGAATGCTGGGCAGCCGACAATGCCCAGCTTGCGCTGCACGATGCACGCCGTGGACGGGAACACCATGTCCGGCGTGGAGGTGGCCACGATGATCAGATCGATCTCGTCGGCCTGCAGGCCGGCCGACTCAAGCGCCGCCCTGGCCGCGTCGACAGCCAGGTCGCTGGACGACTGCGACGGATCGGCAAAGTGGCGTGCGCGGATGCCGGTGCGCTCCACGATCCAGCCGTCGGAGGTTTCGACGCCGCGCGTCGCCAGGTCGGCGGCCAGGTCGGCGTTGGTGAGTCGGCGTGCAGGCAGCATGCTGCCGGTGCCAGTGATGCGCGAAAAGCGCGGGGGTGTGCTGTGGGTCGAGGTCATGCAGCTTGGGCGGACACCGCATCGTCCGGTGCCGTCGGCTGGTCCGACAGCGCATCACGAACGCTGTCGTGGACACGGTCCAGGAGCCGGTTGCGGGCGGCATCATACGCCCGCTCGAGGGCCCGGCCGAAGGCGTAGGCGTCTGATGCCCCGTGGGCCTTGAAGACCAAGCCGCGCAAGCCGAGCAGCGCGCCGCCGCTGTAGCGGCGGTGATCCATTCGCGAGCGGAAGCGCTTGAGCACCGGCATCGCCACCATTGCGGCCAGCCGGCTCAGGGGCGTGCGCGTGAACTCGTCCTTGAGCACCTGCGTCAGCATGCCGGCCACGCCTTCGGCGGACTTGAGCGCCACATTGCCGACGAAGCCATCGCAGACGACCAGATCGGTTGTGCCCTTGAAGATGTCGTTGCCTTCGACGTTGCCATAGAAGTTGAGGCGGCCTGCGGCACCGGCCTCGCGCAGCAGTTCGCCCGCCCGCTTGATGGTCTCGCTGCCCTTGATGGTTTCCTCGCCGATGTTGAGCAGGCCGACACTGGGGTTGTCGTTCCCATCGAGCGCGCTGACCAGTGCGCTGCCCATCACCGCGAACTGCAGCAGGTGTTCGGCGGTGCAGTCGACATTGGCCCCGAGGTCGAGCACCTTGGTGAAGCCGCCGCGCGCGTTGGGCAGCAAGGCTGCAATCGCAGGCCGGTCAATGCCCTCGAAGGTCTTCAGCACATAGCGGGCCACGGCCATCAGGGCGCCAGTGTTGCCTGCCGACACACACACGTCGGCGGCGGCCACACCCGAATCGTCCGCCTTGAGCTGGCTGATCGCGACGCGCATCGACGACTGGCGCTTGCGCCGCAATGCCACCTCCACCGGGTCGTCCATCGCCACGACTTCTGCGGCCGGCACCAGCGTGCAGCGCGGCCAACCCGCAGCCACCGCGAGCGCCGATTCCGTGCCGACCAGCAGCAGGTCGGCCTGTGGATGCGCATCGAGGAATGCCCGGCAGGCAGGGAAGGTGACCGACGGACCCAGGTCACCACCCATGCAGTCGACGGCCACGCGAACACGCGACAGGGGCTTCAATGACGACGAGGACACTTGGATGGTTGGGCGTGGCACCTGCCGGCGAATCCGGCCGGCAAACGGGCAACTGCAGTGTCGGCCGGCTCAGCAACGAGCGGTGCCGGGCACGACCTTAGGCGATCGGTCGGGACTGCACAAGCGGACCCACCCTGCCTGCCGGAAACGTTCGGGCAGCGGCCACATCGCGGCCAGGATGGGAACTCGGGGGGTGCCGGATAAGCACGAAACCCGGCTCCACCGTGGGTGGGGCCGGGCATCGGGGAGCGGCGACTCGCTGGACGTGCGGCACCAACGGTGGACGCCGCGGCGCAATCGATCGTCAGGCGTCCTGCTTGGTCTTCAGCACCTTGCGGCCACGGTAGAAACCGGTCGGGCTGATGTGGTGACGCATGTGCACTTCGCCGGTGGTCGGCTCGATGCCGGTGCCCGGGGTGACGAGGGCGTTGTGCGAACGGTGCATGCCGCGCTTGGACGGCGACTTCTTGTTCTGCTGGACGGCCATGAAAGACTCCTGATCGGAACCGGCGCCGCGGGAGCGGTGAGGCCGGAGCGGGCTCGACGAGCCCGTCTGTGGATGCCTGAATCGGGCAAGCGGCGGGGCATGACAAGCAAAGGCCCCGCAACGGAAAGCCCGCGAGTATAGCAGCCCGCTCAACGCGAGGTCACCTATCTGCGGGTCTTGATGCCTTGCAGCACGGCGAAGGGGTGGGGCCGCTCATCCTCGTCCTGCGGGACGGGGTCAGTCCCTGGCAGCGGCAGCGGCATCGGGCATTGCTCGTGCCGAGGGATCAAGGGCAAGGACAGGAGCAACTCGTCCTCGATCAATTCGCGCAGGTCGAGCCAGCGCGGCAGTGACAGCACGTCATCCTCCGACTCTGCGTCGAGCACCTCGGCCTGCGCCTCGTCGCGCACGAAACGCACCCGACGTTGCACCGCCAGCAGCTGCTGAAACGGCTGCAGACAACGCTGGCACTCGAGCCACACCGAGGTGCTGGCCTCGAGGTGCAGCCACAGTTCGGGATCGCCGCCAGTGACGGCCCGGCGCTCGCCGCGCACCTGCCAATCGACCGCCAGCGGCGGGGAATCCTGCGGCAGGGCCTGGCTGTCGGCCAGCCGGGAAAGCGTCTGGCCGGGCCAAGCGCCGGACAATTCGCCCCCTTCGGCGCAAAGCGCCGCCACATCGAGCCGGCAGGGGTCGTGTCCTCTGGGTTTCATGGCGTCAGTGTACGCACGCGATGGGACAATCGTTTGCATGTCCATGCCGCCCGCCCTCGTCCTGGGTTCCACCTCGCGCTACCGGCGCGAACTGCTGGAGCGTCTGCGTCTGCCCTTCGAGTCGGTGGCCCCCGCGGTCGACGAGTCGCCCCTGCCCGGCGAAACCCCTGCGGCGCTGGCGCTGCGGCTGGCGGTGGCCAAGGCGCGGGAGGTGGCGTCCCGGCAAGGCGATGCGGTGGTGATCGGATCGGACCAGGTGGCCGACCTCGACGGCATGTCGATCGGGAAACCCGGCACGCACGAACGCGCGGTGGCCCAACTGCAGGCCATGCGCGGTCGGACGATCGTGTTCCAGACCGCGGTGGCGGTGGTCCGGCGCGCCACCGCCTATGAGCAAGTGCGGCTGGCGGCGGTGACGGTGCGGTTCCGGTCGTTGACGGACGCCGAGATCGAGCACTACCTGCGCGCCGAACAGCCCTACGACTGTGCCGGCAGCGCCAAGTGCGAAACCCTCGGCATCGCCTTGCTGGCCTCCATCGAGTCGGACGACCCGACGGCGCTGGTCGGCTTGCCTCTGATCCGCACCTGCGCGATGCTGCGCGAGGCCGGGATCGACCCACTGGCGGCCCCGCGGTGACCGTCGTGCCCGGCCGCCTGGTGCTGGTGCCGAATGGCCTGGACCTGGGCAGCGGCGAAGAGATCGACCTGACCGAGGTGCTGCCACGGGCCGTGCTGGCGCAGGCAGCGTCGATCGGGCACTGGGTGGTCGAAAACGCGAAGACGGCGCGCGCGTTCCTCAAGCGCGTCGACCGTCACGTGACGCTGGCGCAACCGCTGCAAGCCCTGGACATCCGTGAGTTGCCACGCCCCCGCAAGGGGGTGAGCACACCGGAGCCAGCCGATTTCGGCCGTCTGCTGGCGCCTGCGCTGGCGGGCCACGACGTGGGCCTGCTGTCCGAGGCCGGGCTGCCGGCCGTGGCCGACCCGGGCGCCCTGCTGGTGTCGGCAGCACATGGCCTGGGCCTGACGGTCATGCCCTTGTCGGGGCCGAGTTCGCTGCTGCTGGCATTGGCCGCCAGCGGTCTGAACGGCCAGAGCTTCGCCTTCGTCGGCTACCTGCCCGTGGAAGCAGGCGCGCGCGCCGCTCGGCTCCGTGAGCTCGAGTCCCTGTCACGTCGGCAAGGACAGACGCAGATCGCCATCGAGACGCCCTACAGGAACGCAACCCTGCTGGGCGCCCTGGTGGAGCACCTTCACCCGTCGACCCGCCTTTGCGTGGCCAGCGGGCTGACGCTCTCGGCGCAGCAATGCCAGACACGAACGGTCCAGGCCTGGCGCGCGATGCGCCACGAGATCGGAGATCGGGTGCCCGCGGTGTTCTTGTGGCTGGCGGGTTGAATCGAGGGCCACTTGGTCCCGAGCGCGGTGCCAGGCGATCGACCGTCTTCGCCGCTTACTGACTGCCGCCACCCAGCAGCGAAGCCACCTTGCGCTTCGTGCGGATGTTGCTGGACCGGCGGGGCACGGGCGGCGCCGCGGCAGGCATCTGGTCCCACGCCGGCCGATCGTCGGCGGCCGGCGCCTCGTAAGGCTTGTCGAAGAACGGGTCTCGGCTCGGGCCACGGGGTGCGGCATAGCGCGGCGCGTCGGTGCGTTCGCGGACCGGGGCCGGCGGTGCCGCGCGGTCGGCGGGCGCCGCGCGTTCGAATTCGTCGTCGCGGGGTCGGCGCGGCGGGCGGCGCGGACGGTCGTCCTCCAATTCCACCGGCTCGATCTCGATCTTGGTCTTGATCAGGCGCTCGATGTCGCCGACGAGGCGCACGTCGTCACGGTCGACCAGCGTGATGGCCAGGCCCGACGCGCCGGCACGACCGGTGCGGCCGATGCGGTGCACGTAGTCCTCGGCATTGAAGGGCACGTCGAAATTGAACACGGCCGGCAGGTCGGCAATGTCCAGGCCACGAGCGGCGACGTCGGTGGCCACCAGCAGGTCGACCTCCCCGCGCTTGAACGCGTCCAGCGACTTCAGGCGCTCGTCCTGCGACTTGTCGCCGTGCAGCGCCGCGGTCTTGAGGCCGTCGCGCTCGAACGAGCGCGCCAGTCGGGCCGCGCCGAGCTTGGAGTTGACGAAGATGATGGCCTGGCCAATGGAGCGGTCGCGCAGCATCTGCCGCACCGCCGCCCGCTTGTCGTCCTCTGCCACGCTGTAGAAGCGCTGCTCGACATTGGTGGCCGTGGCATTGGCCCGCGCCACCTCGACAGTGATGGGATCCTGCAGGTAGCTCTGGGCCAGGCGCCGGATCTCGGGCGAGAAGGTGGCCGAGAACAGCAGGGTCTGGCGCTGCTTGGGCAGGTAGGACAGGATGCGCTGCAAGTCGGGCAGGAAGCCGATGTCGAGCATGCGGTCGGCCTCGTCGAGCACCACATACTCGACCTGGTTGAGCACGCAGTTCTTGGCCTCGATGTGGTCCAGCAAGCGCCCGGGTGTGGCGATCAGCACCTCGACGCCCCGCTTGAGTTCAGCCGTCTGGGGCTTCATGTCGATGCCGCCGAAGACCACCGTGGAGCGCAATTGGGTGTGCTTGGCGTAGGTCTTGACGTTGTTGGCCACCTGGTCGGCCAGTTCGCGGGTGGGCGTGAGCACCAGGGCGCGCACCGGATGGCGCGCCGGCGACATGGATGCCGTCTCGTGCCGCATCATCTTTTGCAGCAAGGGCAGCGAAAACGCAGCGGTCTTGCCGGTACCGGTCTGGGCAGCGCCCATCACGTCGCGCCCGGCCAGCACCAGGGGGATCGCCTTGGCCTGGATCGGTGTCATCGAGGTGTAGCCGGAGTCGGTGACGGCCCGCAGCAACTTGGCGTCGAGCTCCAGCGTCTCGAACTTCAGCGGGGCTTCCGCAGTGGTGGTGGTTTCGGTCATTAACTCGGGATTATCCCCTACCTGTCACGAAACGCCCGACCAGGCTGTGGCTGGCTGTCGACAGGCCCCCACTACAATTTTGAGGTTTTCGGGGAGTTGCATGTCCGCGGGCAATCAGAAGATCCCGCCGAGGCTCCCCCGATCGTCTGGACCGCTTCACGCGCTCGACGAATTCCCGATCCGCCACGACCCACAGGATGCCACTCCACCGCCGGACATCGACCCTGCCGTGCCACGCGCTGCGAGGCCTGCGGCCGCTGGCCTCGCCATGAAGCTGCTGTTGCTGGGGCCCGACGGACAAGTGGGCTGGGAACTGCGCCGCGCGCTCGCCCCGTTGGGGGACCTGATCGTGCTAGGCCGAACGGTGCGATCCGGCGGCCTGTCGGGCAACCTTGCGGATCCCGCGGCACTGACCGCCACGCTGCGGGCACTTCGCCCAGACGTCGTGGTCAATGCGGCGGCCTACACCGCCGTCGACAAGGCCGAGAGCGACGTCGAAGCGGCCACCGCGGTCAATGCCGTGGCCCCTGGCGTGATCGCCCGCGAGCTGGCAACCTGGTCGGGGTGGCTGGTGCACTACTCCACAGACTACGTCTTCGACGGCAGCGGCACCGCCCCGCGCGACGAGCTCGCCGCGACCGGGCCGCTGGGGGTGTATGGACACACCAAGCTTGCCGGCGAAGAGGCCATCAGGTCCAGCGGCTGCCATCACCTGATCCTGAGAACGAGCTGGGTCCATGCTGCGCGCGGCGGCAATTTCGCCCGCACCATGCTGCGTCTGGCGGGCCAGCGCGACAGCCTGGGCGTCGTCGACGACCAGATCGGTGCACCGACGGGCGCCGATCTGCTGGCCGATGTGACGGCCCATGCGCTGCGCGCTGCATCGAACGCCACTGAGCTTTCGGGCACCTACCACGCCTGCGCCAGCGGCGCGGTGAGCTGGTGCGACTATGCCCGCCACGTCATCGCCTGGGGCCATCGCGCGGGATTGCCTTTGAAGGCCACAGCCGACAGTGTCAAGGGCATCCCGACAAGGGACTATCCCAGCCCGGCCACTCGACCCCTGAACTCCCGCCTCGACACCCGAAAGCTGTGCCGCAGTTTCGGTCTGACCTTGCCCGACTGGCGCCTCGGCGTCGACAGGATGCTCGACGAGGTGTTTCCCACATTGACTGCCATTCCCCCATGAAATTCCTCGCCACCTACCTGCCGGGCGTCGTGATCATCGAACCGGATGTGTTCAGCGACGATCGGGGCTGGTTCACCGAAAGCTTCAACCGCCGCCGCTTCGCCGAGGGCCTGGCGTCGCTGGGCGAATCGACACCGCGGGATTTCGTCCAGGACAATGAATCCGCCTCGAAACGCGGCGTGCTGCGCGGCCTGCACTACCAGTTGTCGCCTCACGCTCAAGGCAAGCTGGTGCGGGTGAGTCAAGGCGCCGTATTCGATGTGGCCGTTGATATCCGACGCCAATCGCCGACCTTTGGCCGCTGGCTGGGCGTCGAACTCAGTGCTGAGAACCGGCGTCAGCTGTGGATCCCGGAAGGCTTTGCCCACGGCTTCCTGGCGCTGAAGGATGACTCCCGCTTTCACTACAAGACCACCGACTACTACGCCAAGGACAGTGAGCGCGCCATCGTCTGGAACGACCCGCAGTTGGGCATCGCCTGGCCGGGCGGCCTGACGCCGCTGCTCGCCGACAAGGATGCCGGTGCGCCTGCCTTCGCCGCCGCCGACCTCTTCGATTGACCGCCTGCCACCTCCGGGAGACCCGCGTGACCACCCCATCGGCCTTCGAGACGACGCTGCAATCCCTGAGCGCGACACCGCGCACCTGGCTCGTGACCGGCGTCGCCGGATTCATCGGCAGCCACCTGCTGGAGACCCTGCTCGGCCTTGGCCAGAAGGTGGTCGGCCTCGACAACTTCGCCACCGGACACCGGCGCAACCTCGACGACGTTCGCGCCATCGTCGGCGATGAGGCCTGGTCACGCTTCCGTTTCATCAGCGGCGACATCCGCAACCCGGCCGATTGCCACGCCGCCTGCGCCAATGTCGACATCGTGCTGCACCAGGCCGCGCTGGGCTCGGTGCCCCGTTCGCTGGCCGACCCGGTGACCACCAACGACGTCAACATCGGCGGCTTCCTCAACATGGCCGTGGCCGCACGCGATGCCAAGGTGCAGCGCTTCGTCTATGCGGCCAGCAGTTCCACCTACGGCGATCATCCGGGCCTGCCGAAGGTCGAAGACATCATCGGCAACCCCTTGTCGCCCTACGCAGTCACCAAGTACGTCAATGAGTTGTATGCCGCGGTGTTCGCCCGCAGCTACGGGCTGGAAAGCGTCGGACTGCGCTATTTCAACGTCTTCGGCCCGCGGCAGGACCCCAACGGTGCCTATGCGGCCGTCATCCCGCGATGGGCGGCCTCGATGCTCACAGGTGAAACGGTGTACATCAACGGCGACGGCGAGACCAGTCGAGACTTCTGCTATGTGGCCAACGCCGTGCAGGCCAACCTGCTGGCAGGCACCACGACGTGTCCCGAAGCCATCGATCAGGTCTACAACGTGGCCGTCGGCGACCAAACCTCGCTGAATCAGATGCACGGCATGCTGTCGGCGGAACTGCAACGCTGCCGGCCGGGGTTGGCGGTGGGCACTCCCGAGTACCGCGATTTCCGGGCAGGCGACGTCCGCCATTCGAGGGCCGACATCGGCAAGGCGCGCGTGCGCCTGGGGTTTGCGCCCACCCACGACATCCGCGCTGGCATGGGACTGGTGGCGGATTGGTATGCCGCCCGGCACGCCGCATAGCCACTGGCAAGGCCCTGTCGCAGTCCTTTTGTGATAGCGATCACCCTCGCCAGGCGCCGGCGGCCCTATGCTCGCGACGCCCGATCGCCAAGATTGCTGCGGTGGCCGAAATCCAACGCCAAACGTAAGCCTTAGTCAGTTCATCTGCCGAATCAATGACTTGCGCAAACGCATCAGGGTTTGTGCGCAGAACGGTGGGCTAAACTCCAAGGCGTCATGGCATCGATACACGAAAGCAAGCGGGACACCGCCGTCGGCATCCGACGGACCCGCACCCACCGCGGCACCGTCGCGGAATTGCTCTCCCCCTGGGAGGAATTCCGGCAGGTCATCCCGCTGGTGTCCCTCAAGTCGCTGCTGCACCGCCCCAATCCGGCGATGCCGAAAGTGGCGGTGTTGATGTGCACGATGCAGGGTCAGCACTTTCTGGCCCAGCAGCTCAATTCCATCGCCACGCAGACGCACCCCAGTTGGGCCATCTGGGCCTCCGACGACGGCTCGGATGACCACACCCATGCCATCCTGGAGTATTACCAGTCGCACTGGGGCGAAGAGCGCATCTCCATCCACGACGGCCCGGCCGAAGGCTCGACCGCCAACTTCCTGTCGCTGACCTGTCGTGCCGACATCGATGCCGACTACTTCGCCTACGCCGACCAGGACGACATCTGGGAAGCCGACAAGCTCGAGCGCGCCGTGGCCTGGCTGCAGACCGTGCCGTCCGACCAACCCGCGTTGTACGGCTCGCGCACCCTGCTGGTCGATGCCCGGAACCAGCACCTGGGCTACTCGCCGCTGTTCGAAGAAGCACCGAGCTTCCGCAATTCGCTGGTGCAAAGCATCGCAGGCGGCAACACCATGGTCTTCAACCGCGCCGCTCGCGATCTGCTGCGCAGCGCCGGCGAAAGCATCGAGGCCATCACGCACGACTGGTGGGCCTACATGCTGGTGGCGGGCGTGGGAGGCTCGGTCCACTACGACCCCTACCCCACCGTGCGATACCGCCAGCACGCCAGCAACCAGTTCGGCGCCAACATCAATCCGGTGGCCCAGTACCACCGGGCGCGCCTGCTGCTGCAAGGGCGTTTCCGGGGCTGGATCGATGCCAACCTGCGTGCCCTCGAGCGCGTGCGCGACCGCATGACCCCCGAGAACCAGTTGGTGCTCGATGAGTTCATCGAAGCACGGCGGCGCTGGCTGGGCCCGCGCCTGGTCGGGCTGTGGCGCTCCGGGGTTCGCCGGCAAACGCTGCTGGGCAACATCGGCATCACGCTGGCGGCGCTCATCAACCGCCTCTGACGCGTCGAGCGCGACGACCGCTCCCATGGCGCCGTTGGCTCGCAGCACGGCCGCCGTCGTGGTGGTGTACCGCGCCTCCTCCGATCCGCGACCGCTGATCGCGCAACTTCAGTCCAGCGTCGGGCTCACCGTCGTCGTCGACAACTCGGCCACCGGACACCCGGCACTCGTTGATTTGCCTGCGAGCCCTTCACTGGTTCACCTGCACAACGCCAACCGAGGCGGCCTGGCGGGCGCCTACAACCGGGCTCTGGACGGGTTGGCCATGCACTCGTCTCCGCTCACCCACGTCGTCTTCCTCGACGAAGATTCCGACGCGTCGGGTCTGGGCCGTCTGCTGGCGGACACCGTGGTGGCTGACGCGCTTCAGTCGCCCACCACGGCGGCGGTGGCACCGGCCTACGTGGACCGCGCCACGGGACTGCGCGGCAAGTACATCGAACTTCAGCGCTGGCGCCTCAACTACCTGCCACGCGTGTTCCAGGGGCTGCGGCCTGTGGCCTTCGTGATCAACTCGATGTCGGTGTGGCGCCTGCACGCACTTCAGCGCATCGGCGCCTTCAACGAGGGCCTGGCCATCGACCATGTGGACACCGAGTACTGCCTGCGGGCGCGCCAGGCAGGCCTGCAGGTGCATGTGGACGGCAGCCACCAGTTCCTGCATTCGATCGGCGATCGCCGACGCTTCACCTTCCTGGGTCGCGAGATGCAGGCGGGCGGTCATTCGGCCGCACGCCGCTACCTGATCGGCCGCAACACCGCGTGGCTGGGCCGACGCTGGCTGTGGCGCGAGCCGGCCTTCGCCTTCCTGTGCCTGACGCGCCTGGGCTACGAGGCCGTGGGCATCGGCCTGGCCGAAGACGATCGGCTGCCCAAGCTCTGGGCACTGCTGCGCGGCGGGGTGGTCGGGCTGCTCAGCCCGCGGTTGCGATGAACCCGGATGCCGTGTGGCGCGGGGGCCGCGCGGCCGGTGCCATGGCCGCGGCGGCAGCGTGGGTGGTCTATTTGCCGCTGGGTTTGCAGTACCTGTGCCTCTTCGTCGGCGGTGCACTGGCAGCGCGCCAGCTCACCGCGTCCGGGCAATGGCACGAACTGGCCAGGTGGCCCCTCTTGCGCACGCTGCTGGCCCTGTGGCTGTTGCTGGCGGCTTCTGTCGCCTGGACCGACGCGCCGCGCGCCGATGTGGCCTCGCACCTGTGGCACTACGGCCGGCTGATGCTGGTGCCGGTGTTGGCCATGGCTTGCCCCCCCGCAGCGGCCGAACAGGGACTGCGACATTTCATCGTCGCCTCGGTGGTCGTGGCCCTGCTGACACTGGCCGAGAGTCTGCATGGCCTGCCCACCAGCCCGCTGTGGGCCAGCACCCTGGACGCCAACGGCAACCAGCGCATCGCCACCTCGCTGCTGATGGCCCTGGGCACGGCGCTGGCGCTGTGGCTGGCATCGGACACGGCTCGCCCCCCCCGGCAGCGGCTGGCCTGGCTGCTGGCGGCGGTCGTCGTGGCGCTGGGCCTGTCGCTGCAGGACCGCCGTACCGGCCTGGTGGTGCTGCCGGTGCTGCTGGCCGTGCTGGCCTTCGCGCGGCAGCGCTCGTGGTGGCGCCGCGGGCTGCTGGTGGGGGGCGTGATGTTGCTGGCCCTGCTGGCCTGGCAGGCTTCGGGCAGCGTGCGCGCGCGCTTCGACGAAGGGCTGACCGAACTGAAGAGTTACCGCTCCACCGGCGAGGTGGCCACCAGCTGGGGCATGCGGGTTCGCATGTTCGACCTGACACTGGACATGGTGCGCGAGAAGCCCGTGCTCGGCCACGGCATCGCCAGTTGGTTGAGCTTGTGGCGTGCCCGCGCGGGCGGCGGCGGTGCGCTGCTCGAAGCGCAGTTGACGCCGCACAACGAGTACCTGCTGGTCACCTCCCAGGTCGGCCTGATCGGGCTGGGGCTGTGGCTGGCGGTGCTCGGAGCCGGCGTGGCCCAGGGATGGCGGGCCGGCCGCGCGGGCCACGCGGCGCTGCTGACCTGGGTCGCCATCGCCACAGCCGGGCTCTTCAACGTGGTCGCTCGCGACGCCAAGTTCGCCCTGCCGCTGATGCTGCTGGCGGCATTGGCCATCGCCGCCAGCCGTTGTGCGCCTGCGCGCGATTGCCACGGGTAAACCCTGGAGGCTTTGACTTGCGTCAGACCTCGGTCGATTCCTACAATTGACCGTCCGGTCGGTCGAATTTGCGGTGGCCGGATCTCACAGGAGACCCCGCCCATGCCCGTCAAGCGCCCCGCCCCTGGTGACCTCGAGCCGATCGAGATCGCCAGCCGAGACGAGATCGAGGCGCTGCAACTGCAGCGCCTGAAGGCCACGCTGCAACTCGCCTACGACAAGGTGCCGCACTACAAGGCCTCGTTCGACGCCCAAGGCGTGCACCCGGCCGACCTGAAGACGCTGGCCGACCTGGCGAAGTTTCCCTTCACGACCAAGAAGGACCTGCGCGACAACTACCCCTTCGGCATGTTCGCCGTGCCACGGCAGCAGGTGGCGCGCATCCACGCCTCGTCGGGCACCACCGGCAAGCCGACCGTGGTCGGCTACACCCAGAACGACATCGACGTCTGGGCTCACCTGGTGGGCCGCTCGATCCGCGCGGCCGGCGGCCGCCCGGGCGACATCGTCCACGTGGCCTACGGCTACGGCCTGTTCACCGGGGGCCTGGGCGCGCACTACGGCGCCGAGCGAAACGGCTACACCGTGATCCCGATGTCGGGCGGCCAGACCGAGAAGCAGGTGCAGCTGATCCAGGACTTCCAGCCCGACATCATCATGGTCACCCCCAGCTACATGCAGGTGATCATCGAGGAGTTCGTGCGCCAGGGTCTGGACCCGGCTGCGTCTTCGCTGAAGGTCGGCATCTTCGGCGCCGAGCCCTGGACCGAGGCCATGCGCCAGGAGATAGAGGCCAAGGCCGGCCTCGACGCGGTCGACATCTACGGCCTGTCCGAGGTGATGGGCCCGGGCGTGGCCAATGAATGCATCGAATCGAAGGACGGCCCGGTGATCTGGGAAGACCACTTCATGGCCGAGATCATCGACCCCGATACCGGCGCCGTGCTGCCCCCCGGCAGCGAGGGCGAGCTCGTCTTCACCTCGCTCACCAAGGAGGCGCTGCCGATCATCCGCTACCGCACGCGCGACCTCACACGCCTGCTGCCGCCCACCTCGCGCAGCTTCCGCCGCATGGGCAAGATCGTCGGCCGCTCCGACGACATGCTGATCATCCGCGGCGTCAACATGTTCCCGACACAGGTCGAGGAGATCGTGCTGGCGCTGCCGCGGCTGTCGGGCCAGTACCAGATCGTCGTCACCCGCGAAGGCCCCCTCGACGAGGTGGAGGTGCGCTGTGAACTGCAGCCCGACGCGGCCGGCTCCACGCCGGCCGAGATCACCGCCGCGGCGCGCGAGGTGCAGCACCGCATCAAGACGCTGGTGGGCGTGTCCACCCGCGTGACCATCGGCGCGCCCGGCACGCTCGAGCGCACGCTCACCGGCAAGGCCCGGCGGGTGATCGACAGGCGCCCCAAGGGCACCTGACCGCCGCCCACCCCCTCAGGCCATTTCGACAAGGACCCCACCGCATGTACACCCAAGCCATGGACACCATGGGCCGCGACGAGCCCGATGGCGGCAAGAAGCTGCGCAGCGCCGAAGAGCTGCAGTTGCAGGAGCGCTTCGACGCGCGCATCGACGACGGCGGCTTCATAGAGGCCAAGGACTGGATGCCCGAGAACTACCGCAAGACCCTGGTGCGGCAGATCAGCCAGCATGCGCATTCCGAGATCGTCGGCATGCTGCCCGAAGGCAACTGGATCACCCGCGCGCCCACGCTCAAGCGCAAGGCCATCCTGCTGGCCAAGGTGCAAGATGAAGGCGGCCACGGCCTTTACCTGTATGCCGCCGCCGAGACCCTGGGCGTCAGCCGCGACCAGCTGCTCGACGCGCTGCACACCGGCAAGGCCAAGTACAGCTCGATCTTCAACTACCCCACGCTCACCTGGGCCGACATCGGCACCATCGGCTGGCTGGTCGATGGCGCGGCCATCATGAACCAGGTGCCGATCTGCCGCTGCAGCTACGCGCCCTATGCGCGGGCGATGATCCGCATCTGCCGCGAGGAGAGCTTCCACCAGCGCCAGGGCTACGACAGCCTGCTGGTGATGATGCGTGACGGCACCGACGCCCAGCGCGCGATGGTGCAGGATTCGGTGAACCGCTGGTGGTGGCCCTGCCTGATGATGTTCGGGCCGCCCGACGACCAGAGCCCCAACTCGGCGCAGGGCATGCGCTGGGGCATCAAGCGGGTGTCCAACGACACGCTACGCCAGAAGTTCGTCGACGCCACCGTCGAGCAGGCCAAGGTGCTGGGCGTCGCCCTGCCCGACCCCGACCTGAAGTGGAACGAGGCCCGCGGCCACTGGGATTTCGGTGCCATCGACTGGGCCGAGTTCTGGCGCGTCGTCGGCGGCGAGGGCCCCGTCAACCGCGAGCGCCTGGCCGCCCGCGTCAAGGCCTGGGACGACGGCGCCTGGGTGCGCGAAGCCGCCCTCGACCACGCCCGCAAGCAACACCCCAAGGAGCAAGCCGCATGAGCACCGCTGCCGACACAACAAAGAGCAACACCCAAACCGAATGGCCGCTGTGGGAGATCTTCGTCCGCAGCAAGGCCGGCCTGGACCACAAGCACTGCGGCAGCCTGCACGCCGCCGACGCCAAGATGGCGGTGCAGCTGGCCCGCGAGGTGTACACCCGGCGCCAGGAGGGCGTGAGCCTGTGGGTGGTGCGTTCCGACCACATCACCGCCAGCGACCCCGGCGACAAGGACATGTTCTTCGACCCGATGGAAGACAAGGTCTACCGCCACCCCACCTTCTACGAGTTGCCCGATTCGGTCAACCACATGTGAGGCCGGCATGACCGCATCGATTGCCACCCGCCACGACCCCGCCACCCAGTACGTGCTGCGCCTGGGCGACGCCTGCCTCATCCTGGGCCAACGCCTGGGCGAATGGTGCGGGCACGCGCCCATCCTCGAAGAGGACATCGCGCTGACCAACATGGCGCTCGACCTGATCGGCCAGTCGCGGGCGCTGCTCACCCTGGCCGGCCAGATGAACGTGCGCGCCGGCGGCGACCCGCTCGACGAAGACCAGCTGGCCTTCCTGCGCGAGGAGCGCGACTACGTGAACCCCACGCTGGTCGAGCTGCCGCGCGGCGACTTCGCCTTCACCGTGCTGCGCAACGCCATGGTGGCCACCTGGCTCGAACTCACCTGGCGGCACCTGGCCACGTCCACCGAACCCGAGCTGGCGGCCATCGCCGGCAAGGCCGTGAAGGAGGCGCGCTACCACCGCGAGCACGCGTCCGACTGGGTGCAGCGCCTGGGCGGCGGCACCGACGAATCGGCCCGGCGCCTGCGAGACGCGCTGGACGCGCTGTGGCGCTACACGCCCGAGCTCTTCACCGACGACGCCGTCGACGAGGCCGCAGCCGCCAGCGGCCTGGGCCCGCGCGCGTCGGCGCTGCGCGAGGCCTGGCAGGCCGAGATGACGGCGCTGCTGGACGACGCCGGCCTGCAGCCGCCCGCCGCCACGGCCTTCGTCAGCCGCGGACGCCAGGGCCAGCACACCGAGCACATGGGCCACCTGCTGACCCAGTTGCAGTACCTGCAGCGCGCCTACCCCGGCGGTGCCTGGTGATCCACGACCTGCGCCCGGCCGACGGCTCGCCGGGTTCGCCCGATGCGGCGCCCGACACCGCGGCAGACACCCGCTGCGCGCGCGCCTGGGCGGTGCTCGCCGACGTGCTCGACCCCGAGGTGCCGGCGCTGTCGGTGCGAGACCTGGGCATCGTGCGCGACGTGCAGACATCGGCCGACGGCCTGTCGCTGGAGATCGTGCTGACGCCCACCTACTCGGGCTGCCCGGCCACCGAGGTGATCGAGCGCAGCGTGCTCGACGCGATCGAGGCCGCCGGCCTGGGCCCGGCCACGGTGCGCCTGCAGCGCTCGCCCGCCTGGACCACCGACTGGATCAGCGACGACGGCCGCCGCAAGCTGCGCGCCTACGGCATCGCGCCGCCCGGTCGTTGCGGCACGGTCACCGAATCGCCGATCCGGCTGGTGCGCCGACAGGCCGTCGACTCACCCAACTGCCCGCGCTGCGACAGCCCGCGCACCGAGCGCCTGTCGGCCTTCGGCTCCACCGCCTGCAAGTCGCTGTGGCGCTGCCTGGCCTGCCGCGAGCCGTTCGAGCACTTCAAACCCATCTGAACACCATGCAGACTTCCACAATGCAATCAGTCGCGCGGGCCGAGCGCCGGGCCGCTCCCAAGCCGGCCCGCATCCCCTCGGGGGATCGGCCGATGGTCACATCGGACGAGGGGTCGGCATGAGCACACTCTTCCACCCGCTGAAGGTCCGCCGCATCGAGCCCGACACCAACGAGGCGGTCATCGTGTCCTTCGACATCCCGCCCGAACTGCGCGAGACCTTCGGCTTCACCCAGGGCCAGTACCTCACGTTGCGCGCCACGGTCGACGGCCAGGACGTGCGGCGCTCCTACTCGATCTGCGCCGGCGTGGACGATGCCGAGCTGCGCGTGGGCGTGCGGCGCGTCAAGGACGGCCTGTTCTCGAACTGGATCAACACCCAGCTGAAGGCCGGCGACAGCGTGCAGGTGATGGCGCCGCAGGGCCGCTTCTATGTGCCGCTCGACCCCGCCGCGCGCCGCCACCACGTGGGCCTGGCCGGCGGCAGCGGCATCACGCCGATCCTGTCGATCATGAAGACGGTGCTGGCGCGCGAGCCGCTGTCGCGCTTCACGCTGATCTACGGCAATCGCTCGCCGCAGTCCACGATGTTCAAGGAAGAACTCGAGGACCTGAAGAACCGCTACCTCAGCCGGCTGGTGCTGCACTACGTGTTCTCCGACGAGTCCACCGACCTGCCGCTGCACCATGGCCTGATGAACCGCGACAAGGTCGCCGAGTTCCTGGCCGCGGTGCTGCCCGCCGACGGCATCGCCCACGCCTACATCTGCGGCCCCTACCAGATGAACGACGAGGCCGAGGCCGCGCTGCGCGCCGCCGGCGTGCCGGAAGACCGCCTCCACATCGAGCGCTTCGGCGTGGCCCAGGCGCCGGGCGGTGCGGCCGGCGCGGTGGTGCACGAGGCCAAGCCCGGCGATGCCGAGGCCGCCACCGTGGTGATCATCCGCGACGGCGTCAAGCGCGAACTGCTCTTCCGCAAGGACCAGCCCAGCATCCTCGACGCCGCTTCGGCCGCCGGGCTGGAGGTGCCGTTCTCGTGCACGTCTGGCGTGTGCGGCACCTGCCGCTGCAAGCTGGTCGAGGGCCGGGTGCGCATGGACCGCAACTTTGCGCTCGACAAGGCCGAAGTGGACGGTGGCTACGTGCTCGCCTGCCAGTCGCACCCGCTGACCGACCGCGTGGTGCTGTCCTTCGACGACCGCTGACACGTCGGCGCCGACAGCACCAGGCCGACACCCGATGGCCCGCGGACGCGCCCCCGGCTACGACGACCAGCGGCAGGACATCCTGCGGCACGCGGCGCATCTGTTCGCGCGGCGCGGCTACGCCAGCACGTCGATGAACCAGGTCGCCGAGGCAGCCGGCTTGTCCAAGGCCTCGCTGTACCACTACTACCGCGACAAGTACGCGTTGCTGGTGAGCATCGCCGAGGGCCATGTGGCCGCGCTCGAGGCCATGGTGGCCGAGGTCGAGGCCGCCGGCACGCCGCCGGCCGAGCGCATGCGCGAGCTCATCCTCCGCATCATCGGCGAATATGCCGGCGCCCAGGACGACCACCGCGTGCTCACCGAGGACGTGCGCTTCCTCGAGCCTGATGACCGCGAGCGCATCCTCGGGCACGAGCGGCGTGTCGTCGAGGCCTTTGCCCGCACCATCGCCGCCTGGCAGCCCGCGCACGCCGAGGCCGGCCTGGCCAAGCCGCTGACCATGCTGCTGTTCGGCATGATCAACTGGATGTTCACCTGGCTTAAGCCCGACGGCGGCCTGACACACGAGCGCATGGCACCGATCGTGGCCGACCTGTTCTTCGGTGGCGTGCCCGCCGTGGTGCCGCCACCCCGGCCGGTGCGTGGTCGGCCGCGCGCCAAGGCCAGGGCCGGCGTCGGCACTGCCGACAAGGCCGCCGACAGCGCCGACCCCTGCGTGGTGTCCGGCAACTGACCGCTCCGGGCGAGCCGCCCTTTCCGCTTTCCCCAACACCTCTGCAGACACGATGACCCCCACCCTCCAAAGCTACATCGCCGGCCGCTGGATCGGTCGCGAGCCGGCCCAGTCGCTGCGCAGCGCCGTCAATGGCCGGCCCGTGGCCGCCACGCACGCCGAGGCCATCGACTTCGGCGAGGCGCTGCACCACGCCCGCACGGTGGGCCTGCCGGCTCTGATGGCGCTCGACTTCCAGGAGCGGGCCCAACGCCTGAAGGCACTGGCCAAATACCTCACCGAGCGGAAGGAGGCGCTGTACGCCGTGTCGGCGCACACCGGCGCCACCCGCGCCGATGGCTGGATCGACATCGAGGGCGGCTCGGGCACCCTGTTCGCCTACGCCGGCATCGGCAGCAACGAACTCCCGTCGGGCAACGTGCTGCACGAGGGCCCGGCGATGCCGCTGGGCAAGAAGGGCGGCTTCGCCGGCACGCACATCCTGGTGCCGCGCGGCGGCGTGGCAGTGCACATCAACGCCTTCAACTTCCCCATCTGGGGCCTGCTGGAGAAGTTCGCCCCCAGCTTCCTGGCCGGCATGCCCTGCATCGGCAAGCCCGCCAGTGCCACCAGCTACCTCACCGAGGCGGCGATGCGGCTGATCGTCGAATCGGGCCTGGTGCCCGAGGGGGCGCTGCAACTGGTGATCGGCGGCACCGGTGACCTGCTCGACCGGCTGGACGGTGCCGACATGGTCACCTTCACCGGCTCGGCCGACACCGCCGCCCGGCTGCGCGTGCACCCGAACCTGGTGCGCCAGTCGGTGCCCTTCAATGCCGAGGCCGATTCGCTGAATTGCGCCATCCTGGCCGATGACGTGGACCCCGGCGACGAGGAGTTCGAGCTGTTCGTCAAGGAGGTGGCGCGCGAGATGACCGTCAAGGCCGGTCAGAAGTGCACCGCCATCCGGCGCGCCATCGTGCCGCGCCGGCACCTGGGCGCGGTGGCGGCGGCACTGAAGGCGCGGCTGACCAAGACCGTCGTCGGCGACCCGGCCGTCGACGGCGTGCGCATGGGCGCGCTGGCTTCGCACGCGCAATTGGCCGACGTGGCCGAGCGCGTGGCGCAGTTGCGCCAGGGCACCGAACTGGTCTGCGGCGGCGGCGAGGGCTTCGCGCCACTGGGCGAGGGCACGGCCGACGGCGCCTTCTTCGCGCCGACGCTGCTGTGCTGCCACCGGCCGCTGGCCACCGACGCGGTGCACGACCTCGAGGCCTTCGGCCCGGTCAGCACGCTGATGCCCTACGACGGCCTGGACGAAGCGCTGGCATTGGCCAGGCGCGGCAAGGGCAGTCTGGTCGGCACCCTGGTCACCAAGAGCCCGGCCATCGCCGCCCAGGCCATCCCCAGGCTGGCCGCCTGGCACGGCCGCTTCCTGGTGCTGGACCGCGAGGCCGCGGCCGAATCCACCGGCCACGGCTCGCCGCTGCCGGTGCTCAAGCACGGCGGACCGGGCCGTGCCGGTGGCGGCGAAGAACTGGGCGGCATCCGCGCCGTCAAGCACTACCTGCAGCGCACCGCAGTGCAGGGGTCACCCACCATGCTGGCCGCCGTCACCGGCGAGCATGTGCGGGGCGCGCGGCTGGTCGAGACCGAGGTCCACCCGTTCAGGCGCTACTTCGAGGACCTGCAGATCGGCGAGAGCCTGCTCACCCACCGCCGCACCGTGGGCGAGGCGGACCTCGTGGCCTTCGGCGGCATCTCGGGCGACTACTTCTACATGCACTTCGACGAGATCGCCGCCAAGGAATCCCCCTTCGGCAAGCGCATCGCGCACGGCTACTTCGTGCTGTCGGCGGCCGCCGGCCTGTTCGTCAGCCCGGCGCCGGGGCCGGTGCTGGCCAACTACGGCCTGGACACGCTGCGCTTCGTCAAGCCCGTAGGCATCGGCGACACCATCCGGGCGCGGCTCACCGCCAAGCGCAAGACCGACCGCCACAAGCGCGACGACAAGGGCGTGGGCCAGGGCGTCGTGGCCTGGGACGTGGAGGTGACCAACCAGCACGGCGAACTGGTGGCCAGCTACGACATCCTCACGCTGGTGGCCAAGCGCGGCTGACGGGACGATCGTGCCGGGCGTTCAGAACCCGGCGTCGGCCGCCAGCGGCAGCCACTGCAGCAGCGTGCCCAGGTCGGCGAGCTGGTCACCCCAGGCCGGCCCCAATGCAACCAACCGCCCGCCCCGGCTGCCCAGGTAGCTGCGGGTGGACGCGTAGTAACGGTAGTAGTAGCCCTGCGCCGAGCCGCTGGTGGCGTGCCCCGAAAAGTAGGTCGGGAACATGCGCTCGGCGTAGTTGAACAGCCGGTCCGACACGGAATCGACACTGGCGAAGGCGCCGATCGTGTCCGCCGCAGTGCGCGGCGCGCCCAGGCGGTCCTCGGCCGCCTGCAGGGCCTGCGCGATCGCCCGTCCGTGCAGCGGGCCGCCGATGCGCGGCAATGCCAGCGCGGCCAGGCTGCCGGCCAGAGCGCCGGTGCTGCGCGCGTCGACCACGCCACCGACGATCGGCGAGGCGCCCAGGCCGGCCACCGGCAGGCTCGACGCCGGGCCTTCGGGCAGCACGCTGCAGCCGGCCTCCGGCAGCGCATGGCCGCCGTTCCACCAGTGGTTGCCGTTCATCGACATTGCCGCCTGGCCGCCGACGATGTTCAGCGGGCACGGCACCACGTCGCTGCCGACGCGGCCGAAGTGCCCCGCCTCCGAGGTGACGAGGTTGTTCGCCAACACCAGGTTGCGGCTGGCCAGCACCCGGTTGACCGGTGCCGGCGCGGCCGCCCCCACGCCCCAGCACGGGTCGACGGTGACATGGTCCTGCAGCGCCTCGTCCCAGGCCTGGCAATCGCTGCCCGCGCCATCGGCCGCGCCCAGCACACGACTGTCGTGCACGCGGATCGCGTCGCCGCCGGTCACCGAGGCCCCGTCCATCGGCGGCCGATAGCCCGCGGTGAAGACGATGCTGTTGCCGACCGCGCTGCAGTCCTGGCAGCCCGAGAACTCCAGCGCCGCTTCGCGGGCGTCGACGATCAGGTTGTTGCGGGCCACGGTGCGCAGGGCCTCGTAGTCCCAGCGGCCGTCGAGCGAGAAGTAGTAGGTGGCATCCGTCTCCTCGCCGCCGAGTTCGACCCGCCGCACGCGATAGAAGGTGTTGGCCTCGTAGAGCACGTCGACCGATCCGCCCTTGGCCTCGATGCCCAGGCCGCCGCCCGTCTGCAGCACGGTGTTGCGGCAGAAGGCCGCGCGGTGCACGCCGACGTTGTCGATGCCGTGCCGCGAGGTCTGGCTGACCCGGCTGTCCAGCACCCACAGGTCCTGCACCTGGTTGAACTTCATGCCGTCCATGCCGGCGCTCTCGCTGGTCTCGGCGTCGCGCTCGGCCGGGTCGAACAGGTTTTGAACCGTCACGTGCCGGATCAGCACATGGTGCGATGCCTCGTGCCGGCCATAGACCGACAGGTCCAGGCTGCCGTCCCCGCGGCGCGCGCTGCGCGTGGCCTCGCGCGCCGTGCCGGCAACGTGGACGCCTGCAGCGGCCTGCAGCGGCTGCGGGTCGGCGTGCCGACGGCCGTCCCAGGTGCCCACCAGCGCCGGCCCGATGGTCAGCCCCTCGATGGCCAGGTACGACACGCCAAGCAGGTTGAGCCCGTGCCCCAGCACCGTGGCGTCGGGCCGGCCATCGGTGGCCATCAGCCACACCGGGTTGGACGGGCCGCGGCGCAGGCGCTGGGCGAAGATCTCGCTGCCCAGGTTGTCGGCATAGGTGCCCGGCGCCAGCCGGATGCGCACCGGCCGGTCGGGGTGCTGCTGCGCCGCACGCAGCGCATCGCGAACGCCCGAGGTGCCCTGCGCGGGAACCAGATCGATGTCGACCCAGGCATCGGCGGGCACGCCGTCGGTGAACGGCCGTTCGTTGCAGGTGGCCGCCGGCACCGCGGTGGCCGACAGGGCGATCGCCAAGGCCAGGACAAGGGTGTGCGACAGTCGCATGGGCAAGATCCTCGGCCCAGGTGCAGGCCCTCCGCGGCATGGTGACAC
>NZ_MWLO01000126.1 GCF_002198735.1 Ideonella sp. A 288
GACCTCGCAGATCGCCGCGCTGGGCACCACGCAGCTGTCCAACCTGACGACCACGCAGCTGACCGCGCTGACCTCGGCGCAGATCGGCAGCCTGGGCACCAGCAGCCTGAATGCGCTGGGCACCACCCAGTTCACCGCGCTGACGACCAGCCAGATCGCCGCGCTGTCGACCACGCAGGTGGCCAACCTGGAAACCAGTGACCTCTACGCGCTGACCACCAGCCAGATCCGCGGCCTGCAGACGGCCGACCTGGCGGTGCTGGGCACCACGCAGATCGCCGCCTTCGAATCCAGCCAGATCGCCGCGCTGACCACCGGTCAGCTGCGCTCGCTGTCGACCACCGCGGTGGCCGCCATCGAGACCACCGACCTGGCGGCGCTGGGCACCAACCAGGTGGCCGCACTGACCACCGCGCAACTGGCCGCGCTGACGACCACGCAGCTGTCCAACCTGGGCACCACCCAGGTCGGCGCGCTCACCACCGCGCAGGTGGCCAGCCTGGGCACCAGCAGCCTCAACGCGCTGGGCACCACGCAGTTCTCGGCCCTGACCTCCAGCCAGCTCGCCGGGCTGACCACCACGCAAGTGGCCAACCTGGAAACGGCCGACCTGCACGCCCTGGCCACCAGCCAGATCCGCGGCCTGCAGACGGCCGACCTGGCGGTGCTGGGCACCACGCAGATCGCCAGCCTGGAATCGAGCCAGATCGCCGCGCTGACGACGGGCCAAGTGCGCTCGCTGTCCACCACCGCCATCGCCGCCATCGAGACCACCGACCTGGCCGCCATGGGCACCGTGCAGGTGGCGGCGCTGACGACCGCGCAGCTCAATGCCCTGACCACCACACAGATCGCCAGCCTGGCCACCACGCAGGTGTCGGCCTTCGGCACGGCGCAAGTGGCCAGCCTGGGCACCAGCAGCCTGAACGCGCTGGGCACCACGCAGGTGACCTCGCTGACCACCAGCCAGATCGCCGCGCTGACCACCAGCCAGGTGGCCAACCTGGAGACCGCCGACCTCTACGCGCTGACCACCAGCCAGATCCGCGGCCTGCAGACCAATGACCTCGCCGCGCTGGGCACGACCCAGATCGCCGCCTTCGAATCCAGCCAGATCGCCGCGCTGACGACCAGCCAGGTGCGCTCGCTCGGCACCACCGACATCGCCGCCATCGAGACCACCGACCTGGCCGCGATGACCACCGTGCAGGTGGCCGCACTGACCACCGCGCAGATCGCCGCGCTGGGCACCACGCAGCTGTCCAACCTGACGACCACGCAGCTCGTGGCACTGACCTCGGCGCAGGTCGCCAGCCTGGGCACGACCAGCCTGAACGCGCTGGGCACGACGCAGTTCACCGCGTTGACCACCAGCCAGATCGCCGCGCTGACCACCGCCCAGGTGGCCAACCTCGAAACCAGCGACCTGGTCGCGCTGACCACCACCCAGGTGCGCGGCCTGCAGACCAATGACCTGGCCGTGCTGGGCACGACGCAGATCGCCAGCCTGGGCACCAGCCAGATCGCCGCGCTGACCACCGGCCAGCTGCGCTCGCTGGGCACCACCGCCATCGCCGCCATCGAGACCACCGACCTGGCCGCGATGACCACCGTGCAGATCGCCGCGCTGGCCTCGTCGCAACTGGCCGGTCTGACGACCACGCAGATCGCCAGCCTGTCGACCACGCAGGTGGCCGCGTTCGGCACGGCGCAGATCGCCAGCCTGGGCACGACCAGCCTGAACGCGCTGGGCACGACGCAGGTCACGGCGCTGACCACCAGCCAGATCGCCGCGCTGACCACCACACAGGTCCTCAACCTCGAGACCGCCGACCTCTACGCCCTGGGCACCAGCCAGATCCGCGGCCTGCAGACCAACGACCTCACCGTGCTCGGCACGACGCAGATCGCTGCGCTGGAATCCAGCCAGGTCGCCGCGCTGACCACCGGCCAGGTGCGTGCTCTGGGCACCACCGCCATCGCCGCCATCGAGACCACCGACCTGGCCGCCATGGGCACGGTGCAGATTGCCGCGCTCACGAGCGCACAGCTCGGCGCACTGGGCACCACGCAGGTGTCCAACCTGGGCACGGCGCAGGTGGCCGCCCTCGGCACGGCGCAGGTCGCCGTGCTGGGCACCACCCAGCTCAATGCACTGGGCACCACGCAGTTCACCGCACTGACCACCAGCCAGATCGCCGCGCTGACCACCGCGCAGGCCGCCAACCTGGAGACCAGCGACCTGGTGGCCCTGAGCACGGCGCAGATCCGCGGCCTGCAGACGGCCGACCTTGTGGCACTGGGCACCACCCAGATCGCCAGCCTGGGCACGACCCAGATCGCCGCGCTGACGACCAGCCAGGTGCGCGCGCTGGAGACCACCGACGTGGCCGCCATCGAGACCACCGACCTGGTGGCGCTGACCACCGCGCAGGTGGCGTCGCTGACCTCAGCCCAGCTCAACGCGCTGACGACGACGCAGGTCTCGAACCTGGGCACCTCGCAACTCGTGGCGCTGGGCACCTCGCAGATCGTCAGCCTGGGCACGAGCAACCTCAACGCCCTGGGCACCACCCAGTTCACCGCGCTGACCACCGGCCAGCTCGCCGTGCTGACCACCACGCAGGTGGACAACCTCGAGACGGCCGACCTCTACGCGCTGACCACCAGCCAGATCCGCGGCCTGCAGACCGACAGCGTGGCCGCCCTCGGCACCACGCAGATCGCCAGCCTGGAATCGAGCCAGTTCGCCGCGCTGACCACCGCGCAGGTGCGGGCGCTCGAGACCACCGACGTGGCCGCCATCGAGACCACCGACCTGGTGGCCCTGACCACGGTGCAGGTGGCCGCGCTGGGCACCTCGCAGATCGGCGCGCTGGGCACCACCCAGCTGTCCAACCTGACGACCACCCAGCTCGTGGCCCTGACCACCGGCCAGGTGGCCAGCCTGGGCACCAGCAACCTCAACGCCCTGGGCACGACGCAGATCGCGGCGCTGACCACGGCGCAGATCGCGGCGCTGACCACCTCGCAGATCGCCAACCTCGAGACCACCGACCTGTCCACGCTCACCAGCGCCCAGGTCCGTGCGATCCAGACGGCCGACCTGATGGCGCTGGGCACCACGCAGATCCAGTCGCTGACCACCGCGCAGGTGAGCTCGCTCACCAGCTCGCAGATCCGCGCGCTCGAGACCACCGACGTGGCCGCGATCGAGACCACCGACCTGGTGGCCCTGACCACGGCGCAGATGGTGGCCCTGACCTCGGTGCAGCTGGCCGCGCTGGACACGACGCAGATCTCGAGCCTGGGCACCACCCAGCTCACGGCGCTGACCACCGCGCAGGTGGCCACGCTGGGCACCAGCAGCCTGGTGGCGCTGACGACGACGCAGATCAGCGCGTTGACGACGGCCCAGATCGCCTCGCTGACGACCACGCAGTTCTCCAGCATCGAGACCGCCGACATCGTGGCCCTGACCACCGCCCAGGTGCACGCGCTGACGACCAACGAGATCGTCGCGCTGACCACCGCCCAGGTGGTGGCGCTGGAGACCACCGACATCGCCGCGATGACGATGGAGCAGTACGGCGCCTTCCAGTCGTCCGACATCGCGGTGATGTCGACCTCGCAGATCAACGCGCTGTTCAGCGTGACGCCGATCGTGCTCGACCTGGACGGCCATGGCATCCAGACCCTGTCGGCCGCCGACGGCGTGCGCTTCGACCTGGCCGCCACCGGCCAGGCCCACCAGGTGGGCTGGGTCGCCGGCAACGACGGCCTGCTGGTGATGGACCGCAATGGCAACGGCACCATCGACGACGGCCGCGAACTCTTCGGCATGGCCACGCCCGATGCCAACGGCCACCGGTCCGGCAACGGCTACGCCGCGATGGCCGGCGAGGACAGCAACCGCGACGGCCTGCTCAGTGCCGCCGACGCGCGCTTCGCCGACCTGAAGCTGTGGGTCGACGCCGACCACGACGGCCAGACCGACGCCGGCGAACTGAAGGGCCTGGCCGAGCACGGCATCGTCTCGCTCGACCTGAATGCCGTCGCCGGCACCCAGGTCGACCACGGCAACCTGATCGGCCTGGTCTCCGGCTACACCACCGCCGACGGCCAGCAGCACGAGATGGCCGACGTGTGGTTCAGCCGCGCCGCACCGCCGGCAGAGGCTGCGCCGCCGGCCCTGGGCGAACTGCTCTCGGCCCCGGCCGCCGAACTGCCCGCCCTGGCCGAACCGCCGGCCGCAGCCAGCGCCCCGCCGACGCCGCCGCCGATCGAGCACGTGCTGCCGGTGATGCCGTACCGGCGGCCGGACGACGACGAGCACCGACAGCTGCCGCTGCTCTGACGCGCCAGCCGACCCGGCCCCGCGACGGCCGGACCCTCGCCTGACCCTTTGGGTCGGGCGGCGGTCCGGCCGTCGCCATTGGGGCGGCCCAAGGCGCAGAACTGCCGGGTGCCGGCCCGCTTCATCGGCGCTTCGGGCCAGTGCCTGCACGGCGAACATGGCGACAGAGCAGGTCCGGCCCGCCGCCCGTCGGGGTGACGTGCCGCGGCACTGCGCGACCCTGGAGCCCGCATGCCCGCCTCACCCACCCCGCCGCTGCCCGTGCCGGCCGCGCCCGACGCCCTGCAGCGTGCGCTGCTGGCCAGCTGCCGCGACGTGTTCGAGCGCTACGTGGCCGGCGAGCGGCAGGCCCTGGCCCAGGTGGGCATGGCAGCCCATGGCACGGCCCACCATGAGGCCCGGCTCGACCACCTGGCCATCCGCGCCCAGCGCGCCCTGCACGCGATGCGCCAGTGGCAGCGCCACGGCCGCGCGCTGTACGTCGGCCGCTACCTGCATTCCGGCGACATCGCCGCGCACTTCGCGCCGCGCTTCCCGGTGCACGCGCTCGACCTGCAGCAGGTGCCCGACGAGGCCGACTTCGGGGCGCTGTGCGAGCGCCTGCGCGGCGCCGCGGTCATCGTCAACAACAACGACCTGGGCCACCTGCAGCTGCTGCAGCGCCTGTACCTGAGCTGCCCCGACACGCTGTTCATCGCCTGCCTGTACGACAACCACCACACGCTCGAGCTCAGCGCCACCATCAGCCTGTGCGCCGACCTGGTGTTCCCGGCGCACTTCGACTACCTGGCGGTGCTCAACCGCTACTGCCCCTTCGTCTGCGGGCCGCTGCCCGCGTCGACCATGCAGTGGTCACGCGCCGACGCGCAGCGGCTCGAGCCGCTGCTGTACACCACCGAGCGCACGGTGGCGCTGTCCGGCGGCTTCACGCACTACCCGCAGTTCCCGTTCCGCAACGGCATCGTGCGCCGCGTGATGGCGCAGCCCGTGGGCGCGTCGCTGGAGCTGCCCGGCCAGGGCGGCGGCGACCACCACACCCGCCGCAGCGCCGACGACAACTGGCGCGTCTGGGCGCAGTCGAAGGTGAACCTGATGGTGCCGACGATGACCGACCTGCCGCACCGCTTCTTCGACGCGCTGCTCACCGGCAACGTGGTGCTGGCGCCGCGCTGGATCCAGCCCTTCTTCGCGCAGTTCGACTTCTCGGCCTTCGAGCGGCCGCCGGTGGTGTGGTTCGACCACGCCGACCTGCCCGACATGGCCCCTCGCGTGGCCGAGGCCGTGGCGCTGTTCGACGCCGAAGGCCACGCCGGCATCGCCATGCGCCACCGCTGGGTGCGCGACCACCACCTGCTCGAGCACCGGCTCGAGCGCATGCTCGACGAGGCGCAGGCGCTGGTGCGCGGCCGCGCGGCGACGGGCCCGTCCACCGAACTCATCGCAGGAGTTGCCGCATGAAAGCCGTCATCCTGGCCGGGGGCCTGGGCACCCGCATCAGCGAGGAGACCTCGCTCAAGCCCAAGCCCATGGTCACCATCGGCGGCAAGCCGATCCTGTGGCACATCATGAAGGGCTACTCGGCCCACGGCGTCAACGACTTCGTGATCTGCTGCGGCTACAAGGGCTACCTGATCAAGGAGTACTTCTCCAACTACTTCCTGCACACGTCGGACGTCACCTTCGACATGCAGCGCAACCAGATGGAGGTGCACTGCCGCCACGCCGAGCCCTGGCGCGTGACACTGGTCGACACCGGCGACGAGACGCTCACCGGTGGCCGCCTGAAGCGCGTGCGCCAGTACGTCGACGAGGAGCACGCCTTCTGCTTCACCTACGGCGACGGCGTCAGCAACGTCGACATCGGCGCGCTGATCCAGTTCCACCACCGCCACGGCAAGCAGGCCACGCTCACCGCCATCCAGCCGCCCGGCCGCTTCGGCGTGCTCGACCTGCAGGGCGAGCGCATCGCCGGCTTCAAGGAGAAGCCGCAGGGCGACGGCGCCTGGATCAACGGCGGCTTCTTCGTGCTGTCGCCGCAGGTCATCGACACCATCGACGGCGACCACACCACCTGGGAGAAGGAACCGATGGAACGCCTGGCGCGCGACGGCCAGTTGCAGGCCTATGTGCACGACGGCTTCTGGCAGCCGATGGACACGCTGCGCGACCGCAACCTGCTGGAGGACCTCTGGCGCAGCGGCACCGCCCCGTGGAGGCAATGGTGAGCGCGGCCCGCGAGGCCGCGCCGCCGGCGGCACCCGGCGCCGGGGCGCCGCACACCGCCTTCGGCGGCGCCTTCGCCGGCAAGCGGGTGCTCATCACCGGCCACACCGGCTTCAAGGGCGCGTGGCTCGGCGCCTGGCTGCGCCGGCTGGGCGCTCATGTCTCGGGCTATGCCATCGACGTGCCGACCACGCCCTCGCTGTTCGACACGCTGGGCGGTGGGGCCTCGATCGACCACCACCTGGGCGACGTGCGCGACGCGGCGGCCGTCGAGCGGGTGCTGCGGCGCGTGCGGCCCGACTATGTCTTCCACCTGGCCGCGCAGGCCATCGTGTCGACCTCGTACGACGACCCGCTGGCCACGCTGTCGACCAACGTGATGGGCACGGCCACCGTGCTCGACGCGCTGCGCCGCATCGGCCACCGCTGCACCGCCGTGGTCATCACCTCCGACAAGTGCTACGAGAACGTCGAGTGGGTGTACGGCTACCGCGAGACCGACGCGATGGGCGGCAAGGACATCTACAGCGCCAGCAAGGGTGCCGCCGAGCATGTGTTCCACGCCTTCCAGCGCTCGTTCTTCGCCGATGTCGATGGCCCGGTGCGGCTGGCCAGCGCCCGCGCCGGCAACGTCATCGGCGGCGGCGACTGGGCGCGCGACCGCATCGTCGTCGACTGCATGGTGCAGTGGGCCGAGGGCCGACCGGTGGAAATCCGCAGCCCGCGCGCCACCCGCCCCTGGCAGCACGTGCTGGAGCCGCTGTCGGGCTACCTGGCGCTGGCCGCGCGGCTGCAGGGCGACCCCGCGCTGCACGGCGAATCCTTCAACTTCGGCCCCAACGCCGAGCAGAACCGCAGCGTGCTCGAACTGCTGCAGGACCTGGGCCGCTGCTGGGGCCATGACGACCCGTCGTCGCTCTATACCGTCACCGAGGACCGGCCGTTCAACGAGGCCGGGCTGCTCAAGCTCAACTGCGACAAGGCGCTGGCCCAGTTGCGCTGGCAGGCCACGCTGCGCTACGACGAGTGCGTGCGACTGGTTGGCGATTGGTACCACGCCTACTACCGCGGCCCGCGCGGCACCGACATGGCCGCGCTCACCGCGCAGCACATCGCGCGCTACGAGGCGCTGGCCGCCGAGCGCGGGCTGGCCTGGGCCGCGCGATGAGTTCCCTGCCCGTGGCCGGCACCCTGCCCGCGGGCGTCGTGCTCACGCCGCTGCGCCGCATCGCCCACCCGCTGGGCGACGTGGTGCACGGCATGAAGGCCGGCGACGACGGCTTCGCCGGCTTCGGCGAGGCCTACTTCAGCCACGTGCTCGGCGGCGCAACCAAGGGCTGGAAGCGCCACCGCCGCATGGTGCTGAACCTGCTGGTGCCCGCCGGCACGGTCGATTTCCACCTGCACGACGAGGCCGGCGGCCACGGCGCCACCGTGCGCATCGACGCGCAGTCACCGGCCCGCCTGACCGTGCCGCCGGGCCTGTGGATGGCCTTCTCGGCCGTCGGCGGTGCGCCGGCCCTGGTGCTGAACCTGGCCAGCCTGCCGCACGACCCGGCCGAGGCCGACACGGCGCCGCTCGAGCGCTTCGCGCGCGTGCCCTGGGAGATGCCATGAAGATCTGGCTCACCGGCGCCAACGGCCTGCTGGGCACCGCCGTGCGCGAGGCCGCACTGAAGGCCGGCCACGACTGCGTGCCGCTGTCGCGCGACGGACTGCTGGTGCCCGGCGCCCCGCTGCCGCTGGCCCCCGGCGACGTGCTGGTGCACGCCGCCGCCAACACCGACGTCGAGGCCTGCGAGCGCGAGCCCGCCGCCTGCTGGCGCGACAACGTGCTGCTGAGCGAGGCGCTGGCCCGCCGCGTGGCCCTGGTCGACGCCCGCATGGCCTACATCTCCAGCACCGGGGTCTACGGCAGCGCCAAGGCGACGCCCTGGCACGAATTCGACGCGGCCGACCCGGCCACGGTGCACCACCGCAGCAAGCTGCTGGCCGAAAGCGCCGTGATGCGGCACTGCCCCGACGCGCTGATCGTGCGCACCGGCTGGCTCTACGGCGGCCGCGCCGACAACGCGAAGAACTTCGTCGCCCGCCGCATCGACGAGGCGCGCGCCGCCACCGGCGGGCGCATCGCCTCCAACCCGCGGCAGCGCGGCAACCCCAGCGCCGCCACCGACGTGGCCGAGCGGCTGCTGCTGTTGCTGGCGGCGCGGCACACCGGCGTGTTCAACACGGTGGCCCGCGGCCACGCCAGCCGGCTGGAGTATGTGGCCGAGATCGTGCGCCTGGCCGGCCTGCCGGTGGCGGTGGAGCCGGTCGACCCGTCCCACTTCAAGCGCCTGGCGCCGGTGTCCGACAACGAGATGGCCGACAACCTGCGCTCGCGCCTGCTCGGCCTGCCCGAGATGCCCGACTGGCGCGACAGCCTGGCGCGCTACGTCGCCACGCTGCCGAGCTGAGCGCGGCCCGCCCGATGGCCGACGAACCGATCGACGTGATGGTGCTGGGCGGCGGCATCGCCGGCCTGGGCGCCGCCTGGCGCGCGCGAGAGCTGGGCCGCAGCGCGGTGGTGTACGAGGCCCGCGAACGCGCCGGCGGCCTGCTCGACCACTTCACGGTGGACGGCTTCCGCTTCGACCAGGCGGTGCACCTGAGCTTCGCCACCGAGCCGCGGGTGCGCGAGCTGTTCGACCGCACGCCGCACCACACCCACCCGTCCGATTCGCGCTGCTTCGAGACCGACCGCTGGCTCAAGCACCCGGTGCAGAACAACCTGTTCCCGCTGGCCGCGGCCGACAAGGTGGCGCTGCTGAAATCCTTCCTGGCGCGCCCCGACGCACCGGCCGGCGACGACTACGAGTCCTGGCTGCGCCACCAGTACGGCGACGCCATCGCCGAGCGCTACCCGCTGCGCTACACCCGCAAGTACTGGGACACGCCGGCCGCACAGCTGTCCACCGCCTGGGTGGGCAACCGCATGCGCCGCGCCGAGCTCGACGAGGTGCTGCTGGGCCTGGTCACCGACGAGACGCCCAACACCTACTACACGAAGGAGATGCGGTACCCCAAGGCAGGCGGCTTCCGCGCCTTCATCGACCCGCTGATCGCCGACACCGAGCTGCGCACTGGCCACCGCGTCACCGCCATCGACACGGCGGCACGCACCGTGTGCTTCAACGGCGGCGCGCCGGTGGCCTACCGGCAGCTCGTCTCCAGCCTGCCTCTGCCGCTGCTGGCCACGCTGTGCACCGACATGCCCGCACCGGTGCGGGCCCATGCCCGGCAACTGGTGGCCACCTCGATCGATCTGGTGTCGGTGGGTTTCGACAAGCCGCTGGTCTCCGACCTGTGGTTCTACCTCTACGACGAATCCATCTGGGCCAGCCGCGGCTACTCGCCGTCGGTGAAGTCGCCCGACGCCGCACCGCCTGGCTGCAGTTCGCTGCAGTTCGAGGCCTACAGCCGCGGCCTGCTGTCGCGCTTCGAGCCCGAGGCGCTGAAGGCCAACACCGTGCAGGCACTGCGCACGCTGGGCATCGCCCGGCCCGAGGACATCGTCGTGCTGCACCACTGCCGGCTGCCCTGGGGCAACGTCGTGTTCGACCAGGGCATGGAAACCCACCGCGACGCCGTGCGCGGCTGGCTGGCCGACCAGGGCGTGCGCACCTGCGGCCGCTTCGGCGAGTGGGACTACCTGTGGAGCCACCAGAGCCTGCTCAGCGGCTGGAACGCGCTGTAGTCCACGGCGGAACAAGGGCCCAAGGGGGGCGCTTTTCCGGCGTCGCCGGCCGCCGCACCCGCCCTAGACTGGCCCGATGAGCCCCCCGACCGCCCCTGCCCTGGCGCTGGAGCCCGCCGCGCCGCCGGTGCACCTGTTCCAGATCGCCTACTCGCCGGCCACGCTGGCGGCCATCGAGCCCGGCTACCGCGTGCTCGACAACCTGGCCAACGCCCGGCCCGACTGGTACGAGTACTGGCCGATCCGCCGCTGGCTGCTCGATCAGCCGATGGCCGAGGACGCGTTCTACGGCTTCTTCTCGCCCAAGTTCGGCGCCAAGACCAGCCTGACGCACGCCGACGTCACCGCCTTCGTGCAGCAGCAGGCGCCGCAGGCCGACGTGGTGCTGTTCTCGCCGCAGCCCGACATGGGGGCCTTCTTCCTCAACGTGTTCGAGCAGGGCGAGACCTTCGACCCCGGCCTGATCGACGCCTATGGCGAGTTCCTCGAATCGGTCGGCCGGCCGGCGCCGCTGCGCAACCTGGTGATGGACTCGCGGCAGACCGTGTTCTCCAACTACTTCGTCGCCCGGCCCGCCTTCTGGCGCGAGTGGCTGCTGCTCAACGAAGGGCTGTTCGCGGCCTGCGAGTACGGCCCCTCGCCGCTGCGCGAGCGGCTGTGCACGGAAACCACCTATGCCCCCGGCGCGCAGCGCAAGGTGTTCCTGCAGGAGCGCGCCGCCTCGCTGCTGCTCACCGTGCAGCCGCAGTGGCGCAGCGTGGCCTACAACCCCTACGGCTTCGGCTGGTCGATGTCGCGCTTCCGCGAGCACCCGACCGAGGCCTTCATCAGCGACGCGCTGAAGATGGCCTTCCGCGACCAGCACTACCCGCAGTTCCTGCAGGCCTTTGCCACCGTGCGCGAGCGTTTTCGCGCCGGCGCGGGCTGAGCGGCAGGCCGCCCCCCGACGAGGACACCGCATGAGCACCCCCCAGCCAACCGCCTTCGCCATCGCCGGCCGCCGCATCGGCCCGCAGGACGCGCCCTACTGCATCGCCGAGGTGGGCATCAACCACAACGGCGAACTCGACCGGGCGCTGCGCATGATCGACGCCGCCCGCGAGGCCGGCGCCGATGCGGTGAAGTTCCAGACCTTCCGCGCCGAGGAGTTCTGCGGCGACCCCCGGCAGACCTTCACCTACCAGTCGCAGGGCAAGTCGGTCACCGAGTCGATGCTGGCGATGTTCAGCCGCTACGAGTTCACGGCGGCCCAGTGGCGCACGATCCAGGCCCATTGCGCGCGCGCCGGCATCACCTTCTTCTCGACGCCGCAGAACCGCAGCGACCTCGACCTGCTGCTCACCCTGGGCGTGCCGGCCATCAAGATCGGCTCGGACGACTTCACCAACCTGCCGCTGATCGCCAGCTACGCCGCCGCCGGCCTGCCGATGATCCTGTCGTGCGGCATGGCCGACCTGGCCGAGGTGCACCGCGCCATCGACACCGCCGGCTGGTACGCCGGCCGGCCGGTGGCGCTGCTGCTGTGCACCTCGCAGTACCCCACGCCGGCCAAGGACGTGAACCTGGCCAAGCTGGCCACGCTGCGCCAGGCGTTTCCGGGCCTGCTGGTCGGCTTCTCCGACCACACCCAGGGCACGCTGGCCGCCAGCCTGGCCGTGGCCATGGGCGCGCGCGTGTTCGAGAAACACTTCACCCTCGACAAGGGCCTGCCCGGCCCCGACCACTGGTTCTCGGAGGAGCCCACGGGCCTGGCCGCCTGGATCGACGGCATCCGCACCGCCGACACGATGATGGGCTCGCCCTTCGTGCGGCCCACCCAGGCCGAAACCGACATGCGCACGCTGGCCCGCCGCAGCGTCGTCACGCTGCGCGACGTGGCCGAAGGCGAGCCGCTGCACATCGACAACATCGGCCTTCGCCGGCCCGGCAACGGCCTGCCGCCCGAGATGCTGGCCAGCGTGCTGGGCATGACCACCAACCGCGCCCTGCGCCGTGGCACCACGCTCAGCCTGAAGGACCTGCGAGGATGATCGTCTCCGCACACCAGCCCGCCTACCTGCCCTGGCTGGGCTACTTCGACAAGATCGCCGCGGCCGACGTGTTCGTCTTCCTCGACACGGTGCAGTTCGAGAAGAACAGCTTCATCAACCGCAACCGCATCAAGACGGCCCAGGGCCCGCAGTGGCTCACCGTGCCGGTGCAGACGCGCGGCCACCTCGACGGCAGCCTGCGCGACACGCTGATCGACGATCGCCAGCCCTGGCGCGGCAAGCACCTCAAGTCGATCGCGATGAACTACGCGCGGGCACCGCACTTCGACGCCGGCTTCGAGGCCGTGGCGGCCCTGATCGACGAGCCGCTGGACGCCCCGCAGCACCACCTGGCCGAGCTGTGCTGGCAGCAGCTGCAGTTCTGGCTGGCCGCGCTGCGCATCGACACCCGCGTGGTGCGCCTGTCCGAGCTGGGCATCGACAGCCGCAAGTCAGACCTGGTGCTCGACCTGTGCCTGGCCACCGGCGCCGAGCGTTACCTGTCGGGTGCGCTGGGCCGCGACTACCTGGAGGTCGAGCGCTTCCACGCCGCCGGCGTGGACGTCGAGTTCCAGGATTACGACCACCCGGTCTACCCGCAATGCTGGGGCGCCTTCGCGCCGGCGATGAGCGTGGTGGACGCCTGGCTCAACTGCGGTGCCGACGCCACCGCCGACCTGCTGCAGGTGTGCGCCCATGCCTGAGCGCATCCTGGTCATCGCCGCGCACGCCGACGACGAGGCGCTGGGCTGCGGCGGCACCATCGCCCGCCACCTGGCCCAGGGCGACACGGTGCACCTGGTCTTCATGGCCGACGGCGTGGGCTCGCGCCGCGGCGACGACCTGGCCGCCGAGCGCCACGCCCGCGACACGGCGCGCGACCGCGCCCTGGCGGCGCTGGGCGTGGCCTCGTGGGTGTCGTTCGGCCTGGCCGACAACCAGATGGACGCGCTGCCTCTGCTCGACGTGGTGCAGCCGCTGGAACGCGCGATCGCCGCGTTCGACCCGCACGTGGTCTACAGCCACCACGCGGGCGACCTCAACATCGACCACCGCATCACGCATCAGGCGGTGATGACGGCCTGCCGGCCGCTGCCGGGCCGCACGCTGCGCGAGATCCTGGCCTTCGAGGTGCCGTCCAGCACCGAGTGGGCCCCGGCCGGCCTGCCGCCCTTCGTGCCCGACGTGTTCGTCGACATCACGGCCACCTGGCCCGCCAAGCGGGCCGCGCTGGACGCCTACGCCGACGAGCTGCGCCCCGCGCCGCACGCCCGCAGCCTGCCCGCCATCGAGGCGCTGGCCACCTGGCGCGGCCACAGCGTGGGCCTGGCCAAGGCCGAGGCCTTCATGCTCCAGCGCCGCATCGTGCGCTGAGCCAACCTGTTCGAAAGTCCCCCGTCATGCTCGCCACCGCCCCCGTCCGCAGTTCCAACCCCGACCACGGCATCGTGTCCAGCCCAGGCGGCGAACCCGCCGGCCACGCCACCAGCCCATCCGCCACCGCCGGCTTCAGCCACGAGTGGGAAGAGCGCTACCGCGAGAGCACCCACCTGAGCATCTGGCCGTGGAGCGACCTGGTCTCGCTCACCCACCGCCACGCCAGCCCGAAGGCGGGCTTCCGCCGCGTGCTCGAACTGGGCTGCGGCGCCGGAGCCAACATCCCGTTCTACCTGGCGCTGGGCTGCGAATACCACGCCATCGAGGGCAGCCTGTCGATCGTGCGCACGCTGCGCGGCAGCTTCCCCGACATCGCCAGCCAACTGCTGTGCGGCGACTTCACCTTCGCCCTGCCGCAGACCGATGCCAGCATCGACCTGGTGGTCGACCGCGCCAGCATCACCCACAACGACACGCTGTCGGTGAAGGCCGCGCTGCGCCACGCCGCGCGCGTGCTGCGCCCCGGCGGCAAGTTCATCGGCGTGGACTGGTTCTCCACCGAGCACGAGGATTCGCAGCGCGGCACCGCCGTCGACGCCCACACCCGGCGCGACATCGACAGCCGCAACTTCGGCGGCGTCGGCCAGGTGCACTTCTCCGACGAGGCGCACCTGCTGTCGCTGTTCTCGGCCGCCGGCTTCGAGATCGAGGTGCTGCAGCACAAGGTGCACGACCACCGCATCGGCGGCCACGGCGCGCACTTCGCGTCCTGGAACCTGGTGGCCGTGAAGGGCTGAGCCGGCCTCGGGGGCGGCCCGCTGGCCGGGACGCGGCCGCGGCATCGAACGCCCGGTGCAGCCCCGTCAGGGCCGGACCACCAGGCAGATGCCGTGACACTCGCCGGCCGCGATCAGGCCCACCGAGGCCGCAAGTCGCCGCGAGGCGGCGTTGTCGGACTTGATCTCGGCGCGGATCGCGCCCGGGGTCGCCGCCAACACTTCGGCCAGCAGGCGCCGGCCGACACCACGACCACGCGCGGCCTCGTCGACGAACCACGACAGCTGGTGGCCGCCCGGTTCGCGTTCCAGCCGGGCCATCGCCACCGGTTGGCCGTCGAGCTCGGCGATGAAGATCTGCCGCTCCGGGTCGCGCAGCGCGCGGGCGAACCATTGCATGTGCACGGCCGCATCGACCAGGTCCTGCTGGTGGCTGGCCTGCCGGGCCGCCGGATCGTTGCGCCACCGCAGCAGCAGCGCCTCGTCGCGCGGCTCCGCCAGGCGCAGCCGCCAGGCCGGCGCAGGCGCCGACCGGCCGTGACGGGTGGTGATCATCGGCCGCTGATGTGGCATGTCAGGCCTCGCACACCCGCCGGCCCGCGCGGGCCAGCAGACGGTCGGCCACGCGGCGGGCGCCCTGCCCGTCCACCAAGGCCAACGCGCCGCGGTGCAGGGTCTCGCGGGCGGCGGCCGAGTCGATCAGCTGGCGCACCATCGCCGCCAGTGCCGTGGCCTGGGCTGGGGTGCGGCCGATGGCGTCGCCGGTGAGCGCCGCACCGGCCTCGGCCAGCCAGGGCACGCTGTGCCGCTGGTTGTCGGCACACACCAGCACGATGGCCGGCACGCCGAGGCAGCAGCGCTCCCAGGTGGCACCGCCACCGGCGCCGATCTGCAGGTCGTGCCGCACATGGAAGTCGGCCAGGTTCGGCTGGTCGAGCAGCAGCGTGACGCCGGCATCGGCGGCACTCAAGGCCTGCAGCGCGCCAAGGCTGGGGTTGCCCGAGGTGCTGGCGATCTCGATCGGACCGGACCAGCCAGCCTCGTGGCGACAGGCCCACACGGCCCAGGACGACACGTCATCGGCATCGGTGCCGCCCATGAACACACCCAGGCTGCGCACCCGCGGCTGCAGGCGGTGGCGGGCATGGTCGGCGTACACCGCGTCGAGCAGCGCCCAGCGCGGGCCGCCGCACAGCTCGGCCTCGCACTGCAGCACGGCGCGGTACTTGGCGGCATGGTCGGGCGCGGGGTTGTGGTCGATCAGCAGGTCGGGCGCCAGCGGCCGGTCGGCCAGGTCGTCGATCACCGCGAGGCAGGCGCCGGTGGCCGCGCGCACGCGCTGGTGCCAGTCGGCGGCCAGCCGGTAATGGTCGACCACCACCGCGTCCACGGCCCAGTCGCCCAACGCGGCCAGCGTGTCGGCGGCATCGTCACCGGTCGGGCGCAGGCAGCGGCCGCCGAAGCCGGCAGCGGCCACCATCGCCGGTACGTCCAGGTCGCCTGGCGACGAGACGAAGCGAACGTCGGCGCCGCGGTCGCGCAGCGCCTGCGCCAGTGCCAGGCAGCGCTTCACATGGCCCCAGCCGAGCGCGGTGCTCGCGTCGGCACGCACCATCACGCGCATGGCGCGGCCCCGCTGCGGGCGCTGTGCAGGGCCTGGTACAGCGCCTCGGCGCGAGCCCAGTCGTCGGGGGTGTCGATGTCGGCCACCCGCCACAGCGGCAGCACGATGCTGCGGGCCTGCTGGTGCGGGTGCCTGCCAGCGCACCACGCGGCCGCCGCGCCCCAGTAGAACTGGCCGGCGTCGAAGTAGGCCGGCTCGAGATCCTGCGAGCGGCTCATCGTGTGCTCGGGGTGCATGGCGCTGGTGCGGCCCTGCGCATCGCGGCGCAAGGCCCGCTGCACCGCCGCCGGGAAGGCCGCCACCGGGAACACATAGTCGCAGCCGCCAGCGTCCAGCAGGGCCAGCGCCTGGCGCAGATCGTCCGCCTCGAGCATCGGCACACCGGGGTAGATGCAGCACACCTGCGCGGCCTGCCAGCCCTGCGCGGCCAGCGTCTCGATGGCGTGGGCGATCACCTCCACCGTGCCGGCGTGGTCGTCGGCCAGTTCGGGTGGGCGCATGAACGGCACCTCGGCCCCTGCCGCCGCAGACAGCGCGGCGATCTCAGCGTCGTCGGTGGAGACGACGATGCGGTCGAACACCCCCGCGGCGCGCGCGCCGGCGATGGCGTGGTGGATCATTGGCCGCCCCGCGAAGGGCTTGATGTTCTTGCGCGGGATGCGCTTGCTGCCGCCCCGCGCGGGGATCACTGCCAGTCTCATGGCCTGCTCCGATTCAGGGCTTCGCCAGCCTCAGCGCAGCACCTGCTGCAACACCTCGACCACGCGGTCCTGCTCGTCGTGCGTCATCTGCGGAAACAGCGGCAGCGACAGCGTGCGCGCCGCGTAGGCCTCGGCCGCCGGAAAGTCGCCCGGCCGGAAGCCCAGTTCGCGATAGTAGGGCTGGGTGTGGATGGGGATGTAGTGCACGTTGACGCCGATGTCGGCGGCGCGCAGCGCGGCAAACACCTCGGCCCGCGTGCGATCGGTGCGCGCACCGTCCACCTCCACCGGGTACAGGTGCCAGGCCGACACGCGGTCGGCCAGCCGCGCCGGGCGGATCAGCGGCAGCGCGGCCAGCAGGCCGTCGTAACGTTCGGCCAGCGCCGCCCGACGGGCGTGCGCGGTGTCGAGGTGCTGCATTTGCGACAGGCCCAGCGCGGCCTGCAGCTCGGTCATGCGGCAGTTCCAGCCCAGCAGGTGCTGCTCGTAGACCCAGGGGCCTTCGGGCGGCGACCGCAGCTGCGCGGCGTCGCGCACCATGCCGTGCGAGCGCAGCAGGCGCAGGCGCTCGGCCAGTGCCGCGTCGGGCGTGGTGACCATGCCGCCTTCGCCGGTGGTGACGATCTTCACCGCATGGAAGCTGAACACCGAGGCATCGGCCCAGGCGCTGCCCACCGGGCGGCCGTGCAGCCGAGCGCCGGTGGCGTGCGAGGCGTCTTCCAGCACCGCAAAGCCGAACTCGTCGGCCAGCGCGCGGATCTCGGGCAGGTCGCAGGGCAAGCCGCCGAAGTCCACCGGGATCACCACCCTGGGCAGTGCGCCCAGCGTGGCCGCCGCCTCGAGCCGGGCGCGCAGCGCGGGCACCGACAGGTTGCGGGTGCGCGGGTCGATGTCGACGAAGTCGACCTGCGCGCCGCAATACAGCGCGCAGTTGGCCGAGGCCAGGAAGCTGTTCGGGCTGGTCCACACCCGCGTGCCCGGCCCCACGCCCAGCGCCAGGCAGGCCAGGTGCAGCGCGGCGGTGGCGTTGGTCACCGCCACCGCGTGCGCCACCTGGTGGCGCTGCGCGAAGGCAGCCTCGAAGCGCGGCAGCTCGGGGCCCTGCGTCAGGAAGTCCGATCGCAGCACCGCCACGACCGCGGCGATGTCCTCTTCGCTGACCTGCTGCCGGCTGTAGGGGATGAAGGCCACGGCCGGCCTCTCAGTGCGAATGCACCGACTTGACCTGCTGCGAGATCATCTCGCGCAGCTGCGGCACGCTGAGGAAGTCGGCATTGCTGCCGCTGTCGTACGAGAAGCCGGGGGCCACCTGCGTGGCGCCGGTGCGGGCGCAGTAGTCGGCCAGCGTGTACTCGGCACCGCTGGGCAGGATGGCGTAGTAGGGGCCCAGGTCCACCGTGTTGGGGCTGTCGCTGGCGGTGATCATCTCCTCGTGGATCTTCTCGCCGGGGCGGATGCCGATCACCTTCTGCTCGGCCTCGGGGGCGATGGCGCTGGCCACGTCGGTGATGCGGTAGGACGGGATCTTGGGCACCAGGATCTCGCCGCCCCAGGCGTGCTCGATCGACCACAGCACCATGTCCACGCCCTCCTGCAGGCTGATGTTGAAGCGCGTCATCAGCGGGTGGGTGATGGGCAGCACGCCCGAGGCGCGCTTCTCGGCGAAGAACGGGATCACCGAGCCGCGGCTGCCCATCACGTTGCCGTAGCGCACCACCGAGAAGCGCAGGTCGCGGCTGCCCTTGATGTTGTTGCCGGCGACGAACAGCTTGTCCGAGCACAGCTTGGTGGCGCCGTACAGGTTGATCGGCGCGGCGGCCTTGTCGGTGGACAGCGCCACCACGCGCTGCACCTTGCTGTCCAGGCAGGCCTCGATGAGGTTCTGCGCGCCCAGCACGTTGGTCTTGATGCACTCGAAGGGGTTGTACTCGGCGGTGGGCACCTGCTTCAGCGCCGCGGCATGCACGACGATGTCGATGCCTTCCAGCGCGCGGGTCAGGCGGGCCGGGTCGCGGATGTCGCCGATGAAGAAACGCAGGCCCGGGTGGGCGCGGCCGGCCAGTTCCTGCTGCATCTCGAACTGCTTGAGCTCGTCGCGCGAATAGATCACCAGGCGCTTGACGCCGGGCCAGCGCGACAGCACGGTGTGCACGAAGGCGCGGCCGAACGAACCGGTACCGCCGGTGATGAGGATGGACTTGTTGTTCAGCATGGCGTCATGCTCCTGCGAGGGGAAGTGGATCGGGAAACAGGGTGTCGTGCGCGCCGCGGCGACGCGCGGCGTAGGCCGCGGCCTGCGCCTGATGGCGCTGGCCCCAGGCGGCGGGATCGGTGAAGAGGTGTTCGAGGTCGGCCAGCGCCTCGGCGCAGCGCATCGAGGGCATCAGCGTGCCCTTCAGTGGCGTGGTGATCACGTAGTCGGTGGGCCAGTCCTGCTCGCTGACGTGCACCACGTGGCTGCCGGCGTCGAAGAAGGCGATGGTGCCGCTGGTGGGCTCGCCGAAGGCGATGCACAGGTCGCTGTCCTGTGCCACGGCCTCGATCGGCGCCTGCATCGTGCGCATGAAATCGCCCACCGGCCGGCCCAGTGCCGAGGCCACCACCGACAGCGCCGGCGTGCTGGGCTTCAGGCGCACCACCAGGTCGCGGTCGTGCCGTTCGCACAGCGCCGACAGCGCCTTGTGGAAGCCGATCAGCGCGAACAGCTCGACGTAGGACAGGCCCTCGGCCAGCATGGTGTTGAGCAGCAGGCAGACCCGGCGCAGCGCCGGGCGTGGCGGCACCTCGACCGTGCCGCGGAAGCGCACCGGGCGAACGGCCACCGGCTGGCCCAGCACGGTGCACACCGGCACGGCCAGGCCATCGCGCTCGACCACCGTCACGCGCTGCGCGTGCGGCATGCGCGTGGTCGGGTAGGCCGAGTGCGGCAGCACCGTGACCGGTGCCTCCAGCGCTGCGGCCAGCGAGAACAGCGGGCCGTTGCAGCCGATGTCGTGGTCGGCCAGCACCACGTACGGCCGCTGGCCGGCCAGCGCCTCGCGCAGGCCCAGGAAGTTGGCCGCCTGCTGGTGGCAGCGCTGCGCGAACACCTCGACCTGCCGCGCCAGCGCATGCGCCGACGGCACCAGCGGCGCGAGGTGGTCGATGAGCACCTGGCGCGCCCGCTCGCGGTAGACCGCCACGCTGGCGTCGGCCGCCGCGCCGCCGGCGTCGGCCAGGCGCTGCAGCAGCAGGCCGGGGCCGCGGCGCACCGGCACGTCGCAGTAGGCGCCGGGCAGGTCGATGTTGCGCTCGAAGGCCGCCGCGATGGCGGCCTCGAAGCGGCCCGCGTCGTAGAAGCAGGTGGGGATGTGCGTCAGTGCCTGCGCGTCACCGGCCTCGGCACGGGCGCGCACGCCGTCGAAGTCGAAGCACAGCTCGAACAGGGCCGGGTTCCAGTAGCGGCCACTGGCATAGCGGTCGACCACCTGCCAGCGCTCGCGGTCGGCGCCCACCACCTCGGTGCTGAGCATCGAATCCCAGTTGAACAGCGCCGCGTTGTCCGGCCGCAGCAGGCCCAGGCGCGGCTCGGGAAAGGCGCGCTCGATGGCGCGGCCGATCAGCCGCATCGTGAAGGCGCGCTGCAGCGTCAGGTACAGCACCGTCTGGTCCCAGCCGTGGAAGGCGCCGTCGCCCCACAGCGCATGGCGTTCGCGCGTCAGCGCCAGGTCGATCGACGCGGCCAGGGTCATCGCCTCGGCAAAGGCCAGCGCCGAGATGTCGCGGCCGACGTCGAGCCGTCGCAGTTCGTAGTGCTTGAGACCGGCCTGCAGGGCGGCATCGAGGATGCCGGGGTCGACGAACAACAGTGGCGTGTCGGCGTAGCGTTCCGCATGCGCGGCCAGGTGATCGACGTCGCTGCGCTGCAGGACGACCAGGGCGTCGACCGTCATTTCAGAAAGTCCTGCAGGCCGCGGCCCAGCGACAGCAGCAGCGCGTTCAGTTGCACCGCATCGTGCGTGGCGTCCACCTGCGCCTGGCGCAGGCCGTGGTGCTCGCCCTCGGCGGCCATCACGTCGAACAGCGAACGGCGGCCCAGCTGCTGCCACTGCGCGCGGGTGGCCTGGCGCACGCGCTCGCTGTCGCCCAGCACGGCGGCGACGCGGTGGGCGCGGTCGATTGCGTTCCCGGCCTGCTCGTGCAGTTCGGCGATGCGGCTGCGGCGCGACTGCAGCGCGTCGTCGCGCGACAGGCGGGCCGATTCGGCGCGCTTGCGCGCGGCATCGGTGGCCGCGGTGGCGCCAGGCGCCAGCAGCGGCACGTTCAGCAACAGCCCGGCCGACACCGACCGGCCCAGGCCGCCGGGGGCGGTGCCGCCCAGCGCGGTGTGGGTGCTGGCCGAGACCGTCCAGCTGAGCTGCGGCCGGGTCGAGGCCTCGACCGAGCGGGCCAGTTCGCGCGCGGCGTCGGCCTGCGCGTCGAGCGCGGCGATGGCGGGTGCGCGCTCGGCCTCGGCCTGCACCTGCGCCAGCGCGGGCACGGCCTGCGGCAGCGCGGCCAGGGCCGCGTCGGGTGACGGCCCGTCGGGCAGCGGGTCGCCGACCAGTCGGCGCAGCCGCTGCTCGGCCTGGCGCAGTTGCGACTGCGTCGACGCCAGCGTCAGCTCGGCCTGCTGCAGGCCCTTGCGCGCCTGCACCAGTTCGCTGGCGCGGCCGCGGTCGGTGGCCACGATCTGTTCGAGCGACTGCACCAGGCAGCCCATCTGCCGCACATGCTGGCCCTGAACCTGCGCCTGCACGCGGAAGCGGCTGCGCTCCAGCGCCTGCGACACGGTGTCGACGACGGTCTGCTCCTGGCTGCCCAGAAGGCCCAGGCGGGCGGCGTCGGCCAGGCGTTCGCGGAAGTCGACGAGGCGGTCGGTGCGGCCGCCGTCGCTGATGAGCTGGCTCAGGCTCAGCGAGCCGGCGGCGCGCGCTGCGGCACTGTCGGTGACGCCCTCGGCGCGCGACAGCGTCGGCCCCACGCTGGCGTTGGCACTGGCCTGCGGACGGCGCGCGGCGCGGGCTTCGTCGGTGTCCTGGTCGGCCGCCTCGGCATTGAGCCGGGCCGCGCCCACCGCGGCGCTGCGCGCCAGGGCCGATTGCACCAGCGTGCGCAGGGCGGCGCGGCCGCCCTCGACCAGCGCCGGCGCCGCCTCGGCCAGGCCGGGCAAGGCCGCACGCTGGACGGCCGCGTCGTCGTCGACGCAACTGGCCATCGCCGGCAGCAGCATCGCCCCGGCCAGCCAGCCCGCCAGCGCCGCGGGCAGGCACTGGCGCCAGCGCGCCAGCCGAGGCACGGCGCGGGACGGGACGAGGACGCGGAAGGCGGAGCGGGACACGGCACCCAGTAGACCGCCGCGACCTGCGAGGCAATCGCCGGAAAGCCGGCGCTTTTCGGGCTCAATCCCGGCGCGGCTGTGCCGAAGGGCTTTCGAGCCGCGCGGCCTCCGTCCCTCAGAACGGGCCCTGGGTTCACCCGGACTCCGCATACCTTGTCAGGGGCTTGGCACATCCACAAGAATGGGGTCGTCCAGTCCAACAACAACGATCACGATGTCCAGCGAGGTGAGCGGAGGAAACCGTCCCGCGGTGATGCCCGGCATGTGCTGGGTGCGCCGGGCGCTGCTGGTGGCCGATATCGTCGAATCGGTTCGCCTGATCCGCGAGCACCCTGAAGACGTCATCGAACGCTGGAGTCGCTTCATGCGCCTGGTGAGCGCCGAACTGCCGCACTACCGCGGCGTGATGGTGAAGAGCCTGGGCGACGGCATGCTGCTCGGCTTCGAGAGCGCTGACGATGCCGTGGCCTGCGGACTGGCATTGCAGCCGCTGCTGGCACCGTTCAACTCGGATCGCCCGGCCGACCGGGTCATCTGGCTGCGCTGCGGCGTTCACCTGGGCGAGGTCGTGCCGACCGAATTCGACTGGTTCGGCAACTCGGTGAACCTGGCCGCACGGCTGGCCGCGCTGGCCGAACCGGGCGGCTGTGTCGCCTCGGTGGAGGTGCGCGACACCCTCACCCCGGGCCTCGACGCCGAGTTCGTCGACCTGGGCGACTGCTTCCTGAAGCATGTGGACCAGCCGGTCCGTTGCTGCCGTGTGCGCCCGGTCCGAACCCTGGGTGGCACCCGGGACCTGGCGCCGCCGACCCTGGACGACCCGACCCGCCTGGTGATGGCCGTGGTGCCGTTCGACGCCGCCGATGGCGCCACGACAGCGGCCGGGCAACAGTCGATCGGCGATGCGCTGGCCGATGGCCTGATCTCGGCTTTCTCCAAGCGCCGGGACTGGACGGTCCAGTCTCGGCTGAGCACGGCCGCGCTGCGACAGCGAGCGCTGCACTGGTCAGCACTGAGCGAGTCGTTGGGTGCCACTCACCTGGTGTGCGGTCGTTTCCGCACAATGGGGCGGCAGATCGAGGTGCATGTCGAACTGCACGACGTGCGCCGCCGCAGCCAATTGTGGGAAGGCGAACACCGGCTGTTCCTCGATGAGTACTTTGCCGGCGATGCGAGCTTCGTGCCAGACGTGATCGCGGCAGTCGCGCGCGCCGTGGCACTGCACGAGCAGCGCTGTGCCCATGCCTTGCCGCTGCCCACTCTCGACACCTATTCGCTGTACCTGGGCGGAACGACGCTGATGAACCGCCTCAGCACGAGCGACTTCACGCGCTCGCGCGCCCTGCTGGAGCAACTGAGCGAACGCGCGCCGCGCGCCGCATCGCCCCATGCCGTATTGGCCAAGTGGCACGTGCTGTGCATGGCGCAGGGCTGGTCGCAGGATCGCGGCACCCAGGCCATGGAGGCGCGCGCCGCGGCGCGCCGCGCGCTGCAGCTGGACCCCGACCACGCCTATGCGCTCAGCGTCGATGCACAGACTGCGGTGCACACCGGCGGCGACCTCGACGAGGCGCGCCTTGGCTATGGCCGGGCGCTGCAGAGCGATCCGCACGAGCCCGCCGCCTGGTACCTGTTGTCGGGGCTGCATGCCTACTGCGACGAGGGCGAGCTGGCCGTGGCCGCCGCCCAGCGCGCCATCGAGCTGTCGCCGCTGGACCCGTCGCGCTTCCTGATGGATGCCTACCTGTCGATGGCCATGCTCGCCGCCGGCCGCTACGACGAAGCCGTCGCCGCCAGCGAAAGTGCGCTGCAACGCAATGCCTGCCTGTCCAGCACCTACCGGACGCTGGCACTGGCGCTGGTGTTCAGCAACCGCGTGGTCGATGCGCGCGCGGCCATCCAGAAGCTGCTGGCCGCCGAGCCGCGCAGCACGCTGCGCAGCTACCGGCAGCACTACCCGGGCCGCCACTCCCCGCACATGCCGCGCTATGTGGACGCCTTGCAGATGGCCGGCATGCCCGACTAGACACCCAGCCGAGAGAGGACCTTCGCCGTGGACCTGAACGCCAACATACGAGGTGTGCTGATCGACCCCCATCCAGGTTCGAGTCTCGACCCGATGCCGGGCAGCGCGCACGATCCGATGCCCGGCCGGAGCAACAGCGCCGAGCCCACCGAGTCGCATCCCAACGGTCTGGTCGCGCAGGCCTTGCTGAGCCACCGCGCGGCCATCGTGCGCGCCAGCGACCGCGCTGAGCGGACGCAGATGCGCGGCACGCGCCAGCCGACGCTGTGGCAGTGGGCCTCCAGCGTGAGGGTAGGCGCAGTCACGCGCGAGGTCACGCAGGCGCTGCGCTTCGCGCACGGCGCCTGGTGGCTGGTGCCAGACCTGGCCAGCGACGGCCGCATCACCGGCAATGCGCTCGAACTGCTTCGCCTGTTGCCACCGAGCCCCGACCGGCTGAACTCGCAGCTGATGCGCGTGATCGATTGCGCCGACGAGCGCCCCGACCGGCTGGCCGAGATCCTGGTGCAGGCCGACGGCCTGTGGCCTTTCTGGACAGCCGTGACCCACGTGGTGCCCGGACAGGCCGCTCGCACCGCAGAACTGATGGCGGTGGCGCAGGCCGTGGCCAGTCACATCGGTCACCAGTTCAAGCAGGCGCTGGCGGTGCCTCGCCCGACCGACCTCTCGCCGTTGGTGCAGCCGTGCCTGACCACGCCGGGCCACGGCGCCATGCCCAGCGGACACGCCATCGCGGCCTTCACGGCGAGTCGACTGCTGGGGGCCTTGTTGAGCAGCAGTGTCTTCTTCACCACCAACCCGGTCGCACGGGTGGACACCGTCGGCATCGCGCTCGACCGCACGGCTCGCCGCATTGCCGCCAACCGGGTGGTCGCCGGGCTGCATTACCCGCTGGACAACAGCGCGGGGTGGTGCGTGGCCGAGACCACCTTCGAGGTCCTGTCAATGATGGCTGGTCGCCAGGGCACCGTGCCCACCACGCGCCGGTTCGACGCCGACACGACCACGGTCGAGGCCTTGCCCGACGACGATGTCCCCCTCACCGACGCCGCCGTGGGCAGCACCGGCATCGCCCAAACCGGTACCGCCACCGTCAGCCCGATGCTCACGCTGTTGTGGGACGCGGCCGAGGCCGAGTTGTCTCGCCTGCAGCTGAACTGAGCGGTGGCACCGTGAACTGGAGTTCCCCCGCCCCACACGACTGGCCGCGCGACCGGCAGCAGCCGCTGGACCCATACGTGCAGTGGGCCGAAGCCAGCCGATGGCGCGGCTACACCTCGCAGGCGCAGTTCAGCCGGACCACCTTGGCCAGGAGTTGGATCACCTTCATGGCCGAGCTGACCCCTTCGGCCGCTGCACACCCACTTCAGGCTATCGCCGGGTTGAGCAAGTTGCGCGCCCCTGAGGTGACGAAACCGGACCAGATCCGGAACCTGCTCTACATCCCCAACGCCTACAGGCAGGCAGCGCCTGGCGCACTGGTCGGAACACGGTTCTTCACCGGTCGGATCCGCCATCGGCACCTTAGGCTGCTGCACGGCATCGATGCCATCGCCCGGTGGGAGCTGGCACAGCCCGTGGGCAGACCGGACCCCTCTGTCGTCGGCACGGACAGGGAACACAACGCCACCCGGGTCACATCTCATGTGCCGACGGCAGTACGCGACCGCGTCGTGCCTCGCAGCCAGACCGATCAGGACAGCCAGCGCAACCGGCTCATCGGCATCATCGACAGCGGCTGCGCATTCCTGCACCCGGCATTCCGCGATGACCACGGCGCCACGCGCATTGTGCAGTTCTGGGACCAGGGCATCGCGCGCCGCCACGGCCGACGGAACTGGTCGCCAGCCTCCCACTTCGGATATGGCAGCGTGCTGTGGCACGACGACATCGACCGCCTGCTGACCTTGCATCTGCCGTCCGCCATGGGCCAGGCAGACGATGAAATCCACACTTACGAGGCTTTGCAGCACCTGCTGCGCCAGGGCCGCGTGGGCCGGCCCGTGCGCCGGGCCATGCACGGCACCCACGTGCTGGACGTGGCGGGCGGCCGGCGCGACCCATGGAACCGCGGGGCCGCGCCCGACGCCGCGTCCAGTGCACCCTTGGCCTTCGTGCAGTTGCCCCGCCGCACGGCGGCCGATGGCACGGGCGGCGCGCTGGGCGCACACCTGTTGGACGGTGTGCGCCAGCTGATGACCCTGGTGGATGCCGATGGCGACCTGGTCATCTCGATCAGCCAGGGCACGCAGGCCGGGCCGCACGACGGCAGTTCGATGATCGAATCGGCGCTCGACGAGTTGCTGGAGTTGCGCCCCAACAACTTCGCGATCGTCGTCGGCGCTGGCAATGCGCGACTCAGCGACTGCCACGCCGTCGCCTCGGTGCCGCCGGGCCAGACCGTCGAGCTGGCGCTGCACATCCCGCACCTCGACAGCACCGACTCCTTTGCCGAATGTTGGTATCCGCGGGTGGACCCGAAAGGCCAGCCGCACCGGCTCAGCCTGCAGGCGGTGGCGCCAGACGGACCGGCCAGCCACCGGCTGTTCACTGGCTGCGCCAGCCGCCTGGTCGGTGGTGCGCGCACCACCGACCCCGCCGTGGCCATGCTGATCCACGAAGCAGCCGTGCCGGGCGGTGCCGATGCCATGGCCTTGCTGGCCTTGTCGCCCGCGTCCGCCGACGACGGTCAGCCACCCAAACCCAAACTCCACGCGCCTTGTGGCACCTGGACGCTGCGCATCTGCAACGAGGGCACTGAGCCGTGCGTTGTAGACGCCTGGGCCGAGCGTGACGAGCCCGTGCACCCACCTTGGAACGACTTTCCGCGCTGGCGCGTCGGCCGCGCAGGTGTCACGACGCACCCGGTGCCACCCACCGCCCAAGGCACCTTGAACACACTGGCCACGGCGCAGCACGTGTTGGTGGCCGGCGCGCTGGTGAAGGCCAGCCGCAGGCCTTCCCCCTACAGCTCGCTGGGCCCGCCCCGCGGCGGACCACGGCTTGCCGCCGGACTGCCCACGCCCAACGTGCTGGCGGCGGCGGATGCGTCCACGCAGCTTCCGGGCGTTCGCGCCGCCGCCGTGCGAGGCGGCGACACCGTGCGCATGCGGGGCACCAGCGTGGCGGCGCCCACGCTCGCCCGACAGCTCTTCAACGCCATGGTCGCCTCACCCCAGCCGGTGCAGCGCGGCGACTGGCAGGTCCTGATCGATGGCCTGGCCGATCCCCTGCAGGCCGACGGCCGCTTCATGCCCACCCCGCCCACCCCATGACGACGCACCAGTGCCTGCCCAGCATGGGCCGCCGAGCGATGATCGCTGCCACGGCGGCCTTGTCGGCCGGCTGTGCCAACGTGGTCGACATCGCCGAGCGCCACGGCGATGCCAACCTGGTTCAAGAGCGGGTGATGAACCAGCAACTGCTGCTCAACGTGGTTCGGGCCGCACACCGGCAGCCGCTGCACTTCAGCCGCATCCCGTACATCAAGCTGCCACTGGCCAGTTCCTCACCCTGGGAGTTCACCTTCCCGTTCGGCGACGTGGGGAGCTATACCCGCAATTCGGTCAAGACCAGCGTGGGAGGCGGCCTGATCACGGTGGAAGTCTCGCCGCAGGACAGCCAGGAATTCATCCAGGGCATCACCACGCCGGTGCGCCTGGGCATGATGGAGTTGTACCTTCAACAGGGCTGGCCGAAGCAACTCGTGATCTACCTGATGGTGGAGGAGATTCGGCTGTACCGAAAGACCGACGCCGGGCAAGAGATCGTCCTTCGATTCCGAAACGACCCCGGGGATCCGAATGACCTGGACCGTTTCGCCGAGGCCGTGGACGACATCACCGCGTGCGACCTTGCCATCAGCCCCGAGCCGGCGAAGTTCGGCCCCGCTCTGGCGCCGCTCTGGAACGCACCCTTGGCGGGGGTACCCGAAGCGATGCAGGCCGGCGTGGTGGGCCTGAACGGCAAAGTCATGTCGCTTCAGTTGGCACCGGGCAGCCGCTTCAAGCTGGTCCCTCGCGCTGGCGAAGCCGATCCAAAGAACTGCCTGCCCGCTGACAGCGACAAGACCCAAATCAGTGCCCAAGAGCTCCGGTCGAGCAATGTCGCGACCAAGCGTGAGACGCTCATGCAAGTCATTCGCAAATCCGGCGCCGTCGACCGCCGCACGGCCCAGACCACCAGCGAAACCGGGCCCTCCGCGTACTCGGCCGAGTTCGTCATGCGCTCCCCCGACAGCATGATCTACTACCTAGGCGAGGTGCTGCGCAACGGTGGAAAAGTCACGGTCCGCCGCGACCGTGACGACAGCCGGGCGACACTGTTCACTGTCACCGCAGGACCCGTCGGCTTCGGGTCAGCGCCCGAAGCCGCCGCGGTTTGGGTCGATCACTGGGGTACCCGCTATGCCATACCGCGGGCCGACTCACTCGGCGCACCGGCATCGCTCACCAAACCCAAGGACCGGAGCATGCAGACCCTCGCGCTGGTCGGCCAGATCCTGCAGTTGCAGAACAAGGCCAGTGCACCACCGCGATCTGCATTGGTTCGGGTCGAGCCTTGAATCAGCCGTCACCGTCACCGGCCAAAGTTGGCTCGGCAGGACGGTCAGAGTGCCGGCGGGGCTCTCAGTTCGCCTTCAGCCGGAACACGTACTGGAACGCGTTGGCATCCACTGCGGCCTGCTCGGGGTCGACGCCACCGGCGGCGGCCAGCGTGCGGATCGCGTCCATCAGGCCCGCGGGCGGCTGGGCCGGCAACTGGCGGCTGATGGCGTGGTCGATGCGCCAGCCGGCCTGCAGGAACATCTCCATCATCGTCACCCGGGTGAACCAGCGCAGGTGGGTGCGGTCCATCAGGCCCGAATCCTCGTAGCGGAACAGGCCGCTGGCCAGGCGCATCTGCAGGCTCCAGTGCTGGGCATTGGGGATGCAGGCCAGCAGGCAGCCGTCGGGGTCGATGGCCTCGCGGATGCGGGCCACCTGGCGCCACGGGTCGCGCAGGTGCTCGAGGCAATCGCCGAAGATCCAGCAGTCGCTCGGAAAGAGATTGTCGAAGGCAGCGCCGCCGAAAGTCTCGATGTCGCCGGCCAGCGCCTCGGTGCAGGCCGAGGCGGCCACGGCGGCGTAATCGGGGTCGATGTCGATGCCCACGTACTCGGCCGCCGGGTTGGTGGCACGGTAGGCGCGGGCCATCGCGCCGTGCATGCAGCCCACCTCGACGACGCGCCGCGCGTTGGGCGGGATCAGGGCCAGCAGGTCGGCGTTGACGATGCTGTGGGCGGGGGTCTGCTTCATCATGGGGACACGCTCCAGGGCCGCGCCGAGCGCAGCCAGCGCAGGCAGTAGACCGCGGCGGCGGCCCGGGCGATCGGTGGAAAGCGGGCGCGATCACGGCCCATCTCCGGCGCCGGCCACCACCGCCGGCCGCGCAGCCGTCAGCGCTCGCGGAACGCTTCCTTCGACTTGAGCACCGGACGCAGCAGGTAGCTCAGCACCGAGCGCTGGCCGGTGTGGATCTCGGCCTGGCCGGACATGCCCGGCAGCACCGCCAGCGGCCGGCCGCCGGCCTGCAGCGAGGCCGAATCGGCCTGCACCACCGCGCGGTACCAGGTGGCCTCGGCGGCGCCGCGCTCGGTGTCGCCCAGCACGTCGGGGCTGATGCTGCGGATGGTGCCGTGCAGGCTGCCGTAGACGGTGGATTCATAGGCCGACAGCTTGATTTCGACGCCCTGCCCCACCTGGATGAAGCCGATGTCGGCCGGGCGGATGCGCGCCTCGACCAGCACCCGGTCGCCCAGCGGCACGATCTCCATCACCACCGCGCCGGGCCCGACGACGCCGCCCACGGTGTTGGCCGCGATGCGTTTGACCAGGCCGCGCACCGGCGACTTCAGCACCGTGTGCTCGACCAGATCACGACGCACCACCATCTGTTCGTCGAGCTGGCTCAGCTCGGTCTGCAGCCGCACCAGTTCGGCACTGGCGTCCTGGCGGAAGCGGTTGATGCGCTCCTGCGTCTGCAGCTCCAGTTCGTTGAGCTGGCGGCGCACGCGCATCACCTCCACCTCGCTCATCAGGCCCTTGGCCGACATCGATTCGGCCATCGCCAGCTCGCGCTCGAGCAGGCCCAGGCTGCGACGGTTCATCGCCACCGCCTCCTGCAGCGCGCGGGCCCGTGCCTGGTAGGACTCTGTCTCGCCGGCCACCACTGCCGAGGCGCCCTTGAGCGCCGGGCCGAACACCAGCGGGCGGCCGGTGGCTTCGGCCTGCAACCGCGCGATCGCGCCGCGCAGGGCCATGCGCTTGGCCTGGCCTTCGTTCTGCTGCGCCTCCGCCCGCGTCGGGTCCAGCAGCGCCAGCGGCTGGCCGGCCTCGACGGCCTGGCCCTCGCGCACCATCAGCTCGCGCAGCAGCCCGCCTTCCAGGCTGGCGATGACCTGCTCGCGGCCGTCGGGCACCACGCGCGCATCGGCGCGGCTGACCATGTCCACCTGCGCCACCGAGGCCCAGCCGATGCCCGACACCAGCAGCGCCAGCATCAGGTAGATGGCCCAGGACGCGCCGGGCGTGCCCTCGACCTGGCGCGCGGCCTGCACCGCGTCGACGAACACGAGGTCGCTGCGCCGCAGCGTCGCGTCCTTGGGGGTGAACCAGGCCATCGCGGGGTCGGGCGCGCTAGGCGACCGCCTCCGGGCTGGTGGTGGCCGACGGGACGGCCGCCGCGCCGGGCGGTGGCGGGCGCTGGCCCGACAGCGCCGCCAGCACCACGGCCTTGGGGCCGTCGAGCACGACGCGGCCGAGGTCGACCACCAGCACGCGCTGCACCAGTTCCAGCACCGCCGGGCGGTGCGTCACCATCACCAGCGTGCAGTCGCCGCAGGCCGCGTGCAGCTGGCGCAGGAAGGCGGCCTCCGACTGTGCGTCCATCGAGCTGGTGGGCTCGTCCATCAGGATCACCTGCGGCCGCGTCACCAGGCAGCGCGTCAGCGCCACCAGCTGGCGCTGGCCGCCGGACAGCAGCGTGCCGGCCTCGCCGACCGGCAGGTCCCAACCCATCGGGTGAGCGTCCACCACCCGGGCCAGGCCGGTGAGGCGGGCGATCTCGTCGAGCCGGCCCGGGTCGGCCGACGAACGGCCGAGCAGCACGTTGTCGCGCAGCGTGCCGTGGAAGAGGCGCGGGTCCTGCGCGACGAAACCCACCTTGGCGCGGTAGTCGGCCGGGTCGATCTGGCGCAGGTCGATGCCGTCCACCTCCACGCGGCCGGCGGTGGGCAGGTACAGCCCCGCCAGCAGGCGCAGCACGGTGGACTTGCCGCTGCCGATGCGGCCCAGGATGGCCACCCGCTCGCCGGGCTCGAAGCGCAGGTTCAGCCCCTGCAGCACCTGCGGCGCGGCCTTGCCGGCGGGCGACGGATAGGCAAAGCCCAGGTCGTGCAGCGACAGCCGGCCGCGGATGCGCGGCTGCGGCACGTAGTTGCGGGCGGGGTCGCGTTCAACCGGCTGGGCCATCACGTCGTCGAGCGCCCGCATCGCCGCGCGCGCACCCTGGTAGCGCATGCCCAGGCTCACCAGCATCGACAGCGGCCCCAGCGCGCGGCCGGCGAACATCACCGCGCCGATCAGCATGCCGCCGGTGATGGCCTTTTCCTGGATCAGGTGCACGCCCCACACCAGCATCAGCAGCGTGACGATCTGCTGCGACACCGCCGACAGGTTGATCGTCCAGCTGGTGATGCGGCGCGAGCGCAGCGCCGATTCGGCGGCCGCGGCATTGGAGGTCTCGAAGTGCTGCAGGAAGCGGCCCTGCGCGCCGGCGGCCTTCAGGTCCTCCAGGCCGTCCACCGCCTCGACCAGCACGCCGTGCAGGTCGGCATGCTGGCGCATGTTGGCGCTCATCGCGCGGCGCAGCGAGCCCTGGATGGCCATGGCCAGCCCCAGCACCAGCGGGATGGTGATCACCAGCACCCAGCCCAGTGGCCCGCCGATGACGAAGGTCATCGCCACGAAGACCAGCACGAAAGGCAGGTCGGTGACCGCCGCCAGCGTGGCCGACGAGAAGAACTCGCGCACCGTCTCCACCTGGCCCAGCACGTGCGCGTAGGCGCCCGACGAGCCGGGCCGGCTTTCCATGCGCACGCCCAGGCTCTGGCGGAACAGCGTGCTGCCCACTAGCAGGTCGGCCTTGCGGCCGGCCAGGTCGATCAGGTGCGTGCGCAGTTGCCGTGCCGTCAGGTCGAACAGCACCGCCAGCGCGCCCACCGCGGCCAGCGCCCACAGCGTGGTCATGGCCTGGTGCGGGATGACCTTGTCGTAGACCACCGCGGTGACGATGCCGGTGACCAGCATCAGCGCATTGCTCAGCAGCGCGGCCAGCAGGGCAGAGCGGTAGTAGGGCAGGAAGCGCCGCATGGTGCCCCACAGCCAGTGGGCACCGGGTTCGCGCAGGCCATCGCCGTGCGCGCCCTGCGCCACGCGCGGGTGCGCCACCAGCAGCTCGCCGCGGCAGCGTGCGACCAGTTCCACCTCGGGCAGACAGCGCTCGATGGCCACCGCGCCGGGCAGCACGATGTCGCACACCGGCACGTCGCCGTCGCGGCGCCGCGCCACCAGGATGCAGGCCTCGCCCTCGTCGAGCAGCAGCACCGCGGGCAGCAGCAGCGCATGCACCTGGTCGAGCCGCCGCGCCAGCAGGGCCGATTCGTAGCCGGCGTCGCGCAGCGCACGCACCGCCTGCTCGGGCGTCAGTGCGCCGTCCACCGGCACGTCGGCCAGCAGCGCCTCGACCGTGCGCTCGCGGCCATGGTGGCGGCTGAGCCAGGCCAGCGCTTGCGCCAGGCTGTCGTGGTCGAGGTTGCGGTCGCTCATCGGGATCCGGAAGGTCGCTCAGTTTGCGCGATGGGCCAGCGCCAGCCGTTCGAACTCGGCCTCGATGTCGCGCACGAGTTGCGGCAGGTCGAACAGCGGCGACTGCCGGCCGTGCTCGGCCAGGTAGCGCTTGTACGAGGCCACGCGCTGCGGCTGGCGGCCCAGGCGCACGGCCTGGCGCTCGTACTCGTCCTGCGATTCGGTGACGAGGTCGGGCAGGCCCACCGCGGTGAGCAGGCTGCCGGCCATGCGCGAGATGTAGCTGCGGCCGGCGCGGGTGAGGATGGGCAGGCCCATCCACAGCGCGTCGCTGGCGGTGGTGCCGGCGTTGAACGGGAAGGTGTCGAGCATCAGGTCGGCCAGCTGGAAGCGAGCCAGGTAGTCGGGCGGCGACACCCGCGGCGCGAACACCAGGCGCTCGCGCGCCACGCCCTGGGCATCGGCCTCGCGCAGCATGTTCTCGCGGGCGGTGTCGTTGTCGGCCAGCAGCCACAGCACGCTGCCAGGCACCTGGTGCAGCACCCGCATCCAGCCCTGGAACACCTCGTGGGTGAACTTGTGGTTGTTGTTGAACGAGCAGTAGACGAAGCCGTCCTCGGGCAGGCCGTTGGCCGCGCGAGTGGGCATCGGCCCGACGATGCGCTGGCGGTCGCTCACCTGGTAGCAGTGCGGCAGGTGGATCGGCTGTTCGGTGCAGTAGGGCTCCAGCTCGGGCGGCATCACGAAGCGGTCGGCCAGGATCCAGTCGACCCCCGGCAGCGCCGAGGTGCCCGGCAGGCCGAGGTAGCTCACCTGCACCGGCGCGGCGCGGTGGCCCAGGATGGCCGGTCGCGCGCCGTTGGTCAGGCCCTGCAGGTCGACCAGCACATCGATGCCGGCCTCGGCGATCAGCCTGGCGGCGGTCTCGTCATCGACGCCGGCCAGGCGCACGTGGTGGTCCACCGCGGCGAGCAGGCGGCGGCGCTGCGGGTCCTGGCCCTCGGGCGCCCAGCAGAAGGCCCAGACCTCGAAGCGGCTGCGGTCGTGCAGTTCGAACAGCTCGGGCACCAGCAGGCCCACGGCGTGCATGTGCAGGTCGCCCGACAGGTAGCCCACGCGGATGCGGCCGGTGCGCGGCGGCATGGCCGCGTGCAGCGGCTCGGCCGGCGGCTTGGGCAGCCGCTCGTGCACGAAGCGCTGCGCGGCCAGCAGCTGCAGCGCCGGGTCGTCGGACAGGCCCATCATCGCCAGCAGCGAGGTGCCGGTGAGTTGCATGTTCGGCGTCACCCCCGGCAGCGCCGTATAGGTGGGCCACGCGCACTGCTTCTGGCGCAGGTGCACGTGGTGCTGAATGACATCGAATTGGCGCGGCTTCAGTGCCAGGCTGGCGGCCAGCGCGGCCTCGGCCTCGGGAAAGCGGCGCAGGGTTTCCTGCAGACGGCCCAGGTTGTTGAACGCATGCACCTTCAGGTCGGGCGGCGTGGCGGCGTCGGCGGCCACCGCGCGCCATTGGTCGAGCGCCTCCTCGGGCTGGCCGCGCCGCTCGAGCAGGCTGCCCAGGTTGAGCCGCGCATGCGGGAACGAGGGCTGGGCCTCGATGGCCTGGCGGTAGGCCGCCTCGGCCTCGTCGGCCCGGCCCAGCGCGCTGAGCAGCGTGCCGCGGTTGAAGCAGGCCACGTGGCGCAGCGGCGAATCGGTGTGCTCGATCCAGGCGCCGTACAGCGCCTCGGCCGCGGCGGTGTCGCCGCCCTGCTGCAGCCGGTGGGCATGGCCCAGCAGATCGGGCAGCGGCATGGTGCCGCTGCGGGCGTGCACCAGCGCAGGCTGCGGGGGCTGGGCAGGCTGCGAGGGCTGCGCAGGCTGCGCCGTGGCCGAAGGCAGGGTCGTGACGGGCATGGCAGGTTCTCGGCGCCACTGCGGCGCAAGGGCAAGGCGCACGGAGCGCGAGTGCCCATCGTAGAAGCGGTGGGCGGGCGGAGAACCGGCGCAAAGGGGGGCGAAACGGGCGCTGTTCGGGCCCGGCGGGCGGCACATGGCACGAGCCGACGCCCGCCTGGCCACCCCCGGCGGTCGGCGGCACGCGAAGGCGCCGCAGAATGGCGACCGCCACCCCGGGAGCCCAGCCCATGCACATCCGCCCGCTGACCGACGCCGATGCGACCGACTATCGCGCGCTGATGCTGCGCGCCTACACCACCGCGGCCGATGCCTTCACCTCGACCGCCGACGAGCGCGCGGCCGAGCCGCTGTCGTACTGGGTGCGGCGCATCGCCGATCCGCAGGGTCTGGGCGTGGCGCTGGGCGCGTTCGACCGCGGCGCGCTGGTCGGCACCGTGGCGCTGGAATTCAATGCCAAGCCGAAGACGCGGCACAAGGCCCTGTTGATCGGCATGTTCGTCGACGACGCCTGCCGCGGCCGCGGCGGCGGCCGGGCGCTGATGGACGCGGCCCTGGCCTGCGCACGCGCGCGCGATGGCCTCACGCTGGTCACGCTCACCGTCACCCAGGGCAACGGTGCCGCCATCGGCCTGTACCAGCGCTGCGGCTTCCAGCCCTTCGGCGTCGAGCCGATGGCCATCCTCACGCCGGAGGGCTACCGGTCCAAGGTGCACATGGCTCTGGTGCTGAGCGCCAGCGCGGCGGCCTGACGGCAGGCGGCCCCCGACGCCGCGCGCGGCTGCGTCCTTCCGTTGACGGACGCACCCCTGCGCCGCCGCGGTGCGTGGGATTGACGCTCCAGCGGGCCGCGTCGAGAGTGGACTCCCGTGCCGACGCCGTGTCGGCCGGATTCACACCCGCCACAGCCCGAGGAGATCGACGATGGCAACCAAGCGAGAAGAGGCCATGGCGCTTCTGGACCGGGAACTGCCGGTGGGCACCGAGGTCTGGTCGAGCCGCCACGGCGCGCGCTTCCAGCAACTCACCAACACCTCGCACGAGACGCTGGTCGCCAACTGGAAGAAGGGCGGCATCATGACCTCGTGCAACGGCTTCGCAGGCTGGTACGCGGGGCGGATGGGCATCACCGGCATCGAAAGCTTCTTCAAGCTCGAGGACTCGCTGGTCAAGATCGACAAGGGCCACGCCTGGGTGCCGGCCGACGGCAAGGCCGACCCCAAGATCGGCGACATCCTGCACCACTCGAAGGGTGGCACCGGGCTGCACGTCGACGTGGCCATCGGCTTCACCCCGGACCGGCGCCTGGTGCGCGCCGCCGCCGGCCAGACGCTGTTCAAGTCGCCACGCAACCCGGCCGCCGAGACCGACGTGCTCAAGCGCGTCACCGGCGACGGGCCCTACAACTTCCGCAACCTGATCGGCTGGCTCGATCTCGAGCGCTTCTTCCAGGAGGCCCCCGCCGCAGACGCCACCCCCACGTCGAACTGGGCGATGGGCTGGTGGGACGTGAGCGACGGCAACCAGTACTACTACCACTTCGGCCCCGACGGCCGCGTGCAGTACACCAAGAAGCGTCCGGTGACCTCTTTCGCGCCACCCGCCGTGCCGCTGAGCAGCGGCCAGTATCAACTGCGGCCGAACAACGTGGTCTTCATCCGCTGGAACCCGCTGGACGGCGGCGCCACCGAGGAGACCTTCACCGCCACGGGCAACCGCCGGGCCATGAACGGGCGCTCGAACCGCTACGGGCCGCTGGCGGCGCGCCGGCTCTGAGCCCCTGTGGCCCACCCGGCACCGCCGGCTGGCCATGCACCAGGATGACGCATCGGCTCATTGGCCCGGCTTTGTCCTGGCGCGTCACTGCGGCAAATGGCGTGGGGTACGCTCGATGGCCATCCATCAAGGAAGTCCCATGCGCGCCCCCCGCCTCCGCAAGTCCCAGTCGGTCACGTCCCAGGCCGCCGAACTCGCCATGGCGGTGCCGCAGGTCGTCGTGCACCGGATGACGCGCCTGGCCATGGCCGGGCCCAACGTGTCGGCGCGCGACCGCAAGGAATTCCAGTTGATGGTGGAAGAAAAGCAGGCCGCGTTCACCGAGGCCTGGCAGGCGATGGCCACGCAGTCGCTGCACGCGCAGGGCCAGTTGGCGGCGTCGTTCATGCAATCGCTGTGGACCCCGGCGAGCCCGCACTCGGCCACCTCGCTGGCCACGCAGATGCACGACGCCACGATGGGCGTGCTGGGCAAGGGCATCGCGCCGATGCACCGCAAGGCCGTGGCCAACGCCAAGCGGCTGGCGCGCACGCGCCTGCGCTGATCGGCCGGCGGCGCACTGCCGCCCCGGGTCAGACGAAGCCGAGGTTCCGCGTCGCGAAGTTGCCGATGCGCGGCACCACCAACGCCAGGTCACCCGCACCCACGCCCAGCCAGGTGGCCAGCGTGGCCCCGAACTGGTCGACCGAGGTGCTGGGCAGCAGCCGGCCCTGGCCGACATCGTCGGGGCCGTTCACGGCCACGGCGGGAGCCGTGCCGTAGAAGCGGCGGCCTTTGACGGCACCGCCCATCACCATGTGGTGGCTGCCCCAGCCGTGGTCCGACCCATCGCCGTTGGACGAGAGCGTGCGGCCGAAGTCCGACGCGGTGAACGCGGTGACCTGGCCGGCCACGCCCAGTTCCACCGTGGCGTCGTGAAAGGACCGCATCGCGCCGGCCACCCGCGCCAGCAACTCGGGGTGCTTCTCGGGCAACCCGTCGTGCAGGTCGAAGCCGCCCAGCGACACCATGAACACCTGCCGCGACAGGCCCAGCGTGCCGCGCGCGGCGATCAGGCGGGCCACCATCTTCAACTGCGACGCCAGCGGGTTGGCCGCGTCGAACGGCGTGGCCAGCGCGGGCACCGAGGCCAGCGCGGCGCTCACCGTGGCCTCGGCGTCGATCGACCGGCGGGTGATGCGCGACATCTCGTCCTCGAACAGGTGCGCCCGCGGCTGGGTGATCAACGTGCGCAGCGCGGCCTGCGCGGTGGACGAGCCGTACAGCGAGCGGGCGATGCCGTTGATGGCCACCGCGCCATTGGGGCCGATCTGGTACTGCACCGCGCTGCGGCCCGACAGGTAGACCGCGTTGCCGGTGACCGACACGCAGGTGAAGACGCTGTTGCCGTTGCCCGACAGGATGAGGTCGCCGATGCGCCCGCCCCAGCCCGAGGTGGCGCCCTCGGGCAGGTCGGACTGCCAGATCGACTGCTGGTCGTTGTGCGAGAACAGCTTGGGCGGCAGCGGCACCGAGCGCGCGGTGTACTGGGCCACGGTGGTGGGCTGGATCAGCGGGCCGACGTTCAGCTGCACCGCCAGCGCGCCGGCGTCCCACAGCGGCTTCAGCGGCGCCATCTCGGGCGCCAGCGCGTACTGCAGGCCGTCGGGCAGCGGCACCGTGGGCGCCAGCGCCGTGGCCTGCAGGCTGGCCAGCGGCGTGGCGATGCCGGTGCGGATGGCGGCATAGCTCGCATGGTGAGCGGCATCCACCGGCACCAGCGTGTTGCCCTGGTCGTTGCCGCCGTACAGGAAGACGCACACCAGGGCCTTGTAGTCGCCCGGGGCCCCGGCCGCCGCCGCGTCGGCCATCAGCGACAGGTTCAATGCCCAGGGCGCTGCGGCACCGGCCGCGCCCACCAGGGCGCTGCGGCGCAGGAAGGCGCGGCGCGCCAGGTCGGTGGGGTCGGTCCGGCTCATGGCGCGCGTCTCACTTGAGTCAACGAAGGGCCGCTCCCGAGTTGACTCAACCCCCTCGGGGGGCGGAGGCGGGGTCTTTGCCGCCGCCTGGGGGCGTTCATTTCTGCACCTGGTACTCGGGGCTGGCCATCACCAGCAGCACCGCGGTGTGGACGCGGCCGGCCCGGCCCGCGGCGGTGCCGGCCGAGAGGCTTTCGATGGCGCCCTGGATGAGGCTGCGCGTGCTGGCCTGCAACTGGTCGGCGCACAGCAGCAGTTCCACGCGGGCCAGCAAGGCAGCCGCGTCGCCGGCCAGTGCCAGCTCGGCCGCGTAGTCGGCCTGCAGGTCGGCGTGGCTGTTGCCGACCACGTTGCGCAGGTAGTTCAGGCTGCCGGCCACGCTGCTCTCGTTGGCCAGCTGGAACTCGGGCGCCACCAGGCCCGATTCGGCGATCTCGGTGCCCGCCGGCACGTAGCCGGGGCGGAAATAGTTGAACACCGACGGCGAGCGCAGCGGGCTCTGGCCCAGCCGCGTGGCGGCGTCGCTGGTGTTGCCGATGGCCCAGTCGCCGCCCTTGGACGTGGCCTTGAAGCTGCGCGCCCAGTGCACCAGGCGCAGCATCGGCTCGCGCAGCTTGCCGAAGGCCGGCGCCACCAGGCCCAGGTCGCTGCGCGCCTCTTCGTCCAGCAGCACCGCGCGCACGACGGCCGACAGGTCGCCGCGCACGCCGGCGCCGTTGTCGGCAAAGGCCGCGGCCACGCGGCGCACATAGGCCGGGCTCGGGTTGCTGGTGACCAGCCGCTGGATCAGCTGCCGGCCGATGAAGGGCCCGACGTTGGGGTGCGCGGCCAGGGTGTCCAGCGCCATCGCCAGCGCGGTGGCGCCGGGCGTGTTGGCCGGCACGGTGGTGCCCAGAAAGCTGGCCGCCAGGGGCGAGTGCAGCGCCGCGTTCAGCACCATCGGCCGCCGCGCGAACGCGGGCCCGGCCTCGCCGCGCGGCAGGTCGACGTTCCAGCCGGTGAAGACGCGGGCCAGCTGCGTCACCATGTCCTGCGTGTAGGTCTCGATCGGCCGGCCGCTGCCGTCGAGGCGCGGCGTGCCATCGGGCTCGAGCACCACCAGGCCGATGGAGAACAGCTGCATCACCTCGCGCGCATAGTTCTCGTCGGGCAGGCGGCCGGTGCCGGCGTTCTCCTTCTGGTTGCCGGCGGTGTTGAGGTAGCTGCCCATCGCGGCGTTCAGCGTCACCGCCTCGAGCAGCCGCCGGTAGCTGCCGAAGGCGTGGCTGGCCAGCAGGTCCCACCAGGCGGCGAGCTTGAACTGCTTGTAGGGGCCGCTGATGCCGTCGAAGCCGACGACGAAGATCTCGGCCAGCGCCGCCGTGACGCGCTGGCGCAGGCTGTCGGGCGCGGTGATCAGTCGCTGCCACACCTGCCCGTCCACGCCAATGGCGCTGTTGCGCGCGTCGGGGTTCGTGTCGAGCCCCTTGCCCACCAGCCAGTCCCAGTTGCCGGGCGACACGGGCCGCGCGAACTCCTGCGCCAGCCAGGCCGTGTAGCCGAGACGGCGCACGTCGGCGATGGCCGCGTCGGTGGGGCCCAGCGTGGCCTGCGCCAGGAAGCGCGCAGCCTGCGCGTCGCTGAAGGCGGTCTGCGTGGCGAACACCTGCGTTGCGTAGTCGGCCAGCCGGCCCACGGCCACCGGCACCGTCGAGTGGCCGGACACCGGCCCGAGCAGATAGACGGTGCCGGCATCGGCGCCGGTCTCCGACACGCCCAGGTAGTTGTCGGGGCCGGGGTAGTGGCGGTAGACGTAGGGAGCCGAGCGCTGGTCGGGTTCGGTGGTCGGGAAGAACTGCGGGTGGGCCCGCTCGGCCCAGTCCATCAGCTCGGTGGCAGTGGGCACGCGCAGCGGTGCGTCGGACGCGGCGGCCACGCCCAGGATCTGGCGGCGGGTGGGGGCCTCGGCGGTGCGCGAGAAGGCCGCCGGCAGGCGCCCACCGCCGCCACAGGCCGACAGCAGCGCGGCCGCGGTCAGGGCGCCGACGATGGGGGAGGTGCCGAGGGCCATTGAGGGGCCGAGCTCGCGCGCAGGCGGCGTGGTGGCCGCTGGGCCTGCCGCAGGCGGTTCACGGACCGCCGGCTCGTCGATGTGCGGCATGGGCCTGCCCTCGTGGTGCGCGGATTGCACGCCATTGTGGCGGCCATCCCCGGGGCGGGGCCAAGCGGCTTTACCGTTCGAGAGTGCAGCTTTACGTTCGGCAACGGTGCGTGCGGATGCCAGCGCAACGACCGACCGGGGGCGGACTGGGCGCCCGCCGCCGCGGGGCGGGTCAGAACCCCAGGCTGGCGAGCAGGTCGTCGACCTCGCCCTGGTTGGCCACCACATCGGTGCGGCCTTCGGGGTTGACGATCGGGCCGTGCAGCACGTTGGGGTCGACCTTCTCGCGCTGTTCCGGCGGCACCACGCTGACCAGCAGCTTGACTAGGCTGTCTTCCAGCTCGTTGGCCAGCCCCACCACCTTGGCCACCACCTGGCCGGTGAGGTCGTGGAAATCCTGCGCCATCATGATGTCGGTGAGGTGCGAGTCGATCACCTTGGTGCGTGCCTCGACCTCGTTGACGAAGTTGAAGACCGCCCCGGAGGCCACGGCCTTCACCGGATCGGCCAGCAGCGCGGCGGCCAGGCGGCGGGTTTCCTCGGCGATGTGCGCGTGCTCGGCCTTGGCCTGGTCGACCGAGTTCAGCACCTTGTCGGCCGCGGCGGCCGTCTTGTTGGCGATGTAGTTGAGCCGGCTGCGCGCGTCGGGCAGGCCGTCCGCGGCGATCTGCAGCTTGGGCATCACACCGAGCTGCTGCATCGTGTCGTGCAGCAGCCGCGTGATCGAGCCGATCTGCTGGAACACTTCCGGCGAGGCCACGATGCCCTGTTCCGGGACGAGGGCGGTCAGGTCTTCCATCTTCATGTTGGTTCTCCCTCAGTCAGGCCGTGGCGGCGATCTTCTGCAGGATCTTCTGCACCTTCTCTTCCAAGGTGGCCTTGGTGAAGGGCTTGACGATGTAGCCGGCCGCCCCGCTCTGCGCCGCGAGCACGATGTCTTCCTTGCGCGCCTCGGCCGTCACCATCAGCACGGGGATGTGCTTGAGGCTGTCGTCGGCCTTGCAGGCCTTGAGCAGGTCGAAGCCGTTCATGTTCGGCATGTTGATGTCGCTGACGATGAAGTCGAAGCGCTGGTTCTTCAGCATGTTCAGCGCCACGGCGCCGTCCTCGGCCTCTTCGGCGTTGTTGCAGCCCATCTCCTTGAGCAGGCCTCGCACGATGCGCCGCATGGTGGAGAAGTCGTCGACGATCAGGAACTTCAGGTCGGATGGCGTGCTCATGAAATCCTCGGGAATTTGAGACGTACGGACAGAGGCGATGCCTGCATTTATCGGCCGTTGACCGCTTGACTTGACACCAGCTTGGGTTTTTCGGGACGGATGGACGGCTCAGCGTCGGCCTCGGCCTCGGCCGGCGGCTCGGCCTGCACCTGGGGTCGGAAGACCCGGTCCTCGGCTTCGCGGTTCATGACGATCAGGCTGATGCGCCGGTTCTGCGGATCGAGCGGGTCGTCGCGGTTGAAGGGCGAGCTTTGCGCCAGGCCCTGCACGCGCAGCACGCGGTCTTCGGTGAGGCCGCCGGCCACCAGCTCGCGTCGCGAGGCATTGGCGCGGTCGGCCGAGAGCTCCCAGTTGCTGTAGCCGCGCTCGCCGCCCGAGAAGGGCTGCGAGTCGGTGTGGCCCTCGAGCGTGATGCGGTTGGGCACCTCGGACAGCACGCTGCCGATGGCCCGCAGCAGCTCGCGCATGTAGGGCTTGACCACCGCGCTGCCCGAATCGAACATCGGACGCGACAGCTCGTCGACGATCTGGATGCGCAGGCCGTCGCGCGTCATGTCGAGCTTGATCTGCGAGGCGAACTGCGCGAGCTTGGCGTTGTTGCGCAGCTCGCTCTCCACCTTGTCCTGCAGTTCCTTCAGCTTGGCCGCTTCGGCGCGCTGTTGCTCTTCCTTGAGCTTGCGCAGGTTGAAGGTGCTCTTCTCGCTGTCGGGCGAGCCCTTCTTGACCTGGCCCTGGCTGCGGCTGAGATCTTCGCCGCCGCCCTTGACCACGCTGGACGAATCGCCCGAGCCCGAGCCACCGCCCATCAGCGACACCTTCATCGGAGACTGGAAGTAGTCGGCAATGCCCTTCTTGTCGCCGTCGGTGGTGGAGCCCAGCAGCCACATCAGCAGGAAGAAGGCCATCATGGCCGTCACGAAGTCGGCGTAGGCGATCTTCCACGCCCCGCCATGCACCGCATGGCCGCCCTTCTTCACCCGCTTGATGATGATGGGCTGCAGCTTCTTCGCGTCACCGGCCATGGCTATTTCTTCTTCACGTGGGATTCGAGCTCGGTGAAGGTCGGGCGGTCACCGGAATAGAGCACCTTGCGGCCGAACTCGATGGCCACCTGCGGGGCATAGCCCTGCATGCTGGCGAGCAGCGTGGTCTTGATGCACTGCAGTTCCTTGCCGGCGTCCTCGACCTTCTGCTCGAGCAGGCCGCCCAGCGGCTCGACGAAGCCGTAGGCCAGCAGGATGCCGAGGAAGGTGCCCACCAGGGCCGAGCCGATCATGCCGCCCAGCACCGCGGGCGGCTGGCCGACCGAGCCCATGGTGTTGACCACGCCCAGCACCGCGGCCACGATGCCGAAGGCCGGCAGGCCACCGGCCAGGCGGGCGATGGCGGCCACGGCGGCGTGCTCCTCGGCGTGGTGGGTGTCGATCTCGCTGTCCATCAGCGATTCGATCTCGTGCGCGTTGAGGTTGCCCGAGACCATCATGCGCAGGTAGTCGGTGATGAACTCGGTGACGTGGTGGTCGTTGCCCACGGTGGGGTACTTCTGGAACAGCGGCGAGCTGTGCGGGTCTTCGACGTCCTTCTCGATGGACATCAGGCCTTCCTTGCGCGCCTTCTGCAGGATGTCGTACAGCAGCGCCAGCAGCTCCATGTAGCGGGCCTTGCTGAACTTGCTGCCCTTGAAGCAGGCGCCCAGGCCCTTCAGCGAGGCCTTGACGACCTTCGTCTGGTTGTTGGCCAGGAAGGCGCCGATCGCGGCGCCGAAGATGGTGATCATCTCGAAAGGCAGCGCCTTCAGGATGACGCCGATGTTGCCGCCGTGCACGATGTACACGCCGAAGATGCAACCCAGCGCGAGGACCCAGCCGATGATGACGAACATGGTGTGTGGCTATTCCGCGTTGTGCTTGGCCGGGCCCCGGTGGACGGCCGTCCTGGGGGTTTTATCGGCCGCGGGCGCGGCGGATTGAGTCGACCGATCGCTCGATTTGCGTTCCGCGCCGCCGACGCGGTACAGCCACACCGGCCGGCCGGCCGCGCCCGCCAGCTGCGCGTCGGCGCGGCGCGACGGCACCGGGAACTCCAGGCTCGCCAGCCAGGCGCCCGGCGCCATCTCGGCCTCGGCCTTGGCCAGCGCGCGGTCCATGCTCTCCGGCCGCTGGAACAGGTACACCAGGGTCACGCCCTGCCACGGTTCGCGCCACATGTCGCCCTGGCGCACGCGAGCCCAGGGGCAGCGCAGCCGGGCCAGCAGGCCCAGCGGCCAGCTGCGCTCCACCCCTTCCACCTGCGCCTGCGGGCAGGCCCGGCGCAGGGCCTGCAGGCCATGGCCGAGGCCGCAGCCGGCGTCGAGCACGCGGGCGCCGGGCGCCAGGCCGGTGGCCTGGGCCAGGCCGGCCAGCGCGTCGGCCGGGGTCGGGAACATCGGCGCGTCGCGCCAGGCCTGCAGCGGGTACAGCCAGGCCAGCAGCGCCAGCGGCAGCAGCCAGGCGGCGGCGGGCAGTTCGGCGCCCAGGCCCGACAGCATCAGCGACAGCGGAAAGCCGCCGCCCATCAGGCCCTTGCGCCAGGGCGTGTCGCCCCAGGCCCAGGCCAGCGCCACGGCGGCCAGCGTGGCCGCCAGCGCCGCCACGGGCACACCTTGGTTGCGCAAGACCACGAACAGCGCCCAGCCGGTGGCCCAGGCCACCAGTGCCGGCAGGGGCCACGGCAGGCGGCGTCGCGGCAGCGGGACCGTACTCATGGCCACGAGTGTGGGTGGGCAGCACCCCACGGGGTCGCCGGAAAAGCGGCGGGATTCGGGCCCCTGGGGCTCGACTCGCGCGGCATGGGCCCGACGCGACCGAGGCGTCGCAGCGCGGCCTTCAGCGCAAGGCCAGCAACTGCTCGTGCGGCGGGCGCACCTTGACGGCGTGGCCGCCGACGGCGCACTTGACGGCATAGCGCTTGTCGAGCGTGTCGCGCACGGCGGGCACGCCCAGCGGCGCGCCGCTGGTCGACACCAGCGAGGCCACCACCGGCAGGTTGGCGCGGCGACCGCGGGCGATGACGATGCCGACCTCGCCGTTGCTGAGTTCGACGAAGCTGCCCGGCGGGTACAGGCCCACCGACTTGAGCAGGGCCGCGCCGATCTCGTCGGGCGAGCCGTCGGCGCCCAGGCAGGCCTCGCGGGCGGCCTGCACCGGCGACATCGGGATGCGGGTGGCGCGGCGGCTGAGCTTGGCGGCGAAGACGTCCACCCGACGCAGCACGCGGGCCGAGCGCTGCGTCCCGTCCAGCGACGCCAACGGCACCTGGCGCCGGCTGTCGTCGTGGTGCAGGCGCACGGTCTCGATCCACACCGGGTCGGCCACGCCGGCGGCGGCCAGCATCTCCGCCGAGCGCGCGGCATGGGCATCGATCTCGGCGCGCATCTCGGCGGTGATGCGCGGATCGCCCGACGCCAGCGTGTCCTGCAGCCGGCGCATCGACACGTTCATCGTCAGCGCGGCCTGCTCGAGGCTGGTGACCTCGGCATCGCCCCAGCCCAGCGTGCGCGCGGTCTCGCGGGCGATCAGCATGCACAGCAGGCCGTGGTTGCTGCTGTAGCGTTCGGTCGAATGGCCGGCCTGGAAGATGAGGTGGTACAGCGACGCGTCGAGCTTGCGCTCGGCGAAGCGCAGCACGCGCTCGCGCACGGCCATCAGCCGGGTCATCCAGGCGGTGTCCGGGCGCATGTCGCGCAAGGCGCTGTCGAGCACCAGCGCCAGTTCGTGCCACTGTTCGAAGAAACCGAGCTCGCGCGCGGTCGAGCGCTCCTGCTCGATCTCGGGCCGCGCCTCCGAGATGCGCTGCAGCGACACGTTCTGCCGGATCATCGCGTCCATGGCACCGTTCAGTCGGCGGCGCCATTCACTCGATTCCACCTCGTCGGCGTAGAGGTCGGCGGCCTGCAACTCGACCAGGGTCTCCGGCCGGTCCAGCCGCACGCCCGCGGCCAGCAGCAGACGCCCGGACGCATCGCGCACGCCGAATGGCAGCGATTCGTTCAGTCGAAGGTACTGCTTGGAGAACGGGATCAGGTTCACGGTGGCGATCGTGGTGCAACAGGGATGTCGCTGGCTCCATGCTGTATCGGCATCGATCGCCGCCGGCTGAAGCCCCGCTCGCACAAGAAAAAGGGCGGGTCCTTGTGGGGCCCGCCCGAAAAGCACAGGGGATGTGCTAGGAGGAGACAAACAAACGGAAGAACCGAATGCTCACCATGACTATCGGCCTGCGCGGGCCTGGGTGAACGGTCATGGCCGGTCGATGCGTGAAATCCTGGGCGGTCGGCGTGGAATCGAGGGCGGTCGAAGGCCGTGTCGCAGCGCGCCGCCTCAGTTGGACAGGGCGGCCTGCGACGCGCCGGCCATGCGGATGGCCCCGACGTTGCGGCCCTTGCCGGCACGCGCCGGCGGGTTGCACAGGCCGCACACGTAGTGCCGCGCGATCTCGTGCGGGTGGGTGACGAAGTGGCCGCCGCACTTGCTGCAGGCGGTCATCGTGAGCATGCCGTTGTCGACGAACTTGACCAGGCGCCACGCGCGGGTCACCGACAGCTGGGGCTCCAGGCCCTGGGCCCCCACCTGCTCGAGGTAGAGCTTGTAGGCCTTGATGACGGTCTCGATCTCCTCGAGCTCGGCCACCTTGTTGAGGTATTCGTGGATGTTGAGGAACAGGCTGGCGTGAATGTTGGGCTGCCAGGTCATGAACCAGTCGGTGGAGAACGGCAGCTGGCCCTTGCTGGGGCTGCGGCCGGCCACTTCCTTGTACAGGCGCAGCAGGCGTTCGTAGCTGAGGTCGGTCTCGCTCTCCAGCACCTGCAGGCGGGCGCCGAGGCGGATCAGCTCGACCGCGGTCTCGATCTGGTGGGCTTCGGTGAGGATGCTCTTGCTCTTCATGGTGTTCCCCTGGCAGTGTGGCTGGTGAGTGGTGAATGTGTCGTCGATTCCGCGAGGCCAGCGCCGGGCCGCTCCCAAGCGGCCTCGCACCCCCTCGGGGGGTGGCCGCCGTACCCGGCGGCCGGGGGCCGATGTTCAGGCGGCTTCCTGGTGGCGGCCGGCCATCAGGATGGACGCGTGCAGGCGCGAGACGCTGTCGTTGGCAGAAGACTTGCCATGGCTCGTCAGCAGGCTCCAGACCATGTCGTCGTCGCAGCGCATGCGGCACAGCAGGGTGTTGCCCGAGGCGATCTTCATCATCTGGGCCGGGGTGAGCGCGCCGATGAGCAGGGCGGTCTCCTCGCTCACGCCGAGGCGGAACAGGGCCTGGTCGCGGTCGGCGCGGATCAGGGTCTGGGCCAGCATCAGGTAGGACAGGTTGGCTTCGCGGATTTCGGCGAGGACTTGTTCGGTGTTCATGGGGCGGCTCCGTGGGGTTGCGTGGTTCGGTGAAGGTGTGAAACGAACTGTAGTGAGTGCAACTGGACCGCAACATCAGCCCAGTTCCCCTTCTGCAGTCCCGGTTCTTCCCGAGCGCGTGTCAGGCAACTTCCTACAAGGGAAAACCGCCCTGCAGACCGCTTGAACCCGGTCGGGGGCCGCCGTCAAGTGACATCAGCGGAAACAGCGGGACAAATTCACCTCAAGTTCAAAGATTCCATCGCCGATACCCAATCCAACGGGTGGTCCGCAAGACCCCCGCGGTCCGGCCAGCCGGCCGAAGGACCGGGACCCCCACCAGGGGACCCGGCACCAGAAGCAACTGGCGCGGGCGGGTCGACCGAGGGTGATGAACCCGACGTCGGCCGGCAACGGCGGTGCCCCGCCCCGATGGGGGGAACCTCCTGAGTAACGTCGGCGCCTGAAGCCGGAATTCGTGGAATCGCAAGGAGCACATCATGCCCATGACCATCAACAGCAACATCCAGTCGTTGAACGCACAACGGAACCTTTCCGCCTCGCAGTCTTCGCTGGCCACCTCGATGCAGCGCCTGTCCTCGGGCCTGCGTGTCAACTCCGCCAAGGACGATGCCGCCGGCCTGGCGATCGCCGAGCGCATGAACTCGCAGGTGCGAGGCATGAACGTGGCGATCCGCAATGCCAACGACGGCATCTCGCTGGCGCAGACCGCCGAAGGCGCGCTCGGCAAGGTGGCCGACGCCCTGCAGCGCATGCGCGAACTCTCGGTGCAGGCCGCCAACGCCACCAACAGCGATGACGACAAGGACTCGCTGGACAAGGAATTCGGCGAACTGGCCAAGGAAATCCAGCGCGTCGTGAGCGGCACCACCTTCAACGGCAAGAACATCCTCGGCGCCGATGCCGCGGCGCAGACCTTCCAGGTCGGTGCCAACACCTCGGGCGACGACACCATCGACATCACCACGCTGGACATGACCACCGAGGCGACGATCACCACCGTGGCCGGCACCGACAACACCGGTGCGGGCCGCGCGGTGATCGACAACACGGCCAACGCCGGCGCCATCCAGACGGTGATGGACAACATCGACCTGGCACTCGACAAGGTGAACTCCGAGCGCGCCACGATGGGTGCCTCGCAGTCGCGCTTCGACGCCGTGATCTCGAACCTGCAGATCTCGGTGGAGAACCAGTCCGCCTCGCGCAGCCGCATCATGGATGCCGACTTCGCCGCGGAAACCGCCAACCTCAGCCGCTCGCAGATCCTGCAGCAGGCCGGCAATGCCATGGTCGCCCAGGCCAACCAACTGCCCCAGCAAGTGCTGGCGCTTCTTCGATGACGCCGCGCTGACCCCCAGTTCGGGGTTGGCCACAGGCGTCGTCGGGCCCGCTGGGCCGGGGCCGCCGCTGCTCGATTCCGGATAGGCACGCGCCACTCCCGCAAGGGACGTGGCGCGTGTGCCTTTGTGGGGCCGGCGAACGCGCGCTCGTCGACGCGATGAAGGGGCTGCTGCCACCACGGCGGCGAACTGGGCGGTGTTGCCGCCGCATTTCGGCCCATCCTGCCGCGCTGCGATGCCGAGAATTCATTTGAACGCTGCCGCACTCGCAGTGGCGTGGTCCGGAAGGTTTGCCGCCCCTGCAAGGGCGTGCCAGGTTCTCCGGGAGTCATCGATTCTTGTGGAGTGCTCAACATGCCCCAGACGATCAACACGAACCTTGCATCGCTCAACGCGCAGCGCAACCTCAATTCATCGCAGTCCTCACTGGCGACGTCGATGCAGCGCCTGTCGTCGGGCCTGCGGGTCAACTCGGCCAAGGACGACGCCGCCGGCCTGGCGATCGCCGAACGCATGAACACGCAGGTGCGTGGCATGAACGTGGCGATCCGCAATGCCAACGACGGCATCTCGATGGCGCAGACCGCCGAAGGCGCGCTCGGCAAGGTGGCCGACGCCCTGCAGCGCATGCGCGAGCTGTCGGTGCAGTCGGCCAACGCCACCAACAGCGACGACGACAAGGACTCGCTGGACAAGGAGTTCGGCGAGCTCGCCAAGGAAGTGCAGCGCGTGCTCGCGGGCACCACCTTCAACGGCAAGCACATCCTCGGCGCCGAGGCGGCGGCTCAGACCTTCCAGGTTGGCGCCAACACCTCGGGCGACGACACCATCGACATCACCACCAACGACCTGACGGTGGATGCGCTGATCACCGTGGTCGCCGGCACCGACAACACCGGCGCCGGCCGCGCGGTGATCGACAACACCGCCAATGCCGGTGCCATCCACACCGTGATGGACAACATCGACCTGGCGCTGGACAAGGTGAACTCCGAGCGCGCCACGCTGGGCGCCGCGCAGTCGCGTTTCGACGCGGTGATCTCCAACCTGCAGATCTCGGTGGAGAACCAGTCGGCCTCGCGCAGCCGCATCATGGACGCCGACTTCGCCGCGGAAACCGCCAACCTCAGCCGCGCGCAGATCCTGCAGCAGGCCGGCAACGCGATGGTGGCGCAGGCCAACCAGCTGCCGCAGCAGGTGCTGCGACTGCTGCAGAACTGACGCCGGGCAACGCCGTGGGGGCGATGGCCGCGACGCCGCTGGCGTCCGCGGCCGTGATCGTTTGTAACGCCAACTCAAGTCGGCGCCACAGACGCCGAAAGCCTGGACGAGAAGGAGTCAAAAGCCATGGTCTCGTCGATCAGCAATGTAGGCACCATCAGTTCGGCCGGGCTGGGCAGCGGGCTGGACGTGAGCGGCATCGTCACGCAGTTGATGGCGCTGGAGCGCCGGCCCTTGCAACTGCTGGAGTCGCAGGCCACCAACCTCAACACCAAGCTGTCCACCTACGGCAAGCTGCAGAGCTATTTCTCGGCACTGCGGGACAAGAGCAACGACCTCGTGTCGAGCACGCTGTGGAGCGCCACCGTGGCCGCGTCGACCGATGCCGCGGCGGTGAAGGTGTCCACCGGCACCAACGCGGCCACCGGCAGCTATGCGGTCGAGGTGCAGAAGCTCGCCAAGGGCCAGACCATCACCACCGGCACCGCGCTGGCCAACAAGGACGCCACCCTCAACGAGGGCACGCTGACCATCGAGCTGGGGGCCTGGACGGGCCTGGCCGCACCGGATGAATTCGCGCCCAAGTCGGGCAGCGCGCCGGTGGCCATCGCCATCGGGGCCGGCGAGACCAGCCTGGCGAAGATCCGCGACAAGATCAACGGCGCCGGCGCCGGCGTGGTGGCCAGCATCATCACCGACGCCAGCGGCGCGCGGCTGTCGCTGCGCTCGAAGGACACCGGCGCCGAGAACGCCTTCCGTGTCAGCGTCACCGAGACGGCCGACGACGGCGTGGCCGGCACCGGCCTGTCGGCACTGGCCTACGACGCCACGGTGCCCGCCTCGCCCATGACGCGCTCGCAACTGGCGATCAACGCCGAGGCCACGGTCAACGGCATCCCCGTCTCGTCAGCCGGCAACACGCTGAACAACGTGGTCGACGGCCTGACCATCAGCCTGCTGAAGGAAACCACCGCCCCCGTCGATGTGACGGTGAGCGCCGACAGCGCGGCCATCAAGCAGAAGCTCACCGACTTCGTGGCGGCCTTCAACGACCTGTCCGGCTTCCTGCGCACGCAGATGGCCTACAACGCCGACAGCAAGACCGGCGGCATCCTGCAGGGCGACCAGAGCGTGATGTCGCTGCAGCGGCAACTGCGCGACGTGCTCAACCAGGCCTCCACGGCCTCGGGCACCTGGACGCGCCTGTCCGAGGTGGGGATGTCGCTGAAGGCGGACGGCTCGATGGAGCTCAGTGCCACCAAGCTGGACAACGCCTTGGGCAACCTGCCCGAGCTGAAGAAGCTGCTGGCCACCGACGGCGCCGACAACGCCAGCTCGGGCTTCATGCGACGCTGGAAGCGCCTGGCCGACACCTCGCTGGGCAGCGGCGGCACCTTCGAGACGCGCAAGGAAGGCATCAACGCCAACCTCAGCCGCAACGCCAAGACGCAGGACGGCATGACGCTGCGCCTGGCGCAGACCGAAGCCCGGCTGCGTGCCCAGTACAGCACGCTGGACACGCGCATGGCCACGCTCAACGGCCTCAGCGGCTACCTCACGCAGCAGATCACGGCGTTCAACAACAACAACGGCAACTGACCGTTCCCGCCCTCGACACGGCCGCCGGCACGCTCATGCCGGCGGCCGTTTCATTTGTTGCAGGCCCCTGGGGATTCACCGGTGTCGGACGTGGCTCAAGTGGTACGCATGGCTGTCCGATAACCCATCAACAGCCCGCGACACACACCCCACACCATGTACAGCGCCCCCTTTGCCTCCCGCATGGCCCCGCATCGCCAGCCCGCCGGTGTCTACCACCAGGTGGGCGTGCAGACCGCGGTGTCCGGCGCCTCGCCGCACCAGCTGGTGGCCCTGCTGTTCGACGGCTATTTCGCCGCCGTGCAGCGCGCCCGCCACGCCATCCAGCAAGGCGACACGGCGGCCAAGAACCGCGCCATCAGCCATGCCGTGCGGATCATCGACGAAGGCCTGAAGGCGAGCCTCAACCTGACCGCCGGCGGCAAGCTCGCCACCGACCTGTCGGACCTGTACGCCTACGTCTGCCTGCGACTGACGCAGGCCAACCTGCGCAACGACGAGAAGGCGCTCGACGAATGCCGGCAGCTCATGCAGCCCCTGCACGAAGCCTGGTCGGCGATCGGCCCCCGCCACGACGCAGCCAACCACCTGTGAATGCCATGTACAGCCAAACCGCCATGACCACGAGCCTGCTGACCTACTACGAGGCCATCGAGAAGGCCAGCGCCGACATGCTCGACGCGGCTCGCGCCGGCAACTGGGACCACGTCATCAAGCTCGAGGGCGCCTGCGTGCTGCTCATCAGCCAGCTGAAGAACGCCGCCAAGGCCAGCCCGATGAGCACCGAGGAAAGCCAGCTCAAGTCGCGCATCATGCAGCGCATTCTGGTCAACGACGCCGAGATCCGCCACCTCGCGGAGCCTTGGATGGACGACCTCGACCAGATGATGGGCGGCAAGCAGACCACGCTGCACTGAGCGACGACCCGCTCCCTTCCCGCGCCCGACTCCCGCAGCAGAGGAACCCGCGATGGCCTTCATGGACACCCAACCCGCGCCGCTCGGCGACATCGACGGCCTGGACCCGTACGCGGCATTCCGCGTGGACGCCACGCGCGAGATCATCGCCCTGCTGCGCGAACTCAACGAGACCGGCTCGCCGGTGCAGCTCAGCGCCCCGGGCGGCGCCCACATGTCCACCGTCATCTGGTCGGTCGACGTCACCGGCCACCGCATCTCGATGCGCGCCGAGCCCGACGATCCCCAGCTGTCGCAGCTCATCGACGCCAACGAGGCCACGGCCGTGGCCTACCTCGAAGCCGTCAAGCTGCAGTTCGACGTGAACGACCTGGTGCTGGTGCGCGGCGCACGGGCCTGCGCCCTGCAGGCGCGGATGCCGCAGGCCATGCACCGCTTCCAGCGCCGCCAGGCCTTCCGCGTGCGGCCGCAGATGCGCACCGCGCCCACCGCGGTGATGCGCCACCCGGCAATGCCCGACATGCAGCTCGCGCTGCGCGTGCTGGACGTGAGCATCGGCGGCTGCTCGCTGCTGCTGCCCGACGACGTGCCGCCCCTGGCGGCCGGCGGACAGGTGCGCGGCGTGGTCTTCGAGCTCTCCCCCGACGCCCACTTCGTCGCCACCCTGCAGGTGCACCACGTCACCTCCATCCGGCCCGACGCCACCGGCGTGCGGCTGGGCTGCGAGTTCGTGCGCCTGGGCGCCGATCACGAACGCATGCTGCAGCGCTACATCGACCAGACGCAGAAGCGCCATCGCCTGCTGTCCCTGAGTTGACGCGATCCGCCGTGGCCGCCGCCCTGCCCTCGAGCCACCGCGCGGCCCCTGCCGGCCGCCGGCCCCGCGGCTTCTCGCTGGTCGAGATCGGCGTGACGCTGGCGGTGGTGGCCCTGGTGGCCACGCTGGCGGTGCCTTCCTACCTCGAGCAACTGGCGCGCAGCCGCCGACCGGAGGCCATGGCCGCCCTGCAGCAGCTGCAATGGGCCCAGGAGCGCCATCGCCAGGACCACGGCCGCTATGCCGAACGGCTCGACCAGCTGAAAGGCGCCGTGTCGCGCCGCAGCCCGAACGGGCACTACCGCCTCGAGATGACCGGCCACGGCCCCGAGGCCTACGACGCCACGGCTCATGCCGAGGCCAGCCAGGCGCGCGACCGCGCCTGCCCCATGCTGACGCTGCACGTGCAGGGCGCCATCACCCGCCGCGAGCCGGACGGGCGCTGCTGGAGCGGTGGATGACCACGCCAACGCGCCTGCACGCCGGTGCCCATCCCACGAGGCCCTGGCACGGGCTGACGCTGATCGAGCTGACCATTGCGCTGGCCGTGCTGGCGCTGCTGATGACCATGGGCGTGCCGCCGATGGCCAGCTGGATGGGCCGCCACCGGCTGCGGGCCACCGCCCAGCACCTGGCCGTCGACCTGGGCGAGGCCCGGCACGAGGCGGTGCGGCGCGGCCAGACCTTGCACGTGCGCTTCCAGACCGGCCGCGATTGGTGTTATTCGGTGGCGCTTCGGCCCGACGCCGACTGCCGCCAACCCGACGCCCAGGTGCTGAAGACCGTGCGCGCCCGCGACCACGCCGGCGTGCAGCTGGTCGATGCGAGACCCCTGGAGATCGACGGCCGCGACGGCAACGCCTCGGCGCTGCGCGGCTACGGCCGCTTCGCCTCGCCGCAGGGCGACGAGCTGCAGGTGCGGCTGCTGCCGATCGGCCGCGCCGGACTGTGCGCACCCGAAACTGCCTGGCCCGACATCGGGCGTTGCTGAGGCGCCACCGGCAGCCACGCCACACCGGCGCCGGCGCGACAGCTTCGCCGATCGGGCCATGCTGCAGGCCATCCATGCCGAGGCCAGCGAGGTGGATGCGGCAGGTGACCGGCTTGGTCGGCACGTTCCCGCTGACGGGCTGCGGGTACTGACGCGCAGGCACGGAGCCACGGCGCGGCGTCGCCCCGTCCATCGCAGGAAATGGCGAGGATTCCGGGCCGTTTCGTGGCAATGGACCGATCCAGACGCCCCTACGATGCGGCCCAAATGGGACCATTGCGCACGGAGACCCAAATGCACGTTGCCCCTGGCCGCCATGACGAAATCGGCGCGCTGGCCGCGCTGAGCAGCCTGGAGGTGCTCGACAGCGGACCTGAGCCCGAGCTCGACGCGCTGGTGCGCATCGCCTCGACGGTGTGCGGCGTGCCGATCTCGCTGATCAGCCTGGTCGATGCGGAGCGACAGTGGTTCAAGGCCAACATCGGCCTGCCCGGCGTGTCGGAGACGCCGCGCGACGTTGCGTTCTGCGCGCATGCGGTGCTCCAGGACGGCCTGTTCGAGGTGCCGGACGCCACCCAGGACCCGCGCTTCGCCGACAACCCGCTCGTGTCGGGCGCGCCCGACATCCGCTTCTACGCCGGCGCGCCCCTGCGACTGAGCAGCGGCCACCGCGTGGGCACGCTGTGCGTCATCGACCGCCGGCCGCGCTGGCTCGACCCCACCCAGCGCGACGTGCTGCGGCAGCTCGCCGTGGCGGCGGCACAGATCCTGGAAGGACGCCACGCGATCCGGCAGGTTGAACGGGCCAACGCCGAGGCTGCAGCGGCCGCACTGGTGCTGCGGCACAGCGCCGACGCGGTGATCGGGCTCAGCATCGGCGCCCATGTGAAGCAATGGAACGGTGCCGCGGAACGGATGTTCGGCTATGCGCCGCAGGAGATCGTCGGGCAGCCCATGGCGCTGCTGGTGCCGCCCCAGGACCACGGTGCGCGCGACAGCGTGTTCGGCCGGCTGACCCACGATGGCGACTCCGAATCGTACGAGGCTGTGCTGGTGCATCGCAACGGCACGCCGATCGACGTTGCGATCACCCTGGTGCCCGAATTCGATGCCGCTGGGCAGCGAACCGGCTGCACCAAGTTCGTTCGCGACATCAGCAAGCGCAGGCGGGCCGAGCGGGCGCTGCTGGAAAGCGAACGCAGCCTTCGCTTCGAGGTGACCGAGCGCGAGCGGGTGAACGGCCTGCTGATGCGCAGCACCGCATCGATGCAGGAAGCCCAGCGCCTGGGCCGCATCGGCAGCTGGGAATGGCGCATCGACCCGGACATCACCACCTGGTCCGACGAGCTCTACCGCATCCTCGGGCAGGACCCCAGATGTCCTCCGCCAAGCTACGCCGAGCACGCCATGGTCTACCTGCCGGCCAGTTGGGCCCTGCTCCAGGCCGCGGTGGAACAGGCACTGCGTACCGGCGAGCGCTACGCGATGGACCTGGAGTTCCAACGGCCCGACGGCGGGCGCGGCTGGGTGCACGCGCGCGGCGAAGCCATGCGCAATATCCGAGGTGACATCATTGGCCTGCGCGGCACCGCCCAGGACGTGACCGACGCGCGCCGACTGTCCGCCGAACTGGCCCGCCAGAACGAGTTGCTGCGGGTCACGCTGCAATCCATCGGCGACGCCGTCATCACCACCGACGCCGAAGGCCGCGTCACCTGGCTCAACCCCGTGGCCGAGCGCATGACCGGCTGGCCGTCTGCCGAGGCGTCGGGCCGGCCGCTGACTCAGGTGTTCAACATCGTCGACGCAGAAACGCGGCAGCCCTCCACGAACCCCGTGGCCGCCTGCCTGGCGCAGGACGCGGTCGTCGGCCTGGCCCAGCACACCTTGCTGGTGTCGCGCGACGGCGCCGAATTCGGCATCGAGGATTCCGCCGCACCGATCCGCAGTGACCGCGGCGACATGCTCGGCGTCGTGCTGGTGTTCCACGACGTGACGGAGCAACGCCGGCTTTCGGGCGAGATGAGTTTCCGCGCCACCCACGATGCGCTGACCGGCCTGGTCAACCGCGCCGAGTTCGAGACCCGGCTGAGCCGCACGCTCGACAAGTCGCACCAGGACCGGAGCGAGCACGCGGTGCTCTACATCGACCTGGACCAGTTCAAGCTCGTCAACGACGCCTGCGGCCATGCGGTGGGAGACCAGTTGCTGCAGCAGGTGTCCAGGCTGCTGGCCGACGCCGTGCGCGCCCGCGACACCCTGGCGCGATTGGGCGGCGACGAGTTCGCTGTCATCCTGGAGCACTGCACCAGCGAGCAGGCCCAGCGAGTGGCGCAGCAGGTCTGCGACCGCATGGACGATTTCCGCTTCGTCCACGATGGCCGACGCTTCCGCATCGGCACCAGCATCGGGCTGGTGCCCCTGGACTCGCGCTGGGCCTCCACCGCCGCCATCCTGCAGGCCGCCGACACGTCGTGCTATGCCGCCAAGGAAGCTGGCCGCAACCGCGTGCACGCCTGGTTCGACACCGACGGTGCGATCCGCGCGCGCCACGGCGAAATGCAGTGGGCCTCGCGACTCGAGACGGCGCTGGACGAAGGCCGTTTCGTGCTCTTCGCGCAGCGCATCGAGCCGCTGCACGGCAAGGCCGGTGGGCTGCACGCCGAAGTGCTGCTGCGCATGCTCGACGACGACGGTGCCCTGGTGCCGCCGGGCGCCTTCCTGCCCGCAGCCGAACGTTTCCATCTGGCCTCGCGGATCGACCGCTGGGTGCTCAGGCGGGCCGTGGAATGGATGAAGGCCGTGCCGGCAATCGACAAGATCGAGAACCTCAGCGTCAACCTGTCGGGTCAGTCCATCGGCGACCGCTCATTCCACCGCTGGGCCCTCGAACTGCTGGGCGACGCTGGCGCCGCCGTGTGCACCCGACTGTGCCTGGAGATCACCGAAACCGCGGCCGTGACGAGTTTCGCCGATGCCACCGTGTTCATCGAGAGGGTGCGCGCAGCCGGCGTGAAGGTGGCGCTGGACGACTTCGGCGCCGGCGCGTCGTCGTTCGGCTACCTGAAGACGCTGCCGGTGGACTACCTGAAGATCGACGGACAGTTCATCCGGAACCTCATCACCGACCCGCTCGACGAAGCCGCCGTGCGCTGCTTTGCCGATGTCGCCAAGGTGATGGGCATCGAGACCGTGGCCGAGTTCGTCGAGAACGCCGAGGTGATGCAGCGCTTGCGCGCCATCCGCATCGACCATGCGCAGGGGTTCCTGCTGCACCGTCCGGAGCCTCTGGACGCACTGCTGGCGTCGTCGACCGCTGTGCCGGGCTGAGCGCGCCCGGCTCGGACGATGCTCAGACCTGCATGTTCATGATGTCGGTGTAGGCCTGCATCAGGCGGTTGCGCACCGACAGCGTGGCCTGGAAACCGATCTGGGCCTTCTGCATCGACATCATGGTCTGCTCGAGGCCGACCTCGGGGTTGCCGAGCTGCAGCTCGCGCTGCATCGACTGGGCCTCGATCTGCGATTCGCTCACGTCGCGCAGCGCCTGCGCCATCGTGGCCTGGAAGCTGCCCTGCTCGGCCACCTTGGGTGGGGCGATCGGGTGCCCGTCCGGCCGCAGGCCAGCCCGGGCCACGGCCTGGGCGAAGTCGAAGGGCTTGAGCTTCACGTCCATCGGGTCACCTCTGTGGCGTCGGCGCCGTCGCAGGCCGCCGCGCCGGCACGGTGGCGGGCGGGGGGCACGAAAGCGGCGGGCGCATGAAGGGCTTGTCCACGGTCCGCACTGTAGGCCGGCCCCTCGGCCACGATGGCGCGAACTGAAGCGCGAAATGCAGGCTGTTTGCGCCATGCCGAGACCCCCCGCTGCCGAACAATCGAGCACATCCGGGGCCCATGTCGACCTCGGCCTCGCCCCCCGATTGCAGCCCGGTCCCGATGGACGCCAACATCACACCCCTCACGCCGCAGAACGCCGTCACCGCCCGGTCCGCCGACGCGATGAACCGCACGACGATGTCGCGCCTGGCGCTGATGCCCACCCGTGCCAAGGTGATGCTGGGCGTGGGCGCCGCAGCGCTGGTGGCGCTGGCCGCGTCGCTGCTGCTGTGGAGCCAGTCGGCCAACCTGGCACCGCTCTACCCGAACGGCATGTCCGACAAGGACGCCGCGCCGGTGCTCGACCAACTGCGCCAGCTGGGCGTGGCGCCCAAGGTGATGGACGGCGGGGTGGTCATGGTGCCGGCCGCCCAGGTGGCCGAGCTGCGCATGAAGCTGTCGCAGGCCGGGCTGCCCAAGTCCAGCCCCAGCGGTTTTGCCTTGATGGACAACGCGCGCTTCGGCCAGTCGCAGCTGCAGGAGCGCACCCAGCTGCAGCGTGCGCTGCAGGACGAGGTGGGCAAGTCGATCGCACAGCTCGCGTCGGTGGATTCGGCCCGCGTGATCCTGGCCCTGCCGACGCAGAACGGCTTCTACCGCGAGCAGCAGAAGCCCAGCGCCTCGGTCGTCGTCACGCTGCGCCCGGGCCACACGCTCGACCGCCAGCAGATCGCCGGCATCGTGCACCTGGTGTCGTCGTCGGTGGCCGACCTGTCGCCCAAGGCGGTGACCGTGCTCGACCAGAACGGCACGCCGCTGGCCGGCACCGGCGACAGCGCGCAGCAGGGCCTCGATTCGCAGCAGCTGCAGTACGTGCAGCAGGTGGAGAACAGCTACCTCAAGCGCGTGCTCGAGATCCTCGAGCCGGCGCTGGGCCGCGACAACCTGCGCGCCACCGTCACCGCCGAGATCGACTTCACACAGCAGGAATCCACCTCCGAGGCCTACAAGCCCAACCAGACCGGCGAGGCCACGCTGCGCAGCCAGCGCAGCGCCGAGTCGACCGTGCCCGGCACGGCCCAGCCGTCCGGCGTGCCGGGTGCGGCCAGCAACCAGCCGCCGACACCGGCCGCCGCCCCGCTCACCGGCGCCTCGGCGCCGCTGCAGGGCTCGCAGGTGGGCTTGGCCGGCGGCGGTGCGCGCAAGGAAAGCACGATCAACTACGAGGTCGACAAGACCGTCAGCGTCAAGCGCAATGCCACCGGCGTGGTCAAGCGCCTGAACGCGGCCGTGCTGGTCAACCACCGCAGCACAACCGACGCCAAGGGCAAGACCACCACCGCGCCGCTGCCGCCCGAAGAGATGGAAAAACTCACGGCCCTGGTGCAGGAGACCATCGGCTTCAGCAAGGACCGCGGCGACTCGGTCAAGGTGGTGAGCATCCCCTTCCGTGCCGACGCGGTGCCCAAGACCGAAGACCTGCCGCTGTGGAAGCAGCCCTGGCTGCTCGACCTGGTGCGTGCCGGCGCGGTGCCGCTGGCCCTGATGGGCGTGGCCCTGCTGCTGGTCTTCGCGGTGATCCGCCCGGCGTTGAAGCAGGGCGAGCTGCCCGAGACCGACGCCGAGGCCGAGGCCGCTGCCAAGGGCCTGGACGCGGTGGTCGACGACACGCAGGCCCTGCCCGGCCCCGACGGCGCCGAGATGGCCGCGCTGGAACCCCCGAAGGTCAACAAGAAGCTCGAGGACGCCCGCATGCTGGCGCGCGAGAACCCCTCGGCCGTGGCCAGCATCGTGCGCGGCTGGGTCAGCGGCGAAGCCGCCTGAGGTAGGCAAACGCCATGGACGACGAAGGCCTCGAAGACGCAGCGATCCTGCTGATGTCCCTCGGCGAAGAGGAAGCCGCGGAGGTGTTCAAGCACCTTGCGCCGAAGGAAGTGCAACGCCTGGGCGAGACCATCGCCCGGCTCAAGGTGGTGGGCCGCGAGCGCGTGGACAGCGTGCTCGACAAGTTCACCATCGTGGCGGCCGAGCAGCACATCCTGGTCTCCGACACCGACGAGTACGTGAAGGCAGTGTTGCGCAAGGCGCTGGGCGAGGACAAGGCCAGCCTGCTGATCGACCGCATCCTGCAGGGCAGCGACGTCTCGGGCATCGAGAGCCTGAAGTGGATGGACGCCGACTCGGTGGCCGAACTGCTGCGCCACGAGCACCCGCAGATCGTCGCCGCCATCCTGGTGCACCTGGACTACGACCAGGCCTCGTCGATCATCAAGGCCTTCACCGAGCGGCAGCGCAACGAGGTGCTGGTGCGCATCGCCACGCTCGACGGCATCCAGCCCACCGCGCTGAAGGACCTCAACGAGGTGATGAGCCGCGTGCTGGCCGGCGGCGACCGCCTGAAGAAGACCTCGCTCGGCGGCGTCAAGCCGGCGGCCGAGATCATCAACCTGCTGGGCACCGCGGTCGAGACCTCGGTGCTGGACTTCATCCGCGAGGCCGACGCCGACCTGGCCCAGAAGATCATGGACAACATGTTCACCTTCGACGACCTGAACAAGCTCGACGACAAGGGCATGCAGGCGCTGCTGAAGGAAGTGCAGTCCGAATCGCTGGTCATCGCGCTGAAGGGCGCCGCGCCCGAGATGCGCGAGAAGGTGTTCAAGAACATGTCCAGCCGCGCCGCCGAGACGCTGCGCGAAGACCTCGAATCGCGCGGCCCGGTGCGTGTGTCCGAGGTCGAATCGGAACAGAAGGAAATGCTCAAGACCGTGCGCCGCCTGATGGACGAAGGCCAGATCGTGATGGCCACCGGAGGCGCCGATGAGTTCCTCTAGATCGAACGGCCCGCGCCAGGTGCCGCCGCCGCCGGGCTCGCGCACCGCCGCGTCGTATACGCGCTTCATCCCGCGCGAAGAGCTGCAGGGCTTCGCCAGCTGGATGCCCGATTCCTTCGGCGACACGCCGGCCCAGGCCAGCGCGGCGCCCGAGCCCGCGCCAGCGCCGGCCGAACCCAGCGCCGCCGAATGGCAGGCCGAGGTGAACGCCGCACGCCAGGCCGGCTACCAGGACGGCTACCGCGACGGGCTGTCGGCGCTGGAGAGCTTCAAGCAGAGTTTTGCACGCCAGATGAGCGGCCAGTTCGCGCCGCTGGTGCAGTCCTTCGATGCCCAGCTGGGCGCGCTCGAGCAGCGCATCGCCGCCTCGGTGGCCCAGGTGGCCGTGCAGCTGGCCCGGCAGGTGGTGCGCAGCGAGCTCGCCGCTCGCCCGGCGCTGGTGGCCCAGGTGGCCCAGGAGGCGGTGCACGCGGTGCTGATGAGCGCCAAGCACATCGTCGTGCACGTGAACCCGGCCGACCAGGCGCTGATCGACGGCGAGGCCGCCGAGACCCTGGCCGCGCGCGGTGCCCGCATGGTCGGCCAGGCCAGCATCGAGCGCGGCGGCTGCCTGGTCGAGACCGATGCCGGCACCATCGACGCGCGCGTCGAGGCGCGCTGGAACGACACCGTGCAGGCCCTCGGCACCGAGGTGCCCTGGCACGGCGACCCGCCACCGGCCACCACGCCATGATCGACGCCGACCTGTCCCACGGCAGCAGCGACTCCGCCCTGGCATCGGCACCCGACGCCGCCATGCCCGCCAGCCCGCGCATCGAGCGCTGGGGCCACTACCTCGCCGACCTCGAGGCCTACGCCGGCATGCATGTGCCGCTGCAGACGCAGGGCACGCTGGTGCGGGTGGCCGGCCTGGTGCTCGAAGCCGCCGGCGTGCGCGCCCCCGTGGGCTCGGTGTTCGAGGTGCACGGCGACAGCCCGATGCCGGTGCTGGCCGAGGTGGTGGGCTTCAACGGCGACCGCGCCTACCTGATGCCCACCGGCGAGGTGCACGGCCTGGCCAGCGGCGCCCGCGTGCTGCCGCGCGCCGTGCCGCACGCGCCGCCGCGCCTGGGCCGCGACAACCAGCTCTGGCGCCGCAGCGAAGACCGCGGCCTGCACCTGGCCATGGGCGATGGCCTGCTCGGCCGCGTGGTCGATGCGCACGGCCAGCCGATGGACCGGCTGGGCCCGCTGACCCATGTGCGCAACGAACCGATGACGCGCCGGCCCATCAACGCGATGGACCGCGACCCGGTGCGCACCCCGCTGGACACCGGCGTGCGCGCCATCAACGCCATGCTCACCGTGGGCCGCGGCCAGCGCATCGGCCTGTTCGCCGGCACCGGCGTGGGCAAGAGCGTGCTGCTGGGCATGATGGCCCGCTACACCGCGGCCGACGTGATCGTCGTCGGCCTGATCGGCGAACGCGGCCGCGAGGTGAAGGAATTCATCGAGGACATCCTGGGTGCCGAGGGCCTGGCGCGCAGCGTGGTGGTGGCCGCCCCGGCCGATGCGCCGCCGCTGGTGCGCATGCAGGGCGCCACCTACGCCACCGCGATCGCCGAGCACTTCCGCGACCAGGGCCGCCACGTGCTGCTGCTGATGGACAGCCTCACCCGCTACGCGATGGCGCAGCGCGAGATCGCGCTGGCCATCGGCGAGCCGCCGGCCACCAAGGGCTACCCGCCGAGCTGCTTCGCCAAGCTGCCGCAGCTGGTGGAGCGCTCGGGCAACGGCCTGAAGGGCGTGGGCTCGATCACCGCCTTCTACACCGTGCTGAGCGAGAGCGACGACCCGCAGGACCCGATCGCCGATGCCGCCCGCGGCATCCTCGACGGCCACATCGTGCTGTCGCGCGACCTGGCCGAGGCCGGCCACTACCCGGCCATCGACGTCGAGCGCTCGGTGTCGCGGGTGATGCCCAGCGTGGCCCCGCGCGAGCAGCTCGAGGCCGCCCGCCGCGTGCGCGGCCTGCTGTCGCGGCTGACCAAGGCGCGCGACCTGATCCAGCTGGGCGCCTACGCGCCCGGCCACGACCCCGAACTCGACCTCGCGGTTCGGCTGCAGCCCCAACTGGCCGCACTGCTGCAGCAGGACATGCACGACCGCGCCCCGCTGGACGCCAGCCGCCATCAGCTGTGCCGTCTGGTCACCTGAGCCACTGAGCCCCCAACATGTCCACCCTGGATTCCATCGCCACGCTGAACACCCTGCTGCAGCACGCCACCCACGAGCGCGACACCGCGCTGGCCGCGCTGCAGCAGGCCGAGGCCGCCGCCGAGGCGGCGCGCCGGCAGGCCGAGCAGTTGCTGGGCTACCGCGTCGAGTACCGCGAACGCTGGGGCAGCCACTTCCGCGGCTCCGGCACCATCGAGTTGCTGCACTGCTACCAGGGCTTCGCCGGTCGGCTCGACCAGGCCATCGGCCAGCAGGACCAGGCCGTGAAGAATGCCGAGGCCCGCGTCGAGCGCGCGCGCGCACTGTGCGTGGCCCGCGAGCAGCGCGTGGCCGCGGTGCGCAAGCTGATCGAACGCCGCCGTGCCGAACTCGACCGCGCCGCGGGCCGGCGCGAACAGCGCCAGCTCGACGAGGCCGCCGCCCGCCAGGGCGCGGCCCGCAGTGCCGCCTTCTCGTCCCAGTGAGCCCACCACGATGATGCCTGCCCTGTCCCCCCTGGCCGCCATCAGCGGCCCCGCCCCGCAGCCTTTGTCGGGCGGTGCCCGCAGCGCCGCAGGTGAGGGCCAGCCCCCAGGCGCGGGCTTTTCCAATCTGCTGAAGAAGGCCTCGGCCCAGACGCAGCCGGTGGTGCGCGACACCAGCGCCCGCCCGCCCGCGCGGCCCGCCGATCGCCGCGGCGATGCCGCGGTGGACGACCCCGCCGCGCGCGATGGCCAGGCCGAGACCGGCGCAACCGCCGAGGCCGCGACCGACCCCGCGGCCCAGCCGACCACCGCCGACGCCTGGCGGCCCCCGCCGCCGACCGAGCCGACCACCGCGCCGGCCGATGGCCTGCTGGCCGCGCCACCGATGGACGGCACGGACCTGGCCGTGGCCACGGCCGCGATGGGCGCCGACACGTCGGCCGCGGCAACGGCCGTGGTCGCCGCAGCGGCAGAACGCGCCGCCGCGGCGTCGGCCAGCGCCGCGGCCGTCGCGGCCGCCGCAACTGCCGCCCCCTCCACCACCAACACCGCCGTCGACGCGGCCACCACCGCCGCACTCGGCGCCGAGGCCACCGCGTCCGCGGCCGCACGCACCACGCCCTCGCAGGCCGGCGGCGAGTTCACTGCCCGGCTGTCGAACGCCCGCCTCGACGGCACCCCCGAGCGCCGCACGCCCGTGCGCGCCGCATCGGCCGACGCGGCCCCTGCCGACCTGTCCGCCATCGCCGACGCCTCGACAGGGCCCCCGGGCACCGCGCTGACGCCGGCCATCGCCACGCCGTCCGACCCGGCCGACCCGGGCCTGGGCCGCAGCGCAGACCGTGCTGCCGACAGCCTGCCGACCGCCATCACCGACGCCGCTGCCACGGCCTCCCAGGCCACCGACGCCGCACCGCTGGCGGCCCTGGCCACGCCGCCCTCCCCCACCGGCACGCCACCGGCATTGGCGGGGGGACCGGCCGCGGGCAGCGCCCATGCCCCGGTCGAGGCCCGCGTGCCGGTGCCGGTGACCAGCCCCGAGTTCGCGCCCGCCTTCGGCCTGCAGATCAGCACCCTGGCGCGCGACGGCATCGAGCATGCGCGCCTGCAGCTCAACCCGGCCGACCTGGGCCCGATCACCGTGCGCATCGCCATGGACGGCACCGGCGCGCGCATCGACTTCCAGGCCGACGCCGCCGTCACGCGGCAGGCCATCGAATCGTCGCTGCCCGCGCTGGCCGGATCGCTGCGCGAGGCCGGCCTCACGCTCACCGGCGGCGGCGTCTCGCAGCAGCCGCAAGACCGCCCGGCCGACCCGCGCCAGGCCGGTGCTTCCGGTCGAGCGGGCGGCGATGGCCGCCCCGATGCCGAGGGCGCCGACGCGCTGCTGCCGCGCCCCGTGCTGGCCGCACGCCGCGGCCTGGTCGACCTGGTGGCCTGACCGGCCCCGGCGGGCCGTGGCCCGCGGACGGCGGCAGCGGTGTGCCCGTGCTTCGACCCGGCCTGTGGTTGGGTGCGCCCGCCGCACGCCGGCGCCACGGGCAGCGGCACCAAATCGACGCGCTTTCGCCCGCTTATCGGCACATGCTCGGGTCGCCCGCTCCGAATAATGGTCTGCATCCCCCGCCGGGCGCTCCTGCCCTGCGGTGATCCTGCCAAGTGCCGGAGCCATCATGTCTGCAGCCGCTGCCGAAGTCGCCGAAGCCCCCCCCAAGGGCGGTGGCAAGAAGAAACTGATCATCATCATCGCCGCCGTGCTGCTGCTCGTGCTGGTCGGCGGCGGGGCCGCGTTCTTCATGATGAAGAAGAAGGCCGCCGCGGCCGAAGATGGCGAGGAAGGCGACGGCCACGCGCCGGCCGCCGCCGCGCACGCGCCCAAGCACGAGGTCAAGCCCGGCACACCGCCGGTCTTCGTGCCGCTGGACCCCTTCACCGTCAACCTGGCGGACAAGGAGACCGAGCGCTATGCCCAGGTCGGCATCACGCTGGAGATCGACGACGCCAAGACCGGCGACACGCTCAAGGCCTACATGCCGGCCATCCGCAACAACATCCTGATGCTGCTGTCGCACAAGACCGCCGCCGAGCTGCTGTCGCGCGAAGGCAAGCTGAAGCTGGCCAAGGAGATCCGCCGCGAGGCACTGATGCCGCTGGGCATCGAGGTCGAGGACGAGGAAGACGAAGAAGCCGCCCCTGCGGAAGAACCGCCGAAGAAGAAGAAAAAGAAGAAGAAGGCCCCGGCGTCCTACCCGGTGAAAGCAGCGCACTTCTCCAACATCATCATCCAATGACCGATCCGGTCGCGACGGCGCCGCAATGAACCAGCAGATCCTTTCGCAGGACGAAGTCGATGCACTGCTGCAGGGCATCACCGGCGAGAGCCAGAAGCTCGAGCAGGAAGAGGTCCAGCAGGGGGGCATCCGCGACTACGACCTGGCCAGCCAGGAGCGGATCGTCCGTGGGCGCATGCCCACGATGGAAATCATCAACGAGCGCTTCGCCCGCAACATCCGCATCGGCCTGTTCAACCTGATCCGCAAGAGCCCCGAGGTGTCCATCGGCGGCATCAAGGTGCAGAAGTACAGCGCCTTCCTGCGCGAGATCGTGGTGCCGACCAACTTCAACATCGTCTCGGTGAAGCCGCTGCGCGGCTCGGGGCTGATCGTCTGCGATCCATCGCTGGTGTTTTCGGTGATCGACTCGCTGTTCGGCGGCGCAGGCAAGTTCCACACCCGCATCGAGGGGCGCGATTTCTCGCCCACCGAGCAGCGCATCATCCTGCGCCTGGTGGAAACCATCTGCGCCGAGTACAAGAAAGCCTGGGTGGGCATCTACCCGGTGGAGCTGGAATACCAGCGCCAGGAGATGCAGCCGCAGTTTGCCAACATCGCCACGCCCAGCGAGATCGTCGTGGCCACCTCGTTCACGCTGGAGGTGGGCGAGACCTCGGGCACGGTGCACTTCTGCATCCCCTACTCGACGCTCGAGCCCATCCGCGACGTGCTGTACAGCACCATGCAGGGCGACGCCGCCGAGCCCGACCGCCGCTGGGTGAACCTGCTGCGCCAGCAGATCCAGTCGGCCGACCTGAAGGTGGTGGCCGAACTGGCCCACGCCACGGCCACGGTGGAACAGTTGCTGTCCTTCAAGCCGGGCGACTTCATCGAGCTCGACCTCGACCCGATGATCCAGGCCAAGGTGGACGGCGTGCCCATTTTCGACTGCCACTACGGCACCAGCAATGGCAAGTACGCCATCAAGATCGACCGCCTGTTGACCAGCACCCCCGCGGGCTGGTTGGGAGAATCACATGTCTGACCCTGCCGTCGACGGCATGTCCGAAGAGGACCGCATGGCCGCCGAGTGGGCCGCCGCGCTGGCCGAGTCCAAGCCCGAGACGGCGTCGGAGGTGACGGGCGCGGCCGAGAGCGTGAGCGCCGCAACCTTTGCCAACTTCTCGCCGACCACCCTGACCAACGGGGCGCCCGGCGCGGCCGGCAACGACCTGAACATGATCCTCGACATCCCGGTGCAATTGACCGTGGAACTGGGCCGCACGAGGATCCCGATCAAGCACATCCTGCAACTGGCCCAGGGCTCGGTGGTGGAGCTCGAGGCCATGGCCGGCGAGCCGATGGACGTGCTGGTGAACGGCTACCTGATCGCGCAGGGCGAGGTGGTGGTGGTGAACGACAAGTTCGGCATCCGGCTGACCGACATCGTCACCCCCAGCGAACGCATGCGCCGCCTGAGCCGCACCTGAGCGGCCTGCCCTCCATGAACAACGTGCTCGGTCCGCTTGCCGCCTTTGCCGCGGTGCTGGTGCTGATCCCGGTGGCGCTGTGGCTGCTCAAGCGCACGCCGCTGGGGGCGTCGGCCGCCGGCGCCGGCCACCTGCGCGTGGTGGCCGCGCTGCCGCTGGCACCCAACCAGCGCCTGCTCACCGTCGAGGTGGGCCAGGGCGACGAGCGCCGCTGGCTGGTCATCGGCGTGACGCCGGGCGGCATGCGCACGCTGCACACGATGGCGCCGCAGGCCGATGCGCCCGCCGCCGAGCCGGCCACAGGACCGTCGTTCGCGCAGTCGTTCGCGCAGGTGCTGGGACGTCCCCCGCGCCCGCCCGAGGATCCCCATGGCCGCTGACCTGGGACGTTTTTTTTCGCCAGGCCGGCAGGCCTGGGCGCGTGGCCTGGCCTTGTCGGTGTTGTCGGCATCGCCGGCGCTGGCTTTAGCCCAGCAGGCCGGCCCGGCGCTGCCGCTGGTCATCGGCCAGGGCGCGGGTGGTGCCAGCTACTCGGTGCCGATCCAGACGCTGCTGTTCTTCACCGCGCTGTCCTTCCTGCCGGCGGTGCTGCTGATGATGACGGGCTTCACCCGCATCGTCATCGTGCTGTCGCTGCTGCGCCAGGCACTGGGCACGCAGGCGGCACCGCCCAACCAGGTGATCGTCGGGCTGTCGCTGTTCCTCACCTTCTTCGTCATGTCGCCCACCATCGACCGCGTCTACGCCCAGGCCTGGGTGCCGTACGCGGCCCAGCAGATCGACGTGGCCGAGGCGCTGACGCGGGCCGAAGTGCCGATGCGCGAGTTCATGCTCAAGCAGACGCGCCAGGGCGACATGGCGCTGTTCGCCAAGCTGGCCAAGGTGGACCCGGCCGTCAAGAGCGAGGACATGCCCTTCAAGGTGCTGGTGCCGGCCTTCGTCACCAGCGAGCTGAAGAGCGCGTTCCAGATCGGCTTCCTGATCTTCATCCCCTTCCTGGTCATCGACATGGTGGTGGCCAGCGTGCTGATGAGCCTGGGCATGATGATGCTCAGCCCCGTGCTGGTGGCCCTGCCCTTCAAGCTGATGTTGTTCGTGCTGGCCGACGGCTGGAACCTGCTGATCGGCTCGCTGGCCGCCTCTTTTGCCACTTAGCGACGGAACACGCCCATGGACTCGCAACAGGTCTTCGACATCGGCCAGCAGGGCCTGATGATGCTGCTGATGATCGCCGCGCCGGTGCTGCTCACCGTGCTGGTGGTGGGCCTGGTGATCAGCATCTTCCAGGCGGCCACGCAGATCAACGAGGCCACGCTGAGTTTCGTGCCCAAGGTGGTGGCCGCGGTGGCCGTGCTGGCCATCGCCGGGCCCTGGATGCTGACGATGCTGGTGGATTACCTGCGCCAGACGCTGCAGTCCATCCCCACCGTCGTCGGCTGAGAGGCCGAGCCCGCCGAGCCCCACGTGATCACCGTCACCGAAGCCCAGTTGATGGGCTGGCTGGGCCCGCTGATCTGGCCCTTCATCCGCGCCCTGGCGCTGCTGACCAGCCTGCCGGTGTTCAGCCAGCGCGCGGTGCCGATGCGGGTGAAGGTGAGCCTGGCCTTCTTCATCTCGCTGGCCGCGCAGGCCTCGTTGCCGCCGATGCCCGAGGTGGCGCTGGATTCGGCCGCCGCGGTGGCGATGGTGCTGCAGCAGGTGCTGATCGGCGTGGCGCTGGGCTTCTCGGTGCGGCTGGTGTTTGCGGCGGTGGAACTGGCCGGCGAGCTGATCGGCCTGCAGATGGGCCTGAACTTCGCCGGCTTCTTCGACCCCGCCACGGCGTCGATGGGCACCGCCAGCGGCAAGTTCTTCGGCACCATGGTGGCCTTCCTGTTCGTCATCATCAACGGCCACCTGGCCATCCTGATGGTGCTGGCGCGCAGCTTCGAGGCCTTCCCGGTGGGCCCCGAGCCCTTCGCCTTCCTGTGGCGCACGCAGCCGCAGACCTGGGGTGCCGAGATCTTCTCTCTGGGCCTGTGGATCGCGCTGCCCTTGGTGGGCATGCTGCTGTTCGTCAACCTGGTGCTGGGCGTCATCGCCCGCGTCGCCCCGCAGATCAATGTCTTCGCCGTCGGCTTCCCGGTGACCCTGGGCGTGGGCCTGATCGGCATGCTGCTCACCCTGCCGCTGATGCAACAGCCCTTCACGATGGCGCTGGAGGGAATGATGGCGCGGTTCCAGTGACGGCACGCCACGGCCGGCGGCGCCGGATGCGACGCACGGCGGCCGCGCACTGCGCCACGGGCCGTCTTGCGGCCGCACCTGCCGGCGGGTAGAGTGCCGCTGCGGCCGGTGCGTGGCCGCACACCTCGCTCGGGAGACCCCATGGTGATGACCGTCGACGCCTGGAAGACGCTCAGCTCGCGCCCGTTCATCCGCAGTGAAGGTGTCAAGCGCATCGACCGGGCGCTGCGGGCCTGGTGGCTTCACGGCGCCTGGGGTCATCGCACCGAACTGCTCGCACTGAAATCGGCCATCGACGACTGGGTCAAGTCCAAGGGACTGCGCCCCGACGGCACGATCAAGAGCGAGCGCGGGCCGGCCGTGGCGCAGTTGCTGGGTGAGGTGGAGCACGACCTGCGCCGCCGCGACATGGTGGTGGCGCTGTGGTCGTTCAACAACTGGGCGGGCGTCAATCTGGGCATGGACGCGCGCATCAAGGCCTGCCGCGACGCCATCGACGTGCTGTGGCAGCGCGTGGCCAATGCCGGCATCGACCCGTCGCAAAGCGTCAAGGGCATCTTCGCGGCGCCGGAGTATTTCTGCGCGGCCCCGGGCGCCGGCCGCATCGTCGGCGGCCATCGCGTGCGTCGCACCGTCACCGCCAATGAGAAGGCGGCGTTCGTGCAGACCTTCCGCGGCATCAGCAAGGCCGCACCCGGCGTGCTGATCGTGCCCGGCAGCGTGGCCTGGGCCGAGCCCGCGAACCCGTCCGAGTACGCTCAGTGGCAGCAGTTGAAGCGGCAGATCGCCGAGGTGGAAGACCCGTCGAACTACAACGCGCCCAAGGCGCGGGTGATGGACGGGCAGACGGCAAGCTTCGGCGCGATGCAGCACCAGGTGCCCGACTGGGACGCGAAGAAGAAGCTGGCACTGGCACCCGGCCCGAAGCTGGTGATGCACAACACCGCGGTCGCGTTGCTCGACGGCGACGTGCGTTACGAGTATCACAAGCACTCCGACTACTTCGAGGCCGTCAACGAAGACCTCGGCCCGCAGCGCATGGTGTTCCTGCCCGGCGCCGGCCCCGGCATCAAGACCATCGGCGGCCTGACCTTCGGTTTCGAGATCTGCCTGGACCACAACATCGGCTTCCTGTCGGACCGCGCCAAAGGCCCCCAGATCGGCCTGTCGGACCGCCGCGCCGCGCCGACCCTCGGTCGCGAGTTCCACATCGTCGTCTCGGACTCGGTGGGCAACGCCCCGGCGCACATGGCCCTGGCGCCCGGCGGCTTCTTCGTCCACGCCTCGACCAATCCCACCATGACGGGCGTGTGGCACCGTGTGCCGGGTGGGGCCGTAGAGCCCGTGCCCGCCGAGCAGCCGGTTGAAACCTTCCTGGGTGCCCCGCTGCGCCTGTTCCGCATCAGCCAGTACGCACCGGAGGTGAAGAGCCCCGCGCGCAAGTACGTGCCGGAGGCCTGGCGCTGAGGCGGCAGACGTCTTCAACACCCTGGGCGTCGGCCGACCATTCCGAGAGTTCCCGTTGACCAGGGTGGTGGCTGGGTCCAGTATCGCGGTCTTGGCCGCCCCAGCTGCATGGCATTGGACGCAGTTGTCGTCATTGGCCTTGCTGGCCGCCTGTGGCGGTGGCAGTGGTGACGAGACGCTGGATTCGGCACTCAACGAGTGTCAGCCACGACAGCTCATGTCGCTGGAAGTGGGCTCCAGCTACCAGGTGCGAATGACCCAGGAAGGATTCCCTGACGCCACTGTCACGATCGAATCGATCGTTGCGCCGGCTGTGCCGTTCGCCGGCAAGCCACTCACCCGACAGATCGTCTCTTGGACCAGCGTCTTCCCAGGCGGCTCGAGGTCACTCATCGATCGACAAGTGTCGACATCGTACGTGGAGCGCGCTGAACGCGGCTTGGTCCGCGAACTGGGGCGCGACCACGAGCAATCGGGCGACTTCGGATCCGGTCGATCCGTGCGAACCGTCTTCGACCCTGCGATCGTGGACGCCAGCTTCACGCTCGCACGGGGTCAGTCCTTGACGCGGACAACACGCGGTCTGGTGACAACCACAGGGTCCACTGCCACCCCCAGCCCTTTCGAGCAGGTCGATACGGTCCGCTTCGAGGACCGGGTGAGCTTGACCATCAACGGAAAGACCTACGACACCTGCCGGTTCGCGGTCGCGCAAGAGGGTGAAGTGTCGAGCCGGTCATGGCACCACGTAGGGACGGGCATACCGATCCGCATCGAAAACTACGGGGCGCCTCCCAGATCGCTGGAGATGCGCCTGCTCGTCGTGAACGGCGAGGAGATCTAGCGTGCTGCGCAGTTCAGGTCTGTACTGATTGCCAAGCTTCCTGGGCTCCTGGGGCACCGGCCTTCGGATCCCAACGTGACCGGCAGCAAACGACCCGTCGGCGACATACGTCGCCCTGATCTCGCTGCCCTGAAGCTGCCGGTCTAGCACCCTCGCAATCACGCACAGGAGGCCCCGCTGCGGAGGGCACACGTCGGCGGACAGCCCTCGGGGCGATTGAGACGCGATGCACGGCTTGAGACCGTGCGGGATCACCCCTTTGGGAGCCCATCGTGCACGCCACCGGCCGGCAGTCCCTTGCGGGGCGGACGGCGCCGGGCGGCGCCCGCTCCACTACGAACGCCACCGCCCCGAGCAAACCGCGCTGTACCGCCTGGTGCAGCAGCACGCGGCCAGCTTCATCGCGCACCCCGAGGTCAGCACCGACGCCGAGCTGCCTCGATTCGTCAAGGACGAGTTCGACGCCTTCCTTGAGTGCAGCATCCTGGCGCACGCCTTCCTCAGGCTGCACTGCGGCGAGTGCGGCCACGACAAGCTGCTGGCCTTCAGCTGCAAGCGCCGCGGGTTCTGCCCTTCGTGGGGAGCGCGGCGCATGTCGCAGACGGCGGCCCACCTGGTCGATCACGTCATCCCCCACGTGCCAGTGCGCCAGTGGGTGCTGTCGCTGCCGATCCCACTGCGCGTGCTACTGGCCGCGCAGCCGGAGCTCGTCACGCCGGTGCTGCAGGTGGTGCAGCGTGTGATCACGCGCCAGCTGCTGGACTAAGCCGGGCTCCGCGCCGACGAAGGCCAGGGCGGCGCCGTCACGCTGATCCAGCGCGTCGGGTCGGCCGCCAACCTCAACGTCCACCTGCACTGACTGGTGCTGGATGGGGTGTACCGCTGCGGTGCCGATGGCGCTCCCACCTTCATCGAGGCGGCTGCGCCCACCGACGACGAACTGCACGCGCTGCTTCAGACGGCCATCACCCGGTTGATGGAGATGCTCACGCGCCGGGGCGTGCTGGTTGAGGAGATGGGGCAGATCTGGCTGGCCGAGCCGGATGCCGACGGCGAGGAGGCGCGCACGCTGCGGACGCTGCAGGCGGCGGCCGTTACTCATCGCATCGCCTTCGGCCCGCGCGCCGGGCAGAAGGTGCTGACGCTGCGAGGAGCGATGCCGCGCGAGGACTGGGCGCAGCAGCCGCTGTGCGCCGACATCGACGGATTCAGCCTGCATGCCGCGGAGCGGGTCGAAGCACACGACCGCAAGCGGCTGGAGCAGTTGTGCCGCTACATCACGCGGCCGACTCTTTCCGACCAACGCGTGCAGCTCAACGCCGCCGGCCAGGTGGAGCTCAAACTCAAGACGCCGTGGCGCGACGGAACGACCCACCTGGTCATAAGCCCGCTGGAGTTCATGCAGCGGTTGGCGGCACTGGTGCCGCGGCCGCGGCTGCACCTCATCAGGTTCCACGGGGTGATGGCGCCGAACGCGAAGCTGAGGCCGCTGGTGGTGCCGCAGGGACCGGAGATGCGAGACCAGGCCACCGAAGCCGCAGTTGCCGCCGAGTGTGAACTCGAGCCGGTCCAGGCCATGCCGCACCGCATCAGTTGGGCGCGGCTGCTCAAGCGCGTTTTCGACATCGACCTGGACACCCGCCCGAACTGCGGCGGCGGGGAACTGAAGATCATCGCGACCATCCTCGAGCGGCCGGTGATCGAGAAGATCCTCACCCACCGGGGGCTGGACCCGCAGCCACCGCCTCGGGGGCGGGCGCGCGAGGTGGTGCAGGACTGAAGCCGGATGTGCCGCGCCAGCCGTCAGAAGAACCTCGCATGAGGCTGCCCTGCCAGCGGCAGCCAGGGTGGCACTGCGCCGCTTGTCGGCTCGATGTCGACGGACCCAAGGTCAACCCTGATATCGCGGCCGCACGAGGACACCGTGAAACGTCGGGCGCCTGCCGAATCGGGCAACGGCAACGGCCTGGGCGCAAGTTCCGCCGGTTCCAAGCCCTCTGGACCAGCACTGGTTGGCTGGCCAGGAGGCCCGAGGCCGTTTGAAAATCCTATGCGCCGAGAGCTACGCCCGCATGGTCCAGACCTTCCAGCCGCAGCCGCTGCCCGCCGCGGTGACGCACTAGCTGGCCGCGGAGCGGGCCGTGGTGGATGGCGGCCACCGCCTCGCACTCAGCCCGGCCGAACGATGAACGCCTCCGGCCACCCGGCGCTGGTGCTGGTGCTGGTGGGCTGGGCGGCGTACGCGTCCGCCGCAGCGGGCGCGGCAACACCGTTGCCGCTGACGCGCTGGGTTCTTCCGGCTATTGCGGCGGTGCTGCTCGGCCGGGCCTTCGGCTTCGCCTGGATCAAGCCGATGTTTCCTGGCAATTCAGAGCGGTTCTGGCGGGTTTCTTCGGCCCTGTGCCTCGCGTTGGGCGCGCTCTACGCCTGGGGCTCGGTGGCCATCTGGGAGCGCCTGGGGCCCACGTGAGGACGACATGAGAACCGCGGCAATCTGGCTTGAGGGAATGCACCTCGCGAGCCACGGCCTGGCCCGCTAGATGATGCGAAACGCGTGATCGATCTCGGTACCGTTCACGTTCAGGTACACATCGATGACAACGTCGACAGCGGGCAAGGTGACCGGAACCGAGACGATGGTCGTCGACTGCCCGCCATCGAGTGACGGGAAGGTGGCGTCGACCACATCGATCAGGCCACCGCCGTTCTGGTAGCTCATGGAGAACACCACCTGGAAGTCATCGGACGGCGCGTTGCCGTCGTTGCTCACACCGATGTGCAATTCAATCGGTGTGTTGCGCGGGAAACCCGGCGAGCTCGATGAGATCGGGGGATCCAGATGCAGGTCGGCCACCTGCGGCGCCGGTGCCTTGACCGTGCGGAAGGCAAACCAGTTCGCAAACCCCGACGAAGCCGTGCTGTTGATCGACTCGACCTTCCAAAGGTAGTTGGTCTCATGCTCGAGCACCACCGGGCAGGCGAGCTGGGTGCTGTTGCTCGTAGCATCGATCAGGTTGCCCCCGCCGTTGTCACGCCGGGCGACCAGGTGATAGGAGGTGGCGGCGTTCTCCAGTCCGGCGCTGGGGTCTTGCCACTTGAACAGCGGCTGGACTGCCACGCCGGTGGCGTTGTCCACTGGATCAATGAGCACCGGACGCGCGGGCCTCGCCTTCTTGACCTTGATGGACTTCGATGGCTCGCCCGTCTTGCCGCACAGCGTCAGCGTGGCAAACACGCTCTCGCCCGTCTTCAACGCCTTGGTGAACGCCACCGTGCTGAGCGCGAGGTTGCCCAGCGCGATGGTCGACCCGCGCCACTGGTTGTTGACGAAGAGGTCGATGAGTGCACCGGCATGCGCGCAATTCAGGTTCACGTACTTGCTGCCGGCTTCGACAGGTTCGATGACCTCCGGCGGTGGCGGCGCGCTGGCACTGACCACCGCAAACGGGCCGAACTTCTGCCAGCCACCACCACAGCCCTGAACATTGACGCTGATTTCCTCACCCGCCACGAGGCTCGGGCTGACGGGAATGAGTCTCTCGAATCCGACGAGGTTGTGGTACGCGCTGATCTGTTGCCCGGCCTTGTTGCTGATGAACACCAGGTAGTTGCCCGAACTGCCAAAGACCTTCACGAAGACATGCCCGGCACAGGCGAAGAGATCACTGACCTTCACGTCCTGGGGCGCTGTCGTCCCCGTGCTCACCGTCCTCTTGCCATCGGGGCCGTCCTTCTTGCACAGCCTCATGTGAGCCGTGAGCTTGCCGCCGGCGGGCAGCGGCGTCACGTTGAAGGTGAAGCTGTTGTTCGCTGCGTCGGTCTGCCCGATCTCCGTGCCGTCAAGGGCGATCACAACCCGAGCACCGGGGATGAGCTGGCTCAGCGTGAGGTAGGTGGTGCCGGGGCAGGGCACGCCGACAAACTGCGGCGCCCACAGCGCCGCAACACCCTGTACCGTGAGCGAAGCCTTGGACGAAGCCGCTTCGAGCGCGGGGCTCTCCTTCTTGCACTTGAAGCCCTGGCGGACCTCGATGACGTCGTTCTTCTTCAGCTCTGCGATGGCGCGCCACTCGCGACTCCCGGCAAAGGTCCAGGTCTTCTCGAGTACGCCGTTGCGGTAGAACTCGACAAATGCCCCGTCGAGCACCTTGCTCACCGTGAGGGTTGTCTGGCACTCGATTAGCGGTCCCTCGATCACCGGTGTCGGCAGGGGCGACGGTTGCGCAACCGCCTTGGGTGTGGTTTGTGACTGCGTGCTGTTGTTGCAGCTGGTCTGCTTCAAGCTCATGCCAGCGCCGACCTGCAGTGTGGGGTCGTAAGTGAAGGCGGCGACGCCGCTCACCACCTCGGCCGAACCCACAACCTGGTTACCGATCTTGCCTTGCAGCACCGCCCCCGGTGCACCGCCAGTGGCCCAGAGCCTGCGTGCGCATCCATACAGCTTGCTCTGCAAGGTGACCGCCGACATCTGAACCGGCGCGTCTTGTACCGTGATGGGCAGGCTGTCGCCGCTCGTATCGCTGCCCATGGATTGGCGGGCTGTCACGACATCGTTGGCGTTGAGCGTCGCGCCGATCGCATAGACGCCGTCGGCTGCCTTGCTGACATGCGTGGCAGCCTTGACGCCATTGACCACGACGATGACGTTGGCGCCGGCAATGTTGCCGCGAATCTGGACCTTGGTGCTGCAGCGGCTGAGCGGGCCCACGGCCTCGGGGGCAAGGAGTTTCATCTCGGGTCTCCACAGGGTTGGTCTCGAGCCTGCGGATTGCAGGAGCGGACGATGCTGTGTGAACACGCGTGTGCGAGCAAGCACACCAAGGCCACGAGTTAGGGATGGCGGTTACATCGCGGATCGGTAGTGTCCGCGCGCAGGGCGCAGCGCGGGGCTGGCGAGGCTTGGCCCATCGCGTGTCCTGCAGACGTTAAAGCCGGTCGCCGCGTTGCAGGTCGACGGTCGGTGGAGGCCCGTGCGCGGACGCGCCGGCAACGGCAGCGCCCTTCAGCCCGGCGGGAGGCCCGCCGTCATTCGTACGGCACGCCCGTCGGCCCGGTGACGTAGACGTTGAGTGCGTACTCGGCGGACCCGGCGAAGAAGTCGGCGAACCAGGGAATGCTCAGGGTGAAGTCGGAGGCGTCGACAGGCTCGGGATCCTGGCCGAACGGACGGCCGTCGGCACCCTCCTGCAGCACCCATTCAACGTGGTGGTAGGTCCAACCGTTCTTCAACTGGACGCGGTAGACGTCCGTGTCGTCCTCGGACTGGAACGCCGTGAGGTGCACGCCACTGACCGTCGAGCGGGTGCCGGTCACCACGTTTATGTAGTTGGCCTCATCGGAGAGCCTGACGGTGGAGATGGCCGGTGAGTCCGAGCGCAGTCGCACCACGTCGCGCCGCGCCCTTAACGAGACGCGGTACGGCGCGCTCTTCTTGCCGTCGGCCCTGACGATGACCAGGCACGCATGCGGATCGTCGGGCACGCCCACGACCTCGGGAATGATGCCCGCCGCGAACCGGCACGCGGCTGTACATCGGCGTCGGCTCGGCGACCAACATCGCCGAGCTCGGCATGGACACCGAGAAGGGCCGCGCCGCCATCCAAGAGCTGGACCTGCGCAGCGGGCGGTGCCGCCTGGCTGGAACAGCTGTGCCGCACCATCACGCGGCCTGCGCTGTCTGACGAACGGGTGCAGCTCAATGCCACCGGGCAGGTGGAGCTCAAGCTCAAGACACCGTGGCGGGACGGAACTACCCACTTGGTCATGAGCCCGCTGGAGTTCATTCAGCGGCTGGCGGCGCTGGTTCCGCGGCCGCGGCTGCACCTCATCAGGTTCCACGGCGTGCTGGCACCGAACGCCAAGCCGACAGCAGCCAGGTGGGCGAGCGCCCGCATTGCAGCGTCAGCGGCCAGTGACGGCACCCGGGCGAACTCACGCTGACTGCCACCAAGCGGTCGCTGGGCCTGGCGGCCTCAGGCGGCCTGAAGGTCAGCTATACGAAGTACAGCGGCCGTAGGTCTCGCGCGAGGCCCTCAGCGCCGCGCCGCTGACTGCTTCGCTTCGGCTTGAACTTGCGGTACCGACCCTCAGCCGCCATTCAAAGTTGCCCGAAGCTGCCCGACAGTCAAGCGTCGGCTCAACGCGCTTCGCGCCCGTGAAGCAGCCGTTCGTGGCCACCAGAACCCGGCCAGTGGACTAAACCTCTTGAGACAGGCTGCTTCGTGACAGGCAGACGGTCAATGTTGTCGTTCATCACCACGATGTGATTGACACCGACGACATGCTGCGGCTGGCGTGCGAGAAACACTCGCCGATCAGTGTCGGTGCGTTCGGCGTCAACAAGCAGACCGGCATCGTCAACGCAGGACCGGTGACGAATACGCTGCGGCTCGGCCTAGCGTCAAGGCCCCTCACGCCGCAACGACCTGATTGCGGCCCTGGCGCTTGGCTCTGTAGACGCGCTCGTCGGCCAGCGCCAGCAGTGCGGCTGGCGACGGCGCCTCGCTCCGGTCGGCCAGACCGATGCTCACCGTGACCTGCAAGCCCGGGTGCAGCGCAGCCCAGTTCTCGCGCGCCACGGCGGCCCGCAAACGTTCGCTGGCGGCTGCTGCCGACGCCAGGCCGATGCCGTTGTAGATGACGGTGAACTCTTCGCCGCCGAAACGCGCCGGCAGATCGTTGCCGCGGCATTGCGCGCGCAGGACCGAGCCCAGCTTGCGCAGCACGTGGTCGCCGACCGAGTGGCCAAACTCGTCGTTGACGCGCTTGAAGTGGTCGACGTCGATCATCGCCAGGCAGACCGGCTCGTCGGCCGTGTCCTGGCTGAAGGCGCTCAGCGCCTCGTCGAATTGGCGGCGGTTGGCCAGGCCGGTCAGCGGGTCGAGCAGCGATTGGTTGCGAAAGCCCTCAGCCCGCTCGTGCATTTGCCGAGCCTGCTCTCGCGCCAGGGCCGCTTCGGCATGCGCCCGCTCGGTCTCCAGGCGGATGGCCAGCATCTTCGAGCGCGTCTCGGCGCGTTCGGTCGCCATGCGTTCACGCAGCGCCAGCAGCCGCTTGTAGACCCGCACCGTCATCGCCAGGTCGCCGCGCTGCTCGAAGAACTCGGCGGCGTAGTCGTAGATCTGGCCCAGGCTGGGGTAGGCCGACGCGGCCTCGGCTTCGTCGATGGCTTGGCGCAGTACGCGATCGGCTTCGTCGCCTCGCTGCCGCGCCACCAGCATGCGCGCGCGGCTGACGGCCACGCAAGCCGCGACCCCGATGTTGCCGTGGTCACGGGCCAGGGCTTCGGCCCGGTCGACCGCGCGCTCGGTCGCGTCGTGGTCGCCCAGATGCGACAGCGCTGCGGCCAGGTTGCTGCTGCCCGGAACCATGGCGCTGATGGCATTGACCTTCTCGAGTTCGGGCCACAAGGCTTCGTAGGTCTGTACACAGGTGCGCAGCGCCTCCAGGGCGCCTGGCGTGTCGCCCGCGCGCAAGCGGCGCAGGCCGATGTCCAGCCAGCGCCCGGCGCCGTTGGATTGCGCCAGCGCCGCCCGGTCAGCCAGTCCCGCGGCCTGGGCCCTGGTTGCGGCACGCTGGTGCCAGTCGATGGACTGCTCGGGCTGCCCCACGTCGGCATAGATGATGCCGGCCATGTTCAGGAAGAAGAACGCCAACTTGGCGTCGCTGCTGCTTTCGGCCACCGCGCGGGCGGCCTCCAGTTCGGCCAGGGCGTGGTCGTTGTCGCCGCCCATCCAGGCCGCGCGGGTCGAAGCCAGCCGGGCATGCGCGAGCACGCGCGGGTCTGCGCTGCGCTGTGCCAGACTGAGACTGCGTACCGCGTGGCGCAATGCCGGCTCGGGCTCGCAGCGGCGGTTGTAGATGGCGTTGCCAGCGACCTCGGCCATCGCCGCCACGGCCGGGCAGTCCTGCTGGATGCTTTCGCTTGTCAGCTCAGCCACCAGCTGCAACGCGGCATCGTGCTGGCGCGCATCGACGAGCGACTCCAGCTCGGACAGGCGCAGCCAAGCTTGCTCGACAGGGCTCAAGGCAAACATGCTGGCAGTGTATGGCCCGCGTCGCGCTCAGTGACCCGAGTCGCGGGGTAAACCGGGTGCCACTCCAGGCCTTGGACGGGCCTGGCGCCATGGGGTGCCTCGCCAAGAGCGCGTATTGTTCGAGACGCCTCTCACCTGCGCGGAAAGATCCACAGGCGCTGACCTTTCCTTGCGCAAACACCGTGCGCCGGGCGACACTGGTCACCGCGAACTGCGCGCTCGATTTGGCGACGGTGAGCTGCACGTTCTGCTCAATTCGACGCCAACGGTGTCGATATTCAGGGATGCCGAACTCCGCCGAACCGCCCAGCCCTGCATTGCCCTTGCTCGATCAGGTCCAAGAGTTGGTCGATGCCGGCCGCGTGGACGACGCGGCTCGGCGGGCGGCACACGGCCTGCGGGCAGCGCAGGGCGGGGGCGACGCCCATGCGCAGTGCGACGCGCTGCTGGCCTCGTCGCTGGTCGCCGTCGAACTGCGCGACTTCGCCACTGCGGCCTTGCGGGCTCACGAAACGGAAGTCCTGGCGCGAGAGCAAGGCCTGACGGACGTGACGCCCTGGGCGGTGCTTGCGGCGGTACGCGTGGACCGCAACATCGGCGAATACGGACAAGCACTGGAACGTCTGGAGTTACTGGGCGAGGTGGTGGATAGCGGCGCCGAAGACCGGTTGGCCTTCGAGTACACCAATGCGCTGTCCAACGTGCACTTGGATATGCGGCGGGTGGAGACCGGCCGTGCGCACGCCGAACACGCGCTGCGGCTCGCGCAGCGCCAGCGGGAGAGCAAGCTGATCGCGCTGGCGCAGGGCAACCTTTCGGGACACTTGGCCGACCTGGGCGAACAGCGAATGGATGCCGGTGACACCGTGGCCGGGCAGGACGCTCTGGACGCGGCCGTGCGGCTGGCCTACCAGGCCATCGAGACGGCCGAGCGGGCAGGCTTGCCGGGCCTCAACCTGAGCTATCTCAGCAACCTGGGCGGCATGCTGGTGCTGCTCGGCCGAGACGACGAAGCCCTGTCGGTCTACGCGCGCCACCGAACGCTGGTCGAATCGACGGGGCAAATGGACACGCTGGCGCACGCCCAGTACTACCAGGCCAGGCTGCAGCAGCGGGCAGGCCGCATCGACGAGGCCCTGCGGCTGGTCGACGAGGCTCTTGGATGTTCGGCGACCAGCCGATTTACGACAGTGGAGCCTTACCTTCACCAGCTTGCATCTTCACTGCACGAGTCGGTCGGCCGCTTCGAGCCTGCGCTGTCGCACTTCAAGCAGTATCACCACGCGCTTGCCAAGTCGAATTCTGCGGCGGCAGAACAACGATCGCAGGTGCTGGCCGTGCGGCTGCAGACGCAGCGCGCCCTGCGGCAGGCCAGCGTCGAACGCGAGCGCTCGGACGCCTTGCGGCAACACAACGGCGAACTGCAGCGTCGTGCGGAAGACTTGGCGCGAGAAGCGATGGAAGACGCCCTGACCGGACTGCCCAACCGCCGTGCGCTGGACCTGCGGTTGCAGCAGATGCTGGAAGCCGCTTCGGTGGCCAACCCGTGCTGCGTGGCGCTGCTGGATATCGATCACTTCAAGCGGGTCAACGACCACTTCTCCCATGCTGTGGGCGATCAGGTGCTGCAGGCCCTGGCCGGGGTGCTGAACGGAGCGCTGCGCGAAGGCCGGGACTTCGTGGGCAGGCTCGGCGGCGAGGAGTTCGTTCTCGCGCTGTCGCATACCTGCCTGGATAAGGCCGTGCGCACGTGCGAGCGGCTGCGCAAGGCCGCGATGGCCCATCCCTGGGCCAACATCGCACCGGGTCTGGCCGTAACGGTAAGCCTGGGCGTGGTCGAACTGCAGCCGCAGGCCGGCGTGGCGGATGCGCTGGCACGCGCCGACGCGCTGCTCTACCGCGCCAAAGACCTTGGCCGCAACCGGGTGTGTTCGGGGCTCGCTGATTCGGCTTGAGCGACGGGCGCCTTTGACCCGGTTCCGTCCAGCATCAGCACACGCAGCAAGGCAGCCCGCCGGTTGGCCCACGAGGGCTGCCCCGAAGCGCAGCAGATGCGCTCGATGATGCGGTCCACGCCCTGCTCTCGCAGCGCCTGCAGCGAGTGCACGCCGGCTTCCTCCAGCCTGCGCACCACGCCCGGCCCGATGCCGGCACCGAGCTCGAGCAGCCGCCATTCGTGCGGTGGAAAGTGCATGGCCGGCATCGGATCAGCTGGCGCGGCGCGTGGCAAGGGCCGGCAGCCCGAAGGCCAGCGCGGCCAGCTGCGCGATCACCGGGCCGCCGATGATCCCGGGCGCCATGCGGTTCATGATGTAAGCGAGCGTGACGCGACGCTCGGCGTCGTTGATGACCATGGAGCCGCCCCAGCCGCCCCAGAAGCACACGCGGCCAGTGGGCACGTAGGGCACGACCTCGGGTGCCGGCAGCGCCCAGCCCAGCCCCATGGCCAGCGGCACGCCCAGCACGAGGTCGATGCCTTGGTGCTGCGGCTCGAACACGCGCGCCACCGTCTGGGGCCGCAGCAACTGCACGCCGCCGCTGCGGCCGCCGTTGGCGATCACGGACTGGATCTGCGCCACCGAGCGGGCGTTGCCGTGGCCGCCCGCCGCGCCAATGCCAGCCCGGCGCCAGGCCACAGTGTTGGCGGCGGCGGCGTCGGGCAGCGGACCGGTGAAGGTCTTGAACATCACGCTGGCCGGGTCGAGCGTGCCGAAGTCGAAGGGCAGCGGCGGCGGCACCATCACCGGGCTGACCCGCCGGAAGTCGGCATCCGCCAGGCCGATGTGGAAGTCGGCCTTCAGCGGTGCTGCGATCTCCTGCGCGAAGAAGCGGCCCAGCGTCTGGCCGGTGCAGCGGCGCACCAGCTCGCCGATCAGGTGGCCGTAGTTCAGCGCGTGGTAGCCGGTGGCGCTGCCCGGCGGCCACCAGGGGGCCTGCGCGGCCAGCCGCGCCGCGGCGGCTTCCTGGTCGTACAAGTGGTCCAGCACGATCGGTGCGTCCCAGCCCGAGACGCCCGACGCGTGGCTCATCATCTGCGCCAGCGTCACGCCGCCCTTGCCCGCGGCCGCGAACTCCCGCCACCAGTGCGCCACCGGCAAGGAGGGGTCGAGCACGCCACGGTCGATCAGCAGCAGCGCGGCCAGCGAAGTCATGGTCTTGGTCGTGGACCAGACGTTGACCAGCGTGTCGGCGGCCCAGGGGCAGGTCTGGGCCTCGTCGCACCAGCCGCCCCAGAGGTCCAGCACGGGCTCGCCCTCGACGTACACCGCCAGCGAGGCGCCCAGGTCCTGGTCTGGGCCCTGCGCCAGGCACTTGGCAAAGAGGTCTTGCAGCGGCTCGAAGCCGGGGTCGCAGCGCCCCTGCACTGGCGCCGCGGCGCCCGTGTCAAGCGGCGCGCTCACAGGTCGACACTCACGCCCAGACCCACGTGCCGCGGCGGCGTGTAGCCGACCTGGCGGGCCGATCCCAGCACCGGCGAGGAGATGTTCATGCTCGCCAGCGCCGCCTTGTCGCCCAAGTTGCGCACGTAGCCGTAGACCTTCCAGCCACCGCCGGTGGGGCGCAGCGACGCCGAGAGGTTCAGCAACCCGTAGGCCGACTGCATCGCGTCGGGGGTGTTGAATTCGGTGAAGTAGAACTTGTCGCGCCAGGTGTAGTCGGTGCGCAGTGCCAGCGTGTAGCGGCCCACCGGCTGGCTCCACTCCGCGCTCAGCGAAGCCTGCGCACGCGACACCTGCGCCAGCTGCTTGCCCGACACGTTGACGCGCACGCCCGGCGCGTTGCGCAGGTCCACGTTCTCGAAGTCGGTGTAGGTCGGGTCCAGAAGGCCCAGGTTCAGGCCCAGGGTCAGCTCGCGCACCGGCCGCAACGCCAGCTCGACCTCGGCGCCGTTGATCTTCGCGGCCGAGGCGTTGGTCAGGATGGCCGAGGCCAGGCCCACCTGCGAGACCTGCATGTCCTTGTAGCGGCTGCTGAAGACCGCGCCGCTGAACGCGCCACGCTGTCCGAGGAAGGCGGTCTTGAAGCCCAGCTCCAGGCTCGTCACTGTCTCCGGCCGCACCGGGTCGCCCTGCAATCCACCGACGTTGATCGCACCTGACTTGAAGCCGCGCGAGGCGCGGGTGTAGAGCAGCGTCTCCTTGGCCAGTTGGTACTCCAGGCCAACACTGCCGGGCGTACTGGACCAGCGGCCTTCAGGGCGTGCGGCACCGTTCAGGCCGAAGGCGGCTACGGTCTGGTACTCATCGGCCGACTTCGTGTCGCGGCTCGTGCGCAGGCCGGCCAGCAGGGCCAGTTGCTTTGACAGCCGCCAGCGCACATCACCGTATATAGCGGTGGAGCGCGTGCGCACATCTCCGCCGAGGAGGAATTCCGCGCCGCCGGGCAGTGGCACGGTGACAGGCTGGCCGGGCACGAGGAAGCCCAGCGGGATCTGCGTCTGCACGCGGATGTCCTGGCGCTGGTCGAACTGCAGCCAGGTGGCGCCCACCAGCCACTGCACGGTGCCTTCCCCGGAACCCAGGTGCACGTCGATGCTCTTGTCGGTGCTGCGGGTGTTGAAGCGGGTACTGGCGGTCAGCGCCTCGGTGGTGTCGCCGTCCCAGAACATCTCGGCCTTGCTGCGCCGGGTGCCGGCGACGACGCTCAGCGTGTTCTCGCCCAGCGGCAGGTCGTACAGCAGCTGCAGGCCGTCGACGTCGACGCGGTTGCTGGAGCCCTGGCTCTTCACCGTGCGCGGGTCGGTGCTGGGCGTGGCACCATACAGCAGCTGCGAGATCATCACCGGGTCCACCAGCAGCTTGTTGGCGGGGCCGTCGTCCTTCTGGCGGTAGACGTTGCCGATGAGCCGCAGGCTGCCGCCGGCGCCCAGGGCGGCGCCCAATTGCAGGCGCACCGCACGCGAGCCCAGGTCGTCCAGCGCCTTGGCGCCCACCGTGTCGGGGCCACCGGGCAGCACCGGGCCTGAGGCGCGCCCGGCCTCGATGTTGCGTGTGAAGCCGTCCAGGTTCTTGATCTGGTAGGACAGCCGGGCGGTCAGGCCGCTGCCGCCCAGCGGGCCGGACAGGAAGCCCTCGCTCTCGAGCCGGCCATAGTTGCCCACCAACGCGCCGAACTGCGCCTTGAACTGGGCAGTGGGTGCGGCCGAGACCAGGTTGACCGCCCCGCCGGTGGCATTGCGCCCGTACAGCGCACCTTGCGGCCCGCGCAGCACTTCCATGCGCTGCAGGTCAAACAAGGCAATGTTCGTGCTGGTGGTGTCAGAGAGGTAGCTGCCGTCGGCGTACATGGCCACGCCGGGGTCACCGCCCGCAGTAAAGAAGACGTTGCCGATGCCGCGGACGAAGACCTGCGAAGCGCCGGCATAGCCGGTAGTGAAGCTCATGTTCGGCACCAGCGACACGGCATCGGCCAGGCCGGTCACGCCTTGTTCGGCAAGGCGTTGGCCATTCAGTGCCGTGACGGCAGCGGGAGTGGTGTCCAGCGTGGACAGGCGCTTTTCCGCAGTGATCTCCACGCGCGTGATGGTGTCGGCGGCTGCAGTGGCCTGGGCCCAGACCCCGCCGCTGCAAGCCATCGAGCAGATGGCGAGCGTCACGCGCGAAGGCGCGAAGGTGCTGTTCTTCATGACTGTCTCCTGATGCGGCAATGCATCGTTGCCTAGGGACAGTTTTGGGGCACGAGGTGCCAGCGTCTATCGCGTCATGGAACCCTTCAGTCGAATAGTGGAAGCCTCAGGGCAAACCACGAGGCCGCGCGCAGGGGGGCATCCGCCGGACTTCAGCGGCGCTTGAAGGTGAAGGAAGGATGCACCCCGAAGCGCCGCCGATAGGCGGCGGCAAAGCTGCCCATGTGTCCGAACCCCCACCGCATGGCCACCTCGGTGACACTGCGGGCGTCGGCTTGCTGCAACTCCAGGTGGACGCGGTCGAGACGCAGCCGGTTCATGTACCGCATGGGAGACACGCCGACATGACGCTCGAAGCTTCGGGTCAGTGCCCGCACGCTGACACCGGCCACGCGCGCCAGTTCCGATAGGGTCGGCTGGTCGGCCAGATGCGCGTGCATGTACTCGCGAGCCCGGCGCGCACTGTGCGGTAGGGCTTCGCCATCGGCCAAGCTGGTGCTCCAGCTGTTAGGCCAGGCCACCAGCAATTCGAAGAGCACACACTCTTTCAGCGACCGCTCCAGCCGCTCGGCTCCTGCGCCATAACTGGGTAGTTCGGCCAGTGCGCGCACCACGCGGCACAACGCGCGGCCCGCGGCGTGGCCGCTGGGCACGGCGTCGGCAAAGCGAAAGTCGGCCATGCGCTCGCCACCGGCCAGATCTGCGCACGCCTGCCGCATGTCGGCATCACTCACGCGCAGGTTCAGCAACTGCATGTCAGCTGACATTTCCAGTTCATGAAGGCGGTCGGGCGCCAACACCGAAGACTCACCCGGGCCGAACACGCGACCACCTGCAATACGCGCCACTCGGCCAGATTCCAGGAACGAGAAGACCCAGCCGGGATGTGACTGGGTCATGCTGGCGAAGGCGGGGGCGCCATAGCTCAGCCGCGCGACATGAAGCCCAGCCAGTTGGAAGCCCTGCATGCGCATGTCGAGTGCTGTGCTGTCGCGCAGGCTCAGCGCGTGCTCGCCGTACAGCTGCGCCATGAACTGCTCGGCCCTGGCTGGCACCTTGGTCTGAATGAGATCGACAAACCGGGAGGAGGGTGAAGTCGGCACCGAGGCGTCGGTCATGGGGGGCGTATGGCGGTGCGAATTCATGGCACTGTCACCTCCAGGTAAGTCGGCTCACCGCGTGCGCTGCCTGGGAGTCGCATGTCCTGCTTGCAGAGGTCTGGGTTTGGCGACGGCAGTCGATACGAGGCCGTCCGTCGCGGCCGCCGACCAGTTCTTCGACCACCGAGCAGTGCGACCCGCAAGCCCAGTCCAAGTTGCTTCGGGCGAAGATCGAACGGTCATCATGCCGCGATGATGCCCGCACATTCGGGCGGGCTCCGGCCGTGGATTCCGAGCGCGCTCGGACCGAGGGATTGGGGTGCTGTCACACCGACCCGAAACGTCCGTCCGCTCGTGTCCCAGGAGGTGGTGTAAGTCCTTGAGTGCGCGGCAAGCCGCGGAGGGTGGAGCCCGTAGGGCGTAACCC
>NZ_MWLO01000127.1 GCF_002198735.1 Ideonella sp. A 288
CCCGGAGGCGGCCGCGCCGGCCAGCGCGGCCGCCTCCGGGGTGCGCAGCGCGCGCGACCCGGCGGCCATCCTGGCCGGCAAGCCGGCCGCCTCTGCCGCTTCCCGGTCCACCGCCGGGGCACCTGATGCGTTTGTGTACTTCGTGCAGGCGGGTGCCTACTCGCGCGCCGAGGATGCGGAGCAGCAGCGTGCCAAGGTGGCCATGCTGGGGCTGGATGCCCGCGTCACCGAGCGCGAGCAGTCCGGCCGCACCGTGTACCGGGTGCGCATGGGCCCGTTCGATCGCCGCGACGAGGCTGAGTCCGTTCAGGGCCGGCTCGGCGAGGCGAGCGTCGATGCCAACCTGGTGCGCGTGGAACGTTGACGCGCGGCGGCCTGCGGGCCGTTGCCCCGAGAACCCTGGTTTAGAGATCTGAGAGGACGACCCGATGAATCGCCGTGACTTCAACGCCCGCCTGGCCGCTGCCGGTGCCTTCGGTGCCCTGGGCACCACGCTGGGAGGGCTGGCCCAGGCGCAGGCCGAACCGGCCGAAGGGCGCGAGTACACCCGCATCAAGGAGCCGGTGCCGGTGGCCGTGCCGGGCAAGGTGGAGGTGATCGAGTTCTTCGGCTACTGGTGCCCGCATTGCGCTGCGCTGGAGCCCACCCTCGAGGCCTGGGCGCGCAAGCTGCCGGCCGATGTCAACTTCCGGCGCCTGCCGGTGGCCTTCTCGGCGCCGCAGGAGTCGTACCAGAAGCTGTATTTCGCGCTCGAGGCGATGGGCCAGGTGGCCGCGATGCACGGCAAGGTGTTCACCGCGATGCACGGCGCGCGCCAGCGCCTGGACAAGGACGCCGAGATCACCGCGCTGGCCGCCGCCAGCGGCGTGGACGGTGCCAAGCTGCTCGACACGATGAAGAGCTTCACGGTGGCCACCAAGGCCAGCCAGGCGCGCCAGCTGAGCCAGACCTACCGCATCGAAGGCGTGCCCACGCTGATCGTGCACGGTCGTTACATGACCTCGGTGGGCATGGCCGGCACGGCAGACCGCGCGCTGCAAGTGGTCGACGCGCTGATCCAGCGTTCGCGCGCATCGCGCTGACCGCGCCGATCGCGGCTGGCCCTGGCCGCGGGCCAGGGGCCGAGGGCGGCGTGCGCGCCACGTCGGCCCTTGGCCGCGACGAAATCCCCAACTTTCCCGCGGGTTGTGCGAGGCTTGCGACTAGAATGGTCTGCAAGTTTTGTGCCGCCAGATGCCTACCCCGCCCCTACCCCGACTGATCGCCCTCGCGCTGGCCGCGAGCGGTGCACTTGCGGCCCAGGCCGAAACGGCCGACCGCAGCAAGCCGATGACGCTGGAAAGCGACAAGCCCTGCGTGCTGAGCCTGGTCCGCCAGACCAGCCAGTGCAGTGGCAACGTCGTCATCTCCCAGGGCACCCTGATCATCCGCGCCGACCGGCTCGACCTGCGCGAGGCGCCCGATGGCTCGCGCCAGGCCACCGCCCTCGGCACCCCCGACAAGCCCGCCACCTACCGCCAGAAGCGCGACGGTGTCGATGAGCACGTCGAAGGCTCGGCCCAGCGCATCGAGTACGACGGCCGCGCCGGCACGCTGCGCTTCATCGGCAAGGCCGAGGTGCGGCGCCTGCGCGGCACCGTGCCGGCCGACGAGATCCTGGGCGACACCATCGTCTGGGACAGCACCGCCGAGCAGTTCAGCGTTCAGGGCGGCAGTGGCACGGGCAACAACCCGGGTGGCCGCGTGCGCGCCGTGCTGAGCCCGCGCGAGCCGGCGGCCAGCGCCCCGCCGGCCTCCAAGGCCTCCGCGCCGGGGGCGGCGCTGCGCAACTCGACCTCGCTCGGGGACCGCCGATGACCGCAGCGGCCGCCATCCAGGGCGGCAGCCGGCGGGTCGGATCCAGCGGCAGCCGGCTCGAGGTCACCGGCCTGGAAAAGACCTACGGGTCGCGCAAGGTCGTCAAGGAAGTGCACCTGGCCGTGGGCGCCGGCGAGGTGGTCGGCCTGCTCGGCCCCAACGGCGCCGGCAAGACCACCACCTTCTACATGGTGGTCGGGCTGTTGCGTGCCGATGCCGGCGAGATCCTGATCGATGGCGTCGCGGTGCAGGGCAAGCCGATCCACCAGCGCTCGCGCATGGGACTGTCCTACCTGCCGCAGGAGGCCTCGATCTTCCGCAAGCTCAACGTCGCCGAGAACATCCGCGCCGTGCTCGAACTGCAGACCGGCGCCAATGGCCGCGCGCTTCCCGAGGCCGAGATCGAAGAGAAGCTCGAGGCGCTGCTGCGCGACCTGTCGATCGAGAAGCTGCGCGATTCGCCGGCACTGGCACTGTCGGGCGGCGAGCGCCGGCGCGTCGAGATCGCCCGCGCACTGGCCACGCAGCCGCGCTTCATCCTGCTCGACGAACCCTTCGCCGGCGTCGACCCGATCGCGGTGCTCGAGATCCAGCGCATCATCGGCTTCCTCAAGTCGCGTGGCATCGGCGTGCTGATCACCGACCACAACGTGCGCGAGATGCTGGGCATCTGCGACCGCGCCTACATCATCAGTGATGGGCGGGTGCTGGCCGAAGGCACCCCCGCCGAAATCGTCGAGAACGCGGACGTGCGCCGCGTCTACCTCGGCGAACACTTCCGCATGTGACCATGAATCCCCGCACAACGAACGTTCCGCGATCGCGGGTGGCCGGGTGATGAAACCGTCACTGCAAGTCCGCCTGTCGCAGCACCTGGCGCTGACGCCCCAGTTGCAGCAATCGATCCGCCTGCTGCAGCTGTCGACGCTCGAGCTGCACCAGGAGATCGAGCAGATGCTCGAGCAGAACCCCTTCCTCGACATCGAGGAAGACCGCTCGCCGCTCGAGATGAGCCTGGAGCGCGTGGCCCCGCCGGCCGATGCCGGCCGCGAGCGCGAGAGCGAACGCCAGGCCGAGCGCGACGATTCCGGCGCGGAGGAACCCGCGGCCATCGACGGCAACGACTTCGGCGGCACCGAGCGCGACGACTGGGAGAACGGCACCGAGCGCGACGACTTCGACGGCATCCGCGAGCTGCCCTCGAACAACAGCCCGGGCAGCGGCAGCAGCGGCGGCGACGACGATTTCGAGCCCACCGAGTCGGCCGCCAACGGCCCCAGCCTGCAAGACCACCTGCGCCGCCAGTTGCTGGGCATGCGCCTGTCGGGCGAGGACGCGGCGGCGGTGATGGTGCTGATCGAGTCGCTCAACGAGGACGGCTACCTGGCCGACCCCATCGAAGAGATCGCCGACAAGCTGGCCGACCCCGACGACGCAGAGGGGCGTGAGGAACTGGTCGACCGCCTGCGCTGCGCGCTGAAGTGGCTGCAGAACATGGAGCCCACCGGCGTGGGCGCGGCCAACCTGCCCGATTGCCTGGTGCTGCAGCTGCGCACCCAGCCCGCCTGCGAGGCTCGCGACGTGGCCATCGTGGTGTGCCAGCGCCACCTCGACCTGCTGGCCAGGCGCGACCTGCGCAAGCTCGGTGCGCTCACCGGCGCCAGCGACGACGTGCTGCGCGAGGCGCAGACGCTGATCGTTGCCTGCGAGCCCAAGCCCGGCCGCCCGTTCACGCGCGCCGAGGCCAACATCATCGTGCCCGACGTCATCGTGCAGAAGGCCGGCCGCGGCTGGAAGGCCACGCTGAACCCCGACGTGATGCCCAAGCTGCGCATCAACGACCTCTACGCCCAGGCCATCCGCGGCCAGCGCGGCAACGGCACCTCGGGCCTGTCGGCGCGGCTGCAGGAGGCGCGCTGGTTCATGAAGAACATCCTGCAGCGCTTCGACACCATCCTGCGCGTGTCGCAGGCCATCATCGAGCGCCAGAAGGCCTTCTTCACCCATGGCGCCATCGCGATGAAGCCGCTGGTGCTGCGCGAGATCGCCGACGAGCTGGGCCTGCACGAATCCACCATCTCGCGCGTGACCACCGCCAAGTACATGTCCACGCCCTTCGGCACCTACGAGCTGAAGTACTTCTTCGGCAGCTCGCTCAACACCGAGGCCGGCGGCAATGCGTCCAGCACCGCGGTGCGCGCGCTGATCAAGCAGCTGGTGGCCGCGGAAGACCCGGGCAAGCCGCTGTCCGACAGCCAGTTGTCGGAGATGCTGTCCGAGCAGGGCATCCAGGTGGCGCGCCGCACGGTGGCCAAGTACCGCGAAGCGCTCAAGATCGCCCCGGCCAATCTGCGGAAGGCGATGTGAGCGCGCCCGCCACGCCCCACGCCGCACCTCGCGCGGCGCACCCCGCGCCGGCCGCGCAGGCCGCGCTGTTCCTGCCCTGCGCGGCAGGCACCGAGCCGCTGCTGGTCGACGAGTGCGCCCGCCTGCTGGGCGACGGCGTGCGCATCGAGGCCGCGCGCGGCGGCGTGGTGGTGCACGGTGACGCCATCGCCGCGATGCGCCTGAACCTGCACAGCCGCCTCGCGCAGCGCGTGTTCTGGCCGCTGGCCCATGGGCCCTACGACAACGAGCACGACCTCTATGCGTTGGCGCGCACCGTGCCCTGGTGCGACTGGATCACGCCGCAGCAGACGCTGCGCATCGACACCACCGCGCAGCGCTCGCCATTGCAGAGCCTGAACTTCGCCACCTTGCGCGTGAAGGACGCGGTCTGCGACGTGCTGCGCGACGCCACCGGCGAGCGCCCCAGCGTCGACACGCACTGGCCCGACCTGCCGCTGGCGCTGCACCTGTCGCCCACGCACGCCACCATCTATGCCGACACCTCGGGCGAGGCGCTGTTCAAGCGCGGCTGGCGCGACGCCAAGGGCGCCAAGGGCGAGGCGCCGCTGAAGGAGACGCTGGCCGCCGCCATGCTGGCCGCGGCCGGCTGGCGGGGCCGCGCCGAGGACGGCCCGCTGTTCGACCCCTGCTGCGGCGCCGGCACCATCGCCATCGAGGCCGCGCAGATCGCCTGCGGCATCGCGCCGGGCCTGCAGCGTCGCTTCGCCTTCGAGAAGATGCTGCCTTTCCGCACCCACCAGCATGCGTGGCAGCAACTCAAGACCGAGGCCCGCTCGCAGCAGCACGCGCCGGCGGTGGCCATCTATGCCGGCGACGTGTCCTTCCGCATGACCGACTTCGCCACCCGCAACGCCGGCCGGGCCGGGGTGCAGGCGGCCATCGAGTTCAAGACGGCCGATGCGCTGCAGCGCCTGCCGCCGGCCGAGCGCGGCACCCTGGTGATGAACCCGCCGTATGGCGAGCGCATCGCGCCGAAGGGCGCGCGCGGCCACGAGCGCATGGCGCCGCAGGAGGTGCGTGCCGGTGAACGCCTGGTGCGGCCCGATGCGCGGGCCGCCTGGCACGATGGCGGCCGCCCGGCGCACGGTGCCCGCCCCGGTGTCGGCCCGGAAGGGCGCGAGGGCTTCGAGGGCGGGGGCAGCCCCGACGAGTTCTTCCGCCAGCTGGCCGCGCACTGGAAGCGCCACTACGCCGGCTGGACCGCCTGGGTGCTGAGCCCCGACATGCGGCTGCCGCAGGCCCTGCGCCTGAAGGAAAGCCGCCGCGTGCCGATGTGGAACGGCGCGATCGAGTGCCGGTTGTTCCGCTTCGACCTGGTGGCCGGCTCGGCGCGCGACAAGCCGGCGGCCGAAGACGAGGCCACCGGCGCCTGACCGCGCGCTGCTGCGGCGGCTCAGCGCCGCATCAGCTGGCCGAGGATGCTCGACAGATCGCCCAGCCCGCCCTGCGGGGCCTGGCCGTTGGGCGTGAGCTGGTCCACCACCTGCGGCAGGATCTGCGACAGCTGGCCGGCCAGGTCGCCGGGGTTCAGGCCCAGCTGCCGGGCCATGCCGCCGATGGCGTCGCCGCCCAGCACGTTGGAAATCTGGTCGGCCGACACCGGCTGGTTCTGGCCCGTGCCCACCCACGACGCGGCCACGTCGCCCAGGCCGCTTTGCTGGAACTTCTCGAGCAGGCCGCCCAGGCCGCCCTGCGCGCTGCCGTTGGCCAGCATGCCCACCACCGCGCTGATCAGCGCCGCGTTGCCGCCACCTTCACCGGCCGCGCCTCCCTGCTGTCCGCCCAGAGAGCCCAGCACACCGCCCAACACCGAATCCAGCAAGCCCATGGTTCACTCCAAAAGGGGGACAAAGAAGTGCGCATTGTCACCATCGCGACGCCGTGCGGCCCCGACTTTAGGCGGGCTGGCGCACTCGGCCGGCCTCAGGCGGGTCCGCGGGCGCGGTTCAGTCGCGCCAGCCAGGCCAGCGCGCCTGCCAGCAGCGCCAGCGGCAGCAGCGTGCCCAGGTTCATCGCCGTCCAGCCGCCGGTGGTGACCAGCGCGCCCGAGCTGAACGAGGTGAGCGTCATCGTCGCGTAGACGCAGAAGTCGATGGCCGCCTGGCCGCGCGTCTTCTCCTCGGGCCGCCAGGCGGTGGTGGCCAGCGTGGTGCCGCCGATGAAGAGGAAGTTCCAGCCCAGCCCCAGCACCAGCAGCGCGCCCAGGAAGTGCATCACGTCGTTGCCGTGCAGCGCGAAGGCCACGCAGGCCAGGTTGAGCAGCAGACCCGTCGTCATGATCGGCAGCACGCCGAAGCGCTTGATCAGCCGGCCGGTGAAGAAGCTGGGCACGAACATGCCCAGCACATGCCATTCGAGCACCAGCGCCGCGGCCGAGAACGGGTGGCTGCACTGCGCCATCGCGATCGGCGTGGCCGCCATCAGCAGGTTCATCACGCCGTAGCCGATGGCGCAGGCCGCCGCGGCGATGATGAACACCGGCTGGCGCACGATCTCGGCGGTGGTCCGGCCCGCGGCCACCGCCGTGCCGCCTTCGCCGGGCAGCGGCGGGAAGGGGATGCGCGACATCACCAGCAGGCTCAGCAGCGCGATGCCGATCAGCGCCACGTAGGCGCCGGCAAAGGGCTGGGGCATGGCATCGCGGGTCCAGGCCGCCAGGTTGGGGCCGACCACGCCGCCCAGGATGCCGCCGGCCAGCACCCACGAGATGGCGCGCTCCTTGAACGAGGGCTCGACCAGTTCGACCGCCGCGAAGCGGTACAGCGAGCCGTTGGCGTTGTAATAGCCCGCCACCACGGTGGCCGCCACCAGCAGCCAGAAGTTGCGGTCCAGCGCCGCCCAGGCGCACACCGCGGCACTGGCCATGGCCACCAGCAGCCCCAGCTGGAAGGTGCGCTGCCGGCCCCAGCGCCGCTGGTGGCGGGCCACCAGCCCGGTGGCCAGTGCGCCGCCAGCCACGTAGCCGGTGACCGGCAGCGTGGCCATCCAGCCCACCGGGGCCAGCGCGAAACCCACCAGCCCGTTGATGGCGATGAAGGTCACGTTGTTGACCATCAGCAGACCCTGGCACAGCGTCAGCAGCGCGAGGCGGAAGTTCAATGGGTGCCCTCGATCGCCGCCAGGCAGGCCAGCGCGGCCAGCGGCGCGGTGTCGGCGCGCAGCACCCGCGGGCCCAGCGACACCGGCACGAAGCCGCGCGCCACCGCGCTGGCCTGCTCGTCGGGGCCGAGCCCGCCCTCGGGGCCGCTGAGCACGGTGACGCGGTGTGCCTCGGCCAAGCCGGCGTGGCTCAGCAGGCGCGGGGCCGTGGGGTCCAGGCTGAGCAGCCAGCGCAGCGAGGCGGGGTCGCCCGCATCACCCAGGCCGGCCAGCCATTCACGGAACGACAGGGGGGCGGCCACCTCGGGCACGCGGTTGCGCCCGCTCTGCTCGCAGGCGGCCGTGGCGATGGCCTGCCAGTGCGCGGCCTTGCGCTCGGCGCGCTCGCCGGCCACGCGCAGCACCGAGCGCTCGCACACCAGCGGCTGCACGGTGGCCACGCCCAGCTCGGTGGCCTTCTCGACCAGCGTGTCCATGCGCTCGTTGGCGGGCATGCCCAGGGCCAGGGTGACGGCGCGGCGCAGCTCGCGGTCGATGGGGTGGTGCGCCTGCACGCGGGCCACCACGTCGCGGCGGCCCATCTGCAGCACCTCGGCGGACCACTCGCCGCCGCGGCCGTCGAACAGCGTCAGCGCCGCGCCGGGCTGCAGGCGCAGCACCTGCACGTGGCGCGCCGCGCCGGGTGGCAGCGCCAGCTCGAGGCCGGCGGTCAGGGGCGTCTCGACATGGAAGCGGGGCAACGACATGGGCCCGCAGTGTGCACGAGCCCGCCCGCGCTACGCCGCCTTCTTGGCATCGCGCAGCTCGCGCCGCAGGATCTTGCCGACGGCCGTCTTGGGCAGGTCGCCGCGGAACTCCACCACCTTGGGCCGCTTGTAGCCGGTGAGGTTGGCCTCGCAGTAGGTGCGCACGTCTGCCTCGGTGAGGGCCGAGTCCTTCTTGACGATCACCACCTTGACGGCCTCGCCGGCCTTCTCGTCGGGCACGCCGACGGCGGCGCATTCCAGGATGCCGGGCATGCCCGAGAGCACGTCCTCGATCTCGTTCGGGTAGACGTTGAAACCCGAGACTAGGATCATGTCCTTCTTGCGGTCGACGATGCGGAAGTAGCCGCGCTCGTCGACGATGCCGATGTCGCCGGTGCGGAAGAAGCCGTCGGCCGTCATCACCTTGGCCGTCTCGTCGGGCCGCTGCCAATAGCCGGCCATCACCTGCGGGCCGCGGATGGCGATCTCGCCGGCCTGGCCCATCGGCACCTCGCGGCCGTCGTCGTCCAGCAGGGCGAGCTCGGTGCTGGGCATCGGCAGGCCGATGGTGCCGCTGTAGGCGGTGGCGTCCACCGGGTTGCAGGTGGCCGACGGGCTGGTCTCGGACAGGCCGTAGCCCTCGCAGATGGGGCAGCCGGTCTTCTCGAGCCACTGCCGTGCGGTGCCCTGGGTGACGGCCATGCCGCCGCCGACCGAGATCTTCAGGTGGCTCCAGTCGACCTTGTCGAAGTCGGCGTGGTTGACGATGGCCGTGAACAGCGTGTTCACCGCCGGGAAGCTGTGGAAGGGCTGCGCGCCCAGGTCCTTCAGCAGGGCGGGGATGTCGCGCGGGTTGGCGATCAGCAGGTTGCAGCCGCCCATGCGCAGGCCCAGCATCATGTTCGTGTTGAAGCCGAAGATGTGGTACAGCGGCAGCGCGCACACGGTGACGATCTGCTCGCCGGCCGGGATCTTCTTCAGGGCCGGCTGGTACCAGGCCTCGGCCTGCAGGATGTTGGCCACCAGATTGCGGTGCAGCAGCACCGCGCCCTTGCTGACGCCGGTGGTGCCGCCGGTGTACTGCAGCACCGCGATGTCGTCCGGCCCCACCTTGGGCGGCGTGTAGGTCTTGCCGCGGCCGGCGGACAGCACGTCGTTGAAGCGCAGCGCACCCGGCAGGTTGAAGGCCGGCACCATCTTCTTCACCCGGCGCACCACGTGGTTCACCACCGCGCCCTTCAGGAAGCCGAGCATGTCGCCCATCGAGGCCAGCACCACCTTCTTGGTCGGCACGGCGTCGATCACCTGCTCGAGCACGTGGGCGAAGTTCTCGATGATGACGATGGCCTTGGCGCCGGAATCCTTGAGCTGATGCTCCAGCTCGCGCGGCGTGTACAACGGGTTCACGTTGACCACCACCAGGCCGGCGCGCAGCACCGCGGCCACCGCCACCGGGTACTGCGGCACGTTGGGCATCATCAGCGCGACGCGGTCCCCGCGCTCCAGCCCGCTGGACTGCAGCCAGGCGGCCATCGCGCGCGAGGCATCGTCGACCTCGCCGAAGGTGACGGTGCGCCCCATGAACTTGTAGGCGGCCAGGTCGCGGTACTTGCGGAAGCTCTCGTCGATGAGCGCCACCAGAGAGGGGTAGACGGTGGTGTCGATCTCCGCGGGCACGCCGGAGGGGTACTGCTTCAGCCAGGTTTTCTCCATCACGGGCTCCAGGACGATGCGACATTCTTGCTGAAAGCTGACGGGGCAGACTCAGGGCAATCGATAGCGGGGGTAGACCCGGGTGGACAGCGTGCCTGCCGTGGCGGTGCCGGCGGGGTGCCCTCCGTCGTCCCGGCGTGCACCACGGCACGGTGGGCGGGCCGCGGCCACCCAGGTGCGCGGTGCCGACGCAGGGCCCGGTTCCTAGAATCCCGCAGCCCCCTGCCGATGACCCCAGCGCCCGAGCTTTCTCCCCTGCATGCCGCGCCCGTTCCGCGCTGGCAGGTGCGCCTGCTGGGCGACACCGTGCTGGAGGACGGCCTGGGCCGGCCCTTGCGGCTGCCCAGCCGGGCGGCGGCGGCGCTGCTGGCCCGGCTGGCCATGGCGCCGCAGCGGGCCCATGCGCGAGAAGAGCTGATCGAGCTGCTGTGGCCCGGGGTCGATCTGCCCGTGGGCCGCAACCGGTTGCGGCAGGTGCTGTCGACGCTGAAGAGCCTGCTCGAGGAAGGTGCCGAGGCGCCGGTGATCGTGGCCGACCGCATGAGCCTGCGCGTGGCGCCGGGCGCGCTGGACTGCGACGTGCCGCAGTTCGAGGCCGCCTGCCGCGCCGGCCAGCGCGAGCAGGCCCTGGCGCTGTACCGCGGCGAGCTGATGCCCGGCCACTTCGACGAATGGATCGGCGACGAGCGGCTGCGCCTGGCCGCGCTGGCCGACCGGCTGGTGCCGGCCGTGGCCGCGTCGACCCCGGCCGCGCCGGCCCCGGCGGCTCGCACCGCCGCGGCCGTCGATGCCACGCCCGACAGCGGTGCCGCGCCCGCCTACCTGACGCGCTTCTACGGCCGCGAGGCCGACAGCGCCCGGCTGCGCGCCGAGGTGCTGCAGCACCGGCTGGTCACGCTGGTCGGCCCCGGGGGCGCCGGCAAGACGCGGCTGTCGGCCGAACTGGCCACGGCGCTGCGCGACGCGCCGCGGCTGCACCGGCCCGAACCCGGCGTCGAGTCGCCCTTCGACGCGGTGCTGTTCGTGCCGCTGGTGGCCTGCAACGGCCGCGCCGAAGTGCTGCAGGCCCTGGCCGGCGTGCTGGGCACCGAGGCCGGCCCGGCGGCCATCGAGCGCGCGCTGGCGGGCCGCCGTGCGCTGCTGGTGCTGGACAACTTCGAGCACCTCGTGGAGGCCGCCGCCGACCTGGCGCAGGCCCTGCTGGCCCGCCTGCCGCACCTGCACCTGCTGGTCACCTCGCGCCGCGTGCTGGGCCTGGATGGCGAGCGCGAGTGCGTGCTGGGCACGCTGCCGCCGCCCTCGGGCGACCTGAGCCTGGCCGATGCCGCCGGCAACCCTGCGGTGGCGCTGTTCGTCGACCGGGCGCGTGCCTCGCGCGGCGACTTCCAGCTGGTGCGCGGCAACCTCGGCGCCGTGATCGGCCTGGTGCGGGCGCTCGATGCGATGCCGCTGGCGCTGGAACTGGCCGCCGCCCGCTGCCGCACGCTGGCGCCGTCGGCCATGCTGCATATGCTGGGGCCCACGCCCGGTGGCCCGCTCTCGGCCGACAGTGCCACCCCGGCGCTGGACCTGCTCGAACGCCGCGGCAGCCGCGGCGACCGCGATGGCCGGCAGGCGTCGATGGTGCGCGTGCTGGCCTGGAGCTGGCAGCTGCTGCCCGCCCCGGCACAGGCGCTGCTGTCGGCGCTGACCGTGTTCCGTGCCGGCTGCACCGTGTCCGCGGTGGCGGCAGTGTGCGAGTTGTCGCCCGTGCAGGTCGGTGTGCAGCTCGATCTGCTGGCCGGGCACTCGCTGGTGCAGGTGCATCACGTGCACGAGCAGGGCGAACGTCCCTCGGTGCCATGGCAGTCCGCCGAGCCGGGCCGCGCATCGGGCGACATGCCCGACCGGTTCTCGCTGCTCGAGGTGATCCGCGAGTTCGCTGCCGCGCGGCTGCCGGCCGAGCGGGCGGCCACGCTGCGTTCGCGCTGCCGCCAATGGTTGATCGACTGGGCGCGTCGCGAAGCTGCGCCGCCGGTGGCCTCGCGCATCGCGCCCGAACTGCCCAACGTCCACGCGGCGCTGCTGGGCGCCGAGTCCGACGGCGCCGCGCAAGACGCCGTGCAGCTGGCGCTGGCGCTGCGCGACTATTGGGAACTCGACGGCATGCCGCCGCACAGCCAGCAGGCGCTGGCACAGGCCGTGGAGCGGCACGGCGCGGGCTGGCCCGACGCGCTGCGCTGCGATGCGCACGAGTTGCTGGCCTACACCAGCATCGGCGCCGGCGATGGCCCCCAAGCGCTGGCCCATGCCGAGGCCGCACTGGCCTTGGCCGGCGACGACCCGCTGCGCCGCGGCCGCTGTCTGTTGCGTCGCACCTGGGTCTGGCTGTCCATCGACGACCAGGCCGAAGCGCAGGCCGAAGGGCAGTTCGGCCACCTGGACGACGCCATGGCCTTGGCGCGTCAGGTCGGCGATGCCGCGCTGCAGGCCCGCGTGCTGCACCAGCAGGGCATCCTGATGCGCTACAGCCGGCGCGACCTGGTCGGTGCCGAGGCCCTGTTCGCCCAGTCCCAGGCGTTGTGGGAAGGGCTGGGCAACCAGCGCATGGCGCGGGCGCGGCTGCGCAACCGGGCCCAGTGCCGGGCCGCCCGCGGCCTGCACCGCGAGGCGCTCGAGATCTACCTCGCCTGCGAACAGGCGGCCGTGGCCGAAGGCGACTGGGTCGGCATCATCGATTCCACCCACAGCGTGGCCTCCGGCCTCGATCGGCTGCGGCGCTGGGACGGGGCGGTGGCCAAGGGCCGCGAGACGATCCGCGTGTCGTGGCAGCGCCACCATGCCCATGGTCTGGCCTATGCGCTGTGGAACATCGTCCACCCGATGCTGCGCGCGGGGCAGGTCGACGTCGCGGTTCAGTTGCTGGCGCAGTCCGCGGCCTACTGGACCGAGCACATGGGCCCGTTGGGAAAGGGCGACCAGCGCGACGTCGGCAAGCTGCTCCGCCTGGCCACTGTGCAGCTCGGCGCCGAGCGCGTGGATCGCCTGTGGCGCGAGGGCGCGGCCCTGTCCATCGCCGACGCGGTGGCGCTCGCACTCGGCGCCTGACGCGGGCACGGCGTTCGCGCAGACGCAGGCGCCACCACGGCCCTGCCCGGGCGCCCTCCCATGCCGCTGGCAAACCCGCCACCCCCCGTGACCAAGGGGGGCGGATCGCGGCCTTCGGGCCCTGCGCGCTAACGGTTGGCTAGCGGTCGCTGTCGATGCTGGCGGTGTGGTGGTTGCGCCTGGCGCGGCCACCGGACCCTCCGCCCACGCACCGACGCCTCGACCCCGGGAGCACGACCATGACGCCCACCGCCCGCAAGCCCTTTCGCCCTTCTGCCCTGGCCATCGCCGCGATGCTGGTGGTGGGCGCCACGCCCAGCCAGCAGGCCCTGGCGGCCAACTGCACCTGGAACCCGCCCACCGGCAACTGGAACGTGGCGGGCAGCTGGTCCTGCGGCGTCGTGCCCACCGGGCCGGCCGTGGACAGCGCCACCATCGGCGCCGGCAAGACCGTCACGGTGAACACCGCGCAGTCGATCTTCACGCTCGGCAACGCCGGCACGATCAACATCGACGCGGCCCAGCTCTCGCTGCAGGCCGGCGGCAGCACCACCAACACCGGCACCCTCAACGTCGGCGGCGCCAGCACAGCGGCGCTGCAGATGTCGCACAGCATCAACAACGCCGGCGGCGTGATCAACGTCGGCGCCGGCAGCGTGCTCAACCAGTTTGCCGGCACCTTGTCCGGCGGCAGGATCAACACCTCCGGCACCGGGGCCCTGGTGGTCGGCGCGAGCTCCTCGAACGTCCTGAGCGGCGTCACGCTGGGTGGCCGCATGGACATGGCCAGCGGCTTCTCGCTGCAGCGCATCACCAACGGGCTCACGCTCGACAACGGCACCATCGACCTGGGCAGCCAGAGCGTGCTCAGCTTCGAGGGCACCAGCACGCTGGCCGGCACCGGCAGCATCGTGCTGGGCTCCGGACCGAACAACCGCCTGTACTTCGACGGTGACGGCACCACCACCTTCGCTGCCGGCACCACGGTGCGCGGGCACAGCGGGCTCATCGGTGGCCAGATCAACGCAGCCGGCACGCAGACGCTGGTGAACCACGGCACCATCAGCGCCGACACGGCCGGCGGCACCATCACGATCTTCGATTCGGCGGTCGTCAACCACGGCACGCTCCGTGCGCAGAACGGCGGCACGTTGCTGCTCAACAGCCACCTCACCGGCACGGCCACCGGCCAGATCGTGGCCGGTGCCGGCAGCACCGTGGTGCAGAGCGGCGTCACGCTCGGCGGCATCGTCAACGTCAGCGGCGCCGGGCAATTCCAGGCCGCGGGCCACGGCGCGAACTTCCTGGACGGCGTCATGCTCAACGGCAACCTGGACATGGCCAGCGGCTTCAGCCTTCAGCGCGTGAAGGCCGGCGGCCTGGTGCTCAATGGCAGCATCGCCGTCGGCAACCAGAGCGTGCTCAGTTTCGAGGGCAACGGCGGGCTGTCGGGCAACGCCACCATCGTGCTGGGCTCGGGCCCCAACAACCGTGTCTACTTCGACGGTGACGGCACCACCACCTTCGCCGCCGGCACCACGGTGCGCGGGCACAGCGGCAACATCGGCGGCCAGATCAACATCTTCGGCACGCAGACGCTGGTGAACCACGGCACCATCAGCGCCGACACGGCCGGTGGCACCATCACGATCTTCGACTCGGCCGTCGTCAACCACGGCACGCTGAGCGCGCAGAACGGCGGCACGCTGCTGCTCAGCAGCAATGTCACCGGCGGCGCCACCGGCCAGATCGTAGCCGGTGCCGGCAGCACCGTCGTACAGAACGGCGTCACGCTCAGCGGCATCCTCAACGTCAGCGGCGCCGGGCAATTCCAGGCCGCGGGCCATGGCGCGAACTTCCTGGACGGCGTCACGCTCAACGGCAACCTGGACATGGCCAGCGGCTTCAGCCTGCAGCGGGTGACCGCCGGCGGCCTGGTGCTCAACGGCCGCATCGACATCGGCAACCAGAGCGTGCTCACCTTCGAGGGCAACGGCGGGCTGTCGGGCAACGCCACCGTCGTGCTGGGCTCGGGCCCCAACAATCGCCTCTACTTCGACGGCGACGGCACCACCACCTTCGCCGCCGGCACCACCGTGCGCGGGCACAGCGGCAACATCGGCGGGCAGATCAACATCGGTGGCACGCAGACGCTGGTGAACCACGGCACCATCAGCGCCGACACGGCCGGCGGCACCATCACGATCTTCGACTCGGCCGTTGTCAACCACGGCACGCTCAGTGCGCTCAACGGCGGCACGCTGCAGCTCGACAGCAAGCTCACCGGCACGGCCAACGGCCAGATCGTGGCCGGAGCCGGCAGCACCGTGCTGCAGAACGGCGTCACGCTGGGCGGCATCCTCAACGTCAGCGGCGACGGGCGATTGCGGGCGGCGGGCCACGGCGCGAACTTCCTGGACGGCGTCACGCTCAACGGCAACCTGGACATGGCCAGCGGCTTCAGCCTGCAGCGCGTGACCGCCGGCGGCCTGGTGCTCAACGGCCGCATCGACATCGGCAACCAGAGCGTGCTCAGTTTCGAGGGCGATGGCGGGCTGTCGGGCAACGGCACCCTCGTGCTGGGCTCGGGCCCCAACAACCGCGTCTACCTCGACGGCAACGGCACCACCACCTTCGCCGCCGGCACCACGGTGCGCGGGCACAGCGGGCTCATCGGCGGCCAGATCAACATCGGCGGCACCCAGACGCTGGTGAACAACGGCACCATCCACGCCGACACCGCCGGGGGCACCATCGCCTTCACCGACTCGGCACTGGTGAACAACGGCCTGGTGCGCGCGTCGGCGGGCACGGTGAACGTCGGCGTGGCCCTGTCGGGCACCGGCACGCTGCAGGTCGATGCCACCGGGGCCATGGCGCTGGCCAACGGCGCCAAGACGCAGGGGCGGCTGGCGATGGGCGCCACCGGCGCGGCCCTCGGCCTCGGCACCGGCAACCTCACGATCACCAACGACTACACCAACGTCGGCGCCGGCACGGGCAACGCCTTCAACCGCCGTGCCGGCGTCAGCGGTACCGGCCAGATCGTTGCCGGCGGCAATGCGGCCCAGGCCATCACCGGCGCCAGCGTCAGCAACGGAGGCACGGCCAATGCCACGTTGACCATCGGCAACGTGCGCGTCGGCGCCACCACGTTCAACTACCAGGTGGCCAACACGGGCGCCACCGGCCCGTCGCTGCGCGGTGCGATCCAGACCAGCGTGAACGGCGGCAACCTGACCGACGCGCGCCTGTCCGGCAGCGGCGTCACCGCCAGCAACTACAACACCGGCGCGCCGGGCGGCAACACCGGCAACCTGGGGGTCACCTTCACCGCTGCCAACGCCGGCGCGCTGGTGCCGATGGCCGGCCAGGTGCTGAACCTGCGCAGCAACTTCGAGAACATCGCCGACCAGAAGCTGAACATCGTGCTGGCTGGCGGTGCGGCCGCCTACAACGCGGCGGTGGGCAGCGCCACGTCGCCGGTGCAGGTGGTCAACCAGCGCGTCGGCGGCGGCGCGACCGCCAGCGTGGCGGTCTCCAACACCGCCGCGGCCGGCGCCTTCAGCGAAGACCTGCACGCCAGCATCGCCGGCACCACCGGTGGGGTCAGTGCCAACGGCGGCATCACCGGCCGCCTGGCCGGCGCGAACGCCGGCGGCGGCGCCATCCACGTCGGTGTCGACACCGCCACCTCGGGCGCCAAGACCGGCACCGTCACGCTGAACTACCAGACCGCCGGCACCGTCAACGGCGTGGCCAACGGCCTGGGCACGGCCGGCGCCGGCAGCCAGGCGGTCACCGTCAATGGCAACGTCTACCAGGCCGCGGCCGGTGCGCTGCAGGGCGCGGCGCTGAACTTCGGCACCGTGCAGGTGGGCCAGTCGGTGAGCCAGGCGCTGGTGGTGCGCAACACCGCGGTCGGCGCCGCCGGCTTCGTCGAAGACCTGAATGCCAGTTTCGGTGCCGCCAGCGGCGCGGGCGCCGGCCTCATCAGCGGCAGCGGCGCCCTCAACGGCATCCGCGCCGGCAACAACAGCAACGCCGGCAACGGCGCGATGACGGTCAGCGTCAACACCGCGGCGGCGGGCCTGGTCAGTGGCGCCATCGCCGTCAACTACGTCACCGCTGGCGCGGTCAACGGCGTGTCCAACGGCCTGGGCACGGCCGCCGTGGGCAGCCAGAACTTCGGCGTGGCCGGCACCATCCAGGCGCTGGCCAACGTCATCAACCAGGCCAGCCCGCTGGTCCACAACGCGGTCATCGACCTCGGCTCGGTGCGCGTCGGAGCTGCCTCGCCAACGGCCAATGTGAGCGTCTCCAACCAGGCCACGGCGGCGCCGCAGGCGGCGCTGAACGCCAGCATCGCCAGCAACGGCGCGCCGGTGGTGGCCGGCGGCAGCTTCAGTGGCCTGGTGCCCGGGGCCACCAGCGCCAACGCGCTGCAGGTGGGCCTGAACACCGCGGTGGCCGGCAACTTCACCGGTGCCAATGCCGGCAGCGCAACCCTCTCGCTGGTGTCCGATGCCAGCAACGTCGGCAACTGTGGCGCCAACTGCCAGCTGGCCCTGGCCAGCCAGACGGTCAGCGTCAGCGGCAAGGTCTACACCCAGGCGGTGGGGCAACTCGGCACCGCGGCGGTGGACTTCGGCGTGGTGCGCGTCGGCGACACCGTTGCGGCGCGCAACATCACCGTCACCAACACCGCCGCTGCCACGGCGCTGAACGACACCCTGCGCGCCAGCCTCGGCGGCGTCGGCGGCCCGTTCACCGCGGGCGGTGCCGCCGCCGGCATCGGCGCGCAGCAAAGCGGCCAGATCGCCGTCGGCCTGAACACCGCCGCCGCGGGCGTCTTCAGCCAGGCCGGCAGCGTGGGCTTCCTCAGCCACAACCCCGACATGGCCGATGTGGCAGCCGGTGCCGACGGCGCCGTGCAGGTGAAGGCGCAGGTGAACAACCTGGCCAACGCCGACTTCGACCTGCTCGCCGGCCTGGGCCTGCTGACGCAGAACGGCACCGACTACCTGCTCGACCTGGGCAACATCGCCGCCGACCAGAGCGACTACGCGCTGGTCCTGCGCCTGGACAACGACGTGAGCGGCCCCGCCGACGACCTGAGCGGCCTGTTCGACCTGAGCCAGGTCGACGACTTCAGCCTCGCCGGCTTCGGCGCCGTCAACGGCCTGGCGGCCGGCCAGGTGAAGGGCGGCCTGAGCGTGGGCTTCACCGCGTCGATGCTGGGCTTCTTCGAGGACGTGATCGAGTTCGACGGCCTGGGCACCAACGCCAGCGACCGCAACGGCCTGGCCCAGCACCGCCGACTGATCATCCGCGCCAACGTGTTCGACCCCAATGGCGGCGGCACCGTGCCCGAACCCGGGTCGCTGGCCCTGCTGCTGGTGGCCGGCGTGGCCGCGCTGGTGGCCCGGCGCCAACGCCGCCAGCGCGCGCACTGATCCCGCCCACCTCGCGATCGCCCCAAGGAGCCTCTCATGACCCGACTTCAATACTGGACCGTCACCACCGTGGCCGCGGCCTGCTTCCTCGCGATGCTGGCCAACCTGGCGCTGGGCCTGGCCAACCAGTCGGCGCGCGCCGACGTGGGCCAGCGCCAGCAGTACGTGCAGCAATCGGTGCAGCTCGAAGGGCTGTACCGAGAGATCATCCGCGCGCTGGCCGAACTGGCTGCGCGCAACAACGACGGCGACGTCAAGGCCATGCTGCAGCGGCACGGCATCACCTTCAACGTCAATCCGGCCGCCGCCGCACCGGCGCCGGCTGCGGCCCGCAAGTGAACGACAGGAGCACCGCCATGAAGACCGTCATTGCCATGCCCACCGCCGCGCAGCCCCGCGACGCCCAGCCCCGCGACGCCGAGCCCGACACGGGCAGCCCCATGCCGCCGGCCCACGAGGCCAGCGTCTCGGCGGCACCGGCCGGACCGGGCCGCAGCCACCGGTCGGCGCACCGGGCGCAGGCCGCCGCGCCGCAGGCCCACGGCCCCTTCGTGCCGCTGTTGCTGGGCGGCCTGGCCCTGGCCGGCTGGCTGGGCTTCCAGGCCGCGCAGCTGCTGGCCGATCGCGAGGGCCTGCTGGCCGCTCATCTGGCGCAGCAGCAGACCGTGGACAGCGCGGCCCGGCTGCGCGGCTCGCTCGATGCGCTGGCGGCCGACACCCAGCGCATGGCCCTGGCCGGCAACCCCAGCGCCAAGCTGCTGGTCGACGAACTGGGCAAGCGCGGCGTCACCATCAGCGCCACGGCCGCGGCGGCAACACCCACTGCGCCTGCCGCTCCTGCGCCGACCGGGCGCTGATGCGGAGTGGGCCGGACGAATCGACGGGTCTTCTGGGCGATGCGCTGAACGGCTCGGAAGGCGTGTCCTGGGCCACGTGAAGAAGCGCAGCGCTCCAGTCGCGCGAGGGGCAGTCTTCCCCACCGGCTCGGCGCCGCCGCATCGAACATCGGTCGTTGCGGCCACGTCCTACACGCTTGCGGATTGCCCCGCTGCGACATGTTGTCGCGCACCGGGTGGGGCCGATCAGGGNCCGGCGCCGGGTGGGGGAAATGGCACAGGGGCCTGTGCATTTGCCCCAGCCCCACCCGGCGCCGGGTGGTTCGCGCCGAGCGGGTTGCTGCAGGCCGATCAGGCCCGTGCGGACGAGCGCCGGCGCGGCGTGGTGCTGCGCAGCAGCGCCAGGCTGACCAGCACCAGGGCCAGGCTCTGAGGTTCCGGGAGGGGCGTCGAGCCGCCGGAGCCGAGAACGTCGAACCCCTGGAACTGGCCCGTGCGCAGGCCGTTGAAATCGAAGCCCAGGGCGGATTGGTAAGCCTCGTCGCCCCAGTTCATCACGCCGAACTCGAGGTAGTAGCTGCCGTTGTTGCGGACCCTGTAGTCCGACTGGATCCAGCCCGTCGCGCCGCAGGTGCTGGAGTTGTCCCAGCAGGTGCCGCGGTCGCCGCCCAAGGGGGCCCAGTCGGTGTCGGTGCTGAGAGTGCCGTCGATGGTGTTGCCGCCATTCAGCACGGCGTCCATCTCGTCCAGCAGACTGTTGTCCTCCTGGCTGCCCAGCACGCCGCCCGGCACGACCTGGCCGCGCGACGAATTGCTGCTGCGCGCCGTGAACAGCCAGGCCGCTGTGTCGTTGGTGCTGGCATCGACGAGGCGGGCCCAGGCGTAGTCGCCATAGGCGCCACCGTCGGTGGACACGTAGTTGAAGTACATCGTCAGCGTGTCGTTGTTGGCCGCTGTGAAGGTGCTGGAGCGGACCGCCGAGCCGTTGGTTTCTTCGCGGGTTCCCTTGCCATCCTTCTTCAGGTCGAGCGCCGACGCGCCGGTCACGCCACCATCGGTGGTCACGAAGCCGACGGGGCTGCTGCCCGAGGGAGACAGCGGGACGGTGTTGGTGCTGCCAACCAGGCCGGCAGCGCCGGCTTCGATGGTCCACGTCAGGTCATTGATCTGGATCGGCGCGGCCTGTGCAGCGCCGAAGGACAGGGCGACAAGTGCCGCGAGAGCAGTACGGGTGAAGGCGGTGGGTTTCATGGTTGAGGTCGAGTGAACAGAAGTTGTGACGTCCCGTCTTGCAATCCCCGGACCAAGCACGGCCCCCTGATCGGGGGGGGGGCGCTCCAGCAGGTCCACGCGACACCGGCGCGTGAGGGCCGGTGTCGCGCAAGCCTCGACTGGTCCGAGCATTCGCCCTGCCAGATCGACTGCCCATGACGCTGCCCGTCAGGGGGCGCGCATCGGTGCCACCCAACGGCGACGGTCGGTTGGCTGCACTCGGCGTGCGCACACACCACCGGCTCAGAGTCGGCCCACCTCCCAACCCACCCCACTCCCCGAGGCCGAACGATGCCCGAACAGAACGGTGCCGAATCGCTGGTCGGCACGCTGGCCGCCAGCCCGGTCGAACTGTGCTTCGCCAACCCGGGCACGTCCGAGATGCACTTCGTCGCGGCGGCGGTGCAGGCCAACCACCACAGCCGCACCCACCGGGCAGCGCCCCTCGGCCCGCGCTCGGTGCCTTGGCCGCTCACCGCCCATCCGCACGAGCGCCGTTCCGCGAGAGGCCGTCTCATCCGATCGGGTGAGCGGCGATTCACCCGATCGGGTGAACCAGATTCATCGGCGCACGGGATTCGCGCAACCCCGTCCGCTTGCAGTATCCAACCCGTCATCCGTTGCTTCGGATGGTTCAACAGGCCTCGGTCGAGGTCGCGTCGGCACCCGGTGCCGCGGAACGGGAAGGAACTTCGCCATGGCCACCTACGAATACCGATGTGAGCAGCACGGGCTGTTCGATGTGCTGCGTCCTTTGGGCACCGCACCCGCATCGGTCGACTGTCCGCAATGCGGCAGCGCTTCGCCCCGCGCCATGTCGGCGCCGATGTTCAAGTCGAGCCGCCACCAGGCCGTGATGGCCGCGATGGACCGTGCCCAGAAGAGCCGCCACGAGCCCGAAGTGGTCACCTCGCTCCCGCCCGTCGGCGGCCCCCGGCGCACCGTGACCCTGACGCCGGAACTGCGCAGGCTGCCGCGCCTGTGACGACCACGCCCGATCCCGTCCCCGCCGGGGGTCCCGCGAGTTGGCAGGAAAGGAGGGCATATCCGGCAATCCATGTGCATCCCTGACCAAGTCCGCAGACATCCGCATCCAACCGATCGAAAGGTCCAGACATGCCCAAGAATCTTTTCCCACTCGACAACACCAAGAAGTTCCGTGACCAGAAACTGGTCGGCCACAACCGTTGGCACCCGGACATTCCGGCGGCCGTGAGGGTCAAGCCCGGCGACGTGTTCCGTGCCGACTGCCGCGAATGGTTCGACGGCGCGATCAAGAACGACGATTCGGCCGACGACATCCGCCATGCGCCGCTGGCCGGCGTGCACGTGCTGTCGGGGCCTTTCCACGTCGAGGGCGCCGAGCCCGGCGACCTGCTCGTGGTCGACATCCTCGAGATCGACGCCTGCGACCAGGAAGACTCGGGACCGTTCTCGGGTCAAGGCTGGGGCTACACCGGCGTGTTCGCCAAGAAGAATGGCGGCGGCTTCCTGACCGACCGCTTCCCCGACGCCTACAAGGTGATCTGGGACTTCCGCGGCGACGTGGCCACCTCGCGCCACATCCCCGAGGTGTCGTACACCGGCATCCACCACCCGGGCCTGATGGGCACCGCGCCGTCGGCCGACCTGCTGGCCAAGTGGACGAAGCGGGAGACCGCGCTGATCGCCACCGACCCGATGCGCGTGCCGCCGCTGGCCCTGCCGCCGCTGCCCGACAGCGCCATCCTCGGCTCGCTCTCGGGCGCCGAGTTCGACCGCGTCGCCCGCGAGGCAGCCCGCACCGCCCCGCCGCGCGAGAACGGCGGCAACCAGGACATCAAGAACCTCACCGCGGGCAGCCGCATCTTCTATCCGGTGTTCGTGCCGGGGGCCAAGCTGTCGTTCGGCGACCTGCACTTCTCTCAGGGCGACGGCGAGATCACCTTCTGCGGCGCGATCGAGATGGGCGGGTTCATGGACCTGCACGTCGACGTCATCAAGGGCGGCATGGCCAAGTACGGCATCCACGAGAACGCGATGTTCATGCCTGGCAACCGCGACCCGCTGTACTCGGAATGGATCGCCTTCTCGGGGGTGTCGGTGGACGGCGGTGGCAAGCAGCACTACCTGGATTCGTGGCTGGCCTATGCCAACGCCTGCAATCACGCCATCGATTACCTGATGAAGTTCGGCTACACCGACATCCAGGCCTACATGATCCTGGGCACCGCGCCGGTCGAAGGGCGGCTGTCCGGCGTGGTCGACATCCCCAATGCGTGCTCGACGATCTACATCCCCAGGGCGATCTTCGACTTCGACATCCGGCCCTCGGCCGCTGGCGCGCCGCACCAGGTGAAGCAGGGCTTGCAGGTGCCCCGCACGCCGAACTGAGGCCGCGGCGTCCTCACGCAGCCTCGGCCACCGAGGTGCACTGAAAGTGCCAGTGCCAGGTCCCGGCCCCGCAAGGGCCGGGACTGGACCGGTTGTGTTCGTCGATAAGGTCTGGAGAAAGCACCATGCTGGGACTTGTGTTGTTTTACGTGGGCGCCGTGTTGTGTCTCAATGGCCTGTGGCTGCTGGGCCGCATCGGCGACAACGAGATCGCGGTCATCGACTACTTCGTCGGCGGCATCACGCTGCTCGCGTCGCTCTATCTCGCGTTCGGGCCGGGTGCCGACGCCGACTCCATCAAGGCCGCCGCGCTGACCTTGCTGTTCACCTTCACCTATTTCTGGGTGGCGCTGAACCGCTCCAACGGCGCCGATGGTCGGGGGCTGGGGTGGTTCTCACTGTTCGTCTCGATCACCGCGGTGCCTGTCACCATCCAGACGCTGAGCAGTGCCACCACCACCTGGGGCTTCTGGTTCGGCCTGTGCTGGGCCGCCTGGTCGTTCCTGTGGTTCCTGTTCTTCCTGCTGCTGGTGGGCAAGAAGCCGATCGCCAAGTTTGTTGGGGCGGTCACGGTGGCCGAAGGCGTGCTGACCGGCTGGGTGCCGGGCTACATGCTGCTCAACGGATTGATGAAGTAGGCGCGGCCCGGGAAGTAGGCGCGGCCCGGCCGACGCCAGCCGCAGAACCGTACGCTCATCTGTGAGGTCATCACACCATGCCGATGTACGACTACCGTTGTGACGACTGCGGCAGCTTCCGCGAGATCCGCCCGATGGCGGAATCCCAGGGGCCACGGGCCTGCCCGGCCTGTGGCGCCCCGTCGCAGCGGCTGCTGTCGGCGCCGTTCCTGGCCGGCCACGACCAGAACGGCCAGATCCCGAACCGACCCATCGGCCAGGGCAGGGTACCCTGGCGCAGCGCCTGCGCCATGGGCTGCTCGCATTCGCACTGAGCGCGGCGTTGGGCTCATTACGGCCGTTGCTGCACTGCTGAACAGCCGTCGTTCGATGAGCGGCGCGGGAGCGCCGCGCCGGGCTGCCCTGTTCTGCTCCGTGTCCCCCGCCGCTGGCCGAAAGGGGCCAGCGGCTCCTCCTAATATTCTGAGCACGCTCTCGTCGCGCTGAAGGGAGCCCGCCCGGTTGACCTCGTGCTCCTCCTTGGGACTTCAAGCCCGCAGTAAAGACTGATGCACCGAGCGGTTTCGACGCTGTAGCTCGAACGGTGTCTTGGGGCGTTGCCTGCCGGTGGTAGGCAATGACCCCGCATATTAGGGTGCGCATGTCGAATTCAGCGAGCCTCTTGTCCAGGAAGGCGGTGCGCTCATGCCGATCGCTGTGGGTGTAGATGTCAGCAAGAACAAGCTCGATGTGGCGTTGCTGAATCCGCAAGGAAAGTTTCGCTCCAAGGTCTTCAGTGAAGTTGCCCCGATTTCACGGACACCTTACGCTGAGAAGAGAAGGAGTCCGAGATGCCCAGAACCAGACCGCCGTACCCGGCGGAGTTCCGCCAGCAGATCATCGAGTTGGCGCGAACCGGCAAGACGCCGGCGGAGTTGTCACGCGAGTTCGGCTGCACTGCGCAAACCATCGCCAATTGGATCGGCGCAGCCAGTGGTGACACCCACCGAGGCAAGCCAGCCAACGACACCTTGAACAGCGCCGAGCGCGAAGAGCTTGTCCGGCTCCGCCGGCAACTGCGCCAGGTCCAGATGGAGCGCGACATCCTGGCAAAGGCTACGGCCTGGTTCGCCGCCAAGGGCGACAAGACGTTCACACCGTCTTCGAACTCGTGAACGCGAACCAGGCCGCCTTCCCGGTGCGCAAGATGTGCCGAGTGCTGGGCGTGTCGCACAGCGGCTTCTATGACTGGCTGCAGCGCCCACCCTCGCAGCGTGCGATGCAGGACGCCGTGCTCGTCGAACGCATCCGCACCATCCATGCCGAGTCGGATGCGACCTACGGCATGCCGCGCATCCGCGCCGAACTGGTCGAGCAGGGCGTTCGCGTGGGGGGCAAGCGCATCGCGCGGCTGATGCGTGGGGCCGAACTGCGCGGCGTCAGCAAGCGCCGCGGATTCACCGTGACGACGCAGCGAGACGACAAGCAGCGCCCGGCGCCCGATCTCGTCAAACGCGAGTTCAAGGCCACCGGACCGAACCAGCTGTGGGTGGCCGACATGACCTACGTGCCGACCTGGGCCGGATTCATCTACCTGGCCGTGGTGATGGACGTCTGGAGCCGGCGAGTGGTTGGATGGTCGATCGGCGTGCGCATGACCGCCGATCTGGTGCTTGCGGCGCTGAACATGGCCCTGGCGCAGCGCAAGCCGCGCGAGGTCATCCACCACAGCGATCAGGGCAGCCAGTACACCAGCATCGCCTTCGGCAGTCGCTGCGCGGAGATGGGCGTGCGCCCATCCATGGGCAGCGTGGGCGATGCCTACGACAACGCCATGGCCGAGAGCTTCTTCGCCACGCTCGAATGCGAACTGCTGGACCGGCGAAGCTTCACGACCAAGACCGAGGCGCGCACGGCACTGTTCACCTACATCGAAGGCTGGTACAACCCGCGCCGGCGGCACTCCGGCCTGGGCTACCTCTCCCCGGCCAACTTCGAGAAGAAGCACCAGCTCGATCAACACAGTCAGCCTCCGCGCGGCGAACACGGGTTACCCACCGGCGGCGCCTGCGTGGCATGCGCAACGCCGCCGGTGGATAACCCTGCACCGCAGACCATGTCGACCCCAAGCCCGGCTTGAGACTCAAGCCGTTACCCGTCCGTGAAAGTGGGGCAAATCCAGGAACTGCACCCGGCGCAAGAGCTTGGTCGCCGCCCGCTCACCCAGTACATCGTCGAAGTTCTTTCTGAAGTGGATGTTCAGGTTGTCCAGCACCAAGTGAACTCGGCGAGCCTTGGCGTATGCATT
>NZ_MWLO01000128.1 GCF_002198735.1 Ideonella sp. A 288
GGATGGGGTGGCGGGGTCAGAACGGCGGCAGGCCGGCGGCTCCGGCAGCGTTCTCGATGGGCACCGCAAAGCCGATGCCGATGAAGGTGCGCTGCTGGTTGGGGTTCATGATGGCGGTGACGATGCCCACCACGTGGCCGTCGAGCGTGACCAGCGGCCCGCCGGAATTGCCGGGGTTGGCCGCGGCGTCGAACTGGATCAGGTTGGACAACATGCGCTTGCCCTCGGGCGAGCGGAACTCGCGCTTCAGGCCCGACACCACGCCGTACGAGGCCGAGGGCCCGATGCCGAAGGGGAAGCCCACCGCCACCACGTGGTCGCCGGGCACCAGGCCGCCGGTGGAGCGCATGGTGGCCGCGTGCAGGTCGTCGGGGATCACCAGCGCCTGCAGCACGGCCAGGTCGTCCTGCGCCTGGATGCCGACGATGGTGGCGTCGGAGTCGGTGCCATCGGCGAAGGTGACGGTGATGCGGTCGGCGCCCTGCACCACATGCAGGTTGGTGAGGATCAGGCCCTTGTCGACAATGACCACGCCGGTGCCGACGCTGCGGCCGGCCTCGTCGGGGTCGGCGTCCACCTTCGGGTGATCGGCCGGGATCTTGCCGCCGGTCTTGCGCTTGCCGTGGGTGCCGGATGCCGTGCCGGCCGGCGGGTTCTGCCGGCCCACCACGCGCACCACCGACGGCAGCACCGCGGCATAGGCGGCGGCCGCGGCCGAATTGAGCGGCTCCTTGGCGATGGAGTCGCGCATGGCCGTGTCGATCTGCTCGAAGCTCAACGGCCGGATGATCTTGCCCGTCCAGGCCGGCCAGCCGGCCAGCAGGGCCAGCAGCAGGGCGCCTGCGGCCCACAGCCAGCGTTCACGACGGTGCACCGCCCGTGCCCAACGCGACGGCGGTGCGGCAGGCTCGGGCTGTGACGGCTCTGCCGCGGCGGGGGCGGCGTCTGCGCCGGGTGGCACCGCATCGCCTGCGGGCGCGGCGCGCGCGGGACGCAGGGGGGAACGGCTGTACAGCGGCGTGCGGGCCATCGTCACCGGCTCCGGCAACCGGCTCCGGGCTGCCCGTTGCCACGGTACCACGGGCTCGGCGGTCGTGCATCATGGGGGAATGCCCCCCTGCTGGATCGACACGCACTGTCACCTCGATGCTGCCGAGTTCGACGCCGACCGCGCCGAGGTGCTGGTCCGCGCGCGCGGCGCCGGCGTGGCGATGCAGGTGCTGCCGGCGGTGGAGGTGGCGAACTTCGACAGCGTGCGCCGGCTGGCGCACGCCGAGGGCCTGGCCTATGCGCTGGGCATCCACCCGCTGTATGTGGACCGCGCCGCCGACGACGCCCTCGACCGCCTGGCCGACGCGCTGAAGGCGCACCGCGGCGACCCGCGGCTGGTGGCCGTCGGCGAGATCGGGCTGGACGGGTTCGTGCCGGGCCTGGACCTGGCGCGGCAGGAGCGCTTCTACCAGGCCCAGCTGGCCCTGGCGCGCGAGGCCGGGCTGCCGGTGATCCTGCACGTGCGCCGCTCGGCCGACGGGCTGCTGAAGGGGCTGCGGCGCATCGGTGTGGCCGGCGGCATCGCGCACGCCTTCAATGGCAGCCGTGCACAGGCCGACGTGTTCGTGGGGCTGGGCTTTGCGCTCGGCTTCGGCGGCGCGATGACCTTCGACCGCGCGCTGCAGATCCGCCGGCTGGCGGCCGAGCTGCCCGACGCGGCGCTGGTGCTGGAGACCGACGCGCCGGACATCCCGCCGCATTGGCTGTACCGCACCGCGGCACAGCGCGCGGCCGGCGAGCGCTCGCGCAACGAGCCGGCCGAGCTGCCGCGCATCGCGGCCGAACTGGCCGCCTTGCGCGGCTGGACGATCGAGCACACCGCGGCGGTCACGGCCGCCAACGCCGGGCGGGTGCTGCCGGGGCTGGGGGCGCTGATGCCGCGCGTGTCACCTTGACGGGGACGGCGCGGGCGGGCCCGCGGCGGTCAGCGGTTGCGCGGCGCGATGGGCGTCTCGGGCACCGGGTAGCCCGCCGCGCCAAAGGTGGCGACCACGGCCTTGTGCGTGTCGAAGTACACCTGCCAGTAGTGGTCGTTGTGGGTGTAGGGGCGCACGCACAGCAGCGGGCCTTCGGGCGTGAAGCCCATGATCTCGATGTCTGGCGCCGGGCTGGCCAGCACGTTGGGGATGGCGGCGATGGCGGGCTTCAGGCGCGCGATGGCGTCGGTGGGGCTGACGCTGTTGTCCACCTTGGCGCTGCAGTCGACGCGGCGATGCGGCAGCGTCGAGTAGTTCTGGATGCTCTCCGAGAAGACCTTGTTGTTGCCGACGATGGTCATCACGTTGTCGGGCGTGACGATGGTGGTGCCGAACAGGCCCACCTCGTGCACCGTGCCGGTGACGCCGCCGGCCTGCACGAAATCGCCCACCTTGAAGGGCCGCAGCACCTGCATGAACACGCCCGCGGCGAAGTGGCCGAGCAGCCCGCTCCAGGCGGCGCCGATGGCCAGGCCCGCGCCGGCCAGCAGGGCGGCGAACGAGGTGGTGCGCACACCGAAAATGTCGAGCACGGCCAGCACCAGCACGATCGTCAGCACCACGCTGATGATCGAGCTGAGGTACTTGGCCAGCGTGGCGTCGATCTTGTGGCCGCGCGAGACGACCCCATTGAACGCCTTCACGACCAGGCTGATGACCCAGCGGCCGATGATCCAGGCCGCGAGGGCCCCAAGCAGCTTCAACGCGAAGTCCACCCCCTGGGTGCTGAGAAAATTGATGACTGTTTCGACGTACATGGCTTCCTCCTGCGGACTCGACCGGATTGAATCGGCCCGCATGATGGCAGAGCCTGGTGACAAGTTTCCCCGTCCAAAGGTTTGGACGGGCCTGTCGGCGCAGGCACCGGCGGGCACGCGGCTGCTCGTGCTGGGCAGCTTTCCCGGGGTGGCGTCGCTGAAGGCGCAGCAGTACTACGGCCACCCGCGCAACCACTTCTGGCCGATCCTGTCGGCGCTGTGGCAGGTGGACCTGGTGGCCATGCCCTATGACGCCAGACTGGCCGAGCTGGCGCGGCGTGGCCTGGGCCTGTGGGACGTTTACGCCCGCTGCAGCCGCGAGGGCAGCCTGGACAGTGCCATCCGCGATGCCGAACCCAATGACCTGATCGGCCTGGCCGCCACGCTGCCGGCGCTGCAGGCCATCGCCCACAATGGCGGCGAGTCGGCCCGTGCGATGCGGCTGACGCGTGCGCTGGGCCTGCCGGTCTACCGCCTGCCGTCCACCAGCCCGGCCAATGCCAGCTGGTCCTTCGAGCGCAAGCTCGCCGCCTGGCGCGAGGTGTTCGCCGCGCATGGAGTGTCATGAGCACGAAGAAGAGCAAGGCCACCCAGGCCGGTGCCACCATCTCCGAATTCGACGGCGTGCGCTATCTGCACCTGGGCACCGACTGGGTGCAGGGCGCGATGCGCATCCGCAAGCCGCGGCAACTCGAACTCGAGTACGTGCAGCGCATGATGGCCTGGATGCTGTGGCGTCCCACCGAGTTGCTGGACCAGGGCCATGCGGTGCAGCTGGGCCTGGGCGCCGGCGCCATCACCCGCTTCGCGCACCAGGTGCTGCGCATGCGCACCACCGCGGTGGAACTCAATGCCACGGTGATCGACGCCTGCCGGCTGTGGTTCCACCTGCCCGACGACGATGAGCGCCTGGCCGTGGTGCACGGCGACGCCGCCGCCTGGGTGGCCGACGCGAGCCACCTGCTGTCGGTGGACGTGCTGTGCGTGGACCTGTACGACCACGAGGCCGCGGCGCCGGTGCTGGACGACGAAGCCTTCTACGCCGCCTGCCGCGGCGTGCTGGCGCCGGGCGGCCTGATGACGGTGAACCTGTTCGGCCGAGATTCGAGCTTCGACCGCAGTGCCGGGCACATCGCGGCCGCCTTCGGCAGCGACCAGGTCTGGCAACTGGCGCCGACGAAGGAGGGCAACACCATCGTCGTCGCCGGCCACGGCGTCGAGGTGCCCGACCGCGACACGCTGGTGCAGCGTGCGGCGGCCATCGAGTCGCGCTACGCGCTGAAGGCGTCGAAGTGGCTGCGGCTGGTGAAGCCCTGGCGGCCGGCGGTGGACGGCGACGGGGGCTGAGGGCCAGGCGCCGGGGTCCGGGCGCTACTCGCTGACGCGCCCGCGCAGCGCCTTGACCTGCCCGCGCTGCACCTTGCCTTCGACCCGTCGACGCTGCGACGAGCGTGTCGGCTTGGTCGGCCGGCGCGTCTTGGGCACGTGCGCCGCGGCGGCGATGAGTTCGCGCAGGCGGTCGATGGCATCCTGCCGGTTCATCTCGAGGCTGCGGTGCGACTGCGCCTTGATGACGACCACGCCGTCGCGGTTGATGCGCTGGTCGCCCAGCACCAGCAGCCGCTCCTTCACCGCGTCGGGCAGCGACGAGGCGCCGATGTCGTAGCGCAGGTGCACCGCGTTGGACACCTTGTTGACGTTCTGGCCGCCGGCCCCCTGGGCGCGGATGGCCAGGATCTGCATCTCGTGCTCGGCGGGCTCGGGGACGGGTGGCATCATCGCGGGATGGCCGCGCAGGGCAGCGCGGCAAAAAGGAGCAATCGATGTTCGGTGTGGCCGACTATGGCGCATTCGTGGTGGCAGTGATTGTGTTCCTGGCGATCCCGGGGCCGGGCAACCTGGCGCTGATCACGTCCACCGCCAAGGGCGGGGTGGTCGGCGGGCTGGCGGCCACGCTGGGCGTGATCCTCGGCGACCAGGTGCTGATGTGGCTGGCCGTGGCCGGCGTGGCGGCGGTGCTCACCGCGTCGCCGATGGTCTTCAACGGCGTGCAGTGGCTGGGGGCGGCCTACCTGGCCTGGCTGGGCTGGCGCATGATCACCACGAAGGCCGGCGACGCCCCGGTCATCGAGATCCGCGCTGGGCAGTACGTGCGCCAGGCGCTGGCCATCACGCTGCTCAACCCCAAGGCCATCGTGTTCTACATGGCCTTCTTCCCGCTGTTCGTTGACCCGGCCCGCCACCAGGGGCTGCTCACTTTCGGTGTCATGGCCGCCACCATCGCCGCGCTCACCTTCCTGTACGGCCTGGGCATGGTGCTGCTGGTGCGCCACTTCGCCGAGCGGCTGCGCGCCAGCCCGCGGGTCACGCAGTGGCTCAACCGCGCGGGGGGCACGCTGCTGGTGGGCTTCGGGCTGAAACTGGCCCTTTCGCGCTGACCAGGGGCTTGCGCGGTGGCCGGCTGGTGCTGTTTCGACACCGCCCTGGGCCCCTGCGGCATCGCCTGGGGCGATGAGGGCATCGTCGGCTCGCAACTGCCGCAGGCCACGCCCGAGGCCACGCGCGATCGAATGAGCCGGCGCTTCCCGGCACTGTCCGAGGCCGACCCGCCGGCCGAAGTGGCCGCCGCCATCGCCGGCGTGCAGGCGCAACTGCGTGGCGAGCGCTGCGACCTGTCGGCCGTGCGGCTGGACCTGCGTGGCGTCAGCGCCTTCCACCAGCGCGTCTACGCCCTGTCGCGCGAGCTGCAGCCGGGGCAGACCACCACCTATGGTGAACTGGCCGAGCGCCTGGCCGATGCCGGGCTGGCACGCGCCGTGGGGCAGGCCCTGGGCCTCAACCCCTTCGCGCCGATCGTGCCCTGCCACCGCGTGCTGGCCGCTGGTGGCCGCAGCGGCGGCTTCTCGGCAGAGGGTGGCGCGCAGACCAAGCTGCGCATGCTGGCCCTCGAGGGGGCGGCCCCGAACGGGCAACCCTCGTTGTTCTGAGCACCCGACGGACCGGTGGCACCCGGCCCGCGTCGCGGCGCGGCGAGGAACCCCCAACACGGTGCACCGACGGACGCTCGAGCGTGAGCACAAGTCGTCACGAAACGTCAGGTGAGTTTGACAATGGCCCTGACTTGATTCCTGTCAAATAACATTCTGAACGCGGGTCCGTACCATTCACGACGTCACGGAGGCGATTCATGGACGAGGGGCCGGGTTCGGCTGAAGTACCGCAGCCCGGCGCTATGGCAAGCCCACTGGGGTTGAGCCGCAGCGACGGCCAGTGGGTGGTGGCGGTGGGCGCGTCGGCCGGTGGGCTCGAGGCCTTGCAGCGCTTCTTCGCCGACATGACCTCGCCGACCAATGCCGCGTTCGTGGTGCTGCAGCACCTGTCGGCGGACCACAAGTCGATGATGATCGAGCTGCTGGGCCGCCACACCAGCCTGCCGGTGCGCACCGCGCAGGCAGACGAGCCGCTGCTGGTGGACAACATCTACCTGCTGCCTGCGGGCGTGATGATGCGCATCGAGTCCGGCCGGCTGGCCTTCGCGCCCAAGCCGCCGCACGGCGTGTCGCTGCCGATCGACCTGTTCTTCCACTCGCTGGCCGAGGCGTCCGGCGACCACGCCATCGCCGTGGTGTTGTCGGGCTCGGGTTCGGATGGCGCCGCTGGTGCCCCCGCGGTGCGGGCGGCCGGTGGCTACGTGCTGGTGCAGTCGCCCGAGAGCGCCAAGTTCGACAGCATGCCGCGCAGCGCCGTGGCGGCCACGCAGGTGGACGTGGTGGCGGCGCCCGAAGAACTGGCCGCCAAGGTGCTGGACCTCACCCACGGCCGCGCGGCACGCGTCGGGCAGGGCGAGATGGTCGATGCCAGTGCGGCGAAGCCGGCGCTGCAGGTGATCTACGAATCCCTCGAGCGCAACGGCGGACTCGACTTCAGCGAGTACAAGCTGCCCACGGTGATGCGCCGCATCGAGCGCCGCATGATGCTCACCGGCAGCGCATCGGTGATCGAGTACGCCGACCGGGTGGCCGCGTCGGCCCAGGAATCCGAGGCCTTGCGGCGCGAACTGCTGATCCCGGTGACCAGCTTCTTCCGCGACCCCGAGGCCTTCGCGGCCTTGCGCCAGCAGGCCCTCGAGGCCATGGTGGCCTCCTACACCGGCGACCGGCCGCTGCGCGTGTGGTGCGCCGGCTGCGCCACCGGCGAGGAGGCCTACACCCTGGCCATCTCGCTGCTCGAGGTGTGCCACGGCGCGCAGCGCTGGCCGGCCATGAAGGTGTTTGCCACCGACGTCGACCAGCGCTTCCTCGACGTGGCCGGCCAGGGCTCTTACCCGATCGGCGCCGCCGCGGGGCTGACACAAGAGCGCCTGGCGCGCTGGTTCACGCACGACAACGAACGCATCGTCGTCAAGCCCGAACTGCGGCAGATGGTGCTGTTCGCGCGGCACAACCTGCTCGAGGACGCACCGTTCACCAAGATGGACCTGGTGGTCTGCCGCAACACGCTGATCTACTTCCAGGCCGAACCGCAGCAGCGTGTGATGCGCCGGCTGCAGTACGCGCTGAACCCGCGGGGCGTGCTCTTCCTGGGCTCGAGCGAATCGCTGGGCGCGCTGCAGCCCGACTTCACCGCCATCGACGCCAAGCACAAGCTTTACCGGCTGATCCGGCCGGTGCTCACCGCGCTGGCGCTGCACGACGGATTCACGCGGTCGGCCACGGCGCTGCGCTCGCGCTCGACCAAGGTGGCGGTCAGCAGCCCCAGCGGAGACGGCGTCGTGGAAGCCGCCGGCCAATGCCTGATGCGCGACTACGTGCCAGCCAGCCTGCTGGTCAACGCCCAGCGGCAGATCGTGCATGCCTGGGGTCCCACGCAGACCTACCTGCGCGTGCAGGAGGGCGGCGTCACCATGGACGCGCTGCGGCTGATGCCGCCGCGGCTGGCGGCGGTGGCCGGGCATGCGCTGAACGTGGTGATGAAGCAGTCCGAGATCTTCCGCTCGTCGCCGACGGCGGTGGACGTCGACGGCGTGCCGGTCGAGATCATCGTTGTGGCGCGGGCCATGCAGGCCGCTGAACACGAAGGATATGCGTTGCTCAGCCTCGAGCCCACCGGCCGGCAGCTGGCGCCGTCCGACCTGTCGGCGATGGCCGGTGCCGGCTCGCTCGACCACCTGGCCCTGCTCGAGCGCGAGCTGGCGGACACCCGGCTCAACCTCGAAAGCGGCATCGAGGAGCTGAAGGTCGCCAACGAAGAACTGCAGAGCACCAACGAGGAACTGATGTCCTCGAACGAAGAGCTGCAGAGCACCAATGAAGAGCTGCAGTCGGTGAACGAGGAGCTGTACACCGTCAATGCCGAGTACAACGCCAAGCTCGAGACGGTGAACATGCTGATGGCCGACCTGGAAGGCATGTCCCAGGCCACCGGCATCGCCACGCTGTTCGTCGACGAGCACCTGATGCTGACGCGTTTCACCGCCGAGGCCACCACGCTGTTTCGCCTGCGGCCGGGTGACGTCGGCCGCTCGATCGAGGACTTCTCCAGCGCCGTCATCTACCCGCAGCTGGTCGATGACCTGCGCCACACCATGCTCACCGGCGAGCGCCGGGAACGCGAGGTGCTGGGACCGCACGGCGTCTGGTACCTGGCCCGGGTGCTGTCCTATGGCCAGCGGGCCAATGGCACACGGCGCATGGTGATGAGCTTCGTCGACGTGTCGCGGGTGCGCGATGCCCGGCGCATGCAGGTGCTGATCGACGCCCTGCCGCTGCACGTGGCCGTGCTCGACGCCCAGGGCACGGTGCAACTGGTCAACCATGCCTGGATCCGCTTCGCCGAGGACAACGGCGACCCCGGCGGTCACAGCACCGGCGTCGGCGTCAACTGCCTGGCCGTGCTGGCGCGGTCCACCGAACCGCAATCGGGGCATATCCTGCGTGGGCTGCAGCAGGTGCTGGACGGCGCCATGCCCGAGTTCGTGTGGACCTACCCGTGCCATTCGCCCCTAGAGCAGCGCTGGTTCACCCTGCACGCCCGGGCCCTGGCCTGGCCCGACGCGGGCCTGGTGCTGGCGCATTACAACGTCACCGACTGGGTGTCGCGCGCGGGCGAGCCGCTGCCGCTGACGACCATCACATGAGCACGCATTGCCATCCCCAGGGCGACGACCGGAGGGCGCCGCCCGAAGGCAGCCCACCAAGCACCTCCGGGCCGCTGGAAGCGCGAAGGTCCGTCCCGTGAGCGACGACGAACCGCAGGCCCACGACGTGCTGCTGGCGCGTGCGCTCGACGCGGTGCGCGATGGCCGCCTCGGGGTGGCCGAGGAGGTGGTGGCCCGCTCACCGGGCATCACGCTGGGCGCGGTGCTCGAGCTGTACCGCCACGAGCTCGAGACGCAGGTGCAGCAGTTGTCCGAGAGCCTGCAGCTCACCGAGGCCGCGCTGGGCTGGCATGCGGCCGTGCTGCGGCGCCTGCCGCTGCCGGTGCTGTCGCTCGACGGCCTGGCCCGCATCGTCGAGGCCAACGATGGCGCGCATGCGCTGCTGGGCTTCGACGAGGACATGCTCAAGCTTGCCCAGCCGATGCGCCGGGTGCTGGCGGACGCCGCGTCGGAAGGCCGGTTCGTCGAGGCCCTGCGCTCGGCCGAGTTGGCGGCCGGCGTGACCAGCCTGCCCGGCGTGGCCATTGCCACCACCGACGGCCGGCAGCTGTGGGCCGACGTGCAACTGATGCGCGTGCCGCCGCGCCACGACGGACGCGACACCCGCTTCCTGTGCGTGCTGCAGGACCGCACCGAGCACATCCTGGCCGAACAGGCCAGCAGGGCGGCGGCCGATGCCGAGCGCCGCCGTGACCTGGCCGAGAGCGCCAACCAGTCCAAGACCGAGCTGCTGTCGCGGGTGAGCCATGAGTTGCGCACGCCATTGAATGCGGTGCTGGGCTTCTCGCAGTTGATCCTGATGGACGAGGAGAAGCTCGAGCCGCGCACCGCGGCACAGATCCGCCACATCAGCGAAGCCGGCCGGCACCTGCTGTCGCTGGTGGACGAGGTGCTCGACCTGAACAAGGCCGAGGCCGGCACCCTGAGGCTCGACCTGGGGGCGGTGACGCTGGCGCCGCTGCTCGATCAGGTGATCGAACTGCACGGGCCCGCCGCCGCGCCGATGAACCTGCACCTCTCGGTCGATCTGGCGCCGGATGCGCGCACGGCGCAGGCGCATGCCGACCCGCGCCGGGTGCGCGAGGTGCTGAACAACCTGGTCAGCAACGCCGTCAAGTACAACCGCCGCGACGGCTGGGTGGTGGCCCGCGTCTCGGTGGACGGGCCGCAGGTGCGCATCGACGTCACCGACAGCGGCATCGGCATCAACCGCAGCCAGAAAGAGCACCTGTTCGAGCCCTTCAACCGGCTGGGCGCCGAGCAGCTGCGCGTCAGCGGCCACGGCCTGGGCCTGAGCATCTCGCGGCGCTTGGCCGAGGCCATGGGTGGCCGGCTCGAGGCCACGTCCGCGCCGGGCCTGGGCAGTTGCTTCAGCCTGTTCCTGCGGCGCTGGGGTGACCCGCGTTGAACGTGCCGAACGCGCGACCGCGGCTGCGGCGCGCGGTCAGCGCGGGCCGGTGAGCCCGCTCAGCGCTTGTTGATGCCCAGCAGTTCCACCTCGAACTGCAGCACCGCGTTCGGCGGGATGGTGCCGCCGGCACCGCGCTCGCCATAGGCGATGGCGCTGGGGCAGGTGAGCTTGGCCTTGCCGCCCACGGCGATGCGCTGCACCCCTTCGGTCCAGCACTTGATGACGCGGTTCAGCGGAAACTCGGCCGGGCTGCCGCGGCTGTAGGAGCTGTCGAACTCCTTGCCATCGGGGAAGGTGCCGCGGTAGTGCACGCGCACCGTGTCGGTGGCCTGCGGGCTGGGGCCGGTACCGTCCTTGATCGAGCGATAGACCAGGCCGCTCGGCGTGACCACGGCGCCGGTTTCCTTGGCGGCGGCACCATCCCGCCGAACGCGGTGCTGCAGTTCGAGGTGGAACTNGCAATGGCGCAGTTGCTGCTGGAGATGCCGGTGGCCTTGACCGACGCGGTGGCGACCAGGGAAAGGGCAATCAGCAGTCGACGCATCACGGAACGGCTCCATCTCGGGTTGGGGCCGTGATCATCGCATCCCGGGCCAGGTCGGCCGCCACCGCGTCGGTCAAGGCCACCGGCATCTCCAGCAGCAACTGCGCCATTGCCTTGCCCAGCGGGTCGAGGCGCAGCGACACCGGGCCGCCGCCATCGAGCGCCTCGTGCAGCACCAGGTTCATCGCGGCCAGGCCCGGCAGGTGGAAGCGCTCGACGCGGCCCTTCACCAGGTGCCCCAGCCAGGCCGCCACCGCCTCGGGCGTGACCTGCTGCCACAGCAGCGGCAGCCACTCGGGCCGCCGGGCGATCAGGCCGATGTTCGACAGGTCGCCCTTGTCGCCGCTGCGCGCCCAGGCCAGGCGCACCAGGGGCACCCAGCGGTGGGCGTCCACCGCGCCGGCGACGGGAGGATCGGGCAGTGGTGTCGGCGGACGTGCGGGTGCCGCGGTCGCGGACATCGGCACCTCGAGCCGCAGGTGGCCCATCTGCACCACGGGCACGACGGCATCTCTCGCGACGGCGAAGCTGCAGGGCGCGATCAGCGGCTGCACAGGCGGGCGTCCGCCGCCAGCGCCGGTGGTGCCGGGCGACCAGGAGGTGCCGGCGGGCGCGATCTCGCGCGCGAACAGCTCCAGCGGCTCGCGCTGCGCATGGTGCACGGCCACGCGCAGCAACACCTCGCGTGGCGGCCGCGCGGTGGCGTGCGGGCCGTAGCTGGCCTCGGCGCCCAGTACCTCGAGGCGGCTGGCGGCCATTGGTGCCCAGCCGCGCTGCGCGAAGAGCTCGCCCACGCGCTGCAGGATGGCGTCGCCGGTGCGGCGCGCCTTGGCCGCGGCATCGATGCCGACGATCGTCAACGTGCCGGTGCAACGCCAGCCGCGCATCGCCGTGGCGCTCACTTTGAGGGTTGGCGGCGGCGCCGAGCCCCGGGCGCCACGCACCTGCACGCGGTCGGGGCCGATGGCCTCGATCGTCACCTGGCGGAAGTCGCAGGCGACGTCGGGCAGCAGGTAGGCGCCGGGGTCGCCGATTTCGTACAGCAGTTGCTCGGCCACCGTGGCGCGGCTGACCAGGCCGCCGGTGCCCGGCGCCTTGGTGACGACGAAATTGCCGTCCTCGGCGCACTCGACGATCGGGTAGCCGATGTGGGCCCAGTCGGGCACCGTGTCCCAGTCGGTGAACAGGCCGCCGGTGGCCTGGCAGCCGCATTCGATGATGTGGCCGGCCAGGCTGCCGCCGGCCAGGCGGTCGAAGTCGTCCATCGACCAGCCGAAGTGGTGGATCAGCGGCCCCAGCGTGACCGCGCTGTCGACGCAGCGGCCGGTGATCACCACGTCGGCGCCTTCGGCCAGCGCGCGGGCGATGGGCAAGGCGCCGAGGTAGGCGTTGGCGCTGAGCAGCGGGTCGGGCACCGGCGCGCCGCTGAACAGGTCGGCCAGGCCCTGCGCCCGCAGCGCCGGCAGCACCGGGCGCAGGTCGTCGCCCTCGACCACGGCGATGCGCACGGCCAGGCCCAGCGACGCTGCCAGCGCCGACAGCGCGTCGGCGCAGGCCCGCGGGTTCACGCCGCCGGCGTTGGCCACCACCTTGATGCCGCGGGCGACGACCTCGGGCAGCACCTGGGCCATGGCGCTGTCGACGAAATCGGTGGCGTAGCCGGCGGACGGGTTCTTGCGCTGCGCGCCCACCAGGATGGCCATCGTCGTCTCGGCCAGGTAGTCGAACACCAGCACGTCGATCAGGCCGCTGTGCACCAGTTGCGGGGCGCCCACGCACGAATCGCCCCAGAAGCCGGAGGCGCCGCCGATGCGCAGGACAGGTCGGGTCATTGCAGTGCTCCTTCGATGCCGTGGAGGGTAGGCCGGCCGGGCGCGCCGGTCTTGCGCACAGTGGCTGCCAGCCGCTGGCCGCAAGACCCGGCGGGCGGTACGGGGGTATCGTCGCGCGACAGACTGTCAGCCGTTCGGAGGAGAACGTCGATGAACACCGCCCCCGCCGTGCTCGTGGAACGACGCGGCCCCGCCTGCTGGGTGACGATCAACCGGCCCGAACGCCGCAATGCGCTGAATGCCGCGGTGGTGGCCGGCCTGCGCGAGGCCTGGGCCCGCGCCCATGACGACCCCGAGGTGCGGGTGATCGTGCTCACCGGCGCCGGCGACCGGGCCTTCTGTGCCGGCGCCGACCTGCAGCCCGGCCAGAGCTTTGCCTTCGACCTGTCGCGCCCCAATGCCGACTATGCCGACCTGCTGCGCGAGGTGCACGACGCCACGCTGCCCAGCATCGCGCGGGTCAACGGCGCCTGCATGGCCGGCGGCATCGGCCTGCTGTGCATGACCGACCTGGCGGTGGCGGCCGACGATGTGACCTTCGGGCTGCCCGAGGTGAAGATCGGCCTGTTCCCGATGCAGGTGCTGAGCCTGCTGCAGCGGCTGGTGCCGGCGCGCACGGTGCGCGAGTGGTGCCTCACCGGCGAGCCCTTCACCGCGGCCGAGGCGCTGGCGGCGGGGCTGCTCAACCACGTGGTGCCGGCGGCCGAGCTGGACGCGCGCACCGAGGGGCTGGTCAATCGCCTGGCCGACAAGTCGCCCACCGCCATCCGCCGCGGCAAGTACGCGCTGCGCGCCATCGAGAGCATGTCGTTCGACGAGGCCATCCGCTACACCGAGAGCCAGATCGCGCTGCTGGCCATGACCGAGGACGCCAAGGAAGGCCGCGCGGCCTTCAACGACAAGCGGCCGCCGCGCTGGACGGGCCGCTGACGCCGGCCGGCGTGCGTCAGCGGGGCGGCGCCGGTGCGTCGTCGCCGCGCTGCAGCGCATCCAGCTCGGCCTGCGCATCGTCGCGGCACTGCTGCTGCAGCCTGGCCCAGCCCTTGGCACCGAGCTGCTGCAGGGTGAGCATGTTCACCTCGTAGATGGCCTCGGCCTCGGGGAAGGCGGCCACCGCACGGTCGATGCTGGCCTCGCGGATCAGGTGCAGCGTGGGGTAGGGCGAGCGGTTGGTGGCGTTGGTCACGTCGTCGGTGTCGGTGCCGGCGAAGAGGTAGTCGGGGTGGAAGCTGGCCACCTGCAGCACGCCGCCGAGGTCGAGCCGTTCGACGGCGCCATCGGCCTGGTCGAGGAAATCGTTGTAGGCAGCGAAGTCCTGCAGCACCTGTGGGTGGATCAGCAGCGTGGTGTCGGTGTGCCGAGGGTCGGTGTCGGCCAGCCGCTGCAGCTCGGCCAGCAGGTCGGCCAGCAGCGCCTCGGTGTCGCGCGCGGCGCTCACCACGTAGCGCACCTGCTGCTTCACCTGCACCGCCTTGGCGAAGGGGCACAGGTTCAGGCCGATCACCGCGCGGTCCACCCAGGCGCGGGTCTCGGCGATGATGCGGGCCGTGTCCATGCCGCCATTCTGCCCCGCCCGATGATCCTGCTCGCGCCCATGGAGGGCCTGCTCGACTTCAGCCTGCGCGACGTGCTCACGCGCGTCGGCGGCATCGACCGTTGCGTGTCGGAGTTCATCCGCGTCACCGACCAGCTGCTGCCCGACCGCGTCTTCACCCGCATCGTGCCCGAGCTGCTGAACGCCGGCCGCACGCCCGCGGGCGTGCCGGTGCGCCCGCAACTGCTGGGCTCCGATCCGTCCTGCCTGGCCGACAACGCGGCGGCGCTGGCCGCGCTGGGCCCCGAGGGCATCGACCTGAACTTCGGCTGCCCGGCCAAGACGGTGAACCGCCACCGCGGCGGTGCGGTGCTGCTGGACGAGCCCGAGCTGGTGCATGCCATCGTCGACGCGGTGCGCCGCGCGGTGCCGCGCGCGGTGCCAGTGTCGGCCAAGATGCGGCTGGGCAACCAGGACGCCTATCGCATGCTCGACTGCGCCCACGCCATCGCTGCGGCCGGCGCGCAGGAGCTGGTGGTGCATGCCCGCACCAAGGCCGACGGCTACCGCCCGCCGGCCCACTGGGAGCAGGTGGCGCGCATCCGCGCCGCGGTGCGCCTGCCGGTGGTGGCCAACGGCGAGATCTGGACCCCCGACGACGCCCGCCGCTGCCGCGAGGTGAGCGGCTGCGACGCGCTGATGATCGGCCGCGGCATGGTGGCCGACCCCGGCCTGGCCTGGGCCATCCGCGCGCCCGGCACCGAGCCGCCGGGCTGGCCGGTGATGGCGCCACTGCTGCAGCGCTACTGGCGCAACATCGCCGGCCACGTGGCGCCCAAGCACCGCGCCGGCAGGCTGAAGCAGTGGCTGAACATGCTGCGCCGGCGCTTTCCGGAGGCGCAGGTGGCCTACGACGCGGTGCGCACCGTCAACGATTCGGTGGAGGTGTCGATGCGGCTGTGGGGCGAGCCGGCCTGAGCGCGGGCGCCCCGGCGGCCGCTCAGGGCCTGCGCTGCGTGGCGTACTCGCGCAGCGCGTTGGACAACTCGGCGGCGGCTTCGGCCAGGTCGCCGCCACCCACGCCCCAGGCGTCCAGCCCGCGCGACAGGCTGAGGCTGGGCAGTGCGGCGTCGAGGGTCAACTGCGTTCGCAAGTCGGCCAGCAGCCGCAGGTAGGCGGCCTGCGCGGCCGGCGACCAGCCTTCCCGGGTGTCGGCCGGCGTCAAGGGCGCGGCCAGGCGGGCCGCGAAGCGGTCGAGCTGGGCCAGCAGTGCGAGTCGGTCGATCATGGGAAAGGCACCCCCGTGCCGATGGAAAAGGCCGTGCGGTCGACCATCAGCGTCTGCACGGTGCCGGGCGGCACGCCGTTCGCGATGGCGCCTTCCAGCACGGTGGTAGCCTTGGTGGCGGTGACCTGCTGCACCAGGCTGGCCTGGTTGCCGTAGGGGCCCAGGTACAGCGCCTCGGCGGCCTCCTTGGGCGAGCCAAAGGCCTTGTTGGTGAGGAAGCTGCCTTTGCTGGACGGATCGTCCGCGTAGCGCAGGAAAGTCTCGCCCTTGTCGATCTCGCGCAGGGTGATCGGCCCGTCGAACGAGGCCACGTAGTCCTTGGCCCTCGCCGGGCTGAGGCCGTTCTTCACGAGCACCGCCTCGGCCTCTGCGCGCGAGAGCACCGTGGCGGCCATCTTGGTCCGGGGTGGCGGCGCGTCGTCGACGCGCCCGGCCAGCTGCCGCGGCGTTTGCGCCGGCCCCGAAGTGCGCTTGGCGCCGCCACCGCCCGAACGCCCCTTGCCCTCGATCATCGCCATCTGGGTGCCGAACTTGCCCTCGTTGGCCTCTACCCACTGCGCCACCTTGGGCCCCAGCTGCCGGCTGTTGCGGATCTCGGAGAGCAGCGTCTGGCGGTTGCCCTTGCCGCGGGTGAGGTAGGCCATCACCGCCATCAGCAGCGCGGTGACGAGGAGCACATGGCCGGTGGCGATCTCCATCGTCGCCGCACGGACGGCCTCCGGCCCGCGGCCGGCGCGCGCCAGGCCGCTGTGGCCCAGCGGCCCCTCGCCGCGCTGCGCGCCACCGCCCCAGGCCATCCTGAAGCCGGATACATAGTGGCCGGCCGCCTCGGGGATGGCCTTGGCCAGGTCTTGCGCCAGGCTGGCCAGGCCCATCCAGTTCATCACCGCCGCACCGATGCCGGCCCCTGCCGACGCGCCGGCCGCAGCGCCCGGGATGGCACCGACCCCGCCCAGGAAGAAGCCACCGATGGCACCAAGCACGCCGCCGCCCACGGCGCCGCCGCCCACGTACATGGCGATGTCCTTGACCAGTCCGATGAGGATGGGCCAGACCACGCCGATGTCGATCGCGGAAAAGTCGGCCGCGATGCGGCGCCAGGCCTCGTTGTCGGCCTCGTCGAAGGCCTGTCGCAGCCGTCCCAGCCGGCTGGACGATTCCTCGGTGCCATAGGGCACCGGGGTCCAGTGGATGGCCGCGCCCAATGAGTCGTAGGCGGCCTCTGCGAAGTGCCCCAGCGCGTCATCGCGCGACAACTGGTCTTCCAGCTCGTGCAGTGCCTGCCAGAACGGCTGTTGGCGATGCAGCCGGTCTGCGCCTGCGCCGCCGCTGTGGCGTTCGTCCGTCATGGGGCGGATGATATCGGCGCGGCACGGCGTGGTGCCGCAGGGCACCCCGGATCAGGTGGTCGTCGCCAGCGGCAGGTTCAGCAGCAGGTTCTGCGGCTTCAGCCGCAGCACGCCGTCGGCATTCATCGCCAGGCCCAGCCACACGGGCTTGCCGGCCACGTCGGGCCGCATCTCGGCGGTGCGCTCGAAGCGCAGTTCGAACAGGCTGACGAGCCGCGCCAGCTGGGCCTCGTCGACCGGCTGGTCGAGGTACAGGGCGTTCAGCAGCGCGGTGGACTCGGCGTCCAGGCCCAGGTGCCAGCGCCATTGCGTGTCGTCGATGCGCTGGCGAGGCTCGATGCGCACGGCCACGCCCAGCAGGTGGGCCACCCAGCGCTCGAGCACGCGGGCCAGTGCCGAGAGCGCGGAATCGGTTCGGGACAGGCGCACGCTCAGGCCTTCGGCCAGCGGCATCGCCACCTCGTGCGTCAGGTCCAGCAGGAAGCGGTGGCGGCGGTCGGCCCAGTACTCGACGCCGTTGTCGGCGCCCAGCACCTGCAGCTGCACGGCCTTCAGCGGCGCCTGGGCCTGCTTGAGCAGCCGGCCGATCTCGCCCAGGCCGTTGGTCTGGTCGAGCAGGTCGAGCGTGTCGCGGTCACCGGCCAGCAGCCGGCCCTCGTGCACGCTGACGCGCTGGTGGCGGAACAGCAGCTCGGCCGCCCGGGCCTGCAGCGCGTCGCCGCAGTCGTCGAGCAGCTCGCGCAGCACGGCCTGCACCACCGCGTCGATCAGCGGCGGCGGCACGTTGACCTGGCCGCTGCGAAAGAGCGTCAGCAGCCAGGCTTCCAGCGTGCCGGCGGCCAGCAGCGTGTCGCGGAAGGCGATGAACAGGCGCCAGTTGTCGCGCGCGTCGGCATCGGCCAGCGCGGCCAGGCTGGCGTCGGTGACCGGCTGCCGTGGCGATGCCTGCAGCGCGCGGTGCAGCGCGATCTCCGCCGCGCACGATTCGGGCACCAGCGCCAGCTCGGGGCGGGCCAGCAGCCAGCGCAGGTAGTCGTCGCCGGGCACCAGCCAGCCGCCGGCCGTGCGCTGCAGGTGGCGGTGGCCGCAGTCGGGCCAAAAATCTTGCATGGGCGATGGCCGGCTCAGCGGCCGCCCCAGCCGTCCTTCAGCCCCGTGATGCGGTTGAACACCGGCGCGTCGGCGCGGTGGTCGAGGCGGTCGGTGACGAAGTAGCCGTGCCGCTCGAACTGGAAGCGCGTGTCGGCCGGCACCGTGGCCAGCGAGGGCTCGACGTAGCCGCTGACGACCTGCTTGCTGCCGGGGTTGAGCACCTCGCGGAAGTCGCGGCCGCCGGCGTCGGGTTGCGGCTCGGTGAACAGGCGGTCGTAGAGCTTGACCGTGGCGGCCACGCCGTCGTGCACGCCCACCCAGGTGATGGTGCCCTTGACCTTGACGGCGTCGGCGCCCGGCGTGCCGCTCTTGGTGTCGGGCACCACGGTGGCGGTGACGGCGACGATGCGGCCGTCGGCGTCCTTGCGGCAGCCGGTGCACTCGACCACCATGCCGTACTTCAGGCGCACCTTGTTGCCCGGGAACAGGCGGAAGAAGCCCTTGGGTGCCACCTCGGCGAAGTCGTCGCGCTCGATCCACACCTCGGGGCCGAGGCTGAACTGGCGCTGGCCCAGTTCGGGGCGCTGCGGGTGGGCCGGGGCGCTGCAGGGCTCGCGGTGGTCGGCACCGAACAGATCGGCCCAGTTGGTGAGCTCGAGCTTCAGCGGGTCGATCACGGCCATCGCGCGGGCGGCCTTGCCTTCCAGGTCTTCGCGCAGGGCGATGTCCAGCACGCCGTAGTCGACCCAGATGTTGGTCTTGCTGGCGCCGGTGTCCTCGGCCATCTTGCGCACCGCCTCGGGCGTGTAGCCGCGGCGGCGCATGCCGGCCAGCGTGGGCATGCGCGGGTCGTCCCAGCCTTCGACGATCTTCTCGTCGACCAGTGCCTTGAGCTTGCGCTTGCTGGTGATGACGTAGGTGAGGTTGAGCCGGCCGAACTCGTGCTGCTTGGGGCAGGGCCGCTGCAGCAGGCCGCGCTCGGCCAGCTTGTCGAGCAGCCAGTCGTAGAACGGCCGCTGGTCTTCGAACTCGAGGGTGCAGATGCTGTGGGTGATGTTCTCCAGCGCGTCCTCGATCGGGTGCGCGTAGGTGTACATCGGGTAGATGCACCAGCGGTCGCCGGTGTTGTGATGGTGCGCGCGCTTGATGCGGTAGAGCGCCGGGTCACGCAGGTTGATGTTGGGCGAGGCCATGTCGATCTTCGCGCGCAGCACCATTGCGCCGTCGGCGTGCGCGCCGTCGCGCATCTCGCGGAAACGGGCCAGGTTCTCGGCCACGCTGCGGGTGCGCCAGGGGCTGTCGGTGCCGGGCGTGGTGAAGTCGCCGCGGTTGGCGCGCATGGCCTCGGCGCTCTGCTCGTCGACATAGGCCAGGCCGCCCTCGATCAGCGACTCGGCGGCGCGGTACATGAAGTCGAAATAGTTGCTCGCGTAGTACAGGTGCGAGGTGCCGGCCACATCCCAGGTCCAGCCCAGCCACTGCACCATCTCGACGATGGCGTCGACGTACTCCTGCTCTTCCTTCTCGGGGTTGGTGTCGTCGAAGCGCAGATGGCACACGCCGCCGAAGTCGCGTGCCAGGCCGAAGTTCAGGCAGATGCTCTTGGCGTGGCCGATGTGCAGGTAGCCGTTGGGCTCGGGCGGAAAGCGCAGCCGCACGGCCATCGGGTCGGGCACGCCGGCGGCGTGGTGGGCGCCGTCGCCCGGGGTGCCGCCCCAGCGACGCTGGGCATAGACGCCGTCCTGCACCTCGCGCTCGATCAGGGTGCGCAGGAAATTGGCGGGCTTGGGGGCGGTGTCGTTCTTGGCGGGCGCGGACATGGGCTGGCGAGCCGGCCCCGGGTGACGGAGCCGCTGCGGTTCGAGGCGGAGCGCCGATTCTAGCGAGGGGGTGCCCGGCGCCCGGCCCGGCCGCAGGGGGTCATTGCCCCTCGCGGCGGCGCAATGTCTCGATTTCGCGCTCGACCATGCGCCGGCCCATGCCTTCGCCCTGCAGCTTCAGGAACACCACGATGCCGTGGATGCTCAGGCCCAGGGCCCAACCCCACAGCGGGACGAAGGTGCCGCCGCCGTGCCAGCGCCCGAAGCCGCCGACTGTGGAGGCCAACCAGAGCCCGGCGTTGACGAGCACGAACACCAGGGCATGGATGAAGAAGCCGGTCTTCAGCGCGACACGGCGGCGGGCGCGTTGTTCGAGCGTGGGGGACTCGGTGAGGTGCCTGGATGACATGGTGTGCTCCTTGGTGAACGGGGACGTGAACGGAATCGATCAGGCCGCGATGCCGGCCAGCGACTGCCACAACAGGCCACCGAGGAATCGCCCCGGCAGCAGCGTGAATAGGCCGGCCACGACGCAGCCGCCGATGAACATGCCACGCATGGCCTTCTGGTGCAACGCCACGTTGCCCTGGCGGATGGCCCAGATGCCGCGCGGCAGGTTCACCGACACCAGCAGCGTGAAGGCATGGATCGGCGTGATGCCGGCCAGGTTGATCATGTGGTGGTCGCGGATGAAGGCGCTGGCCAGCGTGGTGCTGCTCATCAGCAGCACCCAGGCCCAGCCCAGCGCGCGGTGGCTGCCGGTGCCCTTGCGGCGGGTCATGACCACGATGCCCACGAGGAGTGCGCCGATGGCCGTCACCAGGTGGAAGAACACCAGCGGGTTGCGGTCGAGCAGTTGGGAGAAGGCGGTCATGGCGTGAAGTCCTGGTGCGATGGACCTCATTCTGCGAATGCCCGTCTGCCCTGGGGCCTGCCCTGCGACGAAACCGCGGGGGCGGCGACGAAGCGGGCCGCACGCGGCGCGAAGCGCGGGGGCCCCGCTCGCCCTACATGCCCTTGAACAGGTGCGCGTACAGCCGGCTGGCGGTGAGGCGCTCGTTGCGCCCGCGCAGGCTCAGGAAGACCTTGCCCGATTCGTCGCGCACCGCGGTGGCGATGGCCGACGCGCGCACCACCAGGCCGCGGTGCACCTGCCAGAAGACCTGGGCATCGAGCTGCGGCAGCAACTCGCGCAGCGACAGCCGGATCAGGTGCTCGCGATCGGCGGTGACGACGCGCACGTACTTGTCGGCGGCCTCGAAGTACAGCACCTCCGCCACCGGCACCAGGTGCACGGTGTTGCCCACGCCGGCCTGGATGACCTCGAGCCGCGGCGGCGAGGCCGCACCCGCGGTCCCCGGTGCGGCCCCTGGCCCGGCCCCCGGTGCGGACAGCAGCGCGCGCAGCTGGTCGATGGCCGAGGCCAGCCCGGCGGCCGCGGGTGCGGCCTCGGCCCGGCGGTCGGCCAGGCGGGTCTGCAGCCGCTTGATGCACGCCGCCAGGCGCGCCGTCTCCACCGGCTTGACCAGGTAGTCCACCGCCTGGGCCTCGAAGGCGCTGACGGCGTACTGGTCGTAGGCGGTGACGAACACCAGCAAGGGGAAGGGCGCGTCGGCCGGCCAGTCCTCCGCCAGGGCCTGCGCGGCCTCCAGCCCGGTCTGGCCCGGCATGCGGATGTCGAGGAAGCACACCGACGGCCGCAGCGCCAGCGCCTGCGCCACGGCACTCAACCCGTCACCGACGTTGGCGGCGATGACCAGTTCGGGCCACAGGCTGGCCAGGTCGGCCTGCAGCGCGGCGGCGAGCAGGGGTTCGTCTTCGGCGATCAGGGCGGTGGGCGTCATGGCGGGGTGTCGTGCGGGGGCGTCATGCGGGAACGTTCGGCAGCGGCAGCGGCAGCGTCACCGTGGCCAGCGTGCCGCCGTCGGGGCCGTCGGCGGGCTGCAGCGTCAGGCCGGCGCGGTCACCGAACAGCGTGGCCAGGCGCTCGCGCACCTGGGCCGTGCCGAAGCCGGTGCCCGCGCTGGCCGGCGCCGCGGCCAGGCCGACGCCGGTGTCGCGCACGGCCAGCCGCAGCAGCGGGCCGTCGCGGCGGGCGCTCAGCTCGATGCGGCCGCCGGCCACCTTGGGCTCCAGCCCGTGGTGGATGCAGTTCTCCACCAGCGGCTGCAGCAGCAGCGGCGGCACCGGCAGCGTGCGCAGGTCGTCGGGCAGGTCCAGAACCACCTGCAGCCGCGGCCCCATGCGGATGGCCATCAGCGCCAGGTAGTCGGCCACGCGGTCGAACTCCGCCGACAACGGGTGGCGGTCGCTGCGCGACGCGTTGAGCGTGGCGCGCAGGAAGCCGATCAGGTGGTCGAGCATGGCCTGCGCGCGCGCCGGGTCCAGGCCGATCAGCACCCGCAGGTTGGCCAGTGTGTTGAACAGCATGTGCGGCTCGAGCTGCGATTGCAGCAGCTTCAGCTGCGTCTCGACCGAGGTGCGTCGTGCCGCCTCGGCCATGGCCTCGATCGTGGCCATGCGGCCGCGCGAGTAGAAGAAGAAGGTCGTGCCCACCGAGGCGACCAGGGTGACCAGCAGGATCACCGCCAGGACACGCGGGTTGCCGGTGAAGATGCCGTGCGTCCGCGTGTTGCCGGTGATCAGGTCGCCGAGGTGCGACCCGGCCCAGTAGCCGCCGATGGAGCTGATCACCACCCAGGGCGCCATCAGGGTCCAGCCGGGCCAGTCCGACACCAGGCTCGCCCGGTCCGGTTCGCGCCGCCGCAACCAGGCGGCCATCGCGTAGCGGCCGCCTTCGATCGACCACTGGATCAGCGTGCCGATGCACAGCGAGTACACCAGCATGTTGCCGAACGAGTCGCCGAACAGCACGCTCAGGAAGGCCGCCACGCCCACACACAGCGGCACCCCGATGCGCAGCTCGGTCCACAGGAACTGCAGCGGCGTGCGCGGCGCTTGGGGCGAATCGGGGGGCAGGTGCATGGGGCGGGACGGGCAGTCGGGCGATTGTGGAGGATCACGCCGCCTGCAGCGCCAGGGCCGGGCGGCCGGCCTGCAGCAGGCGGCGGGCGCGCGCCGCGAGCAGCCCGCTGGGCAGGCCATACAGCGCACTGGCGCCGGCGGCGAACAGCGGCAGATCGGCCAGCTGGGGCACGATGGCCAGCGAGACCGAGCCGACGTAGCGCAGCATGAAGATCGCCACGATCAGCACCAGCGGCGCCCAGCTGCCACCGATCGCGAAGCGGCCACCGGCCAGCGCCTGCACGCGCAGCGGCGGCATCAGGTGCCGGGACAGCGCGATGCCGAGCGCGAAGCCGGCGAGCCAAACCGGCTGCACGGTGGCGTGCCAGCCGAAGGCGCTCGCGGCACCGAAGAACGACAGCAGGCCCAGCGCGATCGGCTGCACCAGTGCGCGGCCGCGCGACACCTCGTGGTCGCGGGCCTGGTGCAGCCCCAGGGCCACCAGCGCGGCCAGCAGGGCCCAGACCCAGATCGGGGTGCGGGTGATGATGAGAAGGATGAGGTTCATGGCGGGCTCCGGTGCAGTGGTTCGATGGGCTCATCGTCGCGCCCAGGCGTCCGCGTCGCAGCCCCGGCGCGACGGAATGCGCGCTGCCGTCGCGAAGTGCCGCCTTGGCGGCGCCTCGTGGCCGGCCTCGGGTTGATCAGAACGCCCAGGTGGCCGCGACCACGCCGGTGGCACGCTGCGGCAACTGCGCGAAGACCGAGTCCGCCGGCCCGCCGTAGACGCGCCAGGCGGCGTTGAGCCGCACCCGGTCGCCCTGCCATTGCAGGCCGGCCGTGAGGGCGCGGCCGCGGTCGGCCGGCGTCCACAGCAGGTCCAGCGTCGCCAGCCAGGGGCCCGGCTGCCAGGAGCCACGCACGAACAGGTTGTCGCGGCGCAGGTTGGGGCTGTCCAGCGGCGTGGCCTGCCAGGCCAGGTTCCCGGCGAGGGCACCGGCCGGCGCCCCCGAGCCGGGCAGGGTGCGGGTTCGCGCCGTCCAGGCGTCCCAGTCGCGGTCGGGCAGGGCCGTGCCGTCGTGCCAGGCCTCGACCAGCAGGCCCTGTTGCGAGGCACCGGTCCAGCTCAGGCCGACCAGCCACTGCGCGGTGCCTCCGCGCTGCTGCAGTTGCCAGGGGTTGGCGGCCCGCGGTTCGGCCGCTGCCAAGGTCGGCGTGCGCCAGCCCTCGTGCCGCTGCAGCCCGCGCCAGGACGCGTGCAGTTCCAGTTCGTCACCCGCCACCCAGGCCACCGCCGCGCCGATGGAGCCGCGGGTGCGCCGGCCGAGGCGGGCAAAGCCGTGCCAGTCGGCGGCGCCCACGCGCCAGTACCCGCGGGCCGCCAGCGCGCTTTCGTCGGCGCGTCGGGATTCGTCGGGTGCGGCGTTCAGCTGCTGTGGATTCACCCACACCAGCGTGCCGGCGGTGTCGCTGCCGAAGTGGTCGATCTGCAGCAGCGGCCGGCCCTCGGGCGTGGTGCCCAGCAGGGTGCGGCGCGCCTCCTGCTGCACCACGTCGTTGGGCCGGAAGCCCTGGCCCACGTCCCAGCCCACCACTTTCTTGCCGGCGGCCAGGCCCCAGGCGTCGAGGTCGGTGGCCAGGTAGAACTCGTTGAAGCGGGCCTGGCTGCGGCCGGACCGGTCCGGTGCGTCGCCCTGCGGCCGTGTGTGCCAGGCCAGCGCGTCGACGCCCAGCGACCAGGCCTGCGTCCCCAGGCGCGTGCGCAGCGTCTGGCGCCAGCCGGCCTCGGCCACCCAGGCGCCCGGGGTGGGCTCGGCGATGTCGGGGGCCAGCGCGTGAGCGAGCGCCAGCGGGCCGCGGTCGGACGCCACGCGCGCGTCCCAGCGCAGGCGCAACTCGCCGGCGCCTGCATCGGCGTCGGTGCCGGCCTCGGCCGCCCGCACCGCCTGGCAAGCCAACGCAGCGGCCAGCGCCACGGCCCAGGCGGCCACCGCGGATCTCGGCATGCGCATGGCTCACTCCAGCGTGGGGTTGCGGGCCAGGAACATCGGGTTCAGCCAGGTGTCGGGCACCTGGCGCGTCTGCCGCGACAGGTAGCGCACCCGGGTCTCCTTGTTGGCACCCAGCTTGTCCACCAGCACCATCTCGTCCACCCGCGTCGGCGCGGCGGGCTTGTCCAGGGTGAAGCGGGCCTGCTTGGCCAGCTTGTCGGACAGCACGTACAGGTCGGCCGCGATCGGCTCGTGGTGCTGCTGGCCCAGCCACAGCTCGATGCGCTGGTAGCTCAGACCCTTGCGCGTGGCGGCCAGCGACAGGTGCAGGCAGGGCCTGGCACCGCAGGTCTCCTCGGCCACCACGGTGCCGGCGTAATCGTCGGCCCAGCTCATCGTGGCGATGTCGCCGGTGGAGGCCTCGCCCAGCAGCTTCTGCGACGGCGTGATGCGCATCGGCCGGGCGCTGCCGGGCAGCAGCAGCCAGAAGTCGTCGCCCAGCATCAGCACCTTCTGCCCGGCCTCGGCGGGCGAGCGCATCAGCACCAGCGACTTGCGCTGTGCCTGGGTGAACACGGTGTAGCGGCGCTCCTTGTCGACGCTGCCGTCCTGTCGCAGCAGCGTCACCTGCGTCTCGACCTGCAGGTTGTCGGCGCCGGTGCGGTAGCGGTCGGCGGCTTTCAGCAGCGCACCGACGTCGGTAGCGCCGCCGGCGGCGGTGCCCAGGGCGAGTGCGATCGGCAGCAGGGCCATGCGCAGGCGCGACACGAATGGGGTGGTCATGGCAGGTCCTTCAGGTGTGGGCCAGGGCGTCGACGATGGGCTGGCGCACCGTGCGCCGCGCCACCCAGGCCGAGGCCAGCAGGGCCAGCGACAGCATCGCCAGCAGCGTGACGGCGTACAGCGCCGGATCGAGGGCGACGTTCAGCGGGTAGCTGTCGCTGCGGCCCGGCGGCGGCGGCATCTGCACCGGGAACAGCAGCAGGCCGATCGACACGGTCAGCGACAGCAGCGCACCGGCCAGGGCACCGACACCGCCCAGGATCAGCCCTTCCAGGGCGAAGCTCGTGATGAGCTGCGAGGGCAGGGTGCCCACCGCGCGCAAGGTGCCGATCTCGCGGGTGCGCTCGATCACGGCCATGGCCATCGCGTTGGTGACGACGAACACCACGATCACGCCGATGATCAGGCCCAGCGCGCCGAAGATGCGGTTGTAGAGGTCCTTGACGCTGCGGTAGAAGGTGGCCTGGTCGATCCAGGTGCGCACCGCCAGCTGCGGCAGGGCGGCCTGCACGCGGGCCTGGGCCGCGCCGGTCGATTCCATCCGGTCGAGGAACACGCCCAGGCTCGACACGCGCGCAGTGGCCAGCAGCTTCTGCGCAGTGGCGAGGTCGGTGTAGACCAGGCGCTTGTCCATCTCGGGCACCCCGGTGGCGAACACGCCCACCACCGTCACGTCCAGTGCGTTGAGCGCGCCCTCGGTGGTGCTGGCCATCAGCGTGAGGCCGGTGCCGGGCTGCGCCTTCAGGCTGCGCGCCAGGCCTTCGCCCAGCATCACCTCCAGGTGCTGGCCGGAGGAAAGCACGCGGCCGGAACGCATCGCCAGGAAGGGGCCCTTGACCGCAAACTCGGCGTCCGGGTCGATGCCGGCGGCCATCATCACGGTGCTCTTGTCGCCGTTGCCGATGAGCCCCGAGAACTCGATGCGCGGCAGCACCTGGCGCACCGCGTCGTCGGCGAGCAGGCGGGCGCGCAGCGCGTCGGCGTCGTCCAGGCCGTGCTGCAGCGGCACGTCCTCGTCCTGCGTGAACTGCGCCGGGCGCGCCACGATGAGGTGGCCGCTGCTGCGCGCCGAGCCCTGGGCCAGCGACTGGTAGGTGTACAGCGCGAAGCCGCCGGCCAGCAGGATGGCGGCGGTGCCCAGCGCGGCGATGGTGACGGTGACGGCCGAGCGCCGCCGGTTGCGCAGCGTGTTGCGCCAGGCGAACAGGAGCCAGCGGAGCGTCATGACGGGTTCTCCTGGATCAGGCCGTCGAGCAGGGCGACGGCGCGGTCGCAGCGGCGCAGCAGCCGCGCGTCGTGGGTGGCGATGAGGAAGGCCGCGCCATGGGCATGGCCCTGCTCGCGCATCAGGTCGAGCACCTGGTCGGCGGTGTGCGAGTCGAGGCTGGCGGTGGGCTCGTCGGCGATCACCAGCGCCGGCCGCTTGACCAGCGCGCGGGCGATGGCCACGCGCTGGCGCTGGCCGCCCGACAAGGCGTCCGGCCGGTGGGCCGCATGCTCGTGCAGCCCCACCGCCTGCAGCATGTCGCCAACGCGGCGGCGGCGCTCTGAGGCGCCCACGCCGGCCAGCATCAGCGGGTAGTCGACGTTCTCGGCCACCGTCATCACCGGCACCAGGTTGAAACCCTGGAAGACGAAGCCGATGGCGTCGCGCCGCAACAGCGTGGCCTCGGTGGCGCCGAGCGATTCGACCGCGCGGCCGCGCAGCAGGATCTGGCCGCGGTCGGGCGTGTCGATCAGCCCGGCCAGGTTCAGCAGCGTGCTCTTGCCGCTGCCCGACGGGCCGGTGAGCGCGAGCATCTCGCCCGGCTGCACGCCCAGGTCCACGCCCTGCAGGGCCGGCACCACGTGCGCGCCGAGGCGGTAGGTCTTGTGCACGCCGCGCACGGACAGGGCGGCGGACGAAGGCGGCGCCGTCATCTCTGGCCCCCTGCCGGGCCGCACGGAGGGGCTGGCGTGCACGTCGGGCGCTGCGAACGCCATGGGCTCGGGGCGGCCCATGTCACAACTCGCCGAGCCGGGCCTGCGCCTGCGCCGCGACGGGCGTGCCGCTGGTGCCGGCCTTCTGCAGCCAGAGCCGCGCCTCGTCGGTGCGCTTGTCCTTGGCCGCTTCCAGGCCGGCGCGCAGCCACACCTGGGCGCGGAACGCCATCGGCGCGGCCTCGAGCAGGGGGCTGCGCACCACCTCGTCCAGCAGCCTGGCGCCCCGCGCCCCGCGGTTGAACATCGACGGCAGGCTCAGGAAGGTGCTGGCGGCGGTGAAGCGCACTTCCAGCGTGGCCGGCACGCCCCGGTGGGCCGGCGCGTCGTGCGCCGGGGTGAGCTGCGCCAGGGCCTTGTCGAGCAATGCCAGCCCGTCCTCGGCGTGCGAGATCTTGCGCCAGGGCAGCAGGGTGGTCAGCGCCCGCATCGACGTGGCGGCGCCGGCGTAGGCGCGCAGCACGGGGTCGGTGGGCTCGGCGTCGGACAAGGCGCGCCACTGGGCCGCGGCGCCGTCGATGGCCGAGGTCTGGCCCTCGGTGGCGCGCTGGAACTGCGCCGTGGCGTCGGCGTAGGCCTGCGGGCTGACGGCGGCGGCCGGCGCGGCCACGAAGAGGTGCAGGCCGAGGGCCAGGACCAGGGGGGTGAGGGCGATGGGGCGGATCATGTCGGCGACTCCGGGGTTGAACATGGGACGCAGTCTGGTCAGGCCTGCGCCGCCGGTCAGCCGCTGCGCGACGAAACGCCCGGAGCTGTCGCGAAATGCCGTCCGAGGGCGCGAATCCGCGGCCCGGGCGGCGTGGTGCCGGTGCATCGCGGACAAGCGCCGCCCACCGACAGGGCAGGGCACGGCCGGATCGCCGGACGCTGCCACCTTTGCACTCCTTTACCTCGACGCAAGGCGGGCCACACGGGCTTGCCCCATCATGTGCAGCATGAAGAACCTGCGTCCCGACCCGTCCTGGCGCCCCGCCGTGCGGGGCCTGTGTGCCGTTGCCGCGCTGCTGGCCCTGGGGGGCTGCGTGGTGGCGCCCGTGGCACCGTATCGCTCGGGCCCGGTGTATGCGCCGCAGGGGCGTGCGTTGCCGCCGGCCCCGACGCTGGCGCCGCTGTACTTCTACCCCGAGCGCAACCAGCCCGAGGCGCTGCAGGACCGCGACCGCTACGAGTGCTACCGCTGGGCCGTGCGCGAGACCGGCACCGACCCCGGCATGACGCCGGTGCGTCAGCCGATGCCGATGGCCGAACCCGGCCCGCCGCTTCGCGATGGGTCGGGTGTGGTGGCCGGTGCGGCCACCGGGGCAGTGATCGGTGCGGTGACCTCGTCGCCACGGCATTCGGGTGGCAACGCCGTCATCGGCGCCATCATTGGCGCGACGATCGGCGCGGTGGCGCAGGAGTCGCGCGCGCAGGCCATCGAAGCCAACCAGGCCAGGCGCCAGCAGGCGGCCGAGGCCTCGGCCGCGGCGTCGCGCCAGCCGCACGACAACTTCCGCCGCGCCATGTCGGCCTGCATGCAGGGCCGCGGCTATCGGGTGGGCTGAACGGCGATGCCCGGCCCATCCACCGCACGTCAATGACACCCGGATCCGACATGACCGCTCAGCACGCTACCAGCCCCTTCGTCCGACGCCATGCGACCGGCACCGCCGTGCTGTTGATGACGCTGGCGGCCTTTGCAGCGCAGGCGGCACCCGACGGGGCACCGCCTCCTGCTCGTGACGGGTTCCGTGGCGGCGACCGCGATGGCCCCCGTCGCGGCGACCGCGAGGCAGTCCCGCGCGCTGGCGAACGCTACGCACCCCGCCCCGGGGGGCCAGGGGCAGGACGCTGGTTCGACGGTGCCCACGGCCACGCCCGCAGCTACCCCGCGCCCGGCGTGGCGGTGCGCCACCTGCCGCCGCGCAGCCGCATCGTCTTCTGGTCGGGCGTGAACTACGGCTTCTACGACGGCATCTGGTACGCGCCGGGGCCCTACGGCTACGCAGTGGCGCGGCCGCCCTACGGCGTGGTGGTGGGCGACCTGCCGCTGTTCCGCACCCTGGTGGTGGTGGGCGGCCTGAGCTACCTGTACGCCAACGGCGTGTACTACCGCGAACGCACCGAGGGCGGCTACGAGGTGGTGCCGGCGCCGGTGGCCGACGAGTCCGCACCGGCCGCTGCGGCGGCGATGCGCACCTTCGTGTACCCGCGCGCCAACCAGGGGCCGGAGCAGCAGGCCAGCGACGAGTACGAATGCCACCGCTGGGCGGTGACGCAGTCCGGCTTCGACCCCACCGTGGCGGCCACGGGTGCGCCGGGCGCCACGCCAGGCGCCGACCCCGCGGCACCGCCGCGCACGCCGATGGCGCTGCGCTCGGACTACCAGCGCGCGAAGAGCGCCTGCCTGGAAGGCCGCGGCTACACCGTCAAGTGAGTCGCGGCGCGGTGTGCCGCACCGGCCGCCAGTCGCTCAGCGCCGCTTGCCGCCGCCAAGGATCGAGCCCAGCACGCCGCGGATGATCTCGCGGCCCACGGCCGAGCCGATCGAGCGCATCGCCGAGCGGGCCGCCGATTCGGCCAGGCCCTCGTGCTTGCCACCGCGCGGCCCGGTGCGGCCGAAGAGCACGCCCTTCAGGTCGTCCATCACGCCGCCGCCGCTGTCCTGCGCCGGGGCCGGTGCACCTGCCGGGCCGCGGCGCAGCGCGCCGGTGGCCTCGTCGGCCAGCGAGCCGCCATTTCGGCCGGCGGGGGCCGTCGACGCGCCATCGCCGCCGGCGTCCGCCGACGGCGCGGCGCGGCCCTTGAGCTTCTCGTAGGCCGATTCGCGGTCGACGGTCTTCTCGTACACGCCGGCCACCAGCGAGCCGGCGATCAGCGCCTTGCGCTGCTCGGGGCTGATGGGGCCGATCTGGCTGCCCGGCGGGTGCACGAACACCCGCTCGGTGACGCTGGGCCGGCCCTTGGCGTCGAGGAAGCTGATCAATGCCTCGCCCACGGCCAGTTCGGTGATGGCCGTGGCCATGTCGCCGATCTTGGGGTTGGCGCGCATGGTCTCGGCGGCCGACTTGACGGCCTTCTGGTCGCGCGGCGTGAAGGCGCGCAGCGCGTGCTGCACCCGGTTGCCCAACTGGGCGAGCACGGTGTCGGGCACGTCCAGCGGGTTCTGCGTCACGAAGTACACGCCGACGCCCTTGCTGCGCACCAGGCGCACCACCAGTTCGATGCGCTCCACCAGGGCGCCGGGCGCGTCCTTGAACAGCAGGTGCGCCTCGTCGAAGAAGAACACCAGCTTGGGCTTCTCGAGGTCACCCACCTCGGGCAGCATCTCGAACAGCTCGGACAGCATCCACAGCAGGAAGGTGGCGTACAGCCGCGGCGCGTTCATCAGCTTGTCGGCGGTGAGGATGTTGATCACCCCCAGGCCATCGACCGTCTGCATGAAGTCGCCGATGTCGAGCATGGGCTCGCCGAAGAACCGGTCGCCGCCCTGTTCCTCGATCTGCAGCAGGCCGCGCTGGATGGCGCCCACGCTGGCGGCGGAGATGTTGCCGTACTCGGTGGTGAACTCGCTGCCGTTGTCGCCGACGAACTGCAGCATCGCCCGCAGGTCCTTCATGTCGAGCAGGGCCAGGCCGTTGTCGTCGGCGATCTTGAACACGAGGTTCAGCACGCCGGCCTGGGTTTCGTTCAGCGCCAGCATGCGCGACAGCAGCAGCGGGCCCATGTCCGATACGGTGGCTCGCACCGGGTGGCCCTGCTCGCCGAACACATCCCAAAGCGTGGCGGGGCAGGCGGCGGCCACCGGCTCGGGCAGGCCGCGCTCTTTCAGGATGGCGGCCAGCTTGGGGCTGATGGCGCCGGTCTGGGTGATGCCGGTGAGGTCGCCCTTCACGTCGGCCATGAACACCGGCACGCCGATCTTGCTGAAGTGTTCGGCCAGTGTCTGCAGCGTGATGGTCTTGCCGGTGCCGGTGGCCCCGGTGATCAGCCCATGGCGGTTGGCCAGGGCCGGCAGCAGTTCACAGACGACATCACCATGCTGGGCGATGGGCAAGGGGTCGGACATGGGGCGGCTCTCCAGCGGACTGCGGTGCCGGCAAGTCTAGCCCGACCGCCGCCGCAATCAGTCGGGGCGGCGGCGTCGCACGATGTGGCCCATGGCCAGCAGGCCGGCCAACCACATCGCGTAAGTGGCCGGTTCCGGCACGGCCGTGATGCTCACGGTCATCTGCCTCGATTGCAGGCTGCTGGCGACACCCACCGAAGTGTCGTCGCCGAGCGTCAGCTGGTAGACGGCCGTGCCGCCCGCTGGCTGGCCGATGACCGTCACCTGCCCAGTGGCCTGGCTGCCGGCGGCCAGGTCTGCCAGTGGCAGCGTCAGCGAGAACTGACCGCAGGCGCCAGTACAGGTGACGTTCAGCAGGTCGAGGCGGGTGGTGTTGGCATTGCCGAGCGCAAACACGTTGAAACTGCCGCCCCCGGTGCCCAGCGTCATCGACAGGCTGTCGATCGCGGCGGCGTTGCTGAACGACCCTCGGGCGTGGGTGAGGTAGCTGTACTGCAGGCTCAGTGCCGCGTTGAGCGGCGCCGAGAGCGTCGACGTGACGCTGCCGGTGCCGTTGGCCGTGGGATCCTTCAGCGCCAGCAAGGACGTGGTGATCGACGTCGACAGGTTGCCGACGCCGACGAACCCGGCCCGGTCTGCCGCCGGCGCGGTGTAGGCCATCTGCGAGAAGGTGCTGGTGGACAGTGACGGCACATTGCGGTTGACCACGAGTTGGGCCAGACCGTTGTCGCCGCTGTAGATCGACGTTGCCGGCGTGGTGCCGAAGTTCCACAGGGCCCGCAACGTGCCCGTGCCGTTGAACTGGTTGGTGTTCACTGTGCGGCTGACGGCCAGGTTGGTGCCCGGCACCACGTTCAGCGTGCCGGACACGCCGGTGAGCACGCCCAGCGACGGGTCGAAGCGCGCCAGCGACGCCGAGGTGATCTGCTGCACCGTGACCGGATTGGCGTTGGCGGCGTTGTCGGTGACCGTCAGGCTGCCCGTGCCCAGCAGCGTCGGGCTGGCCGTGGTCGTCTGTGTCAGTGCGGTCTGGGCCGAGGCACCGGCTGCCAGGCCCATGGCCAGCAGGCTGGCGATGGAGACGGAGGTGCAAAGGTGTTGGAAGTTCATGGAGGTTACAGCGCAGACGACTCGACAAGGGCCAGTGTCGCCGGCGAACAACCACTTTCGTCCTCCACCGATGGGGGGTGCGACGCTGAGTCGCACCTCACGACCGTCCTCCGGTGCGGGTGACCGCCTTGCCCGAGCGCGCCGGGCGACCACTTAAACTCCCGCCTTCAGCACAAGGAGCTTCACCAGCATGGCTGGACATTCCAAATGGGCCAACATCCAGCACCGCAAGGGCCGGCAGGATGAAAAGCGCGGCAAGGTGTGGACCCGCATCATCCGTGAAATCACGGTCGCGGCCCGCCAGGGCGGGGGCGACATCAGCGCCAACCCGCGGCTGCGCCTGGCCATCGACAAGGCCAAGGCCGCCAACATGCCGGCCGACCGCATCAAGTACAACATCGACAAGGCCTCCGGCGCGCTCGAGGGCGTGAGCTACGAGGAAATCCGCTACGAGGGCTACGGCATCGGCGGCGCCGCGATCATCGTCGACTGCATGACCGACAACCGCGTGCGCACCGTGGCCGAGGTGCGGCATGCCTTCAGCAAGTACGGCGGCAACCTGGGCACCGAGGGTTCGGTGGCCTTCCAGTTCAAGCATTGCGGGCAGTTCGTCTTCGCACCTGGCACGTCGGAGGACAAGGTGATGGAATCGGCGCTCGAAGCCGGCGCCGACGATGTGATCACCGACGGCGATGGCGCCATCGAGGTGCTGTGCGCGCCGGCCGACTTCGAGGCCGTGAAGCACGCGCTCGAGGCCGCCGGCCTGGTGCCCGAGGTGGCCGAGGTCACCTGGCGCGCCGAGAACTCCATCGAACTCGCCGGCGAGGACGCCCAGCGCATGCAGAAGCTGCTGGACGTGATCGAGGACCTGGACGACGTGCAGGAAGTCTTCCACAACGCCGAGATCGGCGAATAGCCCGCGCATGAACATCCTCGTCATCGGCGGCGGCGGCCGCGAACATGCCCTGGCCTGGAAGCTGGCGCAGAGCCCGCGGGTGCAGGGCGTCTACGTGGCGCCGGGCAACGGCGGCACCGCGCGCAGCCCGCACCTGCAGAACGTGCCCATCTCCGACCCCGTGGCGCTGGCCGACTTTGCCGAGGCGCAGAAGATCGGGCTCACCGTGGTCGGCCCCGAGGCGCCGCTGTCGGCGGGCGTGGTGGATGTGTTCCGCGCCCGTGGCCTGCGCATCTTCGGCCCGACGAAGGCCGCTGCACGGCTGGAAAGCTCCAAGGCCTTCGCCAAGGACTTCATGCAGCGCCACGGCATCCCCACGGCGCTGTACGCCACCTTCACCGACGCCGCCGAGGCCCATGCGCACGTCGACAAGGTGGGCGCGCCCATCGTCGTCAAGGCCGATGGCCTGGCCGCCGGCAAGGGCGTGGTGGTGGCCACCTCGCTGGCCGAGGCCCACGAGGCCATCGACTTCATGCTCGGCGGCCAGGCCACCGGCGTGCAGTACAACGCCGATGCCGACGGCAACGCCGTGCCCCGCGTGGTGATCGAGGAATGCCTGCAGGGCGAGGAGGCCAGCTTCATCGTGCTGGTGGACGGCACCCGCGTGCTCCCGCTGGCGTCCAGCCAGGACCACAAGCGCCTGCAGGACGGCGACCTGGGCCCCAACACCGGCGGCATGGGCGCCTATTCACCGGCACCGGTGGTCACGCCCAATGTGCACGCACGGGCCATGCACGAGGTCATCCTGCCCACGGTGCAGGGCATGGCCCGCGACGGCAACCCGTTCACCGGCTTCCTGTACGCCGGGCTCATGATCGACCCGGCCGGGCAGGTCAAGACGCTCGAGTTCAACACCCGCATGGGCGACCCCGAGACCCAGCCCATCCTGATGCGCCTGAAGAGCGATCTGGTCGAGGTCTTGATGCAAGCCACCGACGGCACGCTCGACCAGGTCGAACTGCAATGGGACCGACGCTTCGCGCTGGGCGTGGTCATGGCTGCGGCGGGCTATCCGCAGGCACCGCGCCAGGGCGACCCCATCACCGGCCTGCCGGCCGACACCGACGATGCCGTCGTCTTTCACGCCGGTACCACGCTGCAGGCCGATGGGCAGCTGCAGGTCAGTGGGGGTCGGGTGCTGTGCGTCACCGCGCTGGGCGATTCGGCCCGGCTGGCGCAGCAACGCGCCTACCAGGTGCTGAGCGGCATCCAGTTCGACGGCGCGCAATACCGGCGCGACATCGGCCACCGCGCGATCAAGCGCTGACGGGCCTGCGCGTCGGCGCGCCCGCAATTCACACCACATCAGGTACACGACGGAGGAGACCGACTTGGACACGACCGCGATTCGCAGCTACCTGCTCGGCCTGCAGCAACGCATCGTCACGACGATGGAACAGGTGGACGGCAAGCCCTTCGCCACCGATGCCTGGACCCGCGAACCCGGCGGCCGGCTCGAGGGCGACGGCAAGACCCAGCTGGTGGAAGAGGGCGGGCTGCTCGAACGCGGCGGCTGCAACTTCAGCCATGTGAAGGGTTCGGCGATGCCGCCCTCGGCCACGCAGCACCGCCCCGAACTGGCTGGGGCACCGTTCGAGGCCATGGGCGTGTCACTGGTTTTCCACCCGCGCAACCCGCACGTGCCCACGGTGCACATGAACGTGCGCATGTTCGCGGCCCGGCCGGTGGGACGCCAGCCGGTGGTGTGGTTCGGTGGCGGCATGGACCTGACGCCTTACTACGGGGTCGAGGCCGATGCTGCGCATTTCCATCGCACCTGCCGCGATGCCTTGCTGCCCTTCGGGCCTGAACTTCACCCGCGCTTCAAGCGCTGGTGCGACGAGTACTTCTTCCTGAAGCACCGCAACGAGCCGCGCGGTGTCGGCGGCGTGTTCTTCGACGACTTCAGCGAGCTGGGTTTCGGACGCAGCTTCGAGATGCTGCGCGCGGTGGGCGACAGCTTCCTGCCGGCCTACCTGCCAATCGTCGAGCGCCGCCGCGACACGCCCTACGGCGAGCGCGAGCGCGACTTCCAGGCCTATCGGCGTGGCCGCTATGTCGAGTTCAACCTGGTGTTCGACCGTGGCACGCTGTTCGGGCTGCAATCGGGCGGCCGCACCGAGAGCATCCTGATATCGATGCCGCCGGTGGTGAAGTGGCGCTACGACTGGGCGCCCGAGGCCGGCACACCCGAGGCGCGGCTGTACACCGACTTCCTGGTGCCGCGGGACTGGGCCAACGCGTGACGCTGTCGACCGGGCGCAGGCGCCGCATCGGGGTGCTGGGTGGCAGTTTCGATCCGCCGCACCTGGCGCATCTGGCGCTGGCGCATGTGGCGCTCGACACCCTGCAACTCGACGAGCTGCGCTGGCTGCCCGCCCGCGCGCCCTGGCAGAAGGCCGGCCGCGACATGGCCCAGGCCAACGACCGCGAAGCCATGGTGGCCGCGATGATCGCCGACGAACCGCGCTTCGTGCTGGACCCTCGCGAACTGCACCGCGACGGCCCCACCTACACCATCGACACCGTTCGCGAGCTGTGCGCGGACGAGCCCGATGCCGACTGGTTCCTCGTCATCGGGCAGGACCAGTACGGCCGTTTCGACACCTGGCGCGACTGGCGCGAACTGCTGTCGCGCCTGACGCTGGCCGTGGCCGCCCGGGAAGGGCAGCGGCCCCAGGCGCCGCCGGCCGTGGCGTCGATGCCACACCGAGTGGTGATGCTCGAACTGCCCAGAATCGACATCGCCGCCAGTGACATTCGCGTGCGCCGGGCCGCCGGAGGCGAGATCGTCTCGCTGGTGGGCGAGCCGGTGGCGCGCTATATTGACTCTCACGCCCTCTACACCGGGCAACCCAGGAGCTGAATGGACATCCGCAAGCTGCAGCGCGCCATCGTCGATGGCCTCGAAGACGTGAAGGCGCAGAACATCGTCGTCTTCAACACCGAGCACCTTTCACCGCTGTTCGAGCGCGTGATCATCGCCTCGGGCACCAGCAACCGACAGACCAAGGCGCTGGCCTCGAGCGTGCGCGTGGCCGTGAAGGGGGCCGGCCTGCCGGTGCTCAGCACCGAGGGCAGCGACAACGGTGAGTGGATCATCGTGGACTGCGGCCCCGCCGTGGCCCACATCATGCAACCGTCGATCCGCGACTACTACCGCCTCGAGGAGATCTGGGGCGGCAAGCCGGTGAAGATGAAGATCGGCAGCGACGAACCCAAGGGCCTCGTCAAGGCCTCGGCGGATGCCATGGACGACGAGCCCGCGCGCAAGCCTGCGGCCCGCAAGTCCGCCGCAGCGAAACCCGCTGCGAAGGTGGCAGCCCGGTCGGGTGCCAAGCCCGCGGCAGGCCAGTCCGCTGCGGGCAAACCGGCTGCGCGCAAGGCGGCGCCTGGCAAGGCGGTGGCCGGCAAGGGATCGGCGCCGGTCGTGACGTCGATGTCGGGCACGGTGGGCAAGGCGGCCACGTCGTCCCGGTCGACCACCGCAGCCAAGAAGTCGGCGATCCCGTCGAAGCAGGCCACGGCGGCCGTCAAGAAGGTGGTGGTGGCGGCCAAGAAGACGGCGCCGTCGCGCAAGACAGCACCTGCCAAGGCGCCTGCCCGGGCGCCAGTGGCCCGCAAGGCCGCACCGACCAAGGCGGCACCGGCGCGCAAGACCACCGCGGCCAAGCGGCCGGCCAACGGGTCGACCGCGCGCAAGAAGCCCAGCCGCGGCTGACGGCGCGGCGGCAGGCATGCGGCTGGCGCTCGTGGCCGTGGGCCAGCGGCCGCCTACCTGGGCCGAGGCGGCCTACGAGGACTTCGCCAAGCGGTTTCCGCCCGAACTGCGGCTGGAATTGAAGGCCGTGAAGGCCGAACCGCGCGGCAGCGGCAAGACGGCCGCCCAGATGATGGCCGCCGAGGCGCAGCGCCTGGAGGCCGCCATTCCGAAGGGCGCGCGCCGCGTGGTGCTCGACGAGCACGGCAGCCGGCTGACGACGGTGCAACTGGCCGACCGGCTGCGCTTCTGGCTGGGCGACGGCCGTGACGTGGCGCTGCTGGTGGGCGGGCCCGACGGGCTCGACAGCACGCTCAAGGCCAGCGCCGACGAGACGCTGCGCCTGTCCGACCTGACCTTGCCCCATGCCTTCGTGCGCGTGCTGCTGGCCGAGGCGCTGTACCGCGCCTGGTCGGTCACCGCCGGGCACCCGTACCACCGCGAGTGAGGTGCCCAGAGGGCGCCGCCGCCACGGGCCGTGCGCGGCCGCGGCGGGCACAATCCGCGGCCATGCCCGCCGCCGACCGCATCCACCTGGCTTCGCAGAGCCCCCGCCGCCGTCAACTGCTCGACCAGCTGGGCGTCGCGCACGACCTGCTGCTGCCCGGCGACGATGAAGACGCCGAGGCGCTCGAGCATGTGCTGCCGGGCGAACTGCCGGCCGACTACGTGCAGCGCGTCACCGGCCTGAAGCTCGATGCCGCCCGGCGGCGCCAGCGCCGGCGAGGCGGCGCGGCGCTGCCCATCCTGTGCGCCGATACCACCGTGGCCGTCGGCCGCCGCATCCTGGGCAAGCCGGCCGATGCCGCCGAGGCCGCAGCGATGCTGGGCGCGCTGTCGGGCCGCACCCACCGCGTGCTCACCGCCGTCGCCCTGGCGTCTGGCCGCCGGCGATGGACGGCGCTGAACACCTCGCATGTGACGGTCGCGCCGCTGTCGCGGCAGGCCATAGCCGCCTACGTGGCCAGCGGCGAGCCCTTCGGCAAGGCCGGTGCCTACGCCATCCAGAGCCAGTTCGCCGGCTGGATCGTGCACATCGACGGCAGCCATTCCGGCATCATGGGCCTGCCCTTGTACGAGACGGCCGAGTTGCTTCGGCAGGCGCGCATCCGCTTCGGGCAGACCGGCTAGGATGCGCCGATGCACGACATCCTGATCAACTGGGCTCCGCAAGAGACACGCGTCGCCATCATCGAGAACGGGGCCGTGCAAGAGCTGCACATCGAGCGCACGCTCGAGCGCGGCCTGGTCGGCAACATCTACCTGGGCAAGGTGGCGCGGGTGCTGCCCGGCATGCAGAGCGCCTTCATCGACGTCGGCCTGGAGCGCGCCGCCTTCCTGCACGTGGCCGACCTCCACGCCGGTGGCCACCACCATGGCCATGCCCCCCCGCATTCCGCACGCGGCGACGTGGTGGTGCAGGTGCCGATCGAGCGCCAGGTGTTCGAGGGCCAGACGCTCATGGTGCAGGTCATCAAGGACCCGATCGGCACCAAGGGGGCGAGGCTGTCCACGCAGATCAGCATCGCCGGGCGCATGCTGGTGTTCCTGCCGCAGGACAAGCACATCGGCATCTCGCAGAAGATCGGCTCGCCCGAGGCGCGCGAGGCCTTGCGCGCCCGCATGCACCGCCTGGCCGGCCCGCCCGACGACAGCAGCGGCGGCTTCATCCTGCGCACCAACGCCGAGGACGCCAGCGACGAGGCCCTGGCCGACGACATCGCCTACCTGCGCAAGACCTGGAATGCCATCCGAGCGCAGGGCCTGTCGCAGCCACCCGGCACGCTGCTGCACGAAGACCTGAACCTGGCCGAGCGCGTGCTGCGCGACCTGGCCAACGACGCCACGCAGACGATCCGTATCGACTCGAAGATGCAGTACGACGACCTGCAGGCCTTCGGCGCGCTGTTCACGCCGTCGTCGGCGGCCAAGCTGGAGCACTACAAGGGCGAGCGCCCGATCTTCGACCTCTTCAACATCGAGGAGGAGATCGCCAAGGCGCTGGCCCGGCGGGTCGACCTGAAGAGCGGCGGTTACCTCATCATCGACCAGACCGAGGCGCTGACCACGGTGGACGTCAACACCGGCGGCTTTGTCGGTGCGCGCAACTTCGACGACACGATCTTCAAGACCAATCTCGAGGCCGCAGGCGCCATCGCACGCCACCTGCGCCTGCGCAACCTGGGCGGCATCATCATCGTCGACTTCATCGACATGACCCGCGAAGAACACCAGCAGGCGGTGCTGGCCGAGTTCAAGAAGCAGCTCAGCAAGGACCGCACGAAGGTCACCGTCAGCGGCTTCACCCAGCTGGGGCTGGTGGAGATGACGCGCAAGCGCACCCGCGAGAGCCTGGCCCACATGCTGTGCGAGCCATGCCCAACATGCCAAGGACGTGGCCAGGTGAAGACGGCGCGCAGCGTCTGCTACGACATCCTGCGCGAGATCTTGCGCGAAGCCCGCCAGTTCAGCCCCAAGGAGTTCCGCGTCATTGCCAGTGCGTCGGTGGTGGAGATGCTGCTCGACGAGGAAAGCCAGCACCTGGCCGGGCTGTCCGATTTCATCGGCAAGCCGATCTCGCTGTCGGCGGAACCGTCGGTGAACCCGGAGCAGTACGACATCGTGCTGATGTAGCCAACGCCGGGTGACCACCGGGTGCAGGCCGCGGACCGTTCGCATCGGCGCGGGCCGGGCAGCCCACCGAACCGTCACGCCCGGACACCGTGCCGCCACGGTGGGCGCATAGACTGATCCACCTTCCCAATGGCCCCGTCGGCACAAGGCCGCGTGGCATGGCCGATGCGTCCTGCTGTCCAGCCTTCCCTCCGCTCCTCTCCTGTCGACCGCGCGGTGGGCCAGTGGCCGACGGGTTCGCAGGCTGGCGACACGGTCGGCCGGACGCAGTGTCGGCAGGGCGCACCCTGGAGGCGGCTGCTTGCCGTGTTGGCCTGCTGGACAGCGCTGGGCCCGGCCGAGGCCGCGCGGCCCCCGGCGGCGGCCGTCGTCGGCCATGTCACCCGCGTGATCGATGGCGACAGCCTGTGGTGGCAGGCGTCGCCGACGGCCAAGCCGGTGGAGGTGCGCCTGGCGCACATCGACGCACCGGAGATCTGCCAGGCCTGGGGGCCGCAGGCCCGCGCGGCGCTGCAAGACCTGGTGCTCGACCGACCCGTCAGCCTGCGCGCGGTGGGGCGGGACGACTATGGCCGCACGTTGGGGGTGCTGCACACCGAGGGCATCGACGTCAACCTGAAGATGGTCGAGGAGGGCCACGCCTGGAGCAGTCGCTGGCGCTGGGACCGGGGGCCGCACGTCAAGCACGAGCGCATGGCGCATGCGCTGCGGCGGGGCCTGCACGGCGAGGGCGGTGCGGTGATGCCGCGCGACTTTCGGCGCGAGCATGGGCCTTGCGTTCCGGGTGACGGTGCGGCGGGTCGCGCCCGGTCGGCCACACCCGGCGCCGCGGTGAGCGGATCGGCGGCCCCGCCGGCCAGCGGCCGGTCGACCAGCCGTCCGGCGGCCTACCGCTGCGACGGGCGCACCCGCTGCAGCCAGATGACGTCGTGCGAGGAAGCGACCTACTTCCTGCGCCATTGCCCCCGGGTGACGATGGACGGCGACGCCGATGGCATCCCTTGCGAGGAACAGTGGTGCCGTTGACCGCCGACTGAGCGCAGAATCAGGCTGTGGGGCGGCCGGCATGCCCGGCGGCCTGGAACGCATCACTGGAGGTGTGCAATGGCGATGGAGCATTCATTGCCCGGCCAAGCGGTCGACGTCGGCCCGCTGGGGGCCCGGCTGCGAGACAGCCAGACCACGGCGCTGCTGAAGGCGGGCCAACTCGAGATCATGCGGGTGGTGCTGGGCGCCGGCAAGGAGATGCGCGAGCACCGCGCGCCCGGCGAGATCACGCTGCAGTGCATGGAGGGTCTGATCGAGGTGCGCACCGGCGGCTCGACGCTGTCGCTGCGCCCGGGGCAACTGGTGCTGCTGCCGGCCAAGGCGCCGCATTCGGTGCGGGCGCTGGAAGACTCGTCGGCGCTGCTGACGATGTGCCTGCGCACGGTCTGACCGGCCGCCCGGGCGGGGCCGCGTGGTCCTGCCCCCGGTGACGGGTCGTCAGGGCACCTCGTGCCCTGCGCCGGCCTGCCACAGCCGATACCACTGCTGTGCGTCCAGGCGCAGTTCGGTGGCGGCCATGGCCTCGCGGGCCATCTCGATCCGGCGCGAGCCGATCACTGGCCGGGGCCGGCTGGGGTGCCGCATCACCCAGGCACACAGCAGCGTGGTCCAGCCCACGCGAAGTTCATGGCCGAGCGATTCGAGTTCTGCCCGCACCCGTTGCGCGGCGGGTTCATCGCTGGTGAAGATGCGGCCACCGGCCAGTGGCGACCAGGCCATCGGGCGCAGGCCCAGGTCCTGGCACTGGTCGAGGGTGCCGTCGTGCAGCGGGTCGCGGTGCAAGGGCGAGAGCTCCACCTGGTTGGTGGCCAGCGGGCAGTGCCGGTGCAGCAGCGCCAGTTGCGAGGGCGAGAAGTTGGAGACGCCGAACTGCAGCACCTTGCCGGCGGCGCGCAGGCCGTCGAAGGTGGCCGCCAGTTCGCCGGCGTCGAGCAGCGCATCGGGGCGGTGGATCAGCAGCAGGTCGAGGTGGTCGGTGCGCAGCGCGCGCAGCGAATGGTCCACCGAGGCCTGCACGTGCGCGGCCGAGGTGTCGTAGTGCTTGACCACGTTGCCCAGCCGTGCCGGCGACACCATCCGGATGCCGCACTTGCTGACCAGTTGCAGGCGGCGGCGCAGCGCCGGCGCAAGCGCCAGTGCCTCGCCGAACAGGCCCTCGACGGTGTAGCCGCCGTAGATATCGGCGTGATCGAAGCTGGTGATGCCGAGGTCGAGGTTGCCCTCGATCCAGCGCAGGCGCTCCTGGGCCGACCAGCCCCAGGCGGCCATGCGCCATGCCCCGGCCACGACGGGTGACAGCGGCAGGTCCATCATCGCCTCACTTCTTGTCGCGTGGCAACCGGCCCATCAGGTAGAACTCGTCGTTGGGGCGCATGCCCGCCACGTTGGCCATGCGGTTCGACAGGCCGAAGAACGCGGTGATGGCGGCGATGTCCCAGATGTCGTCGTCCGAGAAGCCGTGCGGGCGCAGGCGTTCGAAGTCGGCCTCGTCCACCGCGGCCGAGTCGTTGCACACCTTCAGCGCGAAATCGAGCATCGCGCGCTGGCGCGGCGGGATGTCGGCCTTGCGGTGGTTGACGGCCACCTGGTCGGCCACGAGCGGCTTCTTCTCGTAGATGCGCAGGATGGCGCCATGCGCCACCACGCAGTACAGGCACTGGTTGGCGGCCGAGGTGGCGACGATGATCATCTCTCGCTCGCCCTTGGTGAGCGAACCGGTGTCCTTCAGCAGCAGCGCGTCGTGGTAGGCCATGAACGCCCGCCATTCGGCCGGGCGATGGGCCAGCGCGAGGAAGACGTTGGGCACGAAGCCCGCCTTGGCCTGCACGTCGAGGATGCGCGCGCGCAGGTCATCGGGCAGGTCGCTCAGTTCGGGCACGGGGTAGCGGCTGATGGGGGGCATGGCGGGGTCTCCTGTGGTGATCGCCAGCAGAAGGGTACTCGGCTTTGCGGTGGCGGCCCATCCGGCCACCTCGCCCGACCTCCGAGGACCTGATCCGGATCATCCCGCCTGGAGGCGGATGGCGCAGGGGAGACGACGGCTGCCCCGGGCGGTCTCGGGTCGCCCGCAGCCTCGACCAACCCACCAGCGCCCGGCGTCAGAACCTCACGGGCAAGGCTCGCCTGATCGTCACCCGGTGCGCGCTCGTCTCGATGTAGGCGCCGGACTCCAGTTCCTTCATCACCCGGCTGACCATCGGCCGCGTGCAGGCCAGTGCATCGGCCATGTCCTGGTGCGTGATCGGCCCGACCACCCGGGTGCCATCGGACTGGAGCGACGCCCGGCTGTTCAGCAGCCAGATCACGCGGCCGTACACATCGTTCAGTGCCACGGCGCGCAGGCTCAGCGTGGCCGCGCGGGCGCGCCGGATGACCTTCGACAACAGCTCGAAGGCGAACTCCGGGCACTCGGCGATGTGGCGCTCCAGGGTGGTGCGCGTGACCACCACGCACCAGCTGGCTTCGGCCGCTTCGACGTTGGCGGACCGCGCGCCGCCGTCCAGGCTCATCTCGCCCAGGAACTCTCCGGGCAGGTACTCACCATAGGTGACGCGGCGCGAGCCGTCGTCGTTGACCGAGAAGGCGCGCAGCCGACCGCTCAGGATGATGAACAGCGTGTTGCCGACGTCGCCTTCCTGGATCAGCAGGCGGCCCTTGGGATACAGCCTGGCCTCGCCACGGGCCGCCAGCCGGCTGAGTGCGTCGCTCATCGGCACGTTGGTCAACTCGGGCGGAGGGTGGCTGGCGCGGCGCTGTCTCGGCATCGGTGGACGTGGAGCGCGGCAGCGTGCCGCTCGTCGCCCGATGTTAGGTGGCGCCCGGCGCGGTGTCACGCACGCGCGCGTATGCGCCGGAACAGCGGGGGCAGCTTCGTCACCTCGAGCACCAGGTCGCCCACGCTCGGCGCGCCGGTCTTGTCGCGGATGTTGCTGATGTGCGTGCGCACGGTGCACAGGGCCACCCTCTGCGCCAGCGCGATGTCTGCAGGGCGGCGTCCCAGGCACAGCAGCTTCAGCACGCGCACTTCGGCGTCGGTCAGGCGACTCTGCCGTCCGAACGCCTCCACGCTGAGATCGTCGCAGGCACTGCGCCGGCCGACCACGAGCATGGCCCCGGCACGGGGGCCGATGGCGGGATCGCTCATCGGGATGAAGGCCACGGTGACGGATTCGCCCTCGGCGTCGCCCAGCGTCAGCATGCGCTGGAGCCCTCGCAGGGCGGCACATTCCAGAGCCGCCCACAGCGGCGCGATGTCGCGCGAGCGGCGGGCCCGCAGCGATTGCCCCAGCAGTTGCAGCGGATGCCGGTCGTCGAGTTCCTCGCGCGCCACCTTGTTGGCGAATACGACGTGTCCGTCGTCCAGCGCGAGCAGCACGCCGTAGTCGATGACATCGAGCATGCGCGCCAGCACGCTGGCGGTTGGCGCAGCCCCCTCCTGGAACGCGGCGAGGGCCGTTGCCGGATCACCGGCATCGGGAGAGTCGGAACGGTCGCTGTGGCTGTACATGGTCTGTCCTCCTGTGTGTCCGTGCCGCCGGAGTCCGCTCCGACGGCATGGCAGCAAGGCTAGGGCGACAGCGCGTCGGCAGGGGGTGCATAGACACGCACCGGCGTGTACGAAACTCACCAACTTCGGTACGAGCACCCGCGGGGGTCGGCGGGACGGTGCCCGGTGGGCAGCGGGCCGGCCGCCGACAGGCGCCGTCCCGATGGCGACGCGCGGAGACTGCCGTCAGTTCGGGCCGTCGCCGCGCCCCAGCAGCCACTGCACCGCCCACTGCAAGGTGCGGGCATCCGCACTCGCCCGGTGCCGTTCCACGTGCAGGTGCGCCCGCGCCATGGCCTTGCCGTCGGCCAGGCGGTCTGCCTGGGCGTCGGTGAGCAGCACACGCAGATGCTCGAGCTTGAAGCGCTGGCTGCGGCCGGCGGTGTCGAACAGCAGGCTCAGCCAGCTGTAGTCGTAGGCCCAGGCGTCGCTGTAGACAGTCTGGCCGTCGAGTTCTCGGTTCAGCAGGTCGGCCACCTCGGCCACCGGCCGGCCATGCTGGCGGGCCACCTCACGCCGGATGCCGTGCAGGCGCTCGGCCGACGTGTCCCAGTGGGTCCAGTCGTCGGCCGGCTGCACCAGCGTGCACAGGCCGCGCCCATCGGCCAGGGCCAGGCCGATCTCGATGGGGTAGCTGTGCCGTCCGAAGCCCGAGGCCTCGATGTCGATCACGCAGGGCGCCGCACCCAGGTTGGGGCGGTCGACAGCGCGTGCAGGCACCATCGACAGTGGCTAGCAAGTCGCCTGCCAGTGCCGCTGCGCGGTGCCTCGGCGCGGCCTCACATGCCGGCGTAGTTGGGCCCGCCGCCGCCTTCGGGGGTGACCCAGACGATGTTCTGCGTCGGGTCCTTGATGTCGCAGGTCTTGCAGTGCACGCAGTTCTGCGCGTTGATCTGCAGGCGGTCGGACTGGTCGTCGTTCTTGACGAACTCGTAGACGCCCGCCGGGCAGTAGCGGCCTTCGGGGCCGGCGAACTTGGCCAGGTTGACGGCCACGGGCACGCTGGCGTCCTTCAGTGTCAGGTGCGCCGGCTGGTTTTCCTCGTGGTTGGTGTTGCTGATGAACACCGAGCTGAGGCGGTCGAAGGTCAGGATGCCGTCGGGCTTGGGGTAGTCGATGCGGGTGTGCTGGCTGGCAGGCTGCAGCATCAGGTGGTCGGGCAGCAGGCGGTGGATGGTCCACGGCGCGATCTTCTTGCCCAGCTTGGGCAGCAGCCACTGCTCGATGCCGGTCATCAGCGCGCCGACGGTGTTGCCCTTCTTGAACCACTGCTTGAAGTTCTTGGAGGCCTGCAACTCGTCGTGCAGCCAGCTGCGCTCGAAGGCGGCCGGGTAGGCGCTCAGCTCGTCGTGCGAGCGGCCGGCGCGCAAGGCCTCGAAGGCCGCCTCGGCGGCCAGCATGCCGGTCTTGATGGCGGCATGGCTGCCCTTGATGCGGCTGGCGTTCAGGTAGCCGGCGTCGCAGCCCACCAGGGCGCCGCCGGGGAACACGGTCTTGGGCAGGCTGAGGATGCCCCCCGCGGTGATGGCGCGCGCGCCATAGCCGATGCGCTTGCCGCCTTCGATGTGCTGGCGGATCGCGTGGTGCGTCTTCCAGCGCTGCATCTCCTCGAACGGGCTCAGCCAGGGGTTCTTGTAGTCCAGCCCGGTGACGAAGCCCAGCGTCACGCGGTTGCCTTCCTGGTGGTACAGGAAGCCGCCACCGTAGGTGCTGTCGTCCATCGGCCAGCCGGCGGTGTGCACCACCAGGCCGGGCCGGGCCTTGTCGGCGGGCACTTCCCAGAGTTCCTTCACGCCCAGGGCGTAGGACTGCGGGTCCTTGCCGTGGTCGAGCTTGAAGTGGGCGATCAGCTGCTTGCCCAGGTGACCCCGCGCACCTTCGGCGAACACGGTGTACTTGCCCAGCAGTTCCATGCCCAGCTGAAAGCTGTCGTGCGGTTCGCCGTCCTTGCCGATGCCCATGTTGCCGGTGGCCACGCCGCGCACCGCACCGCGCTCGTCGTACAGCACCTCGGCGGCGGTGAAGCCGGGGAACACCTCGACGCCCAGCGACTCGGCATGCTCGCCCATCCACTTGGTGAGCGCGCCCAGGCTGATGACGTAGTTGCCCTCGTTGTGGAAGCACTCGGGCACCAGGAACGGCGGGGTGGTGGCCGTGCCGTCGCCTTCGCTGAGGAAGAGCACCAGGTCGTCGGTGACGGGTTGGTTCAATGGGGCGCCGAGGGCTTTCCAGTCGGGGATCAGCTCGTTGATGGCGATGGGGTCCATCACCGCGCCCGACAGGATGTGGGCGCCGGGCTCCGAGCCCTTCTCGAGCACCACCACCGACAGGTCCTTGCCGTCCTGCGCGGCCAGTTGCTTCAGGCGGATCGCGGTGGCCATGCCGGCCGGGCCGCCACCGACGATGACGACGTCGTACTCCATGGCCTCTCGGGGGCCGTGCTGTTCGAGGATCTCCTGGGGTGTCATTTGACGTCGTCGCAAGTCAATGAAAAAAGCATTGTAGCCAGCGAAAGCCCAAAAAAGCACGGTCGTGCTATTACGAATTGATGCGTCCATATGCACCTCGATTCGGTGCCGCTTGGCGCTCGACCGCGCCCGACCGCGTGCTATCGTGAAACCCTTCGCCCACAGACCTCAGCGTCCCGAATCGGCAGCCATGACCTACAAGATCGATCTCTCCGGCCGCGTGGCCTTCGTCACCGGCGCGTCCGGTGGCCTGGGTGCGCAGTTCGCCCGCACCCTCAGCCAGGCCGGCGCCGGCGTGGTGCTGGCGGCCCGCCGCATCGAGCGGCTCAAGACCCTGCGCGCCGAACTCGAATCCGAGGGCGGTGACGCCCATGTCGTCGAGCTCGACGTGACCGACATCGACAGCATCAAGTCGGCCGTCGCCCACGCCGAGACCGAGATGGGCACGATCGACATCCTGGTCAACAACTCCGGCGTCAGCACCACGCAGAAGCTGGTCGACGTGACGCCCGACGACTACGACTACGTGATGGGCACCAACACCCGCGGCGCGTTCTTCGTCGCGCAAGAAGTGGCGCGCCGCATGATCGCCCGCTCGCGCGGCGCGGCGCCGGGCACCTTCACCGGCGGGCGCATCGTCAACGTGGCCTCGATGGCCGGGCTGCGCGTGCTCAGCCAGATCGGCGTCTATGCGATGAGCAAGGCCGCCGTGGTGCACATGACCCGATCGATGGCTCTGGAATGGGGCAAGTTCGGCATCAACGTCAACGCGCTGTGCCCGGGCTACATCGACACCGAGATCAACCACCACCACTGGCAGACCGAAGCCGGCCAGAAGCTGATGAGCATGCTGCCCCGCAAGCGTGTGGGCACGCCGAAGGACCTGGACGTGGCGCTGATGATGCTGTGCGCCAACGAAAGCCATTTCATCAACGGCGCCGTGCTGTCCGCGGACGACGGCTTCGGCGTGTGAGCCGGCCCTTCGCCGGAGCGCGCTGAGCCATGCGCGCACTCACCCCCCTCGAGGCCCGCGTGCTGGCCGTGCTGGTGGAGAAGCAGGCCACGGTGCCCGACACCTACCCGCTCTCGCTCAACTCGCTGGTGGCCGGCTGCAACCAGAAGACCGCGCGTGACCCGGTGATCAACGCCACCGACGCCGAGGTGCTGACCGCCGTCGACGGCCTCAAGGCCTTGAGCCTGCTGTTCATCAGCAGTGGCAGCCGGGTGGCCCGATACGAGCACAACCTGGCCCGCGGCCTGGGCGTGCCCAGCCAGGCCCAGGCGCTGCTGGCGGTGCTGATGTTGCGCGGGCCGCAGACCTCGGCCGAGCTGCGTGCCAACTGCGAGCGCCTGTACCGCTTCGCCGACATCTCGTCGGTCGAGGGCTTCCTCGAAGAACTGGCAGGCAAGACACCGCCCAAGGTGCTGCACCTGCCACGATCGCCCGGCGAGCGCGAGGCCCGCTGGGCCCACCTGCTGTGCGGCGAGGTGCAGATGACGGCGCCGCGGCCCTACACGGGCGGCGATGCCGACGAGGGCGTCAGCGCCGGCGAGCTGTCGGCGCTGAAGGCCGAGCAGACCCGCATGGCCGCCGAACTCGCCGACCTGCGTGCCGTGGTGCAGCGCATGGCCGCCGAACTGGGCATCGACACCACGCCCCCGCCGGCCTGAGCATGCGCTTCGACATCCCCGAGCAGAAGAAGCTGACCTTCGAGATGGTCATCCCCATCCGCTGGGGCGACATGGACGCGATGGGCCATGTCAACAACACCGTCTACTTCCGCTACCTCGAAAGCCTGCGCATCGAATGGTTCAGCAGCATGGGCTGCGTGCCCAGCGAGAGCGCGCAGGGCCCGATCATCGTCAACGCCTTCTGCAGCTTCATCCGCCAGCTCGAGTACCCCGGTGACGTGCTGGCGCGCCACTACACCGGCGCCCTGGGCCGCAGCACCATCGACACCTACGCCACGCTCGAGCGCACCGACCAGCCCGGCGTGGTCTATGCCACCGGCGGCGCCACGGTGGTCTGGACCGATTTCAAGGCGCAGAAGTCGGTGCCCCTGCCAGACGCCATCCGGGCGCTGCTGGCACCCTGACGCTGGCGGTGCGGCTCAGCCCGCCAGCAGCTTGTTCACCAGTTCGGGCGTCGTCGACGCGCCCACCTTGCGCATCAGGCGAGCCCGGTAGACGTCCACGGTGCGTGGGCTGATGGCCAGCTTCTTGCCGATCAGTTTGCTCGTCAGGCCGTCGATCAGCAGCGCCGCGATCTCGCGCTCGCGGGCGGTGAATTCCACCTTCAGCTTGCGCCGCGACGACAGGTCCTCGAAGGCCCAGATGCCGGCGGCGTGCGGTTCGCGCGGGTCCAGCGCGCGTCCGCTGACATGGCACCAGAACAGCTCGCCGCGCTGGGGCCCGTCCACCCGCTTCATCACGCGGTCGTCGGCGTACCAGCCGCGGGTGTCCAGGCTGGCAACGATGCGGGCGCCGGTGCGCTCGAACTCGTCGTGCGTGGGGTAGAGCACCTGGAACGACTGTCCGACCAACTGGTCGCGCTGGGCACCGAACATCGCCAGCACCTGCTGGTTGCAGTCGACGATCTGGCGCTGCCGCGACATCACCAGTCCGATCGGCGCCAGGTCGAACGCGGTGCGGTAGTCCAGCGCGATCGGTGCCATCACAGCAGGGCGTAAGTGGTGGTCGAATGCGCGGCGAGCCGCCCCGACGCATCGTGCACCTCGATCTCGCCGAAGGCCAGGCTCTTGCCGAGCCGCAACACGCGGGCAATGACGCGGGCCTCGGTGTCGGTGCCCGGCACGGGGCGCAGGAAGCTGGTCTGCAACTGCACCGTGGTCATCGGCTGGAAGCCGCCCAGCTGGCTGGAGACGGCCAGCACCATCGCCGTGTCGGCGGCGGCCATCAGCGTCTGCCCGCAGACCACGCCGCCGCCATGCACGTGGCGCGCGGTGACGGGCAGGGCGAGGTGCACCTCGCCCGGGCGCACCTCAGCAACACGCAAGGCCAGATCGCGCACCCAGGCGGCGAACAAGGGGCTGTCCAGCATCTCCTGCAAGCTGGACAGACTCATGCCGACGGGATCTGCCATCAGGGGCTCCGAAGTATTTAGGCAATTCTACGTATCCCCTACGTAATGCCGTAGGTAGTACCCTTCGCCCCTTCGGACACATTGCGGAGTTCCCCGGCATGAACAAGATCTACCCCAGCGCGGCGGCGGCCCTGGCCGGCATCGTGCATGACGGCCAGTTGCTCGCGGTCGGCGGCTTCGGGCTGTGCGGCATCCCCGAGGCACTGATCGAGGCACTGAAGGATTCGGGTGCCAAGGGCCTCACCGTCATCAGCAACAACGCAGGCGTCGACGGTTTCGGCCTGGGCAAGCTGCTCGAGACGCGGCAGATCAAGAAGATGATCTCCAGCTACGTCGGCGAGAACAAGGAGTTCGAGCGCCAGTACCTGGCCGGCGAACTCGAGCTCGAGTTCACGCCGCAGGGCACGCTGGCCGAGCGCCTGCGCGCGGGCGGTGCCGGCATCCCGGCGTTCTACACCCGCACCGGTGTGGGCACGCTGGTGGCCGAGGGCAAGGAAACGCGCGAGTTCGACGGCCATGTGTACGTCATGGAGCGTGCGCTGCTGCCCGACGTGGCGCTGGTCAAGGCCTGGAAGGCGGACAAGAGCGGCAACCTGGTGTTCCGCCGCACCGCGCGCAACTTCAACCCGGCCGTGGCGATGGCCGGCCGCATCTCGGTGGTGGAAGTGGAGGAGATCGTCGAGACCGGCACCTTCGACCCCGATGCGGTGCACCTGCCGGGCATCTATGCCCACCGCCTGGTGCTGAACGCCACGCCCGAGAAGCGCATCGAGAAGCGCACGATCACCGAAAAGTCGACCGAAACGAAGGGAGCCTGAACCATGGCCTGGACCCACGACCAGATGGCCGCGCGCGCGGCCAAGGAACTGCAGGACGGCTTCTACGTCAACCTGGGCATCGGCCTGCCGACGCTGGTGGCCAACTTCGTCGACCCCAGCATCGAGGTCTGGCTGCAGAGCGAGAACGGCATGCTCGGCATCGGCCCGTTCCCCACCGAGGACGCCGTCGACGCCGACCTCATCAACGCCGGCAAGCAGACGGTGACCACCATCCCCGGCTCCAGCATCTTCGGCTCGCACGAGAGCTTCGCGATGATCCGCGGCGGCAAGATCAACCTGTCCATCCTGGGCGCAATGCAGGTCAGCGAGAAGGGCGACCTGGCCAACTGGATGATCCCCGGCAAGATGGTCAAGGGCATGGGCGGCGCGATGGACCTGGTGGCCGGCGTCAGGAGCGTGGTCGTGCTGATGGAGCACGTGGCGCGCAAGAAGGACGGCGGCTTCGACCTGAAGATCCTGCCCGCCTGCACACTGCCGCTGACGGGCGTGGGCGTGGTCGACCGCATCATCACCGACCTGGCGGTGCTCGACGTGACGCCGCATGGCCTGAAGGTCGTCGAGATGGCGCCCGGCGTCACCCGCGACGAGTTGCAGTCGAAGACGGGCGTGCCCTTGCAGTGAGGCTGCGGCGCCTGGCGCGGCCGGGTTGACGCGGCGCCGCGTCAGGGCGCCTGTCGTATGACCAGCGGCTGAGCCAGCCGCGCGCCCTGCTGGCGCCAGAAGGCCGGGTCGGCGCTCTCGATGCGGCGGATGGCGTTGTCCATGTGACGCGCCGCGGCCGCCCGGGCCGCATCGGCATCGCCGGCCTCGATGGCCTGCACGATGGCCGCGTGCTCCTCGCGCACCTGCTGCGCGAAGTCGGCCCGGCGGGCCTCATTGGCCCGCGTCACCCGCGTGGCCCCCCGTAGGAACTGCGCCAGGTAATCCAGGGTGTCGATCAGGAAGGGGTTGCCCGCGGCGTCGGCCATGGCGCGGTGCAGGCGCACGTCCTCCTCCACACCATCGCCGCCGGCCTGCACGGCACTGTCCAGGGCCGCCACCGCCTGGCGGATGCGCCGCAGGCCGGTGGCGGTGCGGCGCTGCGCGGCCAGCGCCGCCACCTCGGATTCCAGCGCGCGGCGCACCACCACCATCTGCACCACCGCCTGACGCGAGCCGGCGTGCCGCGGATCGAAATTCAGGGGTGCGATCGCCGGGCTGGCGCAGACGAACACGCCGCTGCCCTGGCGCGAGTCGACCAGCCCCTGCGACTTGAGCCGGGCCACCGCCTCGCGCACCACGGTGCGGCTGACCTGGAACTGCTCCACCAGCCGGGCCTCGGTGGGCAGCTTGGCGCCCGGTGCGAGCGTGCCGTCGCGCACCTGTGCCGCCAGCTGCTGCGCTACCTGCTCGGACAGGCGGGCGCCACTGGTGACCGGGGACAGACGCGAGGCCATGTCGGGGGCTACTTGGCGTAGACCAGGTCGCGCAGGAACAGCGACAGCGACGGCACATAGGTCACCACCATCAGGCAGGCCATGATCACGCCGACGAAGGGCAGCAGGTGCACGACGATGCGGTCCAGCGAGATGCGCGCCACGGTGCAGGCCGCGAACAGGTTGACGCCGAAGGGCGGTGTGATCATGCCCATGGCCAGGTTGACCACCATGACCATTCCGAAGTGCACCGGGTCGATGCCGAAGTGCATGGCCACCGGCGCCAGGATCGGGGCCAGCACGATGATGGCGGCGCTGGTCTCGATGAACATGCCGATCACGAACAGAGCCGCATTCACGCCCAGCAGGAACATCGTCGGCGATTGCAGCACCGCTTCGAGCCAGCGGCCGATGGTGTCGGGCACGCCGGCGCGGGTGATCAGGAAGGCGAACAGGCCGGCGTTGGCGATGATGAACATGATGACCGCGGCCGACAGCACCGACTTGCGCAGGATGCCGTAGAGGTCGCCGAGGCCGATCTCGCGGTAGATCACCATGCCCACGACCAGCGCATAGAACACCGCCACCGCGGAGGCTTCGGTGGGCGTGAAGATGCCACCGTAGATGCCGCCCAGGATGATCACCGGCATCATCAGCGCCCAGCCGGCCTGCCAGGTGGCGCGGCCGACGGACAGGCGGCCATCGCCATCGTTCTTGCCCCAGCCCTTCCATTTGCAATAGGCCCACACGAAGGCCATCAGTGCGCCGCCGATCAGCAGCCCCGGCCCGAAGCCGGCGATGAACAGTTCGCCGATCGAGACCTCGGCGCTGACGCCGTACAGGATCATCGGGATCGACGGCGGGATGATCACGCCCAGTTCGGCGCTGGTGGCCTGCAGCGCGGCCGCGTAGGACGTGGGGTAGCCATGTTTGATCAGCGCCGGGATCAGGATGGCGCCGATGGCGAAGGTGGTGGCCACCGACGAGCCCGACACCGCGGCGAAGATCATGCAGGTGAGCACGCAGGTCATCGGCAGGCCGCCCTGGACGCCGCCCACCAGGCTCTTGGCGAACTCGACCAGCCGGCGCGAGATGCCGCCGGTTTCCATCAGGTTGCCGGCCAGGATGAAGAAGGGGATGGCCGCCAGCGGAAACTTGTTGATGGAGGAGAACATCTCCTTCACCGACAGCAGCATGTTGGCGTTGGAGGCCTGGATGCCCAGCATCGCGGCCAGGCCGATCGAGACCGCCACCGAGACGCTGAGCGCGAAGCACAGCACCATGGTCAGCAGCATGGCGGTGGTCATTGCGCGGTCTCCAGTTCATGGCGCTGCGGGTCGATCAGGTTGCCGATCAGGGCCACCACGCTGAACAACCCGCCCACCGGCATGGCCAGGTAGGCCCAGAACATCGACACCTCTTCCAGGCCGGTGACGGTCTGCACCTTGCCGCGGTTGGCGTAGTCCCAGCCCCACCAGATGATGATGCCGATGAGCACCAGCGCGGCCAGACACACCACCCCGTCGAGCACACGCCGGCCGCGTGGGCCGCTGCGCCGGTAGAGCACGTCGACGCTCACCATCGAGCCCTGGCGGAAGGCCATCGGGATGCCCATGAAGACCATCCAGATCAGCGTGAAGCGGATCAGCACCTCGGTCCACTCGGCGGGTGTCTCGAGCACGAAGCGCGTGATGATCTGGAGCATGCCCAGGCCCGAGGCCGTGGCCAGCATGGCACAGGCCACGGCCATCGACACGGCGGTGGTGATCCGTTCCACGCGCAAGAAACCGTCCTTGATGCCAGGCATCCTCGCTCCTGTGAGGTTCAATCGAAGGGGGTGCCGGCACGGCCGCAGGCCCGAAGGGCTGCGCCGCCCACCAGCAGACGCCGCGGAACCGGCTTTGCCGGGCCGCCAGCGTCCGCCCCCTTGGGGGGAAGCGCCGCAGGCGCTCCGGGGGGTTACTTGTAGTTCCGGATGCGGTCGATGTTGGCCTTGCCGAACTGCTTCTCGAACTCGGCATTCACCGGCGTCAGCGCCGCCACGAACTTGGCCTTGTCGACGTTCTCGACCACGCTCATGCCCTTGCTGCGCAACTCGGCCACGCCCTTGGAATCGTCTTCGTCGACGCGGGCCCGGTTGGCCTTGACGCCTTCCTTGGCGGCTTCGAGGAAGGCCGTCTTGTCGGCGGCCGAGAGCTTGTCGAACGAGGCCTTGTTCATCAGGAAGATGGCCGGCGAGTAGACATGGCCGGTCAGCGACAGGTGCTTCTGCACCTGGTCGAACTTGGCGGCCATGATCACCGACAGCGGGTTCTCCTGGCCGTCGACCGTGCCCTGCTGCAACGCGGTGAACACCTCGGGGAAGGCCATCGGCGTGGTGACGATGCCGAAGCCCTTGTAGGCGGCCACGTGCACCGGGTTCTCCATCGTGCGCATCTTCAGGCCCTTGAGGTCATCGGGGGCGTTGACCGCGCGCTTGCTGTTGGTCATGTGGCGCACGCCGTTCTCGCCCCAGGCCAGCGCCTTGAAGCCCTTGGACTCGAACTTGGCGAGCAGTTCCTGGCCGATGCTGCTGTCGAGCACGGCGCGGGCGTGCGGCTTGCCGCTGAACAGGAACGGGATGTCGAGGATCCGCGCCTCGGGCACGAAGTTGGGCACCGGGCCGGTGGAGGTGAAGGTGAGTTCCTGCGTGCCCAGTTGCACCGCCTCGATCGACTCGCGCTCGCCGCCGAGCGAGCCGGAGTAGAAGGGCTGCACCTTGATGCGGCCCGCGGTGCGCTTCTCGACTTCCTTGGCGAAGGTGTCGATGGCCACGCCCTGGTGCGAGTTCTGGGCCACCGAGATGCTGATGCGCATGGTGGTCTGGGCCATGGCCGCAGGGGCCAGGGCGAAGGCGAGGCTGATGCCGAGGGCGAGCGAGGCGAGTTTCATCGGAGATCTCCTGGGGTGAGGCGGCCTGTCTGTGCGGGCCGCAGGGGAACGGAAAAGTTGTCGGACAAGTCTAGGTGGCGCTGGCCCCTGCCGCCGCCGTTGGCGGCTCGGGGTTTTCGCTCAGCGGCCGGGCGAGCTGGCGGTGGCCAGGCGGTTCATCCAGCCCAGGCCGGCCGAGGTGCCGCCGGGTTGGGCGCCGCGGCTGGGCCGGTATTCGCAGCCGATCCAGCCGTCGAAGCCGAGTTCGTCGATCACCTTGAACAGGTAGTCGTGGTTCAGTTCGCCGATGTCCGGCTCGTGGCGCTCGGGCACGCCAGCCACCTGCAGGTGGCCCACGCGGCCGGTGGGCAGGTACTGGCGCAGCTTCATCGCCACGTCGCCCTCGACGATCTGGCAGTGGTACAGGTCCATCTGCACCTTGAGGTTCGGCGCGCCGACCTCGGCGACGATGGCGTGCGCCTCGGCCTGCCGGTTGAGGAAGAAACCGGGGATGTCTCGGGTGTTGATCGGCTCGATCAGCACGTCGAGGCCGGCCCCCGCGGCCTGTTGCGCGGCCCAGGCCAGGTTGGCGACGTAGGTGGCGCGCAGCGCGGCACGGTCCGCGCCGGCGGGGGCCAGGCCGGCCATCACGTGGATGCGCGGGCAGGACAGCGCGGCGGCGTACTCCAGCGCCATCGCCACGCCGGTGCGGAAGTCGTCCTCGCGCCCCGGCAGGCAGGCGGTGCCGCGCTGGCCGGCGTCGAAGGCGGCCACCGCCGAGGCGCCGTCGCGGCCGCCCGGCGGCGCGTTGAACAGCACCTGCTGCAGGCCGTGGTCCTGCAGGCGCGTGCGCAGCGCGGCGGCGTCGAAGGCGTAGGGGAACAGGTACTCGACGGCACGAAAGCCGTCGCGCGATGCCGCCTCGAAGCGATCGAGGAACGGCAGCTCGGTGTACAGCATCGACAGGTTGGCGGCGAAGCGCGGCATGGTTCGTGTCTCCGGAAATGGGGCGGTGCGGCCGTGGCGTCACCAGGTGGCGCCGAAGGCCTGGCGAAGCTCGTCGATCTGTCCGGGCTGCAGCGGCGCGATGGCGCGCTGGCCCAGCAGCCACAGCCGCGCCGTCTCTTCGAGTTCTTCCAGCACGGCCATCGCCGCGGCGGGGCTGTGGTGCCAGACGTTGGGGCCGAGGCGGTCGAGCATCACGGCACGGATGGGCGCGCCGCGTTCGCGTGCGTCGGCGATGGCCGCTGCGACCAGCTCGCCCACCTCGGGGCTGCCCGGCCGGCGGTAGGCGATCAGCGGCACATGCCCGACCTTCATGACGAAGTAGGGCGTGATCGGTGGCAGCATGTCCTGCCCCGGCGACACGCCACCGAGCAGGGTCAACGCCACCAGGTGCGTCGAATGGGTGTGGATGACGCAGCGCGCCGCGTCGTCGGCGGCGTAGATGCGGCGGTGCAGGGCGAGTGTCTTGCTGGCCGCGTCACCTGAGTGCTGCTGTCCGTCCGGGCCCACGTGGGCGAGCCGCGCCGGGTCGAGGAAGCCCAGGCAGGCGTCGGTGGGCGTGATGAGGTAGCCGCCACCGGCCTCGGCCGGCAGGCGCACGCTGAGGTTGCCGGCCGTGGCATGCACCAGCCCGCGCTCGAACAGGCTGCGGCCGACGCGGCAGATCTCGTCGCGGAGAGGGTCGATGCTCATGCCAGCCCCGTGCTCACGCCAGTTGCGCGAAGGCCTTGGTGAAGAAGTCGTCGCTGCCGAAGTTGCCCGACTTCAGCGCGAGGTGCAGGCCGGGCTGGCCCGGCACGTCGGACGGCGCATGGCACCACGGCACACCAGGATCGATCTGCGGGCCGATGCGCAGCCGCGAGACCTGCAAGGCCTGCACGCAGGCGCCGGACGTCTCGCCGCCCGCCACCACCAGCTGGCGCACGCCGCGCTCGACCAGGCCGCGTGCCACGCCGGCCAGCGCGTGCTCGACCAGGCTGCCGGCGGCCTGGGTGCCCAGCTGCTGCTGCACCGACTCCACCGCGCTGGCGTCGGCCGACGAATACACCAGCACCGGCCCGCTGGCCAGCAGCGGCTCGGCCCAGGCCAGCACCTGGTCCACGCTGTCGGCGCCCGACGCGAGTCGCAGCGGATCGATGCTGCGCACCGGGAGCCCCTGGGCCTGGAAGTGCGCCACCTGGCGCAGCGTGGCGCGCGAGCAGCTGCCCGACAGCACGGCCCGCAGGCCTTGGGCCGGCGGCAGGACGGCGGCGGTGGTCGACGGCGCGATGCCGAAGTTGGCCGGCAGCGCGATCGCCAGGCCCGACCCGGCCGTCACCACGGGCATGTCCTTCAGCGCGGGGCCCAGGCGCAGCAGGTCGGCGTTGGACACCGCATCGACGATGGCGATGCCCACGCCGTCGGCGCGCAACGCGGCAATGCGGGCGCGCACGGCGGCCTCGCCCGCGGCCACCGCCGCGTGGTCGATCAGCCCGACGCGGCGACGGCATTGCGCCTGCATCACGCGCACGAGGTTGGGGTCGGTCATCGGCGTCAGCGGGTGGTGCTGCATGCCGCTCTCGTTGAGCAGGCCGTCGCCGACGAACAGGTAGCCCTTGAACACGGTGCGCTGGTTGTCGGGGAAGGCGGGCGTGGCGACGGCGAAGTCGGCGCCCAGGGCGTCCATCAGTGCCTCGGTCACCGGGCCGATGTTGCCCTGCGCCGTGCTGTCGAAGGTGGAGCACACCTTGAAGTAGATCTGCTGCGCGCCAGCCGCGCGCAGCCAGGCCAGCGCCTGCAGCGATTGGGCCACCGCGTCGGCCGCCGGGATGGTGCGCGACTTCAGCGCCACCACCACCGCGTCGGCGGCCAGGTCGAGCGGCTCGGTGGCCACGCCGATGGTCTGCACCACCCGCAGCCCGGCGCGCACCAGGTTGTTGGCCAGGTCGGTGGCACCGGTGAAATCGTCGGCGATGCAGCCGATGAGCAGCTTGGGCGTGGTCATGAGGCTTCCTTGGGCAGTTCGATGCCGGGGAAGATCTTGATCACCGCGCTGTCGTCCTCGCGGGCGAAGCCGGCGGTGCTGGCCTGCATGAACATCTGGTGCGCCGTGCTCGACAGCGGCAGCGGGAACTTGCTGGCGCGCGCCATGTCGAGCACCAGGCCCAGGTCCTTGACGAAGATGTCCACCGCCGACAGTGGCGTGTAGTCGCCGGCCAGCACATGGGCCATGCGGTTCTCGAACATCCAGCTGTTGCCGGCGCTGTGGGTGATGACCTCGTACAGCGCGGCCGGGTCCACGCCCTCGCGCAACCCCAGCGCCATGGCCTCGGCGGCGGCGGCGATGTGCACGCCGGCCAGCAACTGGTTGATGACCTTGACCTTGCTGCCGGCACCGGCCTGGTCGCCCAGCCGGTAGACGTTGGCGGCCATTGCAGAGAGGGTGTCGCCGCAGGCGGCGTAGGCTGCGGGGGTGCCGGCGGTCATCATCGTCATCTGGCCGCTGGCCGCCTTGGCGGCGCCGCCGGAGATCGGTGCGTCGAGGTACAGCAGGCCGCGCTCGGCCAGCCGGGCCTCGAGCGCCACCGACCAGTGCGGATCGACTGTCGAGCACATCACGAAGACGCTGCCCGCGCGCATGGCCGCAGCGCAGCCGCCGTCGCCGAACAGCACCGATTCGGTCTGCGCGGCATTCACCACCACCGAGACCACGACCTCGCACGCCGCCGCCAGCTCGGCCGGCGACGCACAGGCCACGCCGCCATCGGCGACAAAGCCGGCCACGGCCTGCGGCCGGACGTCGAACACGTGCACGTCGAAGCCGGCGCGCCGCAGCGAGCCGGCCATGCCGCGACCCATGGCACCGAGCCCCACCAGTCCGACCTTGCGCCGCATGAATGCCCCCTGAAATTGATCAGGTCATCATACAACTTTGGGGTGTGGCGACCAGCGGGTTGACCCTAGTGTGCCGCGCGGCCGAGGGCGGCGGTCAGGTCGGGGTGGACACACAGGCGCCGCGGCCCGATGCGCGTGGGATGGCCCGCGGCCGCGGGTCGGTGGCGCGGGACGCCGATGCGCGCGCCGTCGCCGTCAGCGCCCGGCGAGTGCGCGGGCCGCCGCGGGCACCAGGCCTGGTCCGCGGTAGATGAGACCGGTGTAGACCTGCACCAGGTCGGCCCCGGCGGCGCGCTTGGCCAGCGCGTCGGCGGCGCTCATCACGCCGCCCACGCCGATGATCGGGAAGTCGGGGCCCAGCGCCTGGCGCAACGCGCGCACCACGCGCTGGCTGGCCTCGCGCACCGGGGCTCCCGACAGGCCGCCGGTCTCTTCGGCATGCGGCAGGCCCTGCACCGCATCGCGGGCGATGGTGGTGTTGGTGGCGATGACGCCGTCGAGGCCATTGCGCTGCAGCGTGGCGGCGATCAACTGGACCTGGGCGTCGTCGAGATCCGGCGCGATCTTGAGAAACATCGGAACGACGCGACCATGCTGGCGGCGCAGTTCGTCCTTGCGCGTGTTCAGCGCGGCCAGCAGGGCATCCAGGGCCTCGTCGGACTGCAGCGAGCGCAGGTTCTTCGTGTTGGGGCTGGAGATGTTGACGGTGACGTAGTCGGCGTGCGGGTAGACCCCGGCCAGGCCGATCAGGTAGTCGTCCACCGCGCGCTCGATCGGGGTGGCGGCGTTCTTGCCGATGTTCAGCCCCAGCACGCCGCCGCCAGCGCGGAAGCGGCGCGAGCGCCGCACGTTGGCGATGAACGATTCCAGCCCCTCGTTGTTGAAGCCCAGCCGGTTGATCAGTGCATCGGCCTGGGGCAGGCGGAACACCCGCGGCTTCGGGTTGCCGGGTTGCGCCTTGGGCGTCACCGTGCCGACCTCGATGAAGCCGAAGCCCATGTCGCCCAGGCCATCGATGCAGCGGCCGTTCTTGTCGAGCCCGGCGGCCAGGCCGACGCGGTTGGGAAAGCGCAGGCCGGCCAGCGTCACCGGATCGTCGACGCGCTTCTGCGCCCACAGGCGGCGTGCGGCGCTGTCCTGCAGCGCGGCGATGGCGTCGAGCGTGAGGTCGTGCGCGCGCTCCGGGTCGAGCCCGAAGAGGAAGGGGCGGGTGAGGGCATAGGGGACGAAAGCCATAATTGCGGATTGTCCCCCACGACCCTCCAACGCCATGTCGATGACCCAGGATGAACTCAAGGCGCTGGTCGCCCGCGCTGCGCTCGATCACGTGGTGCCCGGCACCGTCGTCGGGGTCGGCACCGGCTCCACCGTCAACCATTTCATCGACGCGCTGGCGACGATCAAGGACCGCATCGCGGGTGCAGTGTCCAGTTCGGTGAAGAGCACCGAGCGGCTGCAGTCGCATGGCATCGCGGTACTCGATGCCAACGCCGTCGCCGGCATCCCGGTCTACATCGACGGCGCCGACGAGATCGACGGCCGCGGCCACATGATCAAGGGCGGCGGTGCCGCGCTGACGCGCGAGAAGATCGTCGCCGATCTGGCCGAGCGCTTCGTCTGCATCGCCGACGAGTCCAAGCTGGTCGAGGTGCTGGGCGCCTATCCGTTGCCGGTCGAGGTGATCCCGATGGCGTCGGCGCAGGTCATCCGCCGGTTCGCGGTCGCCTATGGCGGCCAGGCCACCGTGCGGTCCGGGGTGGTCACCGACAACGGCAACCTGATCGTCGACGTGCGCGGCCTGCGCATCGCCGACCCGCTGGCGATGGAGACCGAGGTCAACCAGTGGCCCGGGGTGGTCTCCGTCGGCATCTTCGCGCGGCACCGTGCGCGGGTGTGCCTGCTGGGCACGCCGCAGGGCGTGCGCCGGCTCGACTTCGCCTGACGGTCAGGCGTCGGGCGGCTCGGCGCTGCGCCGGGCCGCCCGCGCGGCAAAGCGTGCGGGGTCGACCGCGTCGACCAGGCTGGCCGGCAGGGGCAGGGGCGCGCCGGTGATCCACGCCGCCAGCAATTCGCCCGCCAGCGGGGCATGCGTGAGTCCGCGCGAGCCCAGGCCGGCCAGCAGGTACAGGCCGCTGCGCCGTGGCACGAGACGGGGCTGGTCGCGCCGGGGCGGCGCGGCCCCATCGAACGACGGCGCCGGGCCAATCCAGGGCAGGCGGTCGGCGGTCTGCATCCGCCAGCCGACGCGGCCGCCGAGCGCCGCGGCGTCGCACGCGTCGACCGACGGGCCGGTCAGGCGCCGCAGCACGCCGAGGTTGTGCGCATGGTCACTGTCGCGCACGGCTGGGTCCTCGTCGTCCGGCTGCGACGTGGCGCCGAACAGCAAGCGGCCATCGGCCAGCGTCAGCGCATAGCCGCTGTCGGCCACGGGGTGCGGCAGCGGGTGCGGCGCGCCGGCCCAGAGGCTCACCTGACCGCGCACGCGCTGCCAGGGCCCGGGCGCGGTGCCCAGCAGGCGCGCCGCATCGGCGGCATTGGCCAGCACCACCACATCAGCGTCGGCCAGCACCTGGCCGTCGCCACCGAGCAGGTGCCACCGATCGCCGTGCCGGCGCAGCGCCTGGACCAGCGTGCCGCCACGCCACTGCACGCCGTCGTGTTGCAGCGACTCGCGCACCAGGGCCGGCGGCGACACCCAGCCGCCGGTGGGGTAGTGCCAGGCCGGGCCGGACCATGGCAGGCCCGTCCAGGCACGGGCCTGTTCCGCCGTCCAGGCCTCGACCCAGGCGGCCGGCAGCGCCTGCGACGCGACGACCTCGCGCATGGCCTCGATCGACATCGATTGCTCGCCACGCAACAGACCGTCGGTGCGCCCGGGCACGGCGCCGGCGGCCACCAACGGGGCGTAGCGGCGATGGGCCAGCAAGGCAGCGGCGCGCAACCAGCGGGCGTGCGGCCCGTCGTCGCGGTGGACGATGCCGTGGAACAGCCCGCCGGCGTTGCCCGAGGTCTCCTGCGCCGGCTCGGCGTGCCGGTCCAGCACCAGCGTGGCCACGCCCTGCGCGGCCAGTGCCTGCGCGGCCGCGGCGCCGGCCAGGCCACCGCCGACGATGACCGCCGAGCGGGCCACGCTGCCCGCCACGGCCGCATGCGCGCGGCGCCCTGGCGGCGGTGGCGCCACATGGCGCGGCGCGAAGCGGCCGACGGTGATCTCCCGCTTGCCGCCGATGCCCGGCACGCGCTCGATCGCGAAGCCGGCGGTGGTCAGGGCCTCCCGCACGTCGCGCGCCACGCTCCAGGTGGCCACCGTGGCGTCGGGGGCGGCCAGCCGGTTCAGGCCACGCAGCAGGCGCGCGTCCCACATCGCCGGGTTGCGCGCGGGCGCGAAGCCGTCCAGGTAGATCGCATCGGCCTGGGCCACCAGTTCGGGCAGCGCCGCGGCGATGTCGGCCTGCACCAGCAGCAGGCGGACGCGGCCACGCTCGAAGTCGATGGCATGCAGGTCGGGCGTGCTGGGCGGCCACTGCGCCTGCAATTCGCCAGCCAGGGCCGACAGCGGCGAGTCGGCATGGACGCGGGCCAGGTCGGCGAGCGTCGGCGGGTGCTTCTCGATCGAGACGAACCAGAGGCGGGTGCAGCGTTGCGCATCCTGCCGCCAGGCGGCCCAGGTGGCCAGGAAGTTGTGGCCCAGGCCGAAGCCCGTTTCGAGCACGACGAAGCGGGGGCGACCGGCCCAGCGCCCGGGCAGCCCGTTGCCCTGCAGGAACACGTGGTGGGCCTGCAACAGCGCCCCGGCACGGGAGTGGTACACGTCGCCGAAGTCGGGCGAGGTGGGTGCTTGCGGGTCGCTGAAGTCGATGCGCGCCGGGCGCACCGGGCCGAACCTCATGGCGACGGCGCGGCGGCCGAGGCGCGCTGTGCCAGCCAGCGCAGCAGCGGCTCGCGCACGGCGGTCAGGCCGCGGTAGCCGAGCACGGCCTCACTCATCGAGGCCACGGCATCGTGCACGCGGGCGGCGCGCTGTGGCGTGTCGAGGGCCTGCGGCAGGGGCTGGGTGTCGACGCCGATCGTGAACACCGCCTGGCGCGCGCCCGGCACCGGGATGAAGGTCTGCCGCTCGGTGCGCCACCAGGTCTGTGCGGCCAGGGCGTCGCCCTCCAGGCCGGGCGCCCAGCGCGCCGGGTCCACGCGCTGCGGGTGCGCGTGCAGCCGCGGGTGGGCCGTGAGGTTCCAGACGAAGCGCTCCCAACGGTCGGTGCCGGTGACCAGGCGCACGAGGTGCTCGCTGGCATTGACGACCAGGCGGTTGTCGGCCACCGGGGCGTGCACCTCGGCGAAGTGTCGGCCGATCTTTTCTTCGGGCGCCCAGACCGAGGGCAGCGCGACGGCCAGCCATGGGATGGTGCCGTCGCGCGCATCCACGATCGCGAAGTCTTCGGCGAAGACCAGCGAGATCAGCGCCGCGCGCCGCCACGGGGCCGGCAGTTGGGCGAGGAAGCTGCCGATCTCGGGCCAGCCGCCGTGCACCTGCACGGGCCGGTCGTCGGCGTCGAGCCGCCAGCCCAGCCAGGGTGCGACCCAGTCGGGGCCGTCGACGCGCAGGGCCCCCGGGTGCTCGGTGGCCGCATGCCCGGCCAGGGCTGCCAGCGCGGGCCCGGCATCGAAGCCCGGTTGCACCAGCAGGGCCTGCCACGGGTAGGCCCACAGCACGGCCAATTTCTCGCGCAGGTGGCGCGCCGCGCCGCGATGCGGCACCACCGACGGCGTGAGCTGGGTGGCCCCCGGGCCCAGCCGGCGCAGGCCGGGCTGCATGCGGAACGGCGCCTGTACCGCCGCGTCGAAATCGAAGCTCATGGCGGCCACGCGCGTCGGCTGCCCGACGCCTCGGTGCCGCCTCGTCGGTCGGTCGGCAGGTTCGGTGGGGGTGTGACAGTCATGGCCGCGACATTAGCACCGCGCCATGACAAAGGGGCACCGCCAGGTGCCCCTTCGATCGACCGCGGTGACGCTCAGACGCGCTTGCGGTACTCGTGCGTGCGGGTGTCGATCTCGATCTTGTCGCCCTGGGCCACGAAGATGGGCACGGGGATCTCGAAGCCGGTGGACAGCTTGGCCGGCTTGAGCACCTTGCCCGAGGTGTCGCCCTTGACAGCGGGTTCGGTCCAGGTGACTTCGCGCACCAGTGAGGTGGGCAGTTCGACCGAGATGGCCTTGCCGTCGTAGAACACCACTTCGACCGGCATGGCGTCTTCCAGGTACTGGATGGCGTCGCCCATGTTCTCGGCCTCGACCTCGAACTGGTTGTAGTCGGAGTCCATGAACACGTACATCGGGTCGGCGAAGTAGGTGTAGGTGCAGTCCTTCTTGTCGAGGACGATCTGGTCCATCTTGTCGTCGGCCTTGAACACGGTCTCGGTGGCCTGGTTGTTCAGCAGGCTCTTGAGCTTCATGCGCACGGTGGCCGAATTGCGGCCGCCGCGAGAGTATTCGGTCTTGAGCACGACCCAGGGGTCCTTGCCCTGCATGATGACGTTGCCGGCGCGGATTTCTTGAGCGATTTTCATGACGGTACCTGCTCGGGGCCCTTCATCGGGCCTCGGTTCTCTGGGTGGATCGGCTGCGCTTTGCGCAAAGCCTTGAATTTTAACGCCTTTCGGCGACCCACCCGCAAAGCTGTGTGCACAGGTCGGATTGGGCCTGCAGCGCCTTGCGCCATCGCAAGGCGGCCTGCCGCCAGTCGTCGGGGTCGGGCAGGCCGTCGGGCCAGGGGGCCAGGCCGTTCCAGGCGAGAGACAAGGCCAGCCGCTCGGCCGCCCCTGGCGCGGCCACCGTGCGCTCGAACAGGCTTCCGAAGGCCTGCAGCTTGGCGGCGTGGGCGCCGTCGTCCTGCGGGTAGATCTGCCAGACGAAGGGCCGGCCGGCCCACATCGCCCGCACGAACGAATCCTCACCGCGCACCAGGTTGAGGTCGGCACTCCACAGCAGGCGGTCGAAGTCGGGCTGGGCGAGCCAGGGCAGGGCGATGCGGCGCAGGCCGGGCGTGTCGGGCAGCGTGTCGAGCGTGCGCTGCGCCGCACCGGGGCAGGCCAGCAGCAGCGTCGGCTGGCCGGCCCAGGCCTGCACCAGCCGCGGCAGGGCCGACGCGTCGTAGCAGAACAGCACCACGACCTGTTCGCCGGGCTGCGCGGCCCAGCCGCGCGCGGCCAGCCAGGCCGGGCCGTCGAAGGCCGCCTGTTCCTCGGTCAGGGTCGTTTCGCGCAACAGCCCGCCGGTGGCCGGCGTGAAGCCCGGGTAGAAGAACCATTTGTTCAAGCCCGCGGCGGGCCCGGTCGATTGCGGTGATCGCAGGCCGTGGCAGCGCTCGACATAGGGCTCGGCGCTGAGGTACTCGAGGTTGATCCACACCGGAGGCGGCTCGCGCGCCGCCAGTGCGTCGACCACCGCAACGGGCAGTTCGCAGCCGAAGAGCTCGATCACCACCTCGCCGGGCGGCACGAACGCACCTTCGGCCGGCCAGGGGTGCACCGACACCCCGGCCGCACCCCGTGGCGCCATCCAGGCCAGCGCGGACGCATCGTCGACCCACAGGCGCACGCGGTGGCCGCGCGCCGCCAGGTCGGCCGACAGGCGCCAGGCCACGCCCAGGTCGCCATGGTTGTCGACGACGCGGCAGAACAGGTCCCACAGCATGGCGGCGATTATCGGCATGGCCCGCCGGGCAGGGCATGGCTTCGATGCGGGCCGCAGGGGCCCGACGGCAGAATGGCGCCACCATGAGCACGCCAGCCGACGAACCTGCTGCCGACCCCGTCGACGACGCCGAGGCCATCGCCCACGCGCGCCTGCTGGCCGAGGTGTCGGCGCTGCCCAGCCTGCCCGGGGTGTACCGCTACTTCGACGCGCAGGACGCGGTGCTGTACGTGGGCAAGGCACGCAACCTGAAGAAGCGGGTCTCGAGCTACTTCCAGAAGGACCACGGCGGCACGCGCATCGGCCACATGATCAGCCGCATCGTGCGCATGGAGACCACGGTGGTGCGCACCGAGGCCGAGGCGCTGCTGCTCGAGAACAACCTGATCAAGACGTTGAACCCGAAGTTCAACATCCTGTTCCGCGACGACAAGAGCTATCCGTACCTGAAGCTGGTGCACCACCCGTTCCCGCGGGTGGCCTACTACCGCGGCGCGGTCGATCGCAAGCACACGTACTTCGGGCCTTATCCGGGGGCCTGGGCGGTGAAGGAGACCATCCTGCTGCTGCAGAAGGCCTTTCGGCTGCGCACCTGCGAGGACACAGTGTTCGCCAACCGCTCGCGGCCGTGCCTGCTGTACCAGATCCGCCGGTGTTCGGGCCCCTGCGTCGGGCTGATCGACCCGGCCGAGTACGGCCGCGACGTGGCCCATGCCGAGCGCTTCCTGCGCGGCGACTCGCAGGCGGTGATCGAGTCGCTGCAGGAGCGGATGATGTCGCTGTCCGATGCGCTGGAGTTCGAGCGGGCGGCCGAGGTGCGCAACCAGATCTCGGCGCTGTCGCGGGTGCTGCACCAGCAGAGCGTCGAGGAGAGTAGCCTGTCGGCGCGCGACCGCGACGTGGACATCCTGGCCGTGCGGGTGCAGGGAGGCCGGGCCTGCGTCAACCTGGCCATGGTGCGTGGCGGGCGCCACCTGGGCGACCGGGCCTACTTCCCGGCTCACGTGGAAGAGGCCGCGGCGCTGTCGGCCGAACAGGCCGACGACCTGGCCGGGCAGACGGCGGTCGAGCCGCAGGTGCTGGAGGCCTTCATCGCGCAGCACTACCTGGGCGTGGCGCCGCCGCCATCGCTGGTGACCAGCCACGCGGTCGACGCGGGCCTGCTCGACGCCCTGTCGGTGCAGACCGGCGTGCGCCTGGCCGCGCAGCACCAGCCACGTGAGCAGCGTCGCGTGTGGCTCGAGATGGCCGACAAGGGTGCGCAGATTGCGCTGGCGCGCTTGTTGGCCGAAGAAGGGTCGCAGCGCGAACGCACGCGCGCGCTGGTCGAGGCGCTGGACCTGGCGGTGGACGACCTGGACCGCTTCCGCGTCGAGTGCTTCGACATCAGCCACACGGCGGGCGAGTCGACGCAGGCCTCGTGCGTGGTCTACGAACAGCATGCGATGCGCAATGCCGACTACCGCCGCTACAACATCGACGGCATCACCGGTGGCGACGACTACGCCGCGATGCGGCAGGTACTGCTGCGGCGCTACGGCAAGGTGGCCGAGGCACGTGCCGCGGCGAACCTGGCCGGCACCGAGGAGGCCGTGCCAGCCAAGGGCCTGCGCCTGCCCGACCTGGTGCTGGTGGACGGAGGTCGCGGCCAGGTGTCGATGGCACGCGATGTATTTATCCAGCTCGGCCTCGATCTGTCGTTGATCGTTGGTGTCGAGAAAGGCGAGGGCCGCAAGGTGGGTCTGGAGGAGCTCGTGTTCGCCGACGGACGTGACAAGGTGTACCTCGGGCATGATTCGGCCGCGCTGATGCTGGTGGCGCAGATCCGCGACGAGGCGCACCGTTTCGCGATCACCGGCATGAGGGCTCGGCGCGCCAGTGTGCGCACCGGCGGAAGTCGGCTGGAAGAGATTGCCGGGGTCGGCCCCAAGAAGCGCGCCAGGCTGTTGCAGCGGTTTGGCGGGGTTCGAGGGGTGGGTGCCGCCAGTGTCGACGAGCTGGCCAGTGTCGAAGGCATTTCGCATGAATTGGCAGAGGAGATCTACCGTGCATTGCATTGAAGCTGTCGTGTCCCCGGCGACCGTGCGTCGTCATCGTGTGCGCGGATGGGTGGGCGTGCTCGCCCTGACGGCCCTGGCGGGCTGCGGCACGCGCCAGCTCGGCACGCCGGCCCCCGTGAGCACCGCGCCGACGTCGGTGGCGCCCAAGCCGGCCGTGGCCGCACGCCCGGCACCGTCGCCGCCGCCGGTCGCGGCCGTGCAGCCGAGCGCGCCGTCGCGTCGCGCGCGCAACTGGGACGACTACCGGGTGATGGCCGCGCAGCGCATGGTGGCCGCCAACCAGTCGACCACCTACACCGGGTTGGTGCCCGAGCCGCTGCTGGCGGTGCCGGTGCTCGAGGTCGAGCTCAACGCCGACGGCAGCGTGAAGCGCATCGAGGTGATGCGCCAGCCCTCGCAGGCGCGCGACACCGTGCAGCTGGCCATCGATGCCGTGCGCCGCGCCGCGCCCTTCGGCGATGTGTCGCACCTGCCGAAACCCTGGAAGTTCAACGAGGTCTTCCTGTTCGACGACGGCCGCCGCTTCAAGCCGCGCTCACTCGACCTTTGATCCACGGCCGGGGTGCTGCGCCGCTTTCTTGGCGCTGCGGTGCTGCGGGCAGGGACTCGGGGCTTGCCAGCGGGGTTTCTTGGCGAGCGCCTGCGTCCGTTAGGATCGGACCATGTTCCTGACGTTGCCGACGCTGCTGACCTGGGCCCGCATCATCGCGATCCCATTGATCGTCGGCGTGTTCTACACGCCCTTCGATGCGCCGACCCGCAACCTGGTTGCCACGGTGATGTTCGTGGTGGTCGCCTTGACCGATTGGCTCGATGGCTGGCTGGCCCGCAAGCTCAACCAGACCTCGGCCTTCGGTGCCTTCCTCGATCCGGTGGCCGACAAGTTCCTGGTCTGCGCGGCCTTGCTGATCCTGGTTCAACTCGACCGTGTCAACGCCCTGGTGGCGTTGGTCATCATCGGCCGGGAGATCGCCATCTCGGCCTTGCGCGAGTGGATGGCCCAGATCGGCGCCTCGCGCAGCGTCGCGGTGCACATGCTCGGCAAGCTCAAGACGGTCACGCAGATGGTGGCCATCCCCTTCCTGCTCTACGACGGTGCCCTGATGGGGGTCGTCGACACGCGGCTGTGGGGTACGGCGCTGATCCTGCTGGCCGCCGTGCTCACCATCTGGTCGATGGTGTACTACCTGCGCAAGGCATTGCCCGAGATCCGGGCCAAGGCGCGCTGAGCCGATGACGCCGCCCGTCGGCGATGACCGCGCCCTGGTCGGCGCGATGCCCTGGGTGTTCGTGCTGATCTGGAGCACCGGCTTCGTGGTGGCGCGCCTGGCCATGCCTCATGCGCCGCCGCTGACCTTCCTGTGCTGGCGCTATGCCTGCTCGGTGCTGGCCTTCGCCCTCTGGGCCCGGATGTCCGGGGTGGCCTGGCCGGTCGGTCGGTCGGCCTGGCTGCACCTGTCGGTGTCCGGCGTGCTGATGCACGCGGGCTACCTGGGGGGCGTGTGGAGCGCCGTGAAAGCGGGCATCCCCGCGGGCACGGTGGCGCTGATCGTCGGCCTGCAGCCGCTGCTGACCGCCGCCTGGGTGTCGTGGCGCGGCACCCACCGGGTGGCGCCGGTGCAATGGGCGGGCCTGTTGCTGGGCCTGTTCGGCCTGGGCCTGGTGGTCTGGCACAAGTTTGCGCTGGGCGTGGTGACAGGCACGAACCTGGCACTGTCCCTGCTGGCGCTGGCCAGCATCACCGTCGGCACGCTGTACCAGAAGCGGCATGTGGCGCCCTGCGATGCGCGCACGGCCAACGGGGTGCAGATCGGTGCTGCCTTGCTGGTGAGCCTGCCGTTGGCCCTGGTCCTGGAGGACCCGACCATCGACTGGGGTGCCGAGGTGGCGCTGGCGCTGGCCTGGTCGGTGCTGGCGCTGACGCTGGGGGGCAGCTCGCTGCTGATGATCCTGATCCAGCGCGGTGCCGCCACGCAGGTGACGAGCCTGCTCTACCTGGTGCCGCCTTGCACCGCGGTGCTGGCCTGGTGGCTGTTCGACGAGCCGCTGACGATGGTCAGCCTGGCCGGCATGGCACTGTGCGCGCTCGGCGTTGCCCTGGTACTTCGTGGCGGAATGCGCCCGTCCATTGCGGCCCGTTGATCGCAGTCGAACAATGGGCAGCGTTTGCTTGACACCTCTTGGCGCCGCCGCTGTAATCCGCTTCCCGGCCGCCATGTCCAGTTGTCTTGTGCGAGCGTGAGACGAGAGTGGTCGCCAGAAATCCAAGTCCGCAGCGACACCGTAGATTGAGGGGGTTGAATTCGTGAACAAGTCCGAGTTGATCGATCACATTGCCAAGCAGGCCGACATTTCCAAGGCGGCTGCCACCAGGGCCCTGGAGGCGGTGATCGGGGGGGTTCGCACCACATTGAAGAAGAATGGGAGCGTGTCGATCGTCGGTTTCGGCACCTTCGCCGTCAGCAAGCGTGCCGCTCGCAGCGGCCGCAATCCCCGCACCGGCGCCACCATCAAGATCAAGGCGGCCAAGGTGCCGAAGTTTCGCCCGGGCAAGGCCCTGAAAGACGCGCTGAACTGATGTCCCGATATTCGGCGGGTGCTTAGCTCAGTTGGTAGAGCGGCGCCCTTACAAGGCGTAGGTCGGCGGTTCGAGCCCGTCAGCACCCACCACACCGTTAGAATCCGGGCTTCGCGCCGCCATGTCCGGCTCGGCCGTCCTGCAAAGGTGAACCGCGGTTCGCTTTTTTTTCGTCTGGCCGCAAGGCGCCGTGATTGCCCTGAAGGTTCGTCATGTTCGATTTCGTTCGCTCGCACACCCGCCTGCTGCAACTCTTGCTGTTGCTGCTGATCCTTCCGTCCTTCGTCGTCTTCGGCATCCAGGGCTACTCGTCGTTTTCCGAGGGGGGCAACCAGAACGTCGCCACGGTCGACGGGCAGGGCATCACCCAGGCCGAATGGGACGCCGCGCACCAGCAGCAGGTCCAGCGGGTGCGGCAGGAAATGCCCAATCTCGACCCCAAGCTGTTCGACTCCCCCCTGGCCCGCAGCGAAACCCTGGACGCGTTGATCCGCGACCGGGTGCTGGCCACCGCCGCCCGCAAACTGCACCTCGGCGTGTCCGACGAGCGTCTGCACCGGCTCTTCGTGTCGGAGCCGCAGTACGCACAGTTGCGCAACGCCGACGGCAGCGTCAACAAGGACCTGCTGGCAGCACAGGGCATGAGCTCCGAGATGTTCGCCTCGCGCCTGCGCCAGGACATGGCCGTGCAGCAGGTGTTGCGCGGCGTGGCCGACACCACCGTGGCCCCGTCGTCTGCCACGTCGGCCGCGTTCGATGCCGTGCTCCAGCGCCGTGAGGTGAAGTTCGTCCGCTTCGATACCAAGGACTACCTGGCCCGCGTCAACCCGACCGATGCCGACGTCGAGGCCTTCCACAAGGCCCACGAGGCCGAGTTCAAGGCGCCGGAGCAGGCCACCATCGAATACGCGGTGCTCGACCTCGAAGTCCTCAAGAAGGGCATCACGGTCGCCGAGGACGACCTGCGCAAGTACTACGACGAGAACGTCGCCCGCTATACAGTCGCCGAGGAACGCCGCGCGCGTCACATCCTGATCAAGGCCGACAAGGACGCGGCATCCGACGTCAAGCAGAAGGCCAAGGCCAAGGCCGAGACCCTGCTGGCCGAGGCCCGCAAGAACCCGGCTGGATTCGCCGATCTGGCCCGCAAGAACTCCGAAGACACCGGCACCGCCGCCCAAGGTGGCGACCTCGACTTCTTTGGCCGCGGGGCGATGGTCAAGGCGTTCGAGGATGCCGCCTTCGCGCTCAAGGCGGGCGAGATCAGCCCGGTCATCGAGACCGATTTCGGCTACCACGTCATCCAGCTCGAAGCCACCCGCGGTGGCGACCGCAAGCCCTTCGATGCTGTTCGCAGTTCCATCGAAGAAGACGTGCGCAGGCAGTTGGCCACCAAGCGTTGGGCCGAGGCCGCCGAGCAGTTCACCAACACGGTCTATGAGCAGGCCGACAGCCTCCAACCGGTGATCGACAAGCTCAAGCTCGAGAAGCTCACCGCCACGGTGATGCGCTCGCCCGCCCCGGATGCCAAGGGGGCACTGGCGTCGCAGAAGCTGCTGGAGGCTGTGTTCAGCGGCGAATCCATCAAGAACAAGCGCAACACCGATGCCGTCGAGGTGGGATCCAACCAGCTGGCCTCGGCCCGCATCGTGTCGCACCAGCCGGCCCGCACACGGCCGCTGTCCGAGGTGAAGGCCAGCGTGCAGGTGCGGGTCAAGGCCAGCCAGGCGGCGGCGTTGGCGCGCACCGAAGGCGCTGCGAGACTGGCCCAGCTGCAGAAGGATCCGGCAGCCGAGTTGCCGACCCAGGCCATCGTGTCGCGCGCCACGCCAGAGGGTTTCGAGCGGCGCGCGCTGGACGCGGTGCTGCGCGCCGACGCGGGCAAACTGCCCGCCGTGGTTGGTATCGATCTCGAAGACCGGGGTTACCTGGTGGTGCGGGTCGACAAGGTGCTGCCGCCCGAACTGCCCCCCGGGCAGGCCGACACGATGAAGGCACAGTTTGCGCAACTGATGGCTCAGGCCGAGGGTGATGCGTACTACAAGGCGCTGAAGTCGCGCTTCAAGGCGGTCGTCGTGGCCAAGGTGCCGACACCGGCGTCTGCCGCGGCAGCGGGCAACTAGCCCGCAGCACGCTATAATTTGCCGCTTCGGTGGTGGCTGTAGCTCAGTTGGTAGAGTCCCAGATTGTGATTCTGGTCGTCGTGGGTTCGAGTCCCATCAGCCACCCCAAGTAACATCAGGCACAGCCCTTCCAGCGGCCCCTCATCGCAAGGTGACGGGCCGTTGTCGCTTGTATTGCCAACTTGACTCGTGTGGTCCCCGCGGCGCAAATGCGCCCGCTGAGTTGGTGAGCTGAGCCTTCGATTCGAAACGACGCCTTCTTGCGGGGCGATTCGACATTGGCCAGCCGCTGTGCAGTGCGGCAGATCGTTGCCACGGGCCCGCGGCCGACTGCGGATGCCACCGACGGCCACCGCGAAGTCCAGGCTTGGGTTGTCCACGCCTGCGGCTTTCAGTCCGTGTGGCGTCGAGGACGCGCTTGCGGCGAGCGGTCGCTTGCCCTGCTTGTCCAGCATCCCGCCACAGCGACGGGTCGCTGCCGCGACGGGCGGGCTCCACGGCCGCATCAGACGGTGGAGGCTGCAACCGGCCCGGCCCGAAGGGCCACGCAGCCGGCATGCGCCCGGTCACCTCAGGTGCTGCGCGCGCGCCACTTTCGCCACAGCTTGAGCATCACCAGCAAGAGCGGTGCCGCGTGCATGGCCAGATCGAACATGTCCAGTGGGCGGACCAGTGCGCCCTGGAACAGAAGGCGCAGTTTCTCGACCAGATGAGGCTCTGGCGTGATCGGCGCAATGGCCATCCAGGCCACCAACAGCAGCAGCCAAGTCCACGGCAAGCGGTCGAGCCAGTTCAGCATCGCGGCAGACGAGCGTGCGATCAACTGCGGAACTGCATCGCGTGCAGCCGCGCATACAGCCCGCCGGAGGCCAGCAGTTCGGCATGGCTGCCCTGCTCGGCGACGCGGCCGGCCTCGAGCACGACGATGCGGTGCGCATGCTCGATGGTCGACAGCCGGTGCGCGATGACCAGGGTCGTGCGGCCCTGCATGAGCTTGTCCAGGGCGGCCTGCACGGCGCGTTCGGATTCGCTGTCCAGTGCCGAGGTGGCTTCGTCCAGGATCAGGATGGGCGCGTCCTTGTAAAGCGCGCGGGCGATGGCCAGGCGCTGGCGCTGGCCGCCCGAGAGCTGGCTGCCGTTGTGGCCGATCGCGCTGTCGAGGCCCTGCGGCAGGCTGTCGACGAATTCGATCAGGTGGGCGCCGGCCAGTGCCGCGCGCACGCGCTCGCGGTCGGGTGCGTCGCCGAGCGCGATGTTGGCGGCCACGGTGTCGTTGAACAGCACCACGTCCTGGCTCACCAGCGCAAACTGCCGGCGCAGCGCGTCGACGTCCCATTCCGCCAGCGGCACGTCGTCGAGCCGCACGTCGCCGCTGCCGGGCTCGATGAAGCGGGGCAGCAGGTTGATCAGCGACGACTTGCCCGCGCCTGACGGCCCCACCAGCGCGACGATCTCGCCGGGGGCGATGTGCAGCGACAGACCATCCAGGGCGTTGGCCTGGTCATCGCGGTAGCGCAGCACCACGTCGCGCAGCGTGATCTCGCCGCGGGCGCGCGCCGGTGCATGGCTGCCGCCGCGCTCGGCCGGGCTCTGGTCGAGCAGTTGCAGGCCGCGCTCGATCGAGGCCAGGCCGCGGGTGATGGGGGTCATCAGATCGGACAGGTGCTTGACCGGCGCCACCAGCATCAGCATCGCGGTGATGAAGGCGACGAAGCCGCCCACGGTGGCGCCGCCGCTGCCGCTTTGCCACAGCGCCACGACGATGACGGCCGACAGTGCCAGCGCGGCGAAGATTTGCGTCAGTGGCGTGATGGCCGCGCCTGAGGCGACGATCTTGAGCAGCACGCGGCGCAGCGCCAGCGCATGGCGCTCGAAGCGCGCGGCCTGCGACGGCCCGGCGCCGTGCATGCGCACGATGCGCCAGGCGAGCACGTTCTCTTCCACCACATAGGCCAGTTGGTCGGTGGCGTCCTGGCCCTCGCGCGTGAGGCGGTGCAGCCGCTTGCCCACCACCCGCATCACCAGCGCCACCGCCGGGAACAGCACGGCCACGAACAGCGTGAGCTTCCAGTTCAGCCAGAACAGGTAGCCGAGCAGGGCCACGAGCGTGAGCGAATCCTTCAGCAGCGTGAGCACCGAGCTGATCAGCATGGTGGTGCCGGTCTGGACCTCGTAGACCAGGGTGTTGGTCAGGCTGCTGGCCGACTGCTGGCTGAACAGCGCACCGCCGGCGGTGAGCACGCGCTGGAAGAGTTGCTGCCGCAGGTCCTGCAGACCGCGCTGGGCCACCCAGCTGAGGGCATATTGCGCGATGAAGCCGGCCACGCCGCGCACGGTGAACAGGCCGACGATGGCCAGCGGCACCGCCCACAGCGGCAACTGGCCGGCGGAGAAGCCCTTGTCGAGCAGCGGCTCGAGCAGCGCCGGGATCATCGGCTCGGTGGCCGCGCCGATCAGCGAGCCGGCAAACGCCACCAGCAAGCCGACACGGGCCTGGCGGAAGTAGGGGGCAATGCGGGCGAAGCGCTGCAGCAGGGTGGGCATGGGCCAGGGGGTCACGCCGGCACGGTGGCAGCGCGGGCGTGATTATCGACGCAGCCTGCGGGCTTGCCTTGGATACTGTATGAACGTACAGTCATTCGGTGGACCTGTCTCTGCCATCGACCCTGCCTGCCCCGGTGCACGCCCCTATGGCGGCGCCCGAGGCCCTGCGCCCGGCGGCGTTGGCCCGGGCGTTCGAGCCTTTGCTGCCGTCTGCAGCCACGGAGACACCTGAATCCTGGCCGGCGCCACCGTTGGCTGGCGCGTCGGAGACCCTGCACCCGGCGCCGTTCACCGGTGCGCCGGAAACCCTGCACCCGGTGCCGTTCGCTGGCGCGCCGGAAGCCCTGCACCCGGCGCTGTGGCGCGCCCACCAGTTGGGCGCTGGCGTCGCGGCCGTCACCCCCACCGGCTTTGCCGCGCTCGATGCCCAGTTGCCCGGCGGTGGCTGGCCGCACCGTGTGCTCACCGAACTGCTGCTGCCGCACCCGGGGCTGGGCGAGATGCGCCTGCTGGCGCCGGCGCTGGCCGCCTGTTCCAGGGGCGGCGAGCCTGGTGCGGGTGGTACCGACGCCGGTGCCGGCCGCTGCGTGATGCTGTTCGACCCGCCGGCTGCGCTGTGCGGCTGGGCGCTGGGGCAACTGGGGCTCGATGCGCGCCAATGGCTGTTGGTGCAGGGCCGGGCTGCGGCGGGTCGACCGGGCGGCGGTGCGCCGAACCCCCGGCTGGCCAGCCGGCTGGGGCCGGGGGCCGACGTGCTCTGGGCGCTGGAGCAGGCGCTGCGCAGTGGCCACCTGGGCGCCGCGCTGGCCTGGCTGCCGGTGGGGCTGAAGGTCGACGTGCTGCGCCGGTTGCAACTCGCCGCGCAGGCACACGACGCGCCGGTGTTCATCCTGCGCGAGGCCGAGGCCCGCCACCGGCCCAGCGTGGCGCCGCTGCGCCTGCTGCTGGCGCCGGCGGGCATCGACACGCTGTCGGTGCGCGTGCTCAAGCGGCGTGGCCCGCCGCTGGCCGAGCCCTTGCTGCTGGCGCTGGCGCCGGTGCTGTCCCCGCGCCAGCGCGACCGGCTGCGCCCCGCGACCGCCCGTCCGGCGTCGCCGCGTCCGGCCCGGGTCGACGCCGTCGCGGGCCTCTCCGGCGTCCAGGGCAGCGCAGTCCGCGCCTGAGGCCCCCGGGCGCACCGATGCGGCCGGACCGTCGTCACCATGCTGTGGATCGCCCTGCACCTGCCGGCCCTGTCGCTGGAGTCCTTCGCCGCGACGCTGGGCCCGGCGCAGGCCGGCCGGCCGGTGGCGCTGCTGGAATCGCACCGCATCGTGCAGGCCGATGCCGCCGCGCAGGCGCTGGGCGTGCAGCCGGGCATGAAGCGCGCCACCGCGCTGGCCTTGGCGCCGGTGCTGGTGCTGGGCGCCGCCGACGTGCACCGCGATGCCCAGGCCCTGGTGGCGGTGGCCCACGCGGCGCTGGCTTTCACCCCGTCGGTGGCCGTGTCGGGGCAGGGCGTGCGGCTCGAGGTGCACGCCAGCCTGCGTTATTTCGGCGGCCTGGTCGCCTTGCTGGCGCGCCTGAAGACCGCGTTGCGGCCGCTGGGCCACCGCGTGCAACTGGCCACCGCGCCCACCGCGCTGGGGGCCGCCCTGCTGGCGCGCTGGCGGCCCGACCTCGAAGCCGGCCCGCACAGCACCGCCCTGGGCCCGCTGCGCACGCTGCTCGACCGGGCCCCTGTGGGCCTGCTCGGACCTGCGCTCGGCAGCGATGCCGCGGCCGCCAGCGACGAGGCCGCCACCTGGCCGTCCACCTGGGAAGCATTGCAGGGCATGGGCCTGCACACGCTGGCCGACTTGCGCGCGCTGCCGCGCAGCGGGCTGGCACGGCGCTTCGGCCCCGGGCTGCTGCTGGCGGTCGACCGGGCCCGCGGCGACGCGCCCGAGCCGCACACCTGGGTCGAGTTGCCGGCCTCGTTCGCCAGCCGGCTCGAACTCTTCACCCGCGCCGACCTCAGCGAGCAGGTGATCGCCGGCGCCGGCATCTTGCTGGCGCGGCTGGTGGCCTGGGCGCAGGCGCAGCATGGCCGCATCGCCCGCTTCACCCTGGTGATGCACCACGAGCGGCGCCACCGCGATGCCGACGACCCCGCCGCGCAGGCCACGGCGCTGGAGGTGGTGCTGGCCGAGCCGGCCATCGACCCGGCCCACCTGCAACTGCTGCTGACCGAACGCCTGGCGCGCACGCCGATGCCCGCGCCCACGCTCGAACTCGGCCTGCGCTGCGACGCCGTGGTGCCCGGCGAGGCGCCCAATGGCGAGCTGTTTCCCACCCGCGCCAGCGAGCATGCGGGCCTGACGCGCCTGGTCGAGCGCCTGCAGGCCCGGCTGGGCCGCGAGCAGGTGTGCCGGCTCGATCCGGTGGCCGAGCACCGGCCCGAGCGCGCCACGCAGGCCTCGGCCGCCGATGCTGCCACGGTGGGCCGGCAGGGCGCCGTGCCGGGCAGGGCGGCGCCGGGGGTGGCGCAGGTGACGCGGCCGGTGTGGCTGTGGCCCGAGCCGCAGCCCCTGCCCGAGCACGGCGCGCGCCCGCTGCTCGACGGCCGCCCGCTGCAACTGCTGGCTGGCCCCGAGCGCATCGAGACCGGCTGGTGGGACGGCGCCCTGGCCGCGCGCGACTACTTCATCGCCGCCACCGGCGACGGCACGCTGGTGTGGATCTATCGCGCCCGGCTGCCACTGGCTGCCGACGGCGAGGGCAGCGGCTGGTTCCTGCATGGCCGCTTTGCCTGAGGCGGCCGGTCGCCTGGCCCTGGCGCAGTTGCCGACGATGCTCGGCGCCGATGGACGCGCCTTTTGAACGTCAGCGATCCTCGCCCAGCGCCAGCCTCAGCCCCAGCACCACGAACAGCAGACCCGCGCCGCGGCCCAGCCAGCGGCCGACGCGCCCGTCGCCGCCCAGGCGCCGGCCCAGTGTCGACAGCACGGCGGCAAAGCCCAGGTTGACCAGCGTGCCATTGACCACGAACACGCCGCCCAGCACGGCGAAGGCCAGCGCCTTGTTCGGTGCGCCGGCATCGATGAACTGCGGCACGAAGGCCAGGAAGAACAGCGCCACCTTGGGGTTGAGCGCATTGGTGAGGAAGCCCTGCCAGAACACGCGCTGCACCGACACCACCGGCGGCGCCTGTGTCGCCTGCACCGCCGGCGTGGCGGCCGGCCCCCGCAGCAGCCCCAGCCCCAGCCACACCAGGTAGGCCGCGCCCAGCCAGCGCAGCACCGTGAAGGCTAAGCTCGACTCAGCCAGCAGCGCCGACACCCCCAGCGCCGCGGCCAGCGTGTGCACCAGGCAGCCGGCCCCCACGCCCACCGCGGCGGCCGCGCCGGCGCGAAAGCCCTGCGCCGTGCTGCGGGCGGCGATCAACGCCACGTCCGCACCGGGCGTCAGGTTCAGCGCCAGCCCGGCGGCGACGAACAGCCAGGGGTCGTGGATGCCTTCGATCACGGACAGTGCCCTGGCTCAGGCCCAGCCCAGCATGCCGACCACCGCGCCGAGCGCGATCAGCCACATCGGGCTGAGGCGCGTGCGCGTCATCACCACCACGGTGACGGCCGCCAGCGCCAGCACACCCCAGTGATCGCGGTTCGGCGACACCAGGATCCAGCCGGTGGACAGCAGCAGCCCCAGCGTCAAGGGCACCATGCCGGTGGTGAAGGCGCGCAGCGGCCGTGCGTCGGCCCGGCGCCGGCCGTAGCGGCCGACGGACAGCGCCAGCACCGACGACGGCAGCATGATGCCGCCCATCGTGGCCAGCACGCCGGCCACGCCGGCGACGTTCCAGCCCATCAGCGCCACGAACAGGATGTTCGGCCCCGGCGCGGCCTGGGCGATGGCCACCGAGGCGGTGAACTGCTCGGCGCTCATCCAGCCCTGCTGCTGCACCAGGTAGCGCTGCATGTCGGGTGCGGTGGTGATGGCGCCGCCCACGGCCAGCATCGACAGCAGCATGAAGTGCAGCGTGAGCTGCAGCAGGTCGCCCCAGCCGTGGCCATGCAGGCCCAGCAGGGCCCAGCCGTCGCCGCTCACGTCGGCGCCTCGCTGGCGGCCAGCCGCCACCAGGCCAGGGCCATGGCGGCCGAGCCCAGGCCCAGCACCACCCCCACCATCGGCCAGCGCAGCAGCCCCACCATCGCGAAGGTGGCCGCGGCCAGGCCCACGGCCAGCGGCAGGCCGAGGGCGTTCTTCTTCAGCGTCGGCCACAGCTTGACGGCGGTGCTCAGCACCAGCCCCGCGGCCACTGCGCCCATGCCGCGCAGCGCACCGGCCACCATCGGCTCGGTGGCGAACTGGCGGTACAGCGTGGCCAGCGCCAGCACCAGCAGCATCGGCGCCGACAGCAGCCCGGCGGTGGCGGCCAGCGCGCCGCGCCAGCCGAAGTGCCGGTCGCCGAAGATCAGCGCCAGGTTGATGATGTTCGGCCCGGGCAGCACCTGGCCCAGGGCCAGGAGTTCGACGAACTCGTCCGGGCTCAGCCAGCGCAGGCGCTCGACCAGCTCGCGGTGGGCCACCGGCAGCACGCCGCCGAAGCCCTGCAGCGCCAGGCGCTGGAAGGCCCGGAACAACTCGCCGCACGAGGCCGGCGCCGGCAGGCCCGGCGCATCGGCCCGGGCTTCAGGCATGGCCGCAGGCCCGCCCGACGGCGCGGTGAGTGGCGTGCCGCCGCCCCGTCACCGGAGCACCTTGAAGGCGTCCGGGTTGACGATGTTCGTCGGCTCGTTGCGGATGAAGTTGATGACGTTGTCGAAGGCCGCGCCGAAGTACAGCTCGTAGCTGTCGGCCTCCACGTAGCCGATGTGCGGCGTGCACACGGCGTTCTCCAGGCGCAGCAGCGGGTGCCCCTGCAGGATGGGCTCGCTCTCGAACACGTCGACCGCCGCCATGCCGGGCCGGCCCTTGTTGAGCGAGGAAACCAGCGCGTTGTCCTCCACCAGCTCGGCCCGCGAGGTGTTGACGAACAGCGACGTGGGCTTCATGTGCGCCAGGTCGGCCATCGTCACGACACCGCGGGTGGCGTCGGTCAGGCGCAGGTGGATGCTGAGCACGTCGGATTCGCCGAAGAAGGCCTCGCGGCTGTCGGCGGCCAGGTGGCCGTCGGCCACGGCCTTCAGGCGTGAGGATTCGCTGCCCCACACCAGCACCTTCATGCCGAAGGCGCGGCCGTAGCCGGCGACGAGCTGCCCGATCTTGCCGTAGCCCCACAGCCCCAGCGTCTTGCCGCGCAGCACCGTGCCGATGCCGAAGTTCGGCGGCATGGACGCCGTCTTGAGCCCGCTCTGCTGCCAGGCGCCGTGCTTCAGGTTGCCGATGTACTGGGGCAACCGGCGCATCGAGGCCATGATCAGCGCCCAGGTCAGCTCGGCCGGCGCCACCGGAGAGCCCACGCCCTCGGCCACGGCGATGCCCAGCCGAGTGCAGGTCGGCACGTCGATGTGCGATCCCACCTTGCCCGTCTGGGCGATGAGCTTGAGCTTGGGCAGCTTCTCGAGCAGCGCCCGCGGGAAGTGGGTGCGCTCGCGGATCAGCACCAGCACGTCGGCGTCGCGCAGGCGCACCGACAGCTGACCGATGCCCTTGACCGTGTTGGTGAACACCTTGGCATTGAAGGGTTCGAGCCGCGCTGCGCAGTGCAGCTTGCGCACGGCGTCCTGATAGTCGTCGAGGATGATGATGTTCATGTTGTCGCTGGCGATTGTGCCGCGTCCGGCAGGCGCAACGCTCTGGCACTAGCATCGCTGACCTTCGCTGACCTCGGTAACCCAACATGACGATTTCGATGCACTCGGCCAGCGCGCCGATCCTCCTGCAGCAACTCGGCGCGATGCTCGGCTGGCTGGACAAGGCCGAGGCCCATGCGCAGGCGCGCAAGTTCGACACTGCGGTCTACCTGGGCCAGCGCCTGGCACCCGACATGCTGCCCTTCGCGTCGCAGATCCGCATCGCCAGCGACGCCGCCAAGGGCTGCGTGGCGCGCCTGGCCGGGCAGGAGCCGCCGAAGTTCGAGGACAATGAGGCCACGCTCGACGACCTGCGGCAGCGCATCCGCAAGACCATCGACTACGTGAAGTCGGTGCCGGCCGAGGCCATCGACGGCAGCGAGGAGCGCGACATCACCATCCCGATGCGCACCCGCGAGGCCTACCGGTTCAAGGGCGAGTACTTCCTCAAGCACTGGGCGCTGCCCAACTTCTTCTTCCACTGCACCATGGCCTACGCACTGCTGCGCCACAACGGCGTGGAACTGGGCAAGCCGGATTTCCTGGTGGTGAGCTGAGTTCGGGGCGGCTGCGGCCGCTCAGCGTTTCAGCCGCCGGGCAGCGAGAAGGTGCGGGCCAGGAGCTCGTCCAGGTCAGCCTGGGCCTGGCGCCCGGGCTCACCGGCCCGTTGCAGGGCGCGGGCCATGTCGGCGCGCAGACCCCACAGGTCGCCCGGCTCGCGGGCCAGGTGCACGCGGCGGCGCAAACCGTCGCCGCGGTGCCCGGGCAGGTGTGCCAGGGTCTGGTCGAAATGCGCCTGCAGCGCAGCATGCGTGGCCTCGGCTGCCAGTCGGGCCAGCCGTTCCTGCGGCAGTCCGGCGCCCGCCAGCGGTCGGGGGGTGGCCATGGCGGGCCTGCCCGGCATCACACGGCGCGCTGATCCTGCGGCGACAGAGGCGAGCGCGGCGCGCGGGTCGGGAAGTGGCGGTTCAGCTGGGCCAGCCGGCGCTCGGCCTCGGACTGGTCGCGCTGCACCGCCAGCAGGCCATACAGCGTGGACCTCAGGTGCCACAGCTCGCGCAGCGAACGGGCCCGCTCGATCTGCTCGGACAGGCGCACCGATTCGGCGCCCTCCAGACCGTCCATTCCCAGGTGGAACTCCGACTTCACCAGCGCCAGCCGGTTCACCGGCCGGGCCGAGGCGGGCGACCACGGGTTGTCCTGCATCAGCCAGCGCTGCATGCGGCCCCACAGCGTCACCGAGGACGGCCACAGCTGCGGCGGTCGCACCTCGATGCGCGACGTCAGGCTGCTGGGCGTCACCGACGCGTGGCGGCTGGCGGCGAATCGGCGGCGCATGCTGGACGGGAAGAAGCGGGACAGCGGGCTCATGGCGGTGTTGTCGGCCGGAATCGTCCGAACCTGAAACGATGGTGACAGCCTGTTGTGACGCCGATGCGGCGAAGTGCACCGAATCGACCGCTCATTTCCGGGCTGGTACCCTCGGCGCCCGGGTTGGACCGGGCAAAGGACGCTGACGATGCGCTGGATGAAACGGGGGGGGCTGCTGGTCCTGGTGCTGGTGCTGCTGGCCGCCGCAGCCGCTTGGATCTACAGCCGACGCGTGTTGCCGCAGGTGGATGGCACGCTGGCGCTGCCCGGTCTGGGCGCCGAGGTGCGCGTGGAGCGCGACGAGCACGGCATCGCCACGATCCGCGCCGGGAGCCTGGACGACGCGATGCATGCGCTGGGCGTCTTGCACGTGCAGGACCGCCTGTGGCAGATGGAGACCCACCGCCGCATCGGCGCCGGCCGGCTGGCCGAGGCCTTCGGCGAGGGTGCAGTGGACACCGATCGGGTGCTGCGCACCCTGGGCGTGCGCCGCGCCGCGCAGGCCCAGTGGGCCCAGACCACCGGCCCGGCGCGCCAGGTGCTGCTGGCCTACACCCGCGGGGTCAATGCCGCCCTGGCCGAGGCGGTGCGCGCGCTGCCGCCGGAATTCCTGATCCTGGGCGTGCGACCCGAGCCCTGGGACCCGGTCGACAGCCTGGCCTGGTCGATCATGATGGCCTGGGACCTGGGCGGCAACTGGACGCACGAGCTGATGCGACTGCGCCTGGCATTGAAGCTGCCCAAGGCCCGCATCGACGAGGTGCTGCCGCCTTACCCGGGCGAGGCCCCGCTGCCCAGCCGCGACTACGCCGCCCTGTACCGCGAGCTGAAGCTCGAGGCGCCGCGCACCGCGCTGGCCGCCACGATCGATCGGCTGCTGGCCGCGGCGCCGGCCTCGGGCCTGGAAGGCGTGGGCTCCAACAACTGGGTGTTGTCCGGTTCGCGCACCGCCACCGGCACGCCGCTGCTGGCCAACGACCCGCACCTCAAGCTGTCGGCGCCGGCGCTGTGGTACTTCGCCCGCATCGTGACACCCGAGCTCACCGTGGCGGGCGCCACGCTGCCGGGGCTGCCGGGCGTGGTGCTGGGGCAGTCGCCGCACATCGCCTGGGGCTTCACCAATACCGGCCCGGACGTGCAGGACCTGTACCTCGAACGGGTCGATCCCGCCGACCCCGGCCGCTACCAGACGCCCGACGGCTGGGCGAGGTTCGAGACCGTCGCCGAGGTCATCCGCGTCAAGGGCAAGCCCGACGTGCCGATCGTCGTGCGGCGCACGCGCCACGGCCCGGTGATCTCGGACGCCGGCCTGGCCGACGACGTGCCGGGCGTGGTGGCGCAGGCTGGCCACGTGCTGGCGATGCGATGGACGGGGCTCGACGCCGACACCGATTCGGTCGGCACGTCGCTGCGCATGGCGCAGGCGAAGTCGGTGGCCGAGTTCATCGACGCCACCCGTGGCTGGGTGGCGCCGATGCAGACCATGGTGGTGGCCGACCGGGACGGGCACATCGGCTTCATCGCTCCCGGGCGCGTGCCGGTGCGCCAGCCCGCCAACGACCTGTTCGGCCTGGCGCCGGCACCGGGCTGGGAGGCGCGCTACGACTGGGACGGCTGGCTGCCCTTCGACGCGCTGCCGCAGCAGCGCGACCCGGCCGCGGGCTTCATCGCGTCGGCCAACCAGCGCATCGTGCCGCCGGATTACCCGCATTTCCTGTCCAGCAACTGGGCCCTGCCGCATCGCCACAACCGCATCGTGCAGATGCTCGAATCCCGCCCGAAGCACTCGATCGACGACCTGCGCGTGATGCAGGCCGACGTGCGATCGCTGGCCGCGCCACCGCTGCTGGCCTGGCTGAAGAAGGCCAGGAGCCCGCATGCACTGGCCGCCGCCGCCCAGCAGCAGCTCGCCGCCTTCGATGGCGACATGCGCGGCGACGGGGCCGGCGGGCTCGTCTACTGGGCCTGGTCGCGGCACCTGTCGCGCCGCCTGCTGGCCGATGAACTGGGCCCGTTCTATGTGCGCACGCTGGGCATGCGCGGCTACTACGACGCCATCGAAGGCGTGATGGCCCGCAACGACGCCTGGTGGTGCGACGACAAGGGCACCGCCGACGCCGTCGAGACCTGCGCGGCGCAGGCCGATGCCGCGCTCACCGAGGCGCTGGACGAGCTGCAGGTGCTGCAGGGTGCCAACCCTGCCACCTGGCGCTGGGACCGCACCCACCTGGCCCGCTCGGAGCACCGGCCGTTCTCGCGCGTGAAGGCGCTGGCCCGCTGGTTCGAACTGCGCACGTCGGTGGGGGGCGACACCTACACCGTGAACGTCTCGCGCGTGGGCCTGGTGCCCGACGCGGCCACCGGCGAGTTCTACCTCAGCGACCACGGTGCCAGCCTGCGCGGGCTGTACGACCTGGCCGATCCGAACCGGTCGCGCATCATGCACAGCACCGGCCAGAGCGGCGTGCCCTGGTCACCGCTGTACCGCAGCTTCGTCGAACCCTGGACGCGGGTGGAGTTCGTGCCGCTGTGGCCGGCGCCCGGGGCGCGCAGTGAGGTGCTGGTGCTGACCCCCGCCGCCGGCGCGGCGCGCTGAGCCCGCGCTTCGGCGGGCGCCGACCGGTACGTGGCGGCCGGGCCACGCCCGGCCTCAGACCAGGCCGTGGAAGGGGATCACGTCGACCAGGTCGCCCGCCGCGACATGGCCCTGGCCGTGGTGCAGCACCACCATGCCGTTGGCCTCGCTCATGCTGCGCAGGATGCCCGAGCCCTGGGCGCCGGTGATGCGCACCATCCAGCGGCCGTCCGCCGCCTGCGAGACGATGCCGCGCTGGTATTCGGTGCGGCCGGGCTTCTTGCGCAGCCCGGCCTCGCTGACGGCGCGCAGCACCGGCACGGGTTCGGGCGTGGCGCCGCTCATCGCCAGCAGCGCGTCGCGCACGAAGGCATAGAAGGTCACCATCACCGCCACCGGGTTGCCGGGCAGGCCGAACAGCATGGCCTCGCGTCCGGGCGGGCCCAGGCGGCCGATGGCCATCGGGCGGCCCGGGCGCATCGCGATCTTCCAGAACAGCACCTCGCCGAGCCGAGCCATGATCTGCTTGGTGTGGTCGGCCTCGCCGACGCTGACGCCACCCGAGGTGATCACCGCATCGGCGCTGGCGGCGGCCTCGGTGAAGGCGGCCTCCAGCGCGGCCGGGTCGTCGCGCACCACGCCCAGGTCGAGCAGGTCCACCCCCAGCCGCTGCAGCATGCCGTGCAGCGTGTAGCGGTTGCTGTCGTAGACGCAGCCCTCGTCCAGCGGCTCGCCGATCGAGCGCAGCTCATCGCCGGTGGAGAAGAAGGCCACCCGCAGGCGCCGGAACACCGCCACCTCGGCCTGGCCCAGCGAGGCCAGCAGGCCCAGGTCGGCGGGCCGCAGGGTGCGGCCGGCCACCAGCGCGGGCTCGCCACGCGCCAGGTCTTCGCCGCGCAGGCGGCGGTTGTCACCGGTGCGCACCACGCCGGCCGGCACCTGCACCACGCCATCGGCGTCGAGCGTGGTGAACTCCTGCGGCACCACCGTGTCCAGGCCGGCGGGCATCACCGCGCCGGTCATGATGCGCACCGCATGGCCCGGCGGCACCAGGCCGGCGAACTGCTGCCCAGCCAGCCCGACGCCGGCCACCGGCAGGGCGGTCGGGCCCTCGGCGGCCAGGTCCATGCCGCGCAGCGCGTAGCCGTCCATCGCCGAGTTGTCGTGCGTGGGCACGTCGATCGGCGACACCACGTCGGCGGCCAGCACCCGGCCCAGGGCGGCGCGGATGGGCAGCTTCTCGACCGTGCGCACGCGGGGCACCAGCCGCGCGATGAACTCCTGCGCCTGCGCCACCGGCAGCGCATTGGGGTCGTAGCCGGTGATGCAGGAGGCGATCTGTTCGAGGGAAGGGGTCATGGGGCGCGGGCGGGCGTTCAGCCGCCGATGTAGTGCATCTCGACGCGGCGCTCGCCGGCACCGGGTTGGCCGGGCGCTGCGCCGCGCAGTTCGGAATAGCGGTCTTCGCGGCCGGCCCACACGGCGCCGAGCGCGGCGCTGATCTCGGCGTCGCTGCGGCCCTGTCGCAGCAGAGCGCGAAAGTCGTGGCCCGAGGTGGCGAACAGGCACATGAAGAGCTTGCCCTCGGTGGACAGGCGGGCGCGGTTGCAGTCGCGGCAGAAGGCCTGCGTCACGCTTGAGATGAGGCCGATCTCGCCGCCGCCGTCGGCATAACGCCAGCGCTCGGCGGTCTCGCCGACCACCGTGGGATCGAGCGCCTCGAGCGGCCATTCGGCCTGCAGGCGCTGCAGCACCTGCGCCGACGGCAGCACCTCGTCCATGCGCCAGCCATTGCTGGCGCCGACGTCCATGTACTCGATGAAGCGCAGCACCACCTTGCCGTCGTAGTGCTGCCGGAAGTGCCTCGCCATCGGCACGATCTCGTGGTCGTTGGTGCCGCGCTTGACCACCATGTTCACCTTCACCGGCCCCAGGCCGGCGGCCAGCGCCGCATCGATGCCCGCCAGCACCTCGGCGACGGGGAAGTCGACATCGTTCATGCGCCGGAACACCGTGTCGTCGAGCGCGTCGAGGCTGACGGTCAGGCGCTTCAGGCCGGCCGCGGCCAGCGCCTGGGCCTTGCGCGCCAGCACCGAGCCGTTGGTGGTGAGCGTGAGATCGAGCGGTTCGCCGTCGGGCGTGCGCAACTGGGACAACTGGGCCACCAGCGATTCCAGGCCCTTGCGCAGCAGCGGTTCGCCGCCGGTGAGCCGGATCTTCTGCACGCCATGGCCCACGAAGACGCGGGCCAGCCGGGTGATCTCCTCGAAGCTCAGCAGCGAGGCGTGCGGCAGGAAGACGTAGTCTCGGTCGAAGGTCTCCTTCGGCATGCAGTAGCTGCAGCGGAAGTTGCACCGGTCGGTGACCGAGATGCGCAGGTCGCGCAGCGGGCGGCCCAGCCGATCGGACAGCAGCCCGGTGGGTGCGCTCAGGTTCGCGGGGATGGCCGGCACCGGCGCAGCGTAGCGCAGGTCGGCCAGCGGGATGACGGTCTCGCCCATGCCGACATTGTGCCGGGCGCAGCGTCAGCGCACGGCGGGCAGGGTGGTGGCTGCGTTGGCCAGCTCGGCGCGGCGGGCGCCGGTGAAGCGCTTCGACCAGTAGCCGTCGCTCATGTCCTCGACGCGCACCAGGGCACCAGTGCGTGGCGCGTGGATGAACTTGTCGTCCCCCACGTAGATGCCCACGTGCGAGAAAGTGCGGCGCATGGTGTTGAAGAACACCAGGTCGCCCGGGCGAAGTTCGTTGCGCTGGATGGGCAGCAGGCCGGCGGTGGTGGCCTGCTCTTCGGCGCGGCGCGGCAGCACCAGGCCGAGCGTGGATTCGAAAATGTGCCGCGTGAAGCCGCTGCAGTCGAAGCCGGTGTCGTTGCTGTTGCCGCCGCGGCGGTAGGGCACGCCGAGGAAGTTCATCGAGTGCATGACCAGCTCGGAGGCCGTGTCGCGCATGCTCCGCACGATGGCCGAATTCTCGAGGGGGCGGAGCAGTCCGCGATCGACCAGGCCGCTGAGCCCATCTGAAGCCGGCGCGGGCGCAGGCTGCTCTGGGGCCGCCGACACGGCAGTGCAGGCGGCGAGGGACAGCGTGATCAGGAGTCGCTTCAAGGGCAGTCGGGTGGGCGGCACGGGGGGCGAGGATACCACCCCCATGTTCTAGGGGGCTCAGGGTCAGCCCCAGGGGTTTGATCTGCGGCAGATGCCACGGACGTTGCCCGCGGAATGAGTCAGGGCCTTGTCAGTGCCCCGCCGTGCAATCCTCCGCAACGCATGACACAAAGGAGACACCCTTGACCAGCTATAGCGATTTCCACCGGCGTTCGATCGAAGACCGCGACGGCTTCTGGCGCGAGCAGGCGGCCCTGATCGAATGGGAAACGCCATTCACGCAGGTCTGCGACTACTCCAACCCGCCGTTTGCGCGCTGGTATGCGGGTGGCAAGACGAACCTGTGCCACAACGCCGTCGACCGCCATTTGAAGGATCGGCCCGACCAGAACGCGCTGATCTTCGTCAGCACCGAGGTCGACAAGGAAATCATCTACAGTTTCCGGCAGTTGCACGCCGAGGTGCAGCGCATGGCCGCCAGCCTGCAGGCGCTGGGCGTGAAGAAGGGCGACCGCGTCCTGATCTACATGCCGATGATCCCCGAGGCAGCCTTTGCGATGCTGGCCTGCACGCGCATCGGCGCCATCCATTCGGTGGTGTTCGGTGGCTTCGCCAGCGTCAGCCTGGCCAGCCGCATCGACGACTCGCAGCCCGTGGTCATCGTCAGCGCCGACGCCGGCAGCCGCGGCGGCAAGGTTGTGCCGTACAAGGGCCTGCTCGACGAAGCCATCCGCTTGGCACAGCACAAGCCGGCGCGGGTGCTGATGGTCGATCGCGGCCTGGCCGCCTTCGACAAGGTCGACGGCCGCGACGCCGACTACGCCGCGTTGCGCCAGCAGCACCTCGACACCGTGGTGCCCTGCACCTGGGTCGATGCCACTCACCCGAGCTACACGCTGTACACCAGCGGCACCACCGGCAAGCCCAAGGGCGTGCAGCGCGACACCGGCGGCTACGCCGTGGCGCTGGCCGCGTCGATGAAGCACATCTACTGCGGCAACCCGGGCGAGACCTACTTCTCCACCAGCGACATCGGCTGGGTGGTGGGCCACAGCTACATCATCTACGGCCCGCTGGTCGCCGGCATGGCCACCATCATGTACGAGGGCCTGCCGATCCGCCCCGACGCCGGCATCTGGTGGCAACTGGTCGAGAAGTACAAGGTCACGGTGATGTTCAGCGCCCCCACCGCGGTGCGGGTGCTGAAGAAGCAGGACCCGGCCTACCTGAGCAAGTACGACCTGTCGTCGCTGCGCGCACTGTTCCTGGCCGGCGAGCCGCTGGACGAGCCCACCGCCAAGTGGATCGCCGAATCGCTGGGCCGCCCCATCATCGACAACTATTGGCAGACCGAGACGGGCTGGCCCATCCTCAGCATCTGCAAGGGCGTGGACGATTCGGCGACCAAGTTCGGCTCACCCGGCAAGGCGGTGTACGGCTACGACGTCAAGCTGATCGACGAGGCCACGGGCACCGAGATCACCGAGCCCGGACAGAAGGGCGTGGTCACGGTCGAAGGGCCGCTGCCTCCGGGCTGCCTGCAGACCGTCTGGGGTGACGACGACCGCTTCGTCAAGACCTACTGGACCAGCGTCCCGGGCCGCATGGTCTACAGCACCTTCGACTGGGGCATCCGCGATGCCGACGGCTACTACTTCATCCTGGGCCGCACCGACGACGTGATCAACGTCGCCGGCCACCGCCTCGGCACGCGCGAGATCGAGGAGAGCATCTCCAGCCATCCCAACATCGCCGAGGTGGCCGTGGTCGGCGTCGCCGACCAACTGAAGGGTCAGGTGGCGATCGCTTTTGCCGTGCTGAAGGACACGAGCAAGGCCGCCACCACGGCCGATGCGCTCAAGCACGAGGGCGAGATCATGAAGCTGGTCGACGAGCAACTCGGCGCCGTGGCCCGCCCGGCGCGGGTGCGCTTCGTCTCCGCCTTGCCGAAGACGCGTTCCGGCAAGATGCTGCGCCGGGTGATCCAGGCGGTGTGCGAAGGCCGCGATGCGGGCGACCTCAGCACCATGGAAGACCCGTCGGCGCTGCAGCAGATCAAGGACCTGATGGCGCCCAAGTAAGCCACGGGAGGGCCGGCCACGGCCCCGATGGAGGAAGGACCACGGCGTCCCACTGGACGCCGTGGTCCTTTCTGGCGCCTGGGTTACAGCACCTCGGACGCGAAATCTGCCAGCCGCGAGCGCTCGCCGCGCGCCAGCATCACGTGGCCCGAGTGCGGCCAGCCCTTGAAGCGGTCGACCGCGTAGGTCAGGCCTGAGGAGCCTTCGGTGAGGTAGGGCGTGTCGATCTGCGCCAGGTTGCCCAGGCAGACGATCTTGGTGCCGGGCCCGGCGCGCGTGATCAGCGTCTTCATCTGCTTGGGCGTGAGGTTCTGCGCTTCGTCGATGAGCACGAACTTGTTCAGGAAGGTGCGCCCGCGCATGAAGTTCAGGCTCTTGATCTTGATCTTGCTGCGCACCAGGTCTTGCGTGGCGGCCCGGCCCCATTCGCCGGCCGAGCCGTCGCCGCGCGCCAGCACCTCGAGGTTGTCGTCGAGCGCGCCCATCCACGGGCCCATCTTCTCTTCCTCGGTGCCGGGCAGGAAACCGATGTCCTCGCCCACCGGCACGGTGACGCGGGTGACGATGATCTCGGTGTAGCGGCGGTCGTCCAGCACCTGCGACAGGCCGGAGGCCAGCGTCATCAGGGTCTTGCCGGTGCCGGCGGTGCCGGTGAGCGAGACGAAATCGCAGTCGGGATCCATCAACAGGTTGAGGGCGAAGTTCTGCTCGCGGTTGCGCGCCGAGACACCCCAGACGCCGTTCTTCGGGCTGGTGTAGTCCTTCAGCGTCTTGAGCACGGCGGTCTTGCCGGTGATCTCGGCCACGCGCGCGTACAGTGGCGCCGCGCCGGGCGTCTCGAGGAAGACGAACTGGTTGACCAACAGCGACGGCACCAGTGGCCCGCTGATGCGGTAGAAGGTGGCGCCGCCCTGCTGCCAGCTCTCCATCGTCTTGCCGTGCCGCTCCCAGAAGTCGGCGGGCAGCGGCAGGATGCCGGTGTACAGCAGGTCGCCGTCCTCCAGCACCTTGTCGTTGAAGTAGTCCTCGGCCGGCAGCCCCAGCGCGCGCGCCTTGACGCGCATGTTGATGTCCTTGGACACCAGCACCACCTCGCGCTCGGGGTACTGCTCGCGCAGGCTCTGCACCACGCCCAGGATCTGGTTGTCGGCCTTGCCTTGTGGCAGCCCGACGGGCAGGCGGATCTCGAACAGCGTGGTCTGGAAGAACAGCTTGCCCTGGGCGTCCTTGTGGCCGGTCTTGGCCAGCGGGATGCCTTCCTTGGGGTCGAACTTGGTGTCGGTGGCCAGCGCGTCGAGCGAGCGGCTGACCTGCCGTGCATTGCGCGCCACCTCGCTCATGCCCTTCTTGTGGCCGTCCAGTTCTTCCAGCGTGATCATCGGCAGGAAGACATCGTGTTCCTCGAATCGGAACAGGCTCATCGGGTCGTGCATCAGCACGTTGGTGTCCAGCACGAAGAGCTTGGCCGGCCCCGTGCCCCGGGGCTTGCGCGCGCGCGGAGCGGCGGCCGGGGCGGCCGACGCCGTCTTCACCGGCAGGCTGTTGGTGGTGCGCGCCGCCGGCGCCACGGCGGCGGGGGCTCGGGCGGCCGGCGACACGGCGCCGCGGGCGGTGGGTTTCGGCGCGGCCACCGGGGCGGCGCCATCGAACAGGTCGAGCGAGGCGGGCACCGCCGGCTCGGCGGCGACCTTGGTGCTGCGCTTGTCCTTGCGCGGGGCCGCCTGGGCCTCGAAGTCGACCGGTGACAGCAGGGTGGCCTTGGAGGCTGGGGGCTTGGGCAGTGGCATGGACGCGGGCGGTTCTCAGCGGTTCGGATAAGAAAAAAGCCGCACGGCAGGCCGGTGCGGCTTTCGGGAGAGTTGGATGCGCCGGGCTCGGCTCAGGTGCATGAATCGATCATACACAGAAGCCCGCGGGGCTCAGGCGGCCTTCTTGCCGAGATCCTTGACGGCCTTGAGCACATCGTCGACATGGCCGGCCACCTTGATGCCACGCCATTCGGCGCGCAACACGCCGGCGGGGTCGATCAGGAAGGTGCTGCGCTCGATGCCCTTCACCTTCTTGCCGTACATGATCTTGTTCTTGACCACGCCGAACATGTGGCACAGCTTTTCTTCGGTGTCGGCGATCAGCTCGTACGGCAACTCGAGGTTCTGGCGGAACTTCTCGTGCGAGGTCATGTTGTCGCGCGACACGCCGAACACCACCGCGCCGGCCTTGACGAAATCCTTGTGGCGATCGCGGAACTGCATGGCCTCCGTGGTGCAGCCTGGCGTGTGGTCCTTCGGGTAGAAGTACAAGACCACCGAGCGGCCGGAGAAGGCCTGGGGCGTGAACTTCACACCGCTGGTGGCTTGGGCTTCGAACTCGGGGAGTGCTTTGTTGAGGACAGGCGTCATGAGCGGTGTGGGAGTTCTGACCTGATTGCCCTGGCAGGGCTCAACCCGAGATTATAAAGTTACCCCGGCCTCGACGATCGTTCGGCAAACCCTGCGCACCGTTCAGGCCGCCCCCGGGGGTTGCAGCAGGAGGGCCGCCACCGCGGACCGCCCCTCGCTGACCAGCACGTTGAAGGTGCGGCACGCGGCGCCGGTGTCCATGGTCTCGACGCCGATGCGCCGCTCGATCAGCCCGCGCATGAAGGCGGGGGAGACGAAGCGCAGGCGAGGCCCGCTGCCGAAGATCACCAGCTCGGGGCGCAACTCGAGCAGCGCATCGAAGTCGTCCGCGGCCAGTTCTTCGGGTGTGCTCGGGCGCCAGGGCTTGACCATGCCCGTCCACGGCACCATCAGGCTGTGGCTGAAGCGCTGGTTGCCGATCCACAGCGCATCGGCGTCGATGCGGGTGACGACATTCGTGCCGGCGAGAACGTCGGGCTGGAACTTCACGGTGGGCTCGCAGTCCGGAGTGTGGGGGTTGCGGATGGGAAGAAGGCCTGGCCCGGGCCGCGGCCGGCTGCTGCGCGACGCGCGCATCGGCCAGAAGCGGCTCGACACCCTGGGGCTAAAATTATAGGTTTTGCGGCGCGCCATGGACTGGCCGAGCCCGCGCCCTGGAGTCTGTCTTGAAGCCCATCGCCAAGTCCGCCAAGCTCGCCAACGTCTGCTACGACATCCGGGGTCCCGTGCTGGACAAGGCCCGGCAGATGCAGGAAGAGGGCCACAAGATCATCCAGCTGAACATCGGCAACATCGCCGCCTTCGGCCTGGAGCCGCCGGACGAGATCGTGCAGGACATGATCCGCAACCTGCCGCATTCGGCCGGCTACACCGACAGCAAGGGCCTGTTCGCGCCGCGCAAGTCGGTGGTGCACTACTGCCAGGAAAAGAAGATCGCCGGCGTCACGGTGGACGACGTGTACCTGGGCAATGGCGCCTCCGAGCTCATCACGATGAGCATGAACGCGCTGCTGAACACCGGTGACGAGATCCTGGTGCCGGCGCCCGACTACCCGCTGTGGACGGCCTCGGTGGCCCTGTCCGGCGGCACGCCGGTGCACTACCTGTGCGACGAGCAGGCCGAGTGGATGCCCGACATCGCCGACATCCGCCGCAAGATCACGCCCAACACCAAGGGCATCGTCGTCATCAACCCGAACAACCCGACTGGCGCCCTGTACCCCGACAGCGTGCTGCTCGAAATCGTTGAGCTGGCGCGGCAGCACCAGCTGATCGTCTTTGCCGACGAGATCTACGACAAGACGCTGTACGACGGCAACGTGCACACCAGCCTGGCCTCGCTGGCCGACGACGTGCTGTTCCTCACCTTCAACGGCCTGTCCAAGAACTACCGCTCCTGCGGCTACCGTGCCGGCTGGATGATCGTCTCGGGCGACAAGCGCCACGCCAAGGACTACATCGAGGGACTGAACATGCTGGCCTCGATGCGCCTGTGCGCCAACACGCCGGGGCAACTGGCCATCCAGACCGCGCTGGGCGGCTACCAGAGCATCAAGGACCTGGTGGCGCCCACGGGCCGCCTGTGCCGGCAGCGCGATCTGGCCTACCAGCTGCTCACGCAGATCCCGGGGGTCAGCGTTGTCAAGCCCAAGGCGGCGCTGTACATGTTCCCCCGGCTCGACCCCAAGGTCTACCCGATCGAGGACGACCAGCAGTTCGCCTACGAGCTGCTGGCCGAGGAGAAGGTGCTGATCGTGCAGGGCACCGGCTTCAACTGGATCGCGCCCGACCATTTCCGCCTGGTCTTCCTGCCCAATTCGGACGACCTGGCCGAGGCCATCGGCCGCATTGCCCGCTTCCTCGCGCACTACCGCAAACGCCACACGGCCTGAGAACCAGGCAGAAGAGAGACACCCCATGAATCCCATCCAGGTCGGCCTGCTCGGCATCGGCACCGTCGGCGGCGGCACCTACAAGGTGCTGACGCGCAACCAGGCCGAGATCCGCCGGCGCGCCGGCCGCGGCATCGAGATCACGATGGTGGCCGATCTCGACACCGCCCGTGCCCGGGCGCTGGTCGGCGACCAGGTCGAGGTGGTGGCCGATGCGCGGGCCGTCATCGCCAACCCGGCGATCGACATCGTCGTCGAGCTGATCGGCGGCTACGGCATCGCCAAGGCGCTGGTGATGGAGGCCATCGCCGCAGGCAAGCACGTGGTCACCGCCAACAAGGCGCTGCTGGCGGTGCACGGCACCGAGATCTTCGCCGCGGCCCGCGCCAAGGGCGTGATGGTCGCCTTCGAGGCGGCGGTGGCCGGCGGCATCCCGATCATCAAGGCGCTGCGCGAGGGCCTCACCGCCAACCGCATCGAGTGGATCGCCGGCATCATCAACGGCACCACCAACTTCATCTTGAGCGAGATGCGCGACAAGGGCCTCGACTTCGGCGTGGTGCTGAAGGAAGCCCAGCGCCTGGGCTATGCCGAGGCCGACCCCACCTTCGACATCGAAGGGGTGGACGCCGCGCACAAGGCGACGATCATGAGCGCCATCGCCTTCGGCATCCCGGTGCAGTTCGACAAGGCCCACGTCGAGGGCATCACCAAGCTTCAGGCCGCCGACATCCGCTACGCCGAGCAACTGGGCTACCGCATCAAGCTGCTCGGCATCACGCGCCGCCAGCCCACCGGCATCGAGCTGCGCGTGCACCCGACCCTGGTGCCGGCCAAGCGGCTGATCGCCAATGTGGAAGGCGCGATGAACGCGGTGGTGGTGCACGGCGACGCCGTGGGCACCACGCTGTACTACGGCAAGGGCGCCGGCGCCGAGCCCACCGCCAGCGCGGTGGTGGCCGACCTGGTGGACATCACCCGCCTGCACACGGCCGACCCCGACCACCGCGTGCCGCACCTGGCCTTCCAGCCCGACGAACTGGCCGACACGCCGATCCTGCCGATCGACCAGGTGGTGACCTCGTTCTACCTGCGCCTGCAGGTGGCCGACCAGACCGGCGTGCTGGCCCGCATCACCACCATCCTGGCCGAGCACGACATCTCGATCGATGCGGTGCTGCAGCGCGAGAGCGCCGAAGGCGAGAAGCAGACCGACCTGATCATCCTCACCCACGACACGGTGGAGGGCCGCATGCGCCAGGCGCTGGCCCTGATGCAGGCCCTGCCCACGGTGCTGGCGCCGATCGTCAACATCCGCAAGGAAGAGTTGAACTGAAGCGCGTCGTGCCACACTGGCCTGTGAACCCTTGGAGCTTGTGAGATGGCCCTGACGCCCGCCAACCGAGCCCAGATGAAGGCGCTGTACAACGCGCTGAGTTTCGAACCGCTCGAGCCCAAAGACGCTGCCTACGTGGAGCAGGTCAACGCGCGCAGTGCTTCGGGTACCGATGCGGTGACCGAGATCGCCACCGAAATCGACTTTCAGGAAGGCGGCGGGGTGAGCCTGTTCACCGGCCAGCGCGGCACCGGCAAGAGCACCGAACTCAAGCGCTTGAAGGCGAGGGTGGACCAGCCCGCCACCCTGGGCAGCGTGGCCTTCTACGCCGATTTGTCGGAGTACGTGCTGCTGACCAAGCCGATCGAGATCACCGACTTCCTGATCTCGATGGCCGGAGCCCTGTCGGACCGCATCGAAGCCGATGAGCGGTTTGGCCAGACACTCGCGCACCGCAACTACTGGACGCGGCTGGACCACTTCCTGAAATCCAAGGTCGAGTTCGAGGGGGCGGGGATCAAGGTGGAGGGCGTGGCCGACATCAAGGCCTCGCTGAAGAATGACCCCGATTTCAAACAGCGCATCCAGCAGGCCGCGCGCGGACACGTGGCGCAGATCGTGGCCGATGCGCACGCGTTCTTTCGCGATGCGGTGGTGTCACTTCGGCAGAGCAGCGGCCTGCCCGACCTGAAGGTGGTGCTGATCGTCGATTCCATCGAGCGCATCCGCGGCGTGGGTGATGAATCGATGAAGGTATACGAGAGCGTGCGCAATCTCTTTTTCGCGCACGCCGAGCACCTGCGCATTCCCATGATGCACATGGTCTATACGGTGCCGCCGTACCTGTCGATCCTAGCGGCTGGGGCTGGGGCGTTGATGGGTGGCGCCACGGTTCGGCGGCTCGTCAGCACGCACATCTTTCAGGACCGCAGCCGCGAGGTTGACCCAGAGGGTCTTGCCCTCATGCGCCGAGTGATCGAAAAGCGCCATGCGGGCTGGTCCGGGCTGTTGTCGCCCGAGGCGCTCGATCGTTTGGCCATCAGTTCGGGCGGTGACCTGCGCGAGTTCTTTCGACTGGTGCGGCAATGCCTGCCTTCGGTGCGCGACGACGAGCAGTTGCCTTTGTCGGCGCAGGCGGTGGCCCATGTGGAGACCTCGGCCCGTGCCGAGATGCTGCCGATTCCCGCCGACCACCTCGACTGGTTGCAGCAGATCTCGGCCACGCACGACACTTGCCTGCAGTCGGACGACAAGTTGCCTTTGCTGGCCCACTTCCTGGACAACCGCCTGGTGCTGAACTACCGCAACGGCAGCGACTGGTACGACGTGCATCCGCTGCTGCGTGATTTTGTGGATGCCCATGTCGCAAACCCCCGAACTGCTGCCTGAGGGCGTTCCAGAGGCGGTGGCGGTGGCGATGCTGCGCCACCTCGAATGGCAGGACCACAGCTTTTCGTTGACCTTTCTATTTTCGGATGTCGGACCAGCCATCACGCTAATGCAGTGGTTGGGCCAGCGGCTCGTACTTCAGGGCAAGCCACTGCATCAGCGCCATGCGCCCGAATCGTTCGTGTCCCAACCCGAAGCGTGGCTTGACAGCGTCCTTCAGGAACTCACTATATGTGCGGCGGCGGGCGGATCGCTGTGGCTGCTGATGCATCGGCAGGGCAGCGACATGCAATGGCGGGATGCGCGACGTCGGTTCATGGCCCGGATCAATGAACGCCGGTACCTGTTGGAGCAGAACTTCCAGCGCCCGCTGGTGCTAGTGCTGCCGCTGAGTTTCAAGGACGACGCCAGGCGCATGGCGCCCGACCTTTGGCATGTTCGGTCTGTCAGCCATGAATTGGCCGCGAAGCGTCATGTTGAGATGTATGAAGTCAGTGGTGTCGATTCCACGCTCACCGGGCCGGGACAGGCCGAAGCTGACGCGTCCAGCGAATGGCTGCGGCTCGGCAAGGTGTCGGACCGCAATCGCCTCTATTTGCCGACGCTGCGGGCGACAGTGAAAGACCTGTTGAGCCAAGGCCGAACGGCGGACGCGCAGGTGGCGGCCGCCGAACTCACAGACGAAGCGACGCGCCGTGTTCGCGAGGCCGGCGATGCAGCGTCGCCGGGTTTGCTGCGCGAGATCGGCATGTCACTCGATCTGGAGGGTCGGGTGGCGAGAGCGCAAGGCGACTGGGCGCAAGCGGAAAGCGTGTACCGCGAGAGCCTAGCGATCGGCCGTCAGTTGGTCGAACGGCTGGGTGGGACGCCAGAAACGCTGCGCGACGTGTCGGTGTCGCTGAACAACCTAGGGCAGGTGGCGTTGGTGCAAGGCGACTTGGCGCAAGCGACAAGTGCGTACCAGGAGAGCCTTGCGATCAGCCGTCAGCTGAACGAACGCTTGGGTGGCACGCCGGAAGTGCTACGCGCCTTGTCGGTGTCGCTGATTAACGTAGGCCAGGTTGCGATAGCGCAGGGCGACTGGGCGCAAGCGGAAAACGCGTACCGAGAGAGTTTGGAAATTCGCCGTCATTTGGTCGAGCGCTTAGGAGACACGCCGGAAGCGCTGCGTGACATGTCGGTGTCGCTTAGCAAGGTCGGCCAAGTGGCAAGAGCGCAAGGCGACCTGGCGCAAGCGGAAGGCGCGTACCGCGAGAGCCTGGATATCAGCCGTAAGTTGGCCGAACGTCTTGGGGGTACGCCGGAAGCGCTGCGCGATGTGGCGGTGTCGCTGAACAACGTAGGCCAGGTGGCGGTAGCGCAAGGCGATTGGGTGGGAGCGCTAGGCGTGAACCGGGAGAGTCTGGAGATCTTCCGTCAATTGGTCGAACACCTCGGTGGCACGCCAGATGCACTGCGCGACGTGTCGGTGTCACTGAATAGCGCAGGGCAGGTGGCGCGAGCGCAAGGCGACTTGGCGCAAGCGGAAAGCGCGTTCCGAGAGAGTTTAGAGATTCGCCGTCAGTTGGTCGAACGTCTGGGCGGCACGCCCGAAGCGCTGCGCGATATGGCGGTGTCACTGAACAACGTAGGCCAGGTGGCGATAGCGCAAGGCGATTGGGCGCAAGCGGAAGTCGCGTACAGGGAGAGCCTTGAGGTCTTCCGTCAGTTGGCTGAACGCCTAGGTGGCACGCCGGAAGCGCTGCGCGACGTGTCGGTGTCGTTGAATAACGTCGGTCAAGTGGCGCGAGCACAAGGGAGCTGGGCGAACGCGGAAAGCGCTTACCGTGAGAGCCTGGAGATTCGCCGTCAATTGGTCGAACGCCTGGGCGGCACGCCGGCAGCACTGCGCGATGTGTCGGTGTCATTGGACAATGTGGCCGAGGTGGTGAGAGCGCAAGGCGACTGGGCGAAAGCGGAAGACGCGTACCGTGAGAGTTTGGAAATTCGCCGTCATTTGGGCGAGCGCTTAGGAGACACGCCGGAAGCGCTGCGTGACATGTCGGTGTCGCTGAACAACCTAGGCCAGGTGGCGATAGCGCAAGGTGACTGGGCTAAAGCGGAAGATGCCTGCCAGGAGAGCCTCGCGATCAGCCGACAGCTGGTCGAACGCCTGGGTGGTACGCCGGAAGCGCTGCGTGATGTGTCAGTGTATTTGGATGGTGTGGGACAGGTGGCGAGAGCGCAAGGCGACTGGGCACAAGCGGAAAGAGCTTTCCGAGAGAGTCTGGAGATTCGCCGTCAGTTGGTCGAACGCCTGGGTAGCACGCCGGAGGCGCTGGACGATCTGGCAGTCGCGTTGGTTCGCAACGCCGAACTGCCCGGCGTAGACGGCAATGCTCTCATCGGTGAAGCGCACGCCATTTACGAGCGGTTGGCAGCCACCCACCCCAACGTCGAACGCTACCGTCAGGCGCTGGCCGCCTTGTCAACCTCTCACCCAGGCGACAATCAACCATCCCCTAACCCGACTGCACCGTGAACTACATCACCACCCGCGGCGACCAGACCGAGCGCCATTTCTGCGAGATCCTGCTCGAGGGCCTGGCGCCCGACGGCGGGCTGTACCTGCCGACGCACTACCCCAAGATCGACGATGCCACGCTGACGCGCTGGCGCGGCCTGTCGTATGCGCAGCTGGCCTTCGAGATCCTGTCGATGTTCATCGACGACATCCCGCCAGCCGACCTGAAGGCGCTGGTCGAGCGCACCTACACCAAGGCCACCTACGGCACCGACACCATCGTGCCAGTGCGCAAGCTCGAAGACGGCCTCTTCATCGAAGCCCTGTCCAACGGCCCGACGCTGGCCTTCAAGGACATGGCGATGCAGTTGCTGGGCCAGCTGTTCGAATACGAGCTGGCGCGCCGCGGCGAGGAGCTGAACATCCTGGGCGCCACCTCGGGCGACACCGGCAGCGCGGCCGAGTACGCTATGCGCGGCAAGAAGGGCGTGCGCGTGTTCATGTTGTCGCCGCACGGCCGCATGAGCCCGTTCCAGCAGGCGCAGATGTTCAGCCTGCCCGACGCCAACATCCACAACATCACCGTCGAGGGCGTGTTCGACGATTGCCAGGACATCGTCAAGGCCGTCAGCAACGACCTCGAGTTCAAGCGCCGGCACAAGATCGGCACCGTCAACTCGATCAACTGGGCGCGGCTGCTGGCGCAGGTGGTGTACTACTTTGCGGGTTACTTCCAGGTGACTTGCGCCAACGACCAGAAGGTGAGCTTCGCGGTGCCGTCGGGCAACTTCGGCAACGTGTGCGCCGGCCACGTGGCGCGCATGATGGGCCTGCCGATCGAGCAGCTGGTGGTGGCCACCAACGAGAACGACGTGCTCGACGAGTTCTTCCGCACCGGCACCTACCGCGTGCGCGCTAGCGCCGAGACCTGGGAAACGTCCAGCCCGTCGATGGACATCAGCAAGGCCAGCAACTTCGAGCGCTTCGTGTTCGACCTGCTGGGCCGCGATGGCGCGCGGGTGTCGGCGCTGTTCGGTGCCGGCCTGGCGCGCGACGGCGGCTTCACGCTGACGGCCGACGAGCACGCGCGCATCGCCCGCTTCGGCTTCGTCTCGGGCAAGAGCACGCACGCCGACCGGCTGGCGACCATCCGTGACACCTGGCAGCGCCACCAGGACATGATCGACACGCACACGGCCGATGGCCTGAAGGTGGGTCGCGAGCACATGAGGCCGGGCACGCCGATGGTGGTGCTCGAGACGGCGCTGCCGGCCAAGTTCGCCGCCACGATCGAAGAGGCGCTGGGCCGCGCACCCACCCGGCCGGCCGCGCTGGAGGGCATCGAGTCGCTGCCCAAGCGCTTCGTCGTGATGCCGGTGGATGCGCAGCGCGTCAAGGACTACATCGACGAGCATTGCCGCGCATGAACGTCGTGTGCTTCTGCGGCCCCTCAGGCGTCGGCAAGACCACGCTGGTCGAGCGCCTGATCGGCGAATTGAAGGGCCGCGGCCTGCGCGTGTCGGTGATCAAGCACGCGCACAAGACCTTCGACATCGACCACCCCGGCAAGGACACCTGGCGCCACCGGCAGGCGGGCGCCTTCGAGGTGCTGATCGCGTCGGGCCATCGCCTGGCCAAGATGCGCGAGTACGAGGTCATGGGCCAGCCCACGGTGCACCAGTTGCTGGCCGAGATGGTCGAGTGCGACTGGGTGCTGGTCGAGGGGTTCAAGCATGCCGACCTGCCCAAGGTGGAGGTCTGGCGCGCCGTGCTGGGCGAGGTGCCGCTGTACCCGGAAGACCCTTTCGTCTTCGCCGTGGCCACCGATGCGGCATCGTCGCTGCCTGTCGCCACCCAGCGGCCGGTGTTCGACCTGGACGACGCGCCGGCGCTGGCCACCTACCTGATCGAGCACACCGATCGCTTCGACTACAACCCGGATCACCATGGCTGATGCGCGTCCCACCCTGTTGACCTTGGACGAGGTGCTGCAGCGCGTGCTGGCGGTGGCGCAAGACCGGCTGATCGCCGAGACCGAGAAGGTCGACACCTTCGACGCGCTCGGCCGCGTGCTGGCCAGGCCGGTGCGCTCGGCGCTCGACGTGCCGCCGGCGGACAACACCTCGATGGACGGCTATGCGATGCGCGCGGCCGACGTGCCGGCGGCCGGGCAGGTGCTGGCGGTGAGCCAACGCATCCCGGCAGGCGTGGTGGGCCAGCCGCTGCAGCCCGGCACGGCGGCGCGCATCTTCACCGGGGCGCAGGTGCCGGCCGGCGCCGACGCCGTGGTGATGCAGGAGTTGTGCGAGGCGCTGCCCGGCGAGGGCCTGGGCCAGGTGCGTGTCGGCACGGTGCTGGTGGCCGGCCAGTGGATACGCCGCCGTGGCGAAGACGTGCAGCACGACGCAGAGGTGCTGTTGCCGGGTGCGCGGATGACACCTCAGGCGCTGGGCCTGGCGGCGTCGGTGGGGGCCTCGCGCCTCACGGTGCGCCGCCGCCCGCGCGTAGCGCTGTTTTCCACCGGCGACGAACTGGTGATGCCCGGCGAGTCGCTGAAGCCCGGCGCCATCTACAACAGCAACCGCTTCACGCTGCGCGGCCTGCTGCAGGCCGCCGGCTGCGAGGTGCAGGACCTGGGCATCGTGCCCGACCGGCTCGACGCCACGCGCGATGCGCTGCAGCGCGCGGCGGTGGGCAACGACCTCATCCTCACGTCCGGCGGCGTGTCGGTGGGCGAGGAAGACCACCTGAAGCCCGCCGTCAAGGCCGAGGGTTGGCTCGAGGACTGGCAGGTGCTGATGAAGCCCGGCAAGCCGCTGGCCTTCGGCGCCGTGCGTCGCGGCGATGGCGAGACGGAGGCGTTGTTCATGGGCCTGCCGGGCAACCCGGTGTCGAGCTTCGTGACCTTCCTGCTGCTGGTGGCGCCCGTGCTGCGCGCGCTGCAGGGCTGCGCTCAGGCGGTGCCGCCCGCGGTGCAGGTGCGCGCCGATTTCGACCTGCCGCGGCCGGACAAGCGGCGCGAGTTCCTGCGCGCCCGCTTCAATGCGGCGGGGGGCGTCGAACTGTTCCCCAACCAGAGCTCGGGCGTGCTGACCTCGGCCGTGTGGGCCGACGGCCTCGTCGACAACCCCGGCCAGCAGGTCATCGCTCGTGGCGACACGGTGCGCCTGCTGTTGCTGTCGTCGCTCATCGGAGCCTGAAACGCCATGGCCGTGCAAGTGCGCTACTTCGCCTCGCTGCGCGAGGCCCTGGGCCCGGGCGAATCCGTGACCATCGAACCCGGCGCCACGCTCGGGCAACTGCGCGAAGCGCTGATCGCCCGCGGCGGCCGCCATGCCGAGGCACTGGCGCGCGGCCGCGCGCTGCGCTGCGCGCTCGACCAGGTGATGCAGGACGAAACCACCCCGGTGCGCGACGGCGCCGAGGTGGCCTTCTTCCCGCCGGTCACCGGCGGCTGAGCTCGCCCGGCGTCCGTCCGGCGCCGCGTTCGATCAACGCCCAGGCCCGCTCGACACTGTCGCGCGAGGCCGGCAGCATCGGTGCCCGGCACCCGTCGCCCATCCAGCCCTGGCGCGCCAGCACGCCCTTGATCACCACCGGGTTGGGCTCGGCGAAGAGGGCGCGGGTCAGCGGCAGCAGCTCGCGCCACAGCCGGCGCGCTTCCGACAGGCGGCCAGCGCGCAGGCCGTCGACCAGGCGCACGAAGTCGGCAGTGCGCACCTGCGACGAGGCCGCGATCACCCCGCTCGCACCACGCGCCAGCTGATCGAACATCTCGTCGTCGTTGCCGCCCAGCAGCGCCAGGCGGCCATCGGCCAGCAGGGCTTCGGCGGCACCGGCATCGGCGCTGCAGTCCTTCACCGCGCGGATGCGCGGGTGGGCGGCCAGCGCCGCCAGCGTGGCCGGGCGATGCGCACGCCGGTGCGCGCCGGGATGTCGTAGGCGACGATCGGCACCGGCGAGGCGTCGGCCACCGCCTCGAAGAAGCGCTGCAGCCCGGCCTGCGACGGCTTCACGTAGCTGGGCGGCGGCAACAGGAAGCCCGCCAGCGCGTGCGCACGGGCGAGTGCCTCGGCGCGTCGCGCCACCGCCGCGGGCCGCACGCCCGACAGCCCCATCAGCACCGGCTTGCCGGCGGCGGCCTGCAGCGTGGCGGCCAGCACGGCCTCCTGCTCGGCCTCGTCCAGCATCGCGGCCTCGCCAGTGCTGCCGCAGGCGACGAAGCCGGCGATGCCCTGCGAGGCCAGGTGCGCCACGAAGCGCTGCAAGGCCGGAAGGTCCGGCCTGTCGTCTCGAAAGGGCGTGACCAGGGGAACCCAGACGCCGGAAAACTCCACCATGACAAACACTCCTGCATGCGACCGTGTGGAAGAACCGGTCGGGCGGGCGGCGGAGCTTGCGTCGGGGGTGTGGCAGCCGGGACGGCGTGCCTGGGGAGCCTTTTGCAGCGGTTCCGTCGCTCGTCCGACGGAACAGCTGCCCCGGTCAGACGAGCGGCTGCTTTTTCGATTTCACGGCCCCATGCGCGGTGCCCGGCAGGTGACCGGTGGCGCGCAGGTGGGGTGCCGTGAACATGCGATCGATTCTAGCGGTGAGGGCGACGGGCCCCGCGACCGCACCCGACCCGCCACCAAAAGGGGCAAGGAAACACGGGGCCGGGTCGGCGTGGGCTTGAGAGACAATTTCAGCCATGAGCCGCGTCAGCATCCAGACCCAGGATTTCGATCTGTCCACCGAAGTGGCCGCCTTGCGGGCCGGCGATGGCGGCGTGGGCGCGGTGGCCAGCTTCATCGGCACCGTGCGAGACCGCCACAGCGCCGAGTCCGGTGCCGCGGCCGTCAGCGCGATGGAACTGGAGCATTACCCCGGCATGACCGAGCGCTCGATCGAGGCGATGATCGACGAGGCCTGCCGGCGCTTCGCGCTGCGCGGCGCGCGTGTGATCCACCGCGTCGGCGTGCTTCAGCCGGGCGACCAGATCGTGCTGGTCGCGGTGAGTTCGTCGCACCGTGGCGACGCATTCCAGGGCTGCGAGTTCCTGATGGACTACCTCAAGACGCAGGCCCCGTTCTGGAAGAAGGAGACGACGCCCCATGGCGCGCACTGGGTCGATGCCCGCGTGGCCGACGACCGCGCGCTGGCCCGCTGGGGCCTCACGGCCGGCAACGCTGTCGAGCGATCGGCCGGGCCGGCATGAGGTCGTCGGGCTGCCACGCAGCGCGAAGGCCGACGCGCGCCAGGCCGAGGGCGGTTCAGTGAGTGCGGCTGTCACCGCGACCCAGGCGGTCGCCGTGGCGGTGGGGGCCGGCCTCGGCGCATTGGCCCGCTGGATGACCGGGCTGGCGCTCAACCCGCGGTGGGGTGGCTTTCCGCTCGGCACATTGCTGGTCAACTGCCTGGGCGGCGCGCTGATCGGCGTGGCCATGGTGTGGTTCCAGCGCTCGCCGCACGAGGTGCAGCGGCTCTTCCTTGTCACCGGTGTGCTCGGTGGCTTCACCACCTTCTCGGCCTTCTCGGCCGAATCGCTGGGCCTGATCCAGCGCGGCGACTGGGGCCTGGCACTGCTGCACAGCGGCGCGCATCTTCTGGGCGCACTGGCCTGCACGGCGCTGGGCTACCACGTGGCGCGCGCGGTGCTGCGGGTCGCATGAACGACCGCTCGATCGACCTGCAGACCGCCGAGCCGGCCGAAGCGGCCCGGGCCCTGCGCACGACGCTGGGCCGCTTTGCCACAGGCGTGACCATCATCACCTGCCGCGATGCCGCCGGCCGGCCGGTGGGCTTGACGGCCAATTCCTTCGGCGCGCTGTCGCTCGACCCGCCGCTGGTGCTGTGGTCGCTGCGGGCCAGCAGCCCCAGCCTGGCGGCCTTCGGCCAGGCCACCCACTTTGCGGTCAATGTGCTGGCCGAGACGCAGGTCGACCTGTCGCGGCGCTTCGCATCGCCGGTGACCGACAAGTTTGCCCACGGCGCCTGGGGCGCGGGGCAGGGCGGGGCGCCGGTGCTGGCCGGCTGCGCCGCGGTGTTCGAGTGCCGCACCGAGCGGTCGCACGAGGCCGGCGACCATGTGCTGTTCATCGGCCGGGTGGTGCGGGTGGCCGACCTGGCGGTGGCGCCGCTGCTGTTCCAGGGCGGCCATTACCGGATGCTCGGCGAGGTGCTGTGACGGTCGGCCGCCTCGGCGCCGCAACGCCCACGACCCGAGCCTGCGAGGAGTCGCCATGACCGATCCCGTCGTCGCCACCGGCTACCGGCCGTCCCACATCGCTGGCAATGCGGCACTGCTGACACCGATGCAGCGCGAGCTGATCGACCGCGTCGCCCAGCTGGGCCCGCGCTTCGCCGAGCGCGCGGTGCGCCACGACCGCGAGGCCAGCTTTCCGGTGCAGAACCGCGAGGACCTGCGTGCCGCGGGGCTGCTCGGCATCTGCGTGCCGCGCGCACAGGGGGGCCTCGGCGCCGACTACGCCACCTACCTGCTGGTGTCGGCCGAGATGGGGCGCTGGTGCGGCGCCACGGCGCTGAGCTTCAACATGCACGTGGCGGCCAGTCTGTGGGCCGGCGAGATCGCCGACGCACTGGACATGAGCGTCGACCAGCGCGCCGACCACGATCGCAAGCGCAGCCTGCACTTCCGGCGCATGGTGGCCGAAGGGCGGCTGTACGCCCAGCCGTTCTCGGAAGGCGGCGCGGCCGCCGCGGGGGTGGCGCCCTGGGGCACTGTGGCCCGCAAGACCGACGGGGGCTACGTGGTCAACGGCCGCAAGATCTTCGCGTCGCTGGCCGGCGTGGCCGACTACTACGGCGTGCTGTGCACGCTGGACCTGCCTGGCCATGCCGAAGGCGGCACGCGCGACGACGCGATGTACCTGGCCGTGCCGGCCGATGCGCCCGGGCTGACCGTGCAGGGCGACTGGGACCCGCTGGGCATGCGCGGCACGGTGAGCCGCAACCTGGAGTTCACCGACGTGTTCGTCCCGGAGGATGCGCGCCTGATGCCCGAGGGCCTTTACGCGCAGGCGGCCAGCCGCTTCCCCCACATGTTTGCCACGCTGTCGCCCACCTACCTGGGCGTGGCGCAGGCCGCCTACGACTTCACCGTGCGCTACCTGCGCGCCGAGGTGCCGGGCATGCCGGCCGTCAAGCGGCGCATGTACCCGACCAAGCAGCATGCGGTGGCCGAGATGCGCATCCGCCTGGAGGCCGCCCGCGCATTGATGCTGCAGGTGGCGCGCGACGCGCGCATCGACCCCGACACCGACACCCGCATGCGCCTGTTCGCCGCGCACCACAGCATCATGGAAGGCGCCAACGACATTTGCCGCCTGGCCGTCCGCACCTGCGGCGGGCAGGCCTTGCTGAAGTCGCTGCCGCTCGAGCGCCTGTACCGCGACTCTCGCTGCGGCTCGCTGATGCTGCCCTGGACGGCCGAGCTGTGCCTGGACCGGCTGGGTCGCGAGTGCCTGTACCAGCCCGATGAGCAGGACGAGGTCATCGACTGACCTGGCGCCGCCCCGGTGCGGGCGATGACCGCGCCCTGCCGGCATGCCGCGCCGGTCAGTGCACCAAGGGCGGCCTCGGCAGGATGGACAGCGCGGGCAGCCGGTCGGTGTCTGCTCGGTGGCCCTTCAGCAGCTTGTCGATGCCCTCGGGCGGCAGCGGACGCGACAGGTGGTAACCCTGGCCGTTGCCGCAGCCCAGGTCGCGCAGCAGTTCCATCTGCGCCTGGGTCTCGATGCCTTCGGCGATCACGTCCTTGCCCAGCGAGGTGCCCAGCAGCACGATGGCGCGGATGACGGCCGCCTCCTTGCTGCCGACGCGCAGGTGACGCACGAAGGACATGTCGATCTTCAGGCTGTCGATCGGCAGCGTCGACAGGTGGCTGAGCGACGAGTAGCCGGTGCCGAAGTCGTCGACGCTCAGGCCCACACCCAGCGTGCGCAAGGCCGTGAGCGTGCCCATGGCGGCGGAAAGCTGGGCCATCAGGATGTTCTCGGTGAGTTCGATCACCAGGTGCCGGGGCTGCAGCCCGGTGGACAGCAGCGCCTGCCCGACCCGGGTGACGAAGCCGGAGTCGGCCACGTCGCGGGCGGCCACGTTGACGTGCACGGTCAGGGCGGCGAAGGCGGGGTCGCTGTCATGCCACAGGCGCAACTGTCGGCAGGCCTGCAGGATCAGGCCATCGGTCAGGCGGGTGATGAGGCCGGATTCCTCGGCGATCGGGATGAAGATGGCCGGGCTGACCGGGCCCAGTTCAGGGTGGGTCCAGCGGCTCAGGGCCTCGAAGCCGATCAGCTTGCCAGTGTGCAGGTCGTGCATCGGCTGGTAGGCGATGGCCAGGCCCTGGTCGGCCAGCAGGATCTGCCGCAGGTCGCCTTCGAGCCGCACGCGCTGGGCCAGCTCGGTGTGCAGGCGCACGTCGAACAGGGCGTAGCGTGCCTTGCCCTCGTTCTTGGCGCGGTACATGGCGATGTCGGCGTCGCGCAGCATGTCCTCCGGCCGCGAGTAGCCGATCGAGCTGAAGGTGATGCCCAGGCTGGCCGTGGCGGTGATCTCCATCGTGCTCAGGCGCAGCGGCGTGCGCAGGGCTTCGAGCACGCGTTCGGCCACATCCACCGCATCCTGGTCGCTGGTCAGGCCGGTGGCCAGGATGGCGAACTCGTCACCGCCTAGCCGGGCCAGCAGGTCGCCCTTGCGCAGGCAGCGCGCCAGGCGGCGCGAGGCCTGCACCAGGAACTCGTCGCCGGTGGTGTGGCCTTTGCTGTCGTTGATCAGCTTGAAGCGGTCGAAGTCGAGGAACAGCACTGCGAAGGAGCGGCCAGGGCCGGCGTCGCTGCGGGCGATGGCCAGCGTCAGCGCATCGTGAAAGCACTCGCGGTTGGGCAGGCCGGTGAGCTTGTCGTGGAACGCCCGGTGCTGCAACTCGGCCTCGGCGCGGCGGCGCGCCGTGATGTCCTGGATTTGTAGGATCAGGCTCGGCCCGGCGGCATCCGGCTCCGAAAACAGGCTGCAGCTGATGCTGGCCCACACCTCGGCGCCGTCGGTGCGGCGACAGCAGAACTCCACCGGCAACATGTCGCCCTGGCCATCGGCCACCAAGGCCAGCGTGGCGTCCAGGCGCTGCAGGTCGGCTGCGCCCACGAAGTCGCCAAAGCGCCGGCCTTGCAGGTTCAGGTCCTGGCAGCCCAGCAGCGCGCGCAGCGCCGGGTTGACCTGGTGGATGGCGCCGTCCAGCGACACCAGCGCCATGCCGATCGACGCGTGCGTGAAGGCGCTGTGGAAGCGGCGTTCCGAGGTCTCCAGGTCGCGCAGGTGCTGGGCGGCCAGTTCGGCCTCGCGCTGCCGGGCCTGGCTGGCGGCCAGTTCGGCCTCGTGCTCCAGCGCCTTGGCGGCGGCACGCTGCGCGGCTTCGTCGGCTTCCTGCTGGCGTGAGAAGAAGTGCAGGGTGGTCAGCAGCAGGGCAATGATCGGGATCAGCGGCAGCATCACGCTCAGGCCCGCCTGCCGCTGGGTGATGTGCAGCAGCGCCGCGGCCGCGGCCGAGCCTGCGCTGGCGCTGGCCACCCAGCCGAAGATGCTGATGAAGTCGGACCACCGCAGCGACTGGCTGCGCTTGAGCCGCGCGACGGTGGACATCAGCAAGGCATTGCACGCGAAGTACAGCACCCCGAACACCATGGCCGCCAGCACCAGGCCGGCCGATTGGCGCGAGCTGTCCAGTGCCAGGCTGGCCGACGCCCACTGCAACGCATGGCCGCAGACGAACATCGAGACCGCGGCAATCGAGGCGCTGCCGAGCCGGGTGGTCCAGCGCCGCGAGCTTCGCCAGGCCGAGACCAGCGCCTCCAGCGAGGCCGCCAGGCAGGCGGCTCCGGCACCCAGCGAGAGCAGCAGCAGAAAGATGAACAGATCGCCGATCGTGAAGACCTGGTTTGTCCGCGGGATCTTCAGCGGGAACAGGGCCATCACCATCGCCAGCAGCACGCCACCGGCCAGTTGCAGCAACTCGACCTCGGACAGTGCCGACACTTCCCACAGCGACCGTGCACAGGCCGCCGTGCCCAGCAGCACCATCGACCACCAGTAGACGGCGGCAGGGCGGTTGTAGTCGGGCATCAGCGCCGCATGCAGCCGCCGAACCGCGCCGGGCGGCGGCTCGGGCGGCCTGGGGGCACCTGCCGAATCGGGCATTGTGGGGTCATCCGGCCGGTGCTCGGCGGCCGGCCAGTGTGGATCAGGGTTCGCCGAGCGCGACCTTTTCGGCCATCGTGATGCCCTCGGCCATCGTGATGCCCTCGGCCATGGTGATGCCCTCGGCCATTGTGATGCCTTCGGCCATGGTGATGCCCTCGGCCATCGTGATGCCTTCGGCCATGGTGATGCCCTCGGCCATGGTGATGCCTTCGGCCATCGTGATGCCTTCGGCCATGGTGATGCCGCTGCCCACGGCCAGCCAGGCGGCCAGGGTCTGCACGGTCATGAAGGCGCCGGTGCGCCCAACCCACGAGGTGATGCCGGCCAGCGTGTCGGCCAGCACCACGCCGGGTGCGACCAGCGCCTGGGTTGCGAGCGGCACTTCGGTCACCGACCGGATGTGGGTGTTGGCGGCCACGCCGACCGCGGCAGGCCAGTAGGTCACGGTCGAGCGACCGCCGGTGCCTCGAACCCACCACACGCGCGGGTCGTACATCGGTTGGTGGCGTGTCATCAGGGCGGGGCCACTGAGCAGGTGGCTGCCGCCCGCCGTCACCAGGCGGCTCCACGGCGCGGGGATGCCGTTCAGGGTCGAGGCCTGACTGACGGGCCACGACTTGCCGGGGGCCAGCAAGGACGCGTTGCCGGCGATTGCGCCAGCGGCCATCGCGCTGGACAGGTCGGTGCGCAGCAGGCCAGCCACGGTGACCGCGCCATCGACATTCAGCAGGCCGGCGCCCTGCTGCAGCAGGTTGGCGCCGGGCAAAGGCTGGGCGGTGTACTGCAGGATGGCCTTGATGAGCGGGGGCGTCAGGCCTGGGTTGGCCTGGAGCATCAGGGCCACGGCGCCGGACACCACCGGGGCGGCCACCGACGTGCCCGACAGGTACTTCAGCGCCTGGCCAGACTTCTGCGTCGCACCGCCCAGCCCGGACACCAGGTCGGCATGGCGGGCGGCCAAGGTGTCGAGCGAGTTGGCCAACGACGCGGCAGCCCCCAGCACCTTGTTGCCAGGCGCCACCAGATCGGGCTTGAGCAGGTTGTCGGGCCGGCGCACGCCCAGTGCATCGACGACGCCGCCGCGGGTCGGTCCGCGCGAGCTGAAGCCGTTGACGACATCGTCGTTGCGCGAGACGGTGCCCAGGGGGTTGGCCGCCCCCACGGTGATCACGGTGGGGTCGTTGCCGGGCGACGAGATGGAACCGTAGGTTTCGGTACCGTTTGCGTCCTTGCCGAAATTGCCCGCTGCCACCACCACGGTGATGCCTGCGGCAGCCGCTGCGCGCACGGCGCGGCACAGCGGATCGGTGAGGAAGCTTTCGGTGGAATTGGCGGCCAGGCTGAGGTTGATCACCCGGATGTTGTGTTCCCTGGCGTGGTACAGCACCCAATCGATGCCGGCCAGCGCGTCGCTCAGCTGTCCGGTGCCGCTGTCGTCGAGCACTTTCACGTCGTACAGCCGGGCGTCCGGGGCCACGCCGGTGGCGTCGGGCGTGCGAAACCAGCCGCGGCCCGCGGCCACGCTGGCCACGTGGGTGCCGTGTCCATAGACGTCCTGCGTGGACCCGGCGCGGTTGTCGATCGCACGCTCGAAGGCGTTGCGACCACTGCTCCCGGGCGCAAGGGAACTGGAGACGTCCAGGCCCGACAGCCTGGCCCAGGCCTTGTCCTTGTAGATGACCCGATTGAGTCGGCTGGCGGTGCCGATCGCACCCGATGTGAATGCGCCCACTGCCAGCAGGTTGGCCGAGTGAGCGACCCGGGTCGTGGTCCCGTCGCCTGACTTGAACGCCTCGTGGGAGCGCGAAATGCCGGAATCGAGTACCGCGATGCCGACGCCGCGGCCGTCGAGGCCCAGGTAACCCGTGGGGGAATAGTTGCGCGGGCCGGAACCCGTGCCGCCGACCGTGCCGGTCGCGGATTCCAGCAGGCTGGCCGTGCGCGCGGTGACGCGGTTGGGCGAGATGCTGGTCACGTCGGCGCGCGCCGCAATGGCCGCCACCTTGTGCAGCGGTAGCATCACCGACAGCGCCCTGACCGAATAGAAGCGCATGAACACCGAGCCGCCCTGGGCCAGGATGGCCGCGCGAAGGTCAGCCATCTCGGGGTCGCTGCTGTTGCTCACGACCACGGCCAGCACGGCAGGCGCCGCAGTATTTGTCTCGAGCCACGCATTGCCGGGGCCGGCGCCGCCGCGTTCGACGGCGTCGCCCAGATCCTTGGACACCTTGGCCGTGGCGGCCGCTGCCGCACTTGAGGGCAAGAACCCGCTGATGGCCAGCGCCAGACTCGCGAGCAGGGCGGCCAACAGCCGCGTGCCTGTGGTCGACGCCAAGCGCTCCGTGAAATGTCTCATGCATGTACTCCCGTGATGCAGCGGCATTCTGTGGTCAGCAGTTTTTCGGTGGGCCCGGAATAGGGGGTTCAACCCTGTCCAGTTGAATTTGGCAGCGCTCATAATTCACGCGGCCCGCGGGCCCGTGATACTGCCATTCAGTGCTTTGGATAAGGGTAATTCAAACCCTCATTCGGTCCATTATCGGCACGGCCTTGCGGAACTTTAGTACAGACTTGTAACGGCGGCGCCAGGTCGCCGCGCGGCTGCGTGGCAAGGCCCCGGGGTGCCGAGGTTCACCAGCGGCAGGTACGCGACGAGGCACGGTACGTCCGGTTGCACCTGCATCGCTCTCAAGTCTGTCGGGTGCGTGCCGATATGGCCTGACGAGGGCGGTGCATCCGTGCAGAGCTCATACCCGACAACCGGGTCTGTGAAATACCCACGCTTTCGGATTGAAGCCTTGATTTGTGGGGCGATTCGCGCGCTGAATCATTAGTATCATTTCGTGTCACAAGATGTTGCAGCCGAGGTCCGGCGCGACGCCACGAAGGGATTGCAATGAATGCGCTGATCACTTGTCTCCACCGCCGCGTGTTGCCCGCAGCGCTGGCGAGCCTGATGTCGGTGAGTGGCCTGATCGGTGCGCTGGCGCCGATCGACGTGCAGGCCGGGTCCAAGGACAAGACCAAGGCCGAGAGGCTGGTGGAGCGTCGCGGTCATATCGCGCGTGACCTCGACGACGAGCTCAAGGCCCCCAAACTCAAGAAACCCCGTTGGGCCAGAGATGTGGGCGGGGTGCCGACGGTGCAGTTGCTCGTGAAGAGCGATTCGCCCGATGCGCAGATGACCAGCCTGCGCGACGAAGTGAAGCGCCAGGGCGGCACGGTGCAAGTGGTGCACTCGGTGTTCAAGACCTTGACGGTGACGCTGCCGGCCAGCAAGGTGACGGCGCTGTCCCGCCACGCGGATGTCAAGAGCATCTCGCCGAACCGCGAAACCCGCAGCACGGCCAGCACTGTCGAGACCATCCTCGGGGCCAACGCCACGGGTGTGCGAACCTACAGCAGCAACACGGTCTACTCTGGTCTCGACGGTACCGGCGTGGGCATCGCCATCCTCGACTCGGGCGTGATGAAGGCGCACAAGAGCCTGGCCAACGCTGCAGGTGTGACGCGTGTCAAGCGAAACGTCACGATGCTGAACACCGTCACCTCGGACTGGGGCAGCCCCTGGGGCGCGTCGATCTCGTTGCAGCCCGGCAGCGCCGAACTGGCCGCCTATGAAAGCCAGGTGGCCGCCGACAGCGCGGTGACGCAAGACCCCTACGGTCACGGCACGCATGTGGCGTCGGTGGCCGCCGGTCGCGGTTTCTACCAGACGCCCGACTCCACCGGCGTGGCGCCCAACGCCAACCTGTACGACGTCAAGGTGCTCAACTCGCTGGGCATCGGGAATGTCAGCGACGCGCTCGAAGGCATCTACTGGGTGATGTACCACGCCAAGGAGTACAACATCCGCGTGATGAACATCAGCCTGGCGGCGCAGTCCACCGACAGCTACGACGGCGATCCCCTGTGCGACGCCGTGCGCGTGGCCACGGCCATGGGCATCACCGTGGTGGTGGCGGCAGGCAACTTCGGCCTCAACCTCGCGGGCAAGGAGGTCTACGGTGCGATCGGTGCGCCGGGCAACGAGCCCTCGGCCATCACGGTGGGCGCGGTCAACTTCCAGGCCACCACGGCGCGAAGCGACGACAAGGTCACCAACTTCAGCTCGCGTGGCCCGACCCGCAGCGGCTGGGTCGACACCGCCACCAACACCCGCTGGCCCGACAACGTGATGAAGCCCGACCTCGTCGCCCCCGGCAACAAGGTGGTCGGCGCCAGCGCCACCCCGGCCACGGTGGGTACGACGAGCAGGAACTCTCTGGCCGCGCTCGTTCCGGCGCTGGAGACGGCCGTGCCCAGCCCGACCGCCCATGCGCAACGCCTGATGATGCTCAGTGGCACCTCGGTCGCTGCACCCGCCGTGGCAGGCGCCGCTGCCGTGCTGCTGCAGGCCAACCCGGGCCTGACGCCACCGCTGATCAAGGCCATCCTGCAATACACCGCTCAGCCGCTGGCAGGCCAGAACCTGCTGCAGCAGGGGGCAGGACACCTCAATCTGGAAGGTGCCGTCCGCCTGGCCAAGGCCTTGCGCACCGACCTGGCCAGCGTCGTGCAGGCCGGCACCATCGCCACCGGTGCGACGCTGCTGGCCAGCGGCAAGTCGATGCCCACGCGCTCGTCGACCATCGGCGGCCAGACCTTCAACTGGTCGCGCATCGCCTTCGTCGGCGGCAACCACATCGCCACCGGTGACAAGCTCTTCACCGCCTACCAGCCGATCTGGGATCCGCGCATCACCTGGGTCGGCGGCTATGTGATTCGCGGCACGCCGCAGTGGTGGACCGGCATCGGCATCCCGGCCAACACCTTCCCGATGTTCGTGTACCAGGACTATCTCGCCAACATCCCCCTGCTGAGCAGCGGTGTCCTGCTGGCCGACGGGCTGGTGGGCGCGAGTTCATTGTTGGGCAAGACGGGCATCTTCACCCTCACGCCGACGCTGAGCGCCTGGCTGGTCTCCGGCAGTGGCACTTCGCTGTCGCAGGGTCTGGTGCTGAGCGAAGGGCTGGTGCTGAGCGAAGGGCTGGTGCTCAGCGAAGGCCTGGTGCTGAGTGAAGGGCTGGTGCTCAGCGAAGGGCTGGTGCTGAGCGAGGGCCTGGTGCTGAGCGAAGGCCTCGTGCTCAGCGAGACCGCTGCCACGGCGAGCGGATTCAAGACGTCCGGCGCCCTTTATGGCGAGTGATCACGGCCGATAACCCGATCAGGCCGGTGCCTTCGTGCCAGCCGACGGCACCTCCGTGACACCACCCGAGTTCCCACCCACGTCCCCAGCCTCGCCCCCAGGGTGGGGCGTGCGCCTGCATCTGGCGCTGATGCCCGACTACAACCCCGGCGCCAGGCGCTACTGGTGGTCGGTCACGCTGGCGGGCGGCGCGGCGCTGGCGCATTCGATGGTCAGCCTGTCCGACCTGTCGGCCTCGGCTTGGTTGCAGGTGCTGGCCGGGGTGGCGTTGACCATGCTGGCGGCCATCTTTCCGGTGCGCGTCTCGCACGCCAAGCATTCGTTCGCGGTCGGCGAGATCTTCGTCTTCCTGCTGCTGCTGATGCAGGGCACGGCGGCGGCCACGGTGGCGGCCGCGGCCGAGGGTGCCGTGGGGTCGTTCCGCACGTCCAAGCGCTGGACCAGCCGGCTGGTCAGCCCCGCGGCGGCGGCACTGGCGATGCTGGTGGCCGGTACCCTGCTGGAAACCGCGCTTGTCGCGATGCAACGCCAGGGTCTCACCAATGATGGATTGATCATCGTGGGCACCATGTCCGCTGCCCTGTTGAACTACCTGGTCAACGGTCTGCTGGTCACCTCGGTGCCACGCCTCAAGCAGGGCCTGCGGCTGAAGCTGGCCGACCTGCGCGAGATGTTCGGCTGGATGGGCGTGGCCTCCGCCGGCAGCGCGGCGGTGTCGGCCTTGCTGTTCATCACCTACCGCCAGTCGGGCTTCGGCGTGCTCATGGCGGTGGTGCCGGTGATCGCCATGCTGGTGGCCACGCTGCACTATGTCTTCCGCCAGCAGGAATTGAACGAGGTGGTGCGCGTCGCCGCGGCCATGGCGGCCGAGCGCGAGGCCCTGGCCGCCGCGCGCCACGTGCGCGAGCTCGAGGCCAGCGAGCGCCGCTTCCACAGCGCCTTCACGCACGCGTCGATCGGCATGTCGCTGCTGTCGTTCGGCGGCGAGATCCTGCAGACCAACACGGCCATGCGCGAGCTGCTGGGCCGCAGTGCCGAGGACCTGGCCCACCGCAACATCCGCGACCTGGTCTGTGCCGACGACCTGCCGGCGCTCACCGCCGAGCTGGCGCAACTGCAGGCGGGGCAGGTCGAGGACATCGCGCTCGAACTTCGCTGCCTGCACCGCGACGGCAGCACCCGCTGGGTGGCCACGCATGGCAGCCTCTTCTCCGAGATCGGGGCAAGCTCGCCGTGCCTCATCCTGCAGGCGCACGACATCACCGCCCGGCGTGATGCCGAGGAGGGCCTGCAGCACATTGCCTTCCACGACGCCTTGACGGGTCTGCCCAACCGGCGCCGATTCCACGAGCACCTGAGCTCGGCGGTGCAGGACGCCCGCGATGATCCCGCCCGCCGCTTCGCCGTGATGTTCCTCGACTTCGACCGCTTCAAGCTCATCAACGACAGCCTCGGGCACAACGCCGGAGACGAGTTCCTGGTGCAGGTGGCCCGTCGGCTGACGGAGAAGCTGCGCCCCAACGACGTCGTGGCGCGGCTGGGCGGTGACGAGTTCGCCGTGCTGGCCCGCGAGCTCGAACACGACGACGACGTCATCCATCTGGCCGAACGGCTGCTGGCTGCACTGCGGCTGCCGTTCCAGGTGGCCGGCACCGAGCTGAACACCAGCGCCAGCATCGGCATCACCCGCAGCAGCTTCGGCTACGCGTCGACAGAAGACGTGCTGCGCGACGCCGACATCGCCATGTACAAGGCCAAGGCCGCCGGCAAGGCCCGCTACGCGCTGTTCGATTCCAGCCTGCATGCCCAGGTGTCGCGCCGCCTGCAACTCGAAGGCGACCTGCGCGTGGCGCTGGCGGCCGGGCAGTTGGGCGTGGTCTATCAGCCGCTCTTCACCCTGGGCGACGGCCACCTGTCGGGATTCGAGGCCCTGGCACGCTGGCGCCATCCGACACTGGGCCCCATCGGACCCGACGTGTTCATCCCGATCGCCGAAGAGGCCGGCCTGATCCTGCAGCTCACCGACATGGTGCTGGCCCAGGCCTGCCGGCAGTTGAAGTCCTGGCAGGGCCGCGACGCCCATTTCGACGGGCTGACGATCCAAGTCAATGTGTCGGGCAAGGACCTGTCGCACGCGGGCTTGGTGGGGCGTGTGTCGCAGGCGCTGCTGGAGTCGGGTGTCGCCGCGCGGCACCTGACCCTCGAGCTCACCGAGAACATCCTGATGAAGCAGATCGAGAGTGCGCTGCCGATGCTCGAGCAACTGCGCTCGCTGGGCGTGGGCCTGAGCGTGGACGATTTCGGCACCGGTTACTCGTCGCTGAGCCACCTGTCCATGCTGCCCATCGACAGCCTGAAGGTGGACCGCTCGTTCGTGCACGGCCTGCACAAGTCGGCCCGCGAAGCCGCGGTGGTGCGTGCGGTGGTGCAACTGGGCAACTCGCTGGGCAAATCGGTGGTGGCCGAGGGCATCGAGACCCCGGACCAGCTGGCCCAGTTGCGCGAGATGGGCTGCGACCTGGGCCAGGGCTTCCACCTGGGTTTCCCGCTCATGCCACAGGAGGTGAATGCCCTGCTCGACAGCCTGCTGGCGTCGGAGACCGGCGCCGCGCCGCGTGCGGCGCCGCTGGCGACCCCGCCAGCCCGGGTGGTGTGCGCCGACGCCGTCTGCAGCCTTTGAGCCATCGCAATCCCCGGCCGCTGGCCCGGGTCTTGATATCGGCGCCGGACGCCCAATGTCCCGACCAACCCGGAGGACATTGCCATGCGTCAGGACAAATTCACCACCGCCTTCCAGCAGGCCCTGGGCGATGCCCAGAGCTTGGCCGTGGCGCGCGACAACCCCTACATCGAGCCGTCCCATGTGCTGGCGGCCATGCTCGACCAGGCCGACGGCCCGAAGGCCCTGCTCGACCGGGCTGGTGCCAACACCGTGGCACTCAAGGTGTCGATGGAGACGGCCAACAACGCGCTGCCCAGCGTGCAGGGCGGCGGGCAGGTGCAGGCCGGGCGCGACCTGGTGCAACTGCTGCAGGCCGCCGACAAGGAGGCCACCAAGCGCGGTGACCAGTTCATCGCCAGCGAGATGTTCCTGCTGGCGCTGGCCGACAGCAAGAGCGACATCGGCGGCATCGTGCGTGGCCATGGGCTCACCCGCAAGTCGCTCGAGGCGGCCATCGCCGCCGTGCGTGGCGGCCAGAAGGTCGATTCGGCCGAGGCCGAAGGCCAGCGCGAAGCGCTGAAGAAGTACACGCTCGACCTCACCGAACGCGCCCGCCAGGGCAAGCTCGACCCGGTGATCGGCCGCGACGACGAGATCCGCCGCGCGATCCAGGTGCTTCAGCGCCGCACCAAGAACAACCCGGTGCTGATCGGCGAGCCCGGCGTCGGCAAGACGGCCATCGTCGAGGGCCTGGCCCAGCGCATCGTGGCCGGCGAGGTGCCCGACACGCTGAAGGACAAGCGCGTGCTGGTGCTGGACATGGCGGGCCTGCTGGCCGGTGCCAAGTACCGCGGCGAGTTCGAGGAGCGGCTGAAGGCCGTGCTCAAGGAAGTGGCCGCCGACGAGGGCCGCATCATCCTGTTCATCGACGAACTGCACACCATGGTGGGTGCGGGCAAGGCCGAGGGCGCCATCGACGCCGGCAACATGCTCAAGCCGGCGCTGGCGCGGGGTGAACTGCACTGCATCGGCGCCACCACGCTGAACGAATACCGCAAGTACGTCGAGAAGGACGCCGCGCTCGAGCGCCGCTTCCAGAAGGTGCTGGTCGACGAGCCGAGCGTGGAGGCCACCATCGCCATCCTGCGCGGCCTGCAGGAGAAGTACGAGGTGCACCATGGCGTGGAGATCACCGATCCGGCCATCGTGGCCGCGGCCGAATTGAGCCACCGCTACATCACCGACCGCTTCCTGCCCGACAAGGCCATTGACCTGATCGACGAGGCCGCGGCCAAGATCAAGATCGAGATCGACTCCAAGCCCGAGGTGATGGACAAGCTCGACCGCCGCATGATCCAGCTGAAGATCGAGCGCGAGGCCGTGCGCAAGGAAACCGACGAGGCCTCGCAGCGCCGCATGGGCCTGATCGAGGAAGAGATCGCCCGTCTCGAGCGCGAGTACGCCGACCTCGAGGAGATCTGGAAGGCCGAGAAGGCCACGGCCCAGGGCTCGGCCCAGGTGAAGGAGCAGATCGACCGCATCAAGTTCCAGATCGAGGAACTCAAGCGCAAGGGCGACTTCAACAAGGTGGCCGAGTTGCAGTACGGCCGCCTGCCCGAACTGGAGAAGGTGCTCAAGGAAGCGCAGGCCAAGGAAAGCGGCAAGGCCAAGGGCGCCAAGGACGGCACCGGCGGCCCGCAACTGCTGCGCACGATGGTCGGCGCCGAGGAGATCGCCGAGGTGGTGTCGCGCGCCACTGGCATCCCTGTGTCCAAGCTGATGCAGGGCGAGCGCGACAAGCTGCTGCAGATGGAAGACAAGCTGCACCAGCGCGTGGTGGGCCAGGACGAGGCCATCGTCGCGGTGGCCGATGCCATTCGCCGCTCGCGGGCCGGCCTGTCCGACCCGAACCGGCCGCTCGGCTCGTTCCTGTTCCTCGGCCCCACGGGCGTCGGCAAGACCGAACTGTGCAAGGCCCTGGCGGCCTTCCTGTTCGACAGCGAGGATCACATGATCCGCGTCGACATGAGCGAGTTCATGGAGAAGCACAGCGTCAGCCGCCTGATCGGCGCGCCCCCGGGCTACGTGGGCTATGAAGAGGGTGGGGCGCTGACCGAGGCCGTGCGCCGCAAGCCCTACAGCGTGCTGTTGCTCGACGAGGTGGAGAAGGCCCACCCCGACGTGTTCAATGTGCTGTTGCAGGTGCTGGACGACGGTCGACTGACCGATGGCCAGGGCCGCACCGTGGACTTCAAGAACACGGTGATCGTGATGACCAGCAACCTGGGCTCGCACATGATCATGCAGATGGCCGGCCAGGACACCGAGCTGATCCGCGAGGCGGTGATGGCCGAGGTGAAGCAGCACTTCCGACCCGAGTTCCTGAACCGAATCGACGAGACCGTGGTGTTCCACGCCCTCGACGAGGCCCACATCGTGTCGATCGCGCGCATCCAGCTCAAGATCCTCGAGTCCCGCATCGAGAAGATGGACATGAAGCTCGAGGTCTCGCCCGAGGCGCTGGCCGAGATCGCCAAGGTCGGCTTCGACCCGGTGTTCGGCGCCCGTCCGCTCAAGCGCGCCATCCAGGCGCGCATCGAGAACCCGGTGGCCAAGCTCATCCTGCAGGGCCGGTTCGGGCCCAAGGACGTGATCCCGGTGGACGTGAAGGACGGCGCGTTCGAGTTCGGCCGCGTCGTGCACTGACGGTGTGGGCGCGCACCCGGCTTCGGCCGGGTGCGGCAGCCACTGTCGGTGTCAGCCGGCCGGTGGGGCCTGCACGCGCTGCAGCTTCATGCGCGACAGCGTCAGGTTGGCGGAGTGCGAGTCCAGCACCGCATGCAGCATCAGGCCCGGATGGTCGGGCATCGGTTGCAGCAGCAGGTGGTGCTCGTCGCAGCTCATGGCCAGTTCGGGCCGGCCCGGCGGCAGGCCCAGGGACTTGGCGGTGGCCACGGCCATGTCGTGCAGCGCCGCACCCTGCGCGGCCAGGGCGGCCGGGCCGGGGCGCAGGCCCGCATGCGCCAGCGGGCGTTGAGTCTTCAACTCGAACACGCAGCAGCTGACCATGCCCTTGATGGCCGCCACCTCGCGCACGTAATCGGACCAGGCCGATTCGGGCACGCCGGCCAGCGGCGTCAGCGCCGGGCGCAGCGCCGGCATCGGCCGCAACTGCAGTTCGGGCATCGGCCCCGACGGCCCGTGGCCCACGGTTTCCCACGGCGGCGTGACGGCAGTCGGCGGCTCGGGCGGCCTGGTGCCGGCGACCTGCGGCGCGCGCGTGGCGGCCACGGGCAGCGTCGGGATCTCGCCCTTGCGCATCTGGCCCCACACCGTCTGGATCATCTGCCAGGCCTGCCCGGCACCGCCCACGGGCTCGCCCACCAGCACCTCGACACGGTGGCGGCAGGCCTCGGACACGTCCTTCAGGGCCCGCTCGGCGGCTGAGGTGAGCGGCACGCCCAGCACCTGCTGGCTGCGCCAGGCGGGGTCGACCAGCGCCTCGTTCAAGGCCGTCAGGTCGCGCTCGAGCTCGGGCTGCGGCGCCCGGCTGTCGAGCAGCAGCACCCCCAGCCGGCTGTGGCCCAGCAGCGTGTGTGAGATCTTCAGCCGCTGCGCCACGCTGGCGGCGGCCACCCGGGTGGCGTACACGCGCAGCGGCGGCCGCCCATGCGCGCTGGGCAGTTCCACGAACTCCAGCGCTGCCAGCGTGACGCCGAAGCCCTGGCGGCGGATGGCGAGCTTCTGCACCTTCGCGCCCAGGGCGGCCGCCACCATGCGCAGCATGGTGCGGGCCGTGTCGGCGCCGATGTCGTGCAGGGCGATGTAGTCGGGGGTGAGGTAGTCCAGTTGCTGCTGCAGCGCCTCGGCGGGGTCGCAGACGACGAACATCTCATGCTGGTCATCGCTGATGCGGCGGCCGATCTGCCGCACACCGGCGCCGGCCAGGTAGTCGTCCTTGTCGCTGGCAAGTTGCGTCTGCAGGGCGGTGAGGGCGCGGGTCTTGGCCCACTCGTCCCCAGCCTGGGCCGGCGGACTGGTGCGTTCGCCAGGCCGCGCGTGGGCCATCGGTCGGGTGCCGTGCATGGCGGTCAGCGCCGTGCGGCCATGGCGTGACGGGCCTGGACGAAGCCGTAGGCGCTGTCCACCGCCTCGGCAACGAGCCGCTCGTTCTCTGTGCGTTCCTTCTCGGTGAGGAAGAACGCGAGGTCGACGTCGTGGCGGATGTAGCGTGCCGCGACGCGGTTCAGCGCCACGCAGGCCACGTCGGCCAGCAGGTCGGGGTTGTGCGCCACGCCGGGATAGCGGGGTGCGGCCTCGGCGACGGCCTCGAAGACCGTTTGCTCGTGGATGTTGTGGACGGACGTGAAGTCCATGGCTGCGGCCTCGTCGATGTGGCGGATACCGACTTCTATCGGCCGCCATGGCATTCGACTTGAGCGGTCTCAGCCGCCGCGCGCGATGGGCCGCGCCAAGGGTTGACCCGGAAGGGGCCACCTGTCCTGGTGGACGCTCAGGTGACTTGCCGCTCGGCGTCCATCAGGCGATAGCGCATCAGCGCCAGGTTGGCGCGCGACCGATCCACCAGCGCGACGAAGCCGAGCGCGTCGCTGTGCGACAGGCGCCGCAGCAGCGCCTGCCGGGCGCCGAGCGTCACCAGGAACTCCTCGGGGGCCGGCACGGTGGGCCCGCCCACCGCCAGGTGGGCGCGCCGTGCGGCACACAGGGCCGGCGCATAGCGGCGCAGTTCGAGGTGCAGGCGCTGGTCGGCCTCGAAGGCCAGCAGTTCGCCGCAATCCATGTCGACGATGCCGCAGGCCAGCACGCCTTCGGTGCGGGCCACCGCGCTCAGGGCGTGGGACAGCCACTGCGGCGGGGCCAGCGCGGCGGCGCTGGGGGATGCGTCGTCGCGCAGCGGGGCGGCCTGAGGGCTTGCCGACGTCTGGGTGCCAGCATGCACGGCAGCCTCCCAGGCGGTGAGCACCGCATTCCACACCGTGGCAGCGCCTGTGAGCGATTCGGACATCGCGGCGATGCGAACGTCGGTGGGCCAGTCCTGCTCGAGGATGCGCTGGCGCATCGCGCTGGCACCGGGCGGCAGGATGAAGACGAGCCAGGGACATTGCCACTCGGGTTGCCGCGTGGCCGACAGCAGGTTGCGCAGCAAGCCCGTCACCGCATGGGGTGCCAGCGCGCCGATGATCACGGCGGTGAGCTGGCTGCTTTCGGCCAGCGCGTTGGGCAGGTCGTCGGGCGAGACGGTGTTGCCGCGCATGCCCGCGTGGTAGACCTTCAGCGGTCCGCCGGAGGTGCTGGGCACGTTGGTGCGCTCGATCACGGCCAGCGTGCGCAGGGTGGCCCGATCCCGCAGGTTCAGGCGCTCCACGCCTTGGCCCCCGGCCTCGGACAGGGCGCGGATGACCTGCGGTGCCCAGATGCCCGAGGGATCGAGCAGTGTGATCATGGAACTGGCCTGGCCGAGATCGGCCCGGGTGCTGGCGAATCGTGCACGCATCGATCGCGAGATGTCCTCGTCGACGAGCACATCGCTGTCCTCGACCGTGGCCGTCACGGTCTGGCGATCCAGGGTGTCCAACGGCAGGCGTCGGGGCCCGAATTCGCCGAAGAGGCTGTTCAGCATGCAGATCTCCCCTGGAAAACCCCCACTCTAGGCCAGTCCCGCGGACCCGGCGTGTCGGGATGTAGGCCGTGGCACCGGCAGGAACCCAGTTTCTACGATTGCTCACACCTGTTGCAAGGGCACCGTGGCGCAGGTGCACCAGGACAGTTCACCCACTAACATTCCGCGGATGGATGTCGCTGCCACTGCCGGGGTTCCGTGGCGCCACGATGCCCGCATCATCGGGCTCGTCGGGCTGGCCCATGGCACCTCGCATTTCTTCCATTTGCTGCTGCCGCCGCTGTTCCCCTGGCTGATCCAGGAGTTCGGGCTCAACTTCTCGCAGCTGGGCCTGCTGGTCAGTGTGTTCTTCGTCGTGTCGGGGGTCGGGCAGGCGCTGGCCGGCTTCCTGGTCGACCGCGTCGGGGCCCGCCCGGTGTTGCTGGTGGCCCTGGCCCTCTTCGCCGCGGCGGCAGCGGCTGCGGCGCTGGCCACCGGCTACTCGGGCCTGATCCTGGCGGCCATGCTGGCGGGCCTGGGCAACGCCCCGTTCCACCCGGTGGACTTCACGATCCTGAATCGACGCGTGTCAGCGGCGCGGCTGGGCCACGCCTTCTCCGTGCACGGCATCACCGGCAACCTGGGCTGGGCCGCCGCATCGCTGTTCATGGCCGGCATTGCCACCGCGACGGGGTCTTGGCGCCTGGCCTGTGTCGGCGCCGCCGTGGGCGCCCTGGCCGTGCTGGTTGCCATGGTGTGGCACCGCGAGGCCATCGACGACCGCCGCGGCAAGGTGCCCGAGCCGGCCCAGGGTCGACCGGCCGCGGGGTTGCCGGACAGCGCGGCCACAGCGGGCGAACACATGCTGGCCTTCCTGAGCTTGCCTTCGGTGTGGCTGTGCTTCTCGTTCTTCTTCTGGACCACCGTCGCGCTGAGCGCGGTGCAGAGCTTCGCCTCGCCGGCGCTGCAGGCCATGCACGGGCTGCCCTTGTCGGTGACCTCTCTGGTGGTCACCGCCTACATGCTGTGCGGTGCCGCGGGCATGGTGCTCGGGGGCTTCCTGGTGCGGCAGGCCGAGCGGCTGGAGCGCATCATCGCGGCCTGCCTGCTGGGCTCGGCCGCGATGCTGGCGCTGGTGGGCAGTGGCTGGTTGCCGGGCATGGCGGCCTGGGCGCTGACCGCGCTGGCCGGCCTGGGTGTCGGCCTGGCCGGCCCGTCGCGTGACATGCTCATCAAGCGCGCCGCCCCGCCCGGGGCGACCGGGAGGGTCTACGGCACGGTCTATTCGGGGCTCGACCTCGGGTTCGCGCTGGCGGCGCCCGTGATGGGGCGGCTGATGGACATGGGCCTGCCGCACGCCGTGTTCCTGCTCTCGGCGACGGCCTTGGTGGCCGGTGTCGGCTCGGCCGGCCTGGTCGGCCGCCACGTGGCCGCGGCCCGTCGGTCAGGGGCGGCTAAAGTGGTGGCATGACCGCTGCCACCACCCCTCCGCCGGCCCGCCCCGCAGGCCATCTGCTCGTCGAAGCGCTCGTCGCGCAGGGCGTCGACACCGCGTTCGGCGTGCCCGGCGAAAGCTACCTGGCCGTGCTCGACGGCTTCCATCAGCACCGCGACCGCATCCGCTTCATCGCCTGCCGACAGGAGGGCGGCGCGGCCTTCATGGCCGAGGCGCAGGGCAAGCTCAGTGGTCGGCCGGGGGTGTGCTTCGTCACCCGCGGGCCGGGTGCCACCAACGCCAGCATCGGCGTGCACACGGCGTTCCAGGACTCGACGCCGATGGTGCTCTTCATCGGCCAGGTGGCCGGCGACCAGCGCGACCGCGAGGCCTTCCAGGAACTGGACTACCGCCAGATGTTCGGCCCCGGCACGCTGGGCCTGGCCAAGTGGGTGGGCGAGGTGCACGACCCCGACCGCCTGCCCGAGTACATCGCGCGCGCCTTCCACACCGCGATGCAGGGCCGCCCGGGCCCGGTGGTGCTGGTGCTGCCCGAAGACATGCTCACGCGCAGCACCGCGGCCACTGTGCTGCCCCGCGTCGAGCCGGCCCATGCCTGGCCGGCGCCAGGCGCGCTGCGCGACCTGCGGTCGATGCTGGTCGCCGCCCGCCGGCCCCTGGTGATTGCGGGTGGAAGCGGCTGGGACGCCGAGGCGGCGAGGGCCCTCGAACGCTTCGCCGAGAACTGGCAGCTGCCGGTGGGTTGTGGTTTCCGCTTCCAGGACACCTTCGACAACCGCCACCCGCTGTACGCCGGCGACGTGGGCATCGGCATCAATCCGCGCCTGGCCCAACGCGTGAAGGACGCGGACCTGATCATTGCGCTGGGCGTGCGGCTCGGCGAGATGACCACCGGCGGCTACACGCTGCTGCAGCCGCCGCGGCCGGCGCAGCGCCTGGTGCACCTGCACGCCGGGCCCGAGGAACTGGGCCGCGTGTACAGCGCAGACCTGCTGATGCAGTCGTCGATGGCCTGCGCGGCCAAGGCGCTGGAGGCGCTGGCGGCACCCGTCGACCTGCCATGGCGAGACTGGGCCGCTGACACGCATGCCGACTACGAGGCCAACCACGAGGCACCGGCGGTGTCGCCGCTGGACATGGCCGTGGTGATGAAGACCGTGCAGCGCCTGGCACCGTCCGATACCGTGTACACCAACGGCGCCGGCAACTTCAGCGGCTGGCTGCACCGCTACGTGCGCTACTTCGGCTTGCAGCACCACGGCCGCACGCAACTGGCGCCCACCTCCGGCGCCATGGGCTACGGCCTGCCGGCGGCCGTGGGTGCGGCGCTGCTGCATCCCGAGCGCACGGTGGTCAACGTGGCCGGTGACGGCGACTTCATGATGAACGGCCAGGAACTGGCCACGGCCACCGGCTACGGGGCCAACCGGGGCGCGGGCCGCCTGGTGTGCCTGCTGGTCGACAACGGCACCTACGGCACGATCCGCATGCACCAGGAACGCGAGTACCCCGGCCGGGTCAGTGGCAGCGATCTCTACAACCCCGATTTCGCGGCACTGGCGATCGCTTATGGCTGGCGCGCCGCGCGGGTCGATCGCACCGAGCAGTTCGAGCAGGTGTTCGCCCAGGCACTCGAGGCCGGGCCGCCGATGCTCGTCCACCTGAAGCTCGACCCGGATGTGAGCACGACTCGCTCGACGCTGGCCTCCATCCGCGACGCGGCTCGACGCGCCGGGCGTTGAGCGCCGGCCTGCGGCGCCTCAGGGGAGGGCGCTGGCCGGGAAGCGCAGGGTTGCGCTGAAGCCGTGGCCATCGGCCACCGGGGACACCAGTTCCAGCACCGCCCCGGACTGTTCGGCAATGGTCCCGACCATGGCCAGGCCCAGCCCGGTGCCATCCACCCCGGTGTGCAGACGCTCGAACTTGCGGCCCAGTTGCGGCAGCAGTTCGGGCGGCACGCCCGGGCCCGAATCGACCACCGTGACGGCCTGCGGGGCCACCCTCAGGATGACCGGACCGCTGTCGCCGCTGTGCTTCAGCGCGTTGTCGACGAGGTTGCGCAGCGCGATGCCCAGCGCGTCGATGTCACCCTCGATCTCGATCGGCTCGCTGGCACCCTGCAGCTGCAATCGTCCGGCGCGACGCGCATCGCTGAACTCGTCGGCGACCATCAGGGCCAGCTCCGACAGGTCGATCGGTTCGCGCTGCAGGGCCACACCCGATTCGATGCGGGCCAGTTGCAGCAGGCGCGTGGCCAGGCGGGTGATGCGGTCGAGCTGGCGCACCAGCGCCAGGGCGTGCTCGCGCTGGCCGGCCGGCAGATCGCCGACGGCCAGTCGCTGGGCCTGGGCCCGCGCTGCCGCCAGGGGCGTGCGCAGTTCGTGCGCGGTGTGGGCGGCGAAGGCGCGTTCGGCATCCACCATCGACTGCACGCGGGCCAGCAGCACGTTGACGGTGCCGAGCCAGGGTTGCAGCTCCTGCGGCAGTCCATCCGAGGCCAGGGGCCTCAGGTCGTGTGGGGGGCGGCGCGAAAGCTCCCGGCGGCTGGGCTCGAGCGTGGCGAATCCGCGGGTCAGCACCACCCGGATGCCGATGGCCATCACGGGCAGGGCCACCAGCAGGGCCAGCAGCAGCCACATCGCGCTGACCCAAAGCACCTCGAAGCGATGCGTGTGCGTCTCGGCCACCAGCACGCGACGGCGCCCGTCGGGCGAGTTCAGCGTCAGCACGTGCCAGGGGCCGATCAACCTGATGCCGTCGCTCGGGTCGCTGTCCATGGGCTCGGCCGGCGCGGAATGCGAACGAAGCAACATCGTTCCCCGGGCGTCGAACAGCTGGTAGATGACGTGCTCTTCGTGCGGTCCGAAGCCCGTGGGCGGTGCTCCGGTGGCGGTGAAGGCCACGTCGGGCACGACGATGAGGGCCTGGGCCGTTTCCTCGAGTGCGCTGTCGAGGATCTCGGTGGTCTCGTGCCACAGGCCGCTGAGGCCGGCCACGGTGCCCAGCAACCACATCCCGCTGATCCAGGCGAGGAGTTGTCTGCGCAGCCGCCGCTGCAGGCCCCAGGGCTGTTCAGCCATCGAGTCGATAGCCCAGGCCGCGGTGGGTGCTGATCACGGCACTGCCCAGCTTCTTGCGCAAGCGGCTGACGATCACCTCGATCGAGTTGCTGGCCGCTTCGGCGATGCCGTTTCGGTTGAGAGCCGACTCGATGTCCGGCCGGCTGTAGATGCGGCCCTGGTGGCGCGACAGGCACAAGAGCACCGCCCACTCCATCGCCGTGAGCTCGATGCGCTCGCCGTTGTGTTCGGCCTGGCGCGTGGCCAGGTCCACCACCACGGCGCCGATCACCAGGCGCCGGGCCGTGCTGCTGCGCCGGCACACCGCATCGACGCGGGCCAGGAGTTCGTCGAGGTCGAAGGGCTTGACCAGGTAGTCGTCGGCGCCGGCCTTCAGGCCGCGGATGCGGTCGCTGACCTGGTCGCGCGCCGTCAGCACGATCACCGGTTGTCGCACGCCTTCGGCGCGCCAGTCGCGCAGCAGGGTCAGGCCCTCGCCGTCGGGCAGGTGCAGGTCGAGAAGGGCCAGGTCGAAGGCCGAGGCCTGTCGGGCCTGGGCGACGCGCTTGCACCAGTGGACTGCGTGGCCCTCCGCCTCGAGGTGGTCGACGACCGCCTGGCCGAGATCGATGTCGTCTTCGAGATACAGCATTTGCATGGTCAGCGTCCGAAGCTCGTCGTGTGGTCGAGTGGACGACTGCGTGATGAACGGAAACTGAACGGTTTGCCCATTGTGCCGAGTCTCGCCGATGGCCGCCTGGGGTCAGGCCGTGCCGAACTTGGTCTCGAAGCGGATGCCGATGCGCTCGAGCAATGCCGTGGGGAGTTCGCCGCCCGCACAGACGATGACCTGGTCGTTCGTCAGTGACTCGATGCCCGCCGCTGTGCGCAGGTGCACCTGATCGGCGTCGATGCGGTCGACCGTGGAGCCGAGCAGAACACGGACGCGTCCGCTGCGCTGCAGTTCGGCCAGCTTCAGGCGGTTCTGCTCCTTCACGCGCGAGAACGCGTTGCCACGGTAGGCCAGTTGCACCGCGCCACCGCCGTCCTGCTCGCCCAGTGCGATGGCGGCCTCGATGGCGCTGTCGCCGCCGCCCACCACCAGCACCGACTGCCCGACGTACTGCTCGGGGTCGATCAGCCGGTAGACGACCTTGCCCGATTCCTCGCCAGGCACATCGAGCTTTCGGGGCGATCCGCGGCGACCGAGCGCCAGCAGCACACAGCGGGTCTGGAGCGCGCCTTTCGATGTGCGCACCTCGAAAGTGCCGTCGGGCCGCGCCTCGAGGCCGGTGAACTTCTCCTGGAACCGCACCTCCAGCCCGGTTGTCGCGACCACTTCGTTCCAGAACTCGAGCAGCTTCTCCTTCTGCACCTCGGTGCCCAGGCGCATGGTGCCGACGATGTCGAGCTTGACCGGCGCTGTCATGGCGACCTTGTTGCGGGGGTAGTGGTACACCGCGCCGCCCAGCGAGTCCTCCTGCTCGATGAGTGCGTAGCGCAGCCCGTGGTGGATGGCACTGAGGCCGGCGGACAGGCCCGCCGGGCCGGCCCCGACGATCACCACATCGAGCGGCGCAGCGTGCTTGCCGACGCGCCTGCGGATGGCCGCCATCGCCTGGCGGCCCTGCTCGGCGGTCTTTCGGATGAGCCCCATGCCGCCCAGTTCACCTGCTATGAAGACGCCGGGCACGTTGCTTTCGTACTCCGGCGTGACCTGCGGTATGTCGACCCCGCGCCGCGCCGTTCCGAACACGAGGGACAGTGCCTGCACCGGGCAGGCCGCCTGGCAGGCGCCATGGCCGATGCAGGCCGAGGGGTTGACCAACATGGCCTTGCCGTCGACCACGCCCAACGCACCTTCGGGGCAGGCGCGCGTGCAGGCACCCGATCCGAAACACCTTGTCGGATCGACGACGGGATGTAACGAGGGAGGCTCATTCAGGCCTGCTCGTTCAGATTCGGTCATTAACTTCTTAGCGTCCCGGCTCGCACGGGATCTGCGCCGCAGGTAGGCCCCCAGCACGAGGAAGGCCACCGCAGCGTAGGCAAGGAGATAGGTGAGGAGCTTCATGGTCAGGCCGAGATGCTAGGGGAAGCGGCTGAACATGATCCGACAACCTGAGGCCGATGGCGGGGGTGGGAGCGCAATGGAATCGATGGCAGGAACGGCTGACATGCCGAGCAGGTCGGGCCGGTCGGGCGCGGGCCGGTCGGCAGCGTCGGTGGTGCACGACCTGGTGTTGTACGGGTCACTGGCGTTGCTGACCTTCGCGGTCTGGCAGGTGAGCCGTCTCGAACTGTTCACGGCTGCGTCCGATACGGGTTATTGGATCGGCGTCGCCGGTGGCGTGTGCATGCTGCTGCTGTTCACCTATCCGATGCGCAAGCGGTTTCGGTTCATGCAGCGCTTCGGCGCAGGCAAGCCCTGGTTCGTGGCCCACATGGTGCTGGGCGTGTGCGGACCGATGCTCATCCTGCTGCACTCCACGTTCCAGATCGGCTCCATCAACGCGGGCGTGGCGCTGTTCTCGATGCTGATCGTCGCGATCAGCGGTGTGGTGGGCCGCTTCCTGTATGTGCGGCTGCACCGCAACCTGCACGGCGAGAAGCTCAACCTGGTCGGCTTGCGCGGCGATCGTTCGTCGGGCGACGCGCCAGCCACCCGGCTGCGCTTTGCACCCGGCGTGGCGCAGCGGCTGGTCGATTTCGAGGTCGAGGTGTTGGCGGGTCGCCCGGGTGGCATGGCCTTGCTGGCGGCGCTGTGCCAGGTGCCCTGGAAGCGCTGGCAGGTGGAACGGGCCTGCCGTCGCGAATTGAAGGTCAAGGTCCTGGCGGCCACCCGCACCGAGGGATGGGACAGGGCGCACGCTCGCCGCGTGCTCGTGCGGGCGCGGCGCCTGGTGCGCGACGAACTGGTGGCCGTGCAGCGCATCGCCCAGTTCAGCGCCTGGGAGCGCCTGTTCCGCTGGTGGCACGTGGCCCATGTGCCGTTCGTCTACCTGATGGTGCTGAGCGCCGTGGCCCATGTGGTCGCGGTCCACGCCTACTGACCACCCGACGTCCGTGGCGTTCTGGAGGGTCATGGCCATGCTGCTCGGCGTGTTGTGCACCGTGCCGGCGCTGCGAGCGCAGACGCTGGAGTCGGTGCTCTCGCCGGGCCCGGTGATCAAGGGCCACGTCAAGGTCGAGCACGATTGCGCGGCCTGCCACGTGCGCTTCGACCGCGCCGGTCAGGACGCGCTGTGCACCACTTGCCACAAGGATGTGGGCCAGGACGTGCGACAGCGCGCCGGTTACCACGGCCGGCTCAAGCCGCAGGCCTGCCGCCTCTGCCACACCGACCACCGTGGCCGCGACGCCAGGGTGGTCGATTTCGACCCCAAGACCTTCGATCACCGCCAGAGCGACTACCTGCTGCGCGACCGGCATGCGCAGGTGGAATGCGCCAAGTGCCACGTGGCCGGCAAGCGCTGGCGCGAGGCGCCGTCGGACTGCCACAGCTGCCACCGCAAGGACGACGTGCACAAGGGCGGGCTGGGCCTCCAGTGCGCCGATTGCCACAACGAGCGCAAGTGGAAGGAGGTCGACTACGACCACGACAAGAAGACCCGTTTCGCGCTCACCGGCAAGCACCTCGAAGCGAAGTGCGACGACTGCCACGCCAAGGGCCGCTTCAAGGACACGCCGCGCACCTGCATCGGCTGCCACAAGAAGGACGACGACCACAAGGGCCAGTACGGCGACAAGTGCGACAGCTGCCATGGCGTGAAGGTGTGGAAGCCGTCGAGCTTCCGCCATGACACCGACACGCGTTACGTGCTGCGCGGCAAGCACCGCAGCACCCGGTGTGCCGAGTGCCACACCGGCCACCTGTACCGGCAGAAGCTGGGCACCGAGTGCATCGATTGCCACCGCAAGGACGACAAGCACAAGGACACGCTCGGCAAGGACTGCGCTTCGTGCCACACCGAGCGCAGCTGGAAGGAGCCGCCCCGGTTCGACCACGAGCAGACGCGCTTTCCGCTGTTGGGCAAGCATGCCGACGCCGAGTGCAAGGAGTGCCACAAGGACCAGCTCTATCGGCAGACGTCCGGCCAGTGCATCGACTGCCATCGCAAGGACGACAAGCACCAGGCCACCCTGGGCCAGGCCTGCGGCGATTGCCACACCGAGCGCGACTGGAAGACCACCCGGGCGCGGTTCGACCACCAGCGCACCAAGTTTCCTCTGCGCAACGCGCACGCGGCACCCAAGGTGAAGTGCAGCGATTGCCACCGCGACCTGCGCAGCTACCGCGACGCGCCGCTCGACTGCAACGCCTGCCACAAGAAGGACGACAAGCACGAGGGCACGCTGGGTCTGCGTTGCGAGCAGTGCCATGGCGACACCTCGTGGCGCGTGGCCGGCTTCGACCATGCCCGAAGCCGCTTCCCACTGGTCGGGCGCCATGTCACCACCAAGTGCGGCGAATGCCATGCGACGGCTCGCTACAAGGAAGCCGCGCGCGACTGCTGGTCGTGCCACGAGAAGGACGACGTCCACAAGCGCGCCTACGGCACGGCCTGCGAGGACTGCCACAACGCCAGGGCCTGGCGGCTGTGGGCTTTCGACCATGACCGCCGCACCGACTGGAAGCTCGAAGGCGGCCACCGCAAGGTGCGCTGCGACAAGTGCCACGACCAGCCGGCGCCCAAGGGCAAGCGGGCGGCGCCGCTGGACACGGCCTGCATTGCATGCCACCGCCGAGACGACACCCACGACGGCGGCTTCGGCAGCCGTTGCGAGCAGTGTCATCTCACCGACGACTGGAAGAAGTTGCGCCCCCGTGTGCACTGAAGGGATTCACCACATGCCGCGATCACCACTTGCACCGGACCAACCGACCGACGCGCCGCGTCGTTCTTCGCTGCCACGTTGGCCTGATTGGCTGGGCCCGGTGCTCGTGGTGCTGCTCTGGATGGCGTTCCTGCTGCTGGCCACCACGGCGCAGGCCCAGACACAGAACAGGAGCGGCTTCGATCACCTGTCCACCGGCTACTCCTTGACGGGGGCGCACGGCAGCACGCGTTGCGACGCCTGCCACCAGGGCGGCGTGTTCAAGGGAACGCCGCGCGAATGCACCAGCTGCCACACTGCGGGCGGCCGCTTTGCCCGTGGCAACGTGGTCATGTCGCAGCAGCACCTGCCCACCACCCAGACCTGCGACAGCTGCCACACCACCAAGGCCTTCGGAGGCATTCGGTACAACCACAGCCAGGTGCAAGCCGGCGCCTGCCAGACCTGCCACGGCGGAACTTCGGCGCCCGGCAAGGGCGCTGGCCACATTGCGACCGCGGCGGCCTGCGACAGCTGCCACGCCACACGCGCCTGGCTGCCGGCCAAGGGCATGGACCACGCCGGCTTCAATGCCGCGACCAACTGCGCGTCGTGCCACAACGGCGCCTCGGCCACCGGCAAGGCCGGCAACCATGTGCCAGTGGGGTCGACCAACTGCGCCACCTGTCACACCACCAGCAGTTTCAGGCCCGCCAGCTGGAACCACACCCAGGTGTCGGTCTCGGCGCAGTGCGCCGCCTGCCACTCGGGCGCCTATCAGCCGGCCGACGGCAAGCCGGCAAACCACATTCCCACTGCGTCGGTGGCCTCGGCCAATTGCGACAGTTGCCACAAGGGCAGTTTCACGAGCTGGGCCAACGGCCGTCTCCATGCCAATGTCAGCGCGACCGGTGCGTGTGCCAGCTGCCATACCGGCGGCTATGCGGCCGCCGTGGGCAAGCCGTCCACGCCCGTGCACAACGGCGCCGCCGCCTGCGAGAGTTGCCACAACAGCACCGGCTGGGCGGGCGCCAAGCCCGACCATGCCAGCTTCAATGCCGCGACCCAATGCGCCAGCTGCCACAACGGCGCACCGATCGCCGGCAAGCCGAGCGGGCACATCCCGGTCGGGTCTGCGAGCTGTGCGTCGTGCCACGGCATGAGCAGCTTCAAGGCGACGAGCTGGAATCACACCCAGGCGCCGGTGACGGGACAATGTGCCAGTTGCCACTCCGGCGCTTTCCCGCCGGCCGACGGCCGGCCGGCGAACCACGTCCCCCACGCTTCGGTGCCGGCCTCCGCATCGGCCAACTGCGACAGCTGTCACAAGGGCAGCGTCAGCACCTGGGCCAACGGCCGGTACCACGCCAACTTCAGCGTCAGCGGCCTGTGCGCCACCTGCCACACCGGCACCTTCATGGCGGCCGTCGGCAAGCCGGCCACTGCCGTCCACGCCGGCGCGACCAGCTGCGAAGGGTGCCATGCGTCCACCAGCAGCTGGGCCGGTGCCAAGCCGGACCACGCCGTCTTCAATGCGGCCACCAACTGCACCAGTTGCCACAACGGCGCACCGATCATCGGCAAGCCCAGCGGCCACATGCCTGTGGGCGCCGTCAACTGTTCGAGCTGCCACAGCGCCACCAGCTTCCGGCCCAGCAGCTGGAACCACACGCAGACCACGGTGACCGCGCAGTGCTCGGCCTGCCACAGCGGCACCTACCCGCCGGCCGACGGCAAGCCCGCGAACCATGTGCCCTATGCATCGGTGGCGGTATCGGCGTCGTCCAATTGCGATGCCTGCCACAAGGGCAACTTCACCAGTTGGGCCAACGGCCGCTTCCACTCCAGCATCAGCGCCAGCGGCCAATGCGCCATCTGCCACACCGGCGGCTACCTGGCCGCTGCAGGCAAGCCTGCCAACCCGGTGCATGCGGGCGCCACGGCCTGCGAGTCCTGCCACAACACGAGCGGATGGGGCGGGGCCAAACCCGACCACGCCACGTTCACCGCGGCCACCAATTGCGCGAGCTGCCACAACGGCGCGCCGATCATGGGCAAGTCGGCCGCGCACGTGCCGGTCGGGGCGCTCAACTGCTCGGCGTGCCACAACGTCAGCAGCTTCCGCCCCAGCAGCTGGAACCACACGCAGGCGAACGTGTCGGGGCTTTGCGCGGCGTGCCACACCGGCGGCTTCCAGCCGGCCGACGGCAAGCCGGCGAACCACGTGCCGTACGCCTCGGTGGCCGTGGCGGCCTCGGCCAACTGCGATGCCTGCCACAAGGGCAGCTACGTGAGCTGGGCCAACGGAAAGCTCCATCAGAACGTGAGCCTCAACAACCAGTGCGCCACCTGCCACACGGGTGGCTACCTGGCGGCCGTGGGCAAGCCCGCGACGCCGTCGCACGCCGGCGTCAGCACCTGCGAGGGTTGCCACACCTCCACCTCCACCTGGGGCGGGGCCAAGCCCGACCACGCCACGTTCACCGCGGCCACCAACTGCGCGAGCTGTCACAACGGCGCGCCGACCGTCGGCAAATCGGCCTCGCACATACCCGNTCGGGGGCCTACCTGCCGGCCGACGGCAAGCCGGCGAACCACATCCCATTCGCGGCTGTAGCAGGCCTGGGCGCGGCCAACTGCGATGCCTGCCACAAGGGCAGCGTGGCCACTTGGGCGAACGGCCGGCTCCATGCCAATGTGGGTGTGGTCAACCAGTGCGGCACCTGCCACACCGGCAGCTACCTGGCGGCCGTGGGCAAGCCCGCGACGCCGTCGCATGCGGGCGTCAGCACCTGCGAGGGTTGCCACACCTCCACCTCCACCTGGGGCGGTGCCAAGCCCGACCACGCCACGTTCAATGCCGCCACCAACTGTGCGAGCTGCCACAACGGCGCGCCGACCATCGGCAAATCGGCCTCGCACATGCCCGTGGGGGCCACCAACTGCTCGGCCTGCCACAACACCCGCACCTTCCGGCCCAGCACCTGGAACCACACCCAGACGGTCGTGACAGCCCAGTGCGCCACCTGCCACTCGGGGGCCTACCTGCCGGCCGACGGCAAGCCGGCCAACCACATCCCATTCGCGGCCGTCGCAGGCCTGGGCGCGGCCAATTGCGATGCCTGCCACAAGGGCAGCCTCGCCACCTGGGCCAATGGCCGACTGCACGCCAACGCCAGCATCGCCGCCCAGTGCGCCACCTGCCACAGCGGCGCCTATCTGGGTGCGGTCGGCAAGCCGGCCAATGCCACCCACGCCACCATCGGCGCCACACCCTGCGAGAGCTGCCACAAGTCCACCGCCAACTGGCAGGCGGCCACCTTTGCCCACACGGCGGCCAACGCCGTGGGCACGGGAACCTGCGACAACTGCCACAACGGCTCGGCGGCCAAGGGCAAGTCCAACACCCACGTGCCGATCACGGTGGCCGCGGCCAAGTGCGATGCCTGCCACCGCTCGCAGGTGGCCTTTGCCACCGCGCTCACGATGAGCCACACCGCGGTCACCGGCATGGCCTGCAGGCAGTGCCACAACGGCGCCTACCTGTCCGAGGGCACGCAAGGTGCACTGGCCAAGCCGAACAACCACGTGCCGGAGGCGCAACTGCTCAACGGCGCCACCATGGACTGCAACGCATGCCACACGGCCACCACGTCGTGGGGCACGACCCGCATGAATCACAACGGCAGCATGGGCAATGGCGCCGGCTGGTGCAAGGCCTGCCACCAGAGTGGCGCGAACTACGCCGGCGGCATGGAGAAGAAGGCGCTGAACCACGAAGCCAAGAAAGGTACGGTGCCCACCGACTGCTCGATGGCTGGCTGCCACCGGCCGTTGGGCAACAAGGGCGCGGCCTACACGAAGTGGGATTGACACAAAGGGACCGGCAGCCTGCCGGCGAGCGAGGGATCACATGAATCGTTGGAACAGCCACTGGCCCTTGTTGGGCCTGATGGGATGGAGCGCTCTGGCGCAGGCCCAGCTCATCGAGGACGTCGATGTCCGACCCGACGGACCCAGGGCGGTGGTGACGGTGCGCTTCGCCGCGCCGGTGCAGTACCTGCGCGCCGTCACGGCGCGGTCGGGCGACCTGGTGCAGGCGTTCTACGACGTGGTGCCCAACCGCGATGCGGTGGCGCCGGTGGACGGCCAGCGCAAGGTGCTGCGCGGTGGCGACGGGCTGCCGACGATCACCGTGTCCGACGAGGTCGACAACGGCCGCACGCGGCGCAAGCTGGTCATCCGGCTCGACGTCGCCACCCGGTTCACCGTGCGCGCGGGCCGCAGCAACCGCAGCATCGAACTGGTGCTCGACGGCCTCGGCGACGCCGCGCGCACGGTGGCCTCGCGAGGTCGGGCCACGCCGGTGGAGCCGACGCGGCGCTTCCAGATCGTGCTGCAGCGGTCGTCGTCGCCGATCCGCATGGAGCGGCCGCTGCCGAGGTCGCTGGGGACGATCGAACTGCGCAACGTGGCCCGCGTGGTCGAAGGTCGCACGGAGTACGAGTTGAGCATCGGCCCGTTCAATACGCGGGACGAGGCGCAACAGGCCTTGCGGCAGTTGGGCGCATTCCCGGGCGCAGCCATCGAAGATCACGTGCCGACCGAGGGCCCGGCGCCCAAGGTGGCGGCCGAGGCGGCCGCAGGGGCAGCCTCGGCAGCGCCTGCCGAGGACATCGAATCGCGTGGACGAAGAGGGCTCGATGCAGCCAGGGCCTCCATCGCCCGCCAGGACGACGCAGCGGCCCTGGCTGGGCTGGATGAAGTGCTGTCGTTGCCACCGACCTCTGCCTCGCGCGACGCCCAGGCCCTGATCGGCGAGGTGCGCGAGCGTCTGGGCGACACCACCCGGGCTCGCGCCGAGTACGAGACCTTCCTGAAGTTGTACCCGCAGGGCGCCGACAGCCAGCGTGTGCGCGAGCGCCTGGCAGCCTTGCCCGCCCCGCTGGCCCGGGAGCCCGAACCAGTGAAACCCAGCAGCACCAGCACCTGGAGCGGGTCGTTCTCGCAGACCTATTACGGCGGCCAGTCGCAGACCCAGACCCAGCTGAAGGAGGACCTGCAGGGCACACCGCTGGAAGGCCAGATTCCGCAGGTGGTGTCCGACGAGACCATCTCCGCCACCGACCAGAAGCAGTTGCTGACCAGCGTCGACCTGGGCTGGCGCTACCGCGACGCCGAGCGCGACATCCGCTTCTCGTTCCGCGATTCGTTCACGGCCGACTTCATGCCGAGGCGCCCGTCGAGGAACCGGCTGTCGGCCTTGTTCGTCGACTACCGTTCGGTGCGCACCGGCATGTCGGTGCGGCTGGGCCGGCAGTCGGGCCTGGGCGGCGGTGTGCTCGGCCGCTTCGATGGCGTGCTGCTGGGCTGGTCCTTCAAGCCGCGCTGGAAGCTCAGCGCCGTGGCTGGCGTGCCCACCGACAAGTTGCTCGACACCCGCCGACACTTCTATGGCGTGTCGCTCGACGCCGACGCACTGCTGCCGCAACTGGGAAGCAGCGTGTACGCCATCCAGCAGGTCATCGACGGGCACGTCGACCGCCGCGCGCTGGGGCACGAACTGCGCTACGTCAAGCCCAATGCCAGCGTGTTCACGCTGCTCGAGTACGACATCGCCCTCAAGGGCACGAACATCGCGTCCGCCCAGGGCCTGTTCATGACCGAGGGCAATTCGAGCATCAACGTCATGTACGACCGCCGCTCGACCCCCATGCTGATGCTGGGCAACGCCTTGTTCTTCGCGCCGCCGGGCGGCACCTTGCCGCGCCGCATCACCGACCTTCTGGGCCTGCAGACGCTGGACGCTGCCAAGCGCTACGTCAGCGCCACCACCGCCTACATGACGCAGGCCAACGCCGGGTTCACCACGCCGATCACGCCACGCTGGCAGGCCGGCCTGGACCTGCGCCTGACCAACGTGGGCGCGCTGGCGCCGGTGGTCGACATCCCGGAACTCGTCAACGGCCGTCCCGGCACTGGAAACCTGTACACCCTGGGCGTGCAGGCCATCGGCACCAACCTCTACTCGGCGCGCGACACGCACGTGATCAGCGCGTCAGTGGTGTCCGGCCCCGACCTGAAGGGCTGGCTGGCGTCGTACAACAACCTGTCGGTGCCCTGGGCGCAGTGGCAGTTCGAGCCCTCGTTGCGCCTGTACCGGCAGCGCCAGGCCACATTGCGGGGAACGATCACCACCTCGCGCTGGACGCCGGGTCTTCGGCTGAGCTATCGGCTGGGACAGCGCTGGACGCTCGAATCGGACCTGAGCGTCGAGTTCAGCAAAACCCGTGGCCCTACGCAGGACGAGTCCGCCACACGCGTGTTCTACTCGCTCGGTTACCGGTACGACTATTGATGTCCCGATGCTGGCCCGATCGACGAGCCGCCCGGGTGGGAGCGGTGTGTCCAGCGGGTCGGGGCCTCTGGGTAGGAGGCCCTCCCGACGGGCTGCGGCCAAGGCACCACTTGAGCATTGTCAAGAAGCGCGGTCCCCGCGTCCGATAGCATCCGCCCGGTCGTTCAAGGCGATGGTCCCCGAGTGTCTTGGGTGGCCGGTCGCCGCGGACGCACCTCTCACCCTTTCGACCTGACACGATGACGCAATCGACCGGCCCGCTGGCCGCCCAGGCCCTGGCCTGCCGGCGCGGGCGCCGCAAACTGTTCGCCGGCCTCGACCTCCAGCTCGAGCCCGGCAGTGTCACGTGGTTGCGCGGCACCAATGGCAGCGGCAAGACCAGCCTGATGCGCATCCTGGCCGGGCTGTCGCAGCCGTTCGAGGGCGAGGTCACCTGGGCCGGCACGCCGCTGCGCAAGGCCGGCATGGCCGCCCGGTCGTCGGTGCTGTACATCGGGCACGCCAACGCACTGAAGGACGACCTGACCCTGGCCGAGTCGGTGGCCTTCCTCGGTGGCCTGTCCGGCATCGATGGCGGCCAGGCGCGGGCGCGCGCGGCGCTCGATCGCCTGGGGCTGGCTTCGCGCGCAGATGCCGCGGTGCGCACCCTGTCGCAGGGTCAGCGGCGCCGCGGTGCGCTGGCCCGCCTGGCCTTGGACGACGCGCCGCGCACCTGGATCCTCGACGAGCCCTTCGACGCGCTCGACCAGGCCAGCGTGCGCATCCTCAGCCGCCTCATCGAGGCCAACGCCGCGCGCCAGGGGGCGGTGCTGCTGACCAGCCACCAGACGATCGAGATCGCCGGCGCGCGCGAATTCGACCTCGAGCCTTGGCGGGCCGGACCATGAGCATCCTCATCGCGGTGGCCGGTCGAGACCTGTTGCTGGCGCGCCGCCGGCGCATCGAGGCCTTGCTGCCGCTCGGTTTCTTCATCTGTGCCGCGGGCCTGTTTCCCATCGGGGTGGGCCCAGAGCCGCAGATGCTGCGCCAGATGGCGCCCGGCGTCGTCTGGGTGTGCGCGCTGCTGGCGGCCATGTTGTCGGTGACGCAGATGTTCTCCAGCGACCACCAGGACGGCTCGCTCGAGCAGATGCTGCTGTCGTCCAAGCCGTTGGTCGAGGTGGTGCTGGGCAAGGTGCTGGCACACTGGCTGTCGTCTTGCATGCCGCTGGTCGTGGCCGCGCCGCTCATCGGCGTCCTGTTCGGCATGCACGCGGCGTCGATCGGCATCCTGGCGCTCACGCTGCTGCTGGGCACGCCCATCCTCAGCCTGTTGGGGGCGGTGGGTGCAGCGCTCACCCTGGGCCTGCGCAGCGGCGCGGCGCTGGTGTTCCTGCTCGTGCTGCCGCTGACCATCCCGGCGCTGATCTTCGGCACCGGGGCGGTCGGTGCGGTCGATTCCGGCCTGTCGCCGCAGGCCCACTTTTCCCTGCTCGGCGCGTTGCTGATCGTCACCCTGCTCGGCGCCCCCCTGGCCACGGCCGCGGCCCTGCGCATCTCGCTGGATTGAACTAAATGAACCTTGCCAAGTCTCCCACCCGATGGAGCACATTCGCCGCGCCCTCCCGGTACTTCGACCTGTCGGGCCGACTCATCCCCTGGTTCTGGGCCGTGGCGCTTGTGCTCGCCGTGGCGGGCCTGTACATCGGCTTCTTCGTGGCGCCCACCGATCACCAGCAGGGCGAGTCGTACCGCATCATCTTCATCCACGTGCCCGCTGCGTGGATGTCGATGCTGATCTACCTGGTGATGGCCTTCTGGGCGGCCTGGGGATGGATGCTCAACGCCCGCATGGCGTCGATGTACGCGCGTGCGCTGGCCCCCACCGGCGCGATGTTCACCTTTGTCGCCCTCTGGACCGGCGCCCTGTGGGGCAAGCCGACCTGGGGCACCTGGTGGGTCTGGGACGCACGGCTCACCTCCGAGTTCATCCTGTTGCTGCTGTACATCGGCTACATCGCGCTCACGGAGGCCATCGACGACGCGCGCCGCGCCGCGCATGCCGGCGCTCTGCTGGCCCTGGTGGGCGCCGTCAACATCCCGATCATCTATTTCTCGGTGCGCTGGTGGAACACGCTGCACCAGGGGGCCACGATCAAGTTGACCGCCGCACCGGCCATGGTCGATACCATGCTGACAGCCATGTTGCTGATGACATTCAGCTTCTGGGCCTACAGTTTTGCAGTCGTGTTCACCCGAGCGCGGGCCATCGTGCTCGAGCAGGAGTCGGACACGGAATGGGTGAGGGCCCTTGTGAACAACCGCCGAGAGACCACATCATGACCTGGAACTCACTGAACGACTTTCTCCACATGGGCGGCTACGGCCTGTACGTGTGGGGTTCCTACGGCGTCACCCTGTTGGTGATGGTGGCCGAGCCGCTGTTGGCCGGCAATCGACTGCGCACGGCCCACCGGGCCGCTGCCGAGGAGCATGCAGCATGAAGCCCCGCCACAAACGTGCCGCCATCGTCGTAGGGGTGCTCGCCGCTGTCGGCGTCGTCGTGGGCCTCGTGCTCAATGCCTTCAACAGCAACCTGGTCTTCTTCTACACGCCCACCCAGATCGCGTCCAACGAGGCTCCGCAGGGCCGCACCTTCCGCATCGGCGGACTGGTGAAGGAGGGCAGCGTGCTGCGTGACGGCGTGACCGTGCGTTTCACCGTCACCGACACCGCGCAGCACGTGCCGGTTCGCTTCGAAGGCGTGCTGCCCGACCTGTTCAAGGAAGGCAAAGGCGTGGTCGCCCAGGGCCAGTTGGGCAGCGACGGCATCTTCGCCGCCAAGGAAGTGCTGGCCAAGCACGACGAGAACTACATGCCGCCAGAGGCCGCCGAGGCGCTGAAGAAGGCCGGCGCCATGAAGGGCCAGACCACCGTCGTGCAGTCCGGCATGGGCGGCGAGGCACGCAAGTGATCCCGGAACTCGGCCACTTCCTGCTCATCCTCGCGCTCGGCGTGGCCCTCGCACAGGGGGCTCTGCCCTTGGCCGGCGCCCATCGGGGCCGCGCCGACTGGATGGCCATGGCGCGCCCGCTGGCCTGGGCTCAGTTCGCCCTGGTGACGGCGTCGTTCGTGTGCCTGACGGTGTCGTTCGTGCAGTACGACTTCTCGGTGCTGTACGTTGCGTCCAACTCCAATTCGGCCACGCCGCTGGCCTACCGAATGGCCGGGGTGTGGGGCGGCCACGAGGGCTCGCTGCTCCTGTGGCTGTTCATGCTCAACGTGTGGACGGTGGCGGTGGCGGGCTTCAGCCAGCGGCTGCCAAAGGAGTTCCTCGCGCGCATCATCGGGGTGCTGGGGCTGGTGTCGGTGGGCTTCCTGCTCTTCACGCTGATCACCTCGAACCCGTTCGAACGCCTGATCCCCGCCGCGGCCGACGGGCGCGACCTGAACCCGCTGCTGCAAGACCCGGGCATGGTGGTGCACCCACCGATGCTCTACATGGGCTACGTCGGGTTCTCGGTGGCCTATGCGTTTGCGATCGCCGCGCTGCTGGGCGGCCAACTCGACAACGCCTGGGCCCGCTGGACGCGGCCCTGGACAACCGCAGCCTGGATCTTCCTCACCTTCGGCATCGGCCTGGGCAGTTGGTGGGCCTACAACGAGCTGGGTTGGGGCGGCTGGTGGTTCTGGGATCCGGTCGAGAACGCTTCCTTCATGCCCTGGCTGGTGGGCACGGCACTGATCCACTCGCTGGCCGTGACCGAGAAGCGCGGCAGCTTCAAGGTCTGGACGGTGCTGCTGGCGATCATGGCGTTCTCGCTGTCGCTGCTGGGCACCTTCCTCGTCCGCTCGGGCGTGCTGTCGTCGGTGCACGCCTTTGCCACCGACCCGCGGCGCGGCCTGTTCATCCTGGCCTTCCTGGTCATCGCCATCGGCGCCTCGCTGGTGCTGTACGCCTGGCGAGCCCCCAAGGTCGGCCTCGGCCAGCGCTTTGGCCTGGTGTCGAAGGAATCGATGCTGATGGTCAACAACATGCTGCTGGCCGTGGCCACCGGCGCGGTGCTGCTGGGCACGCTGTACCCGCTGTTCCTCGACGCCATGGGCCTGGGCAAGATCTCGGTCGGTCCGCCGTACTTCGACACCGTGTTCGGCATGCTGATGGCGCCACTGTTGCTGATGATGGGCATCGGCCCGCTGGTGCGCTGGAAGAACGACGACGCCACCAGCCTCGCGCGGCGCCTGCGCTGGGCGGCGCCCCTGTCGCTGGCTGCGGCGCTGGCCGTGGGATGGGCGAATGGCCGCATCTCGCCGGTGGCCACCGGCGGCCTGGCATTGGCGTTCTGGATCGTCGCCAGCCTGGTGGTCGATCTGCGCGAGCGCCTGCGTCCCACCGGCCATGCCACCAGCCTGCTCGGCCGCGCCCGCCTGTTGCCGTTGGCGATGATCGGCATGATGGTCGCGCACTTCGGCGTGGCCGCCTTCGCGTTCGGCGTGGCGATGGTCAAGACCTACGAGATCGAACGCGACGTGAAGATGGGGCCGGACACCCGCACCGAGCTCAACGGCTACACCTTCCGCATGCTCTCGATGCGCGAGGTCGAGGGCCCCAACTACGCCGCGGTGCGCGGGCAGATCGAAGTCAGCCATGGCGGCAAGGTCATCGCGATGCTGCAGCCCGAAAAGCGCATCTACCGCGTGCAGAACAACCCGATGACCGAGGCCGCCGTGGACAGCAACATGCTGCGCGACCTGTATGTGTCGATGGGTGAGCAACTGCCGTCAGGCGAGTGGGTCGTTCGGGTGCAGCACAAGCCGTTCATCAACTGGATCTGGGCCGGTTGCCTGATCATGATGCTGGGCGGTGTCCTGGCTGCCAGCGACAAGCGCTACCGCGTGCGCCAGACGCGCACGGTCGACTACGCCGGCATGGCCGACGGGGGCCGGGCGTGAACAAGAAGCTGCTGTGGCCGCTGGGCATCTTCCTGGTGCTGGTGGCCTTCCTGGGGGTTGGTCTGAACCTCAATCCTCGAGAAGTGCCGTCGCCGCTGGTGGGCAAGCCGGCGCCCGGGTTCAGCACGGCGTCGTTGGTGGCCCCCGAGCGCGTGCTGCGCAAGGAGGACATGCTGGGCAAGGTGTGGCTGCTCAACGTCTGGGCCTCATGGTGCGGCGCCTGCCGAGAAGAGCATCCGGTGCTGGTGGCCTACGCCCGGTCGGGGGGCGTGCCCATCTACGGGCTGAACTACAAGGACCAGCGCAAGGACGCCCTGGGCTGGCTGAAGGACTTCGGCAACCCTTATGTCGATTCGCTGTTCGACCTGGACGGCCGCATCGGCATCGACTACGGCGTCTACGGCGTGCCCGAGACCTTCGTCATCGATCGTGCCGGGGTCATCCGCTACAAGCACATCGGCCCGGTCACGCCGCAGGTGCTGCGCGACAAGATCGAACCGCTGCTGAGGCAACTCAATGGCTAGGCGACTCGATCTGTGGGCGGCATTGCTGGCCGCCGGCTTGGCCCTGGCTTCTGCCTTTGCCAGTCCTCTGGCACACGCTGCCGATGCGCCGGCCACTGCTGCTGCAACCCCTCGCGAGGCCGCTGCCGTCGCGGCCAACCCGGCGCTCGAGGCCCAGGTGATGGCGCTTTCCGCCGAGTTGCGCTGCCTCGTCTGCCAGAACCAGACCATTGCCGATTCGCATGCCGAGTTGGCGGTCGATCTTCGCCGCCAGATCCGCGAGATGCTCACCAAAGGGCAGGGCGAACGCGAGATCCTCGACTACATGACCCAGCGCTACGGCGACTTCGTGCTGTACCGCCCCCCCTTCAAGCCCACGACCGTCCTCCTCTGGCTCGGCCCGGCGTTGCTCCTGGTCGTCGCGCTCGGCTCGCTGGTCGTCGTCCTGCGGCGCCGCGACCGCCTGGCCGACGATGCCTTCGAACCCGACACTGACTCCGACGAACGAGAGACCGCCCCCGATGTCAAGAACCGATGACCTGAAGCGCCAGATCGCGCAGATCGACGAACTGATCCAGGGCGGAATGCTGACCGGCGACGCCGCCAAGCAGGCGCGCGCGCGCCTCGAAGAAGAACTGCTGGGTGCGGTGCTGCAATCGGCCTCGCCGTCACCGCCCACACCGACGCCCGCGCCGGCACCCGAGCCATCATTTTCCGGTGAACGTCCGTCGGCCAAGACCTGGTTGGGAATCGCCGGCTTCGTGGTGGCCGTTGGCGTGGCCGGCTACGCCTGGCTGGGCAATCGTGAAGGCCTCGCGGTGGCGCCCGGCGCCACCGCACCGGCGGCCGCGGCCAGCGGGGCCGCCCATGCGATGGGCGTCACCCAGATCGAGGGCCTGATCGAGAAACTGGCCGAGCGCCTGAAGAATGCCCCCGAGGACGCCGAAGGATGGTCGATGCTGGGCCGCTCCTATTCCGTGCTGGGCCGCCATGCCGAAGCAGTGCCGGCCTACAAGCGCGTGATCGAGTTGCGTCCGACCGATGGGCAGGCCCACGCCGATCTCGCCGATGCGCTGGCATCGGCCACCGGCAAGAGCCTGGATGGCGAGCCCGAGCAACTCATTGCGAAGGCGTTGACGCTCGAACCGGACAACCCCAAGGCGCTCTCGCTGTCGGGCACCATCGCCTTCAACCGCGGCGATGCTGCAGGCGCCGCCAGGCAGTGGGAACGCGCCCTGAAGAACCTCGAGCCCGGCTCCGACATGGCGCGCCAGATGCAGGGGGCGCTGGACGAGGCCCGCCTGCGTGCCGGCCTGCCGGCGCAGTCGCCCGCGGCAGCGGTGGCCGCGACCGGCCAGGACGCCGCGGCGCCCGCATCCACCCAGGGTGCTGCTCCGGCAGCCGCCTCTGGCGCCACGGTGCAGGGCCGCGTGACGCTGGCGGCGTCCTTGGCCGGCAAGGCGTCGCCGGACGACACGGTGTTCGTGTTCGCCCGCCCCGTGGCCGGCGCGCGCGCGCCGTTGGCCATCCTGCGCAAGCAGGTCAAGGACCTGCCGATCGAGTTCACTCTCGACGACAGCCTGGCCATGAGTCCGTCCATGCGCATCTCCACCGTCACCGAAGTGGTGGTCGGGGCACGCATCAGCAAGAGCGGCAATGCAATGCCCCAACCCGGCGACCTGCAGGGCCTCACCCCCATCGTCAAGGTGGGTGCCAAGGGTGTGGCCGTCGAGATCGCCGAGACCATCAAGTAGGGTCCCCGTGCCCGGCTGGACAGCGGGCGCGGCGGCACAATCATCGTCGCCCATCGACACCACCCATAACCCGACATGACCCAGCAGCCCGCCACGTGCGACCTTTGCGACGCGCACAAGAACGACAGCGACGGAGCCTTCCGAGTGCTGCCGCCGGTGTTCCGCGACTTCGGCAAGCGCAGCGCGTTCTGCGGCGAGGTGGCCACCGTAAAGTGCCATGAGGACAACACGCTTGTGAAGGCGGCGGTCGATTCACCCGGCCTGGGTCGCGTGCTGGTGGTCGACGGCGGCGGATCGCTGCGGCGCGCGCTGGTGGGCGGCAACCTCGGCGCCGCTGCCGCGCGCAACGGCTGGGCCGGCGTGGTGGTGGACGGCTGCGTGCGCGACGTGGCCGAACTGGCGCAATGCGAGCTCGGCATCCGAGCGCTGGCCGCCATGCCATTACCCACCGAAAAGCGGAACCAGGGCCAGGCCGATGTGCCGGTGCAGGTGCAGGGCGTCTGGGTGCGCCCTGGCGACTGGTTGGTGGCCGATGCCGACGGCATCGTCGTGATGTCGGACCGGCCGGCATGATCCCTGCCACTGCCGAGGCCATCGAGCGCGTCAGTGCACGGTGCCGGCGGCTGGTGGGCAAGCGCGCGATGTTCGCCGCGGGCGTCTCGATGGTGCCGGTGCCCGGGGTCGACTGGCTCACCGACATCGGCGTGCTGATGAAGGTGCTGCCCGAGATCAACGCGGCGTTCGGCTTGTCGCCTGAGCAGGTCGAGCAGTTGGCGCCGGAGCGCCGCGTGGTCGTCTACAAGGTCTTGTCGACGGCCGGCGGACTGGTGGCCGGCAAGTTGGTCACGCGCGCACTCGTGTTGCAGTTGCTCAACCTGGTGGGCGTGCGCCTCACCACCCAGCAGGCGGCCAAGTACGTGCCCCTGGCGGGTCAGGCGGTGTCGGCCGCCTTGACCTACTCGGCCCTGCGTTACGTGTGCCACCAGCACATCGACCAATGTGCCGCGGTGGCCCGCCAGCTTCAATTGCCAGCGCCGACCCCAGTGGGCGGCTAGAATGCAGGGCTTCGGGGTGTAGCGCAGTCTGGTAGCGCATCTGCTTTGGGAGCAGAGGGTCGCATGTTCGAATCATGTCACCCCGACCATACAAAGCAACGACAGCCTCCGCGTCGCCAGCACCACGGGACGCGACGCCGGCCCCTCCTTCTCAGGCGCCGTTGCGGCGCTGGCGTCGGCTCAGCCCCAAGGCCGCCAGCGCGGCCGCCACCAGCGCGATGCCCGCGGGTTCGGGCACCTGTCCACCGTTTCCGCCGCCCTGAGTTCGCGTGGCGATCAGGAAGTCCTGCGCGGTGGGGCTGTACAGGCGGTTGACGATGTAATTGTTGGCGGCATTGGCCGTGTTGGCCGTGGCCAGCCAGGCATCGGCCAGTGCCAACTGGGCCGCCGTGCCCCCGTGTTGCACCGCAAAGTTGCCGGCGAGCACGGTGGACGGGGCCGCGTCGTGCGTGATCTCCCACACGGCCAGCTGGAACGCCACGCTCTCGTTGTGGTTGTCGATCGGGCCAGCCACCGTGAACAGCTTGCCCAGCATGGCCGCCTGCACGAACGACAGCCCGTGGTTGTCGCCGTTGGCGACGACCTGGTAGTTGTTGTACGTGACGTTCCAGTTGAAGCTCTGGAACAGGTCGGTGCAGAAGGTGACGAAGCTGTTGGACGCGCCGCCGTTGTACTCGCCCATCAACGCGCCCACGCCGACGTAGCCCGTCATCGTGGTGTCGATGGACTCGTAGCCGTACTGGAAGTTGTGCAGGGTCACCGGCGCGGCGATCGCGGGTGCTGCGGACAACAGGCCGGCGCAGGCCAGGCCGAGGGTGAGACGTTTCATCATGGGTCCGATCTTTCGAGGGGGCGGGGCATGAACGCCCCGCATCAGTGATCGGACTGTGCGTCGGCAAGTTGAGTCCCGGCACCCCGCGAATGGACTGCCGCGACGACACAGGGTGGCAAACCGTGAACACCTGCCGGGGCATCCCTGCGAACCGGGGCGCGCGAACAAGGGGGTCGGCGGCTCCTTGGATGGCCTCGGCAACGTCGCATCGCGCCTCGGTGCGGCCGCTTGCCTTCCCGGGATATTTCTGTGATGATAGAAATACAGAGTCTTCACCGAGTCCTTCGTGCCCACGCCTCCCACCGAAGTCGTTGCCCAGTTCGCCCGCATGCTGTCGGCGATGGGTACCGAGCCCCGATTACGAATCGTGCGATTGCTGCTCACTGCGCATCCGCACGGGCTGGTGGTCGGCGACATCGCCCGCGAGACGGGCATCTCGGGGTCCACGCTGTCTCACCACCTGGACAAGTTGCGCACAGAGGGTGTGGTCACCGTGCGCCGCGAAGGCACGTTCCTCTGGTATGCCGCCCACACCGAGGCCTTGCAGGGCCTGCTGGGCTTTCTGTATGCGGAGTGCTGCACCCGCAACAAGGCCATCGAGCCGCAGACCATCGTCTGCTGCGATTGACCCTCAGGAGATCATCATGAATGCACCCGTCGACATCCGGCAAGTCGTGAAGGACACGTACGGTGAGGCCGCTGCCCGTGTCGGTACGGCCGATGTCGGCAGTTGTTGTGGCTCCAGCAGTTGCTGCGCCGCACCGGCATCGCCCGAGAGTTGGGATCCCATCACCTCCAACCTGTACGACGCCGCCCAGATGGGTGACGTGCCGGACACAGCGTTGCTGGCCTCGCTGGGCTGCGGCAACCCCACGGCCCTGGCCGAGTTGAAGGCCGGCGAGACCGTCCTCGACCTTGGCTCAGGCGGCGGCATCGACGTGCTCTTGTCGGCCCGGCGCGTGGGCCCGACCGGCCGGGCCTTCGGCCTGGACATGACCGAGCAGATGCTCGCGCTGGCCAAGGAGAACAAGCGCAAGAGCGGTCTGCGCAACGTGCACTTCCTCGAAGGCGAGATCGAGGACATCCCACTGCCGGACAACTCCGTGGACGTGGTGATCTCCAACTGCGTGATCAACCTGTCGGCCGACAAGGACCGCGTGCTTCAGGAGGCCTTCCGCGTGCTCAAGCCCGGTGGCCGCTTCGCGGTGTCGGACGTGATCGTGCGCGGCGAGGTGCCTGCGGCGATTCGGCGGAGCATGGAACTGTGGGTGGGCTGCGTGGCCGGAGCCCTGTCCGAGCAGGACTACCTGGCCAAGCTCGCCGCGGCTGGCTTCGAGCAGGTGGGCATCGAAGTGACGCGGGTCTATTCCGCCGACGATGCCAAGGCGTTCCTGGCCTCGCAGGCCCAGGCGCCAGCCGTCGACGCCCTGGCGCAGCAGGTGGACGGCAAGTTCGCCAGCGGATTCATCCGCGGCGTCAAGCCGATGTCTGCCGCCTGTCGGCCAGCCCCGGCCCGTGCGTCCGATCAGGCAGAGGCCCCCGTCTCGCTGCCCACCGGGGGCCGCTGCTGCGGTTGAGGGCCTGGCGCGGCATGGCGGCTGTCCCCGTGACCGCACCGAGTGCGCTCAGGTGCCGCAATAGGTCTGGTAGCAGGCCGTGACGGCCGCTGGCGCCGGCTCGGCGTAGCGGGCCAGGTCCGGCGCTTCGTCGTGCGGCTGGCGCAATGCGGCCAGCAAGCGGTCGAAGGGACCGAGGTCGCCGTCATCCGAGGCGGCGGCCAGCGCCTCCTCGACCCGGTGGTTGCGCGGGATGATCCAGGGGTTCGCGAGCCGCATGCGCTCGGCGCGCCCGATGTCGTCCGGGCCGTCGGCGGGCGCGTCCAGCGCGCAGCGGTCGCGCCAGCGTGCCAGCCAGGCGTCCAGCGCGTCGGGGGCGGCGAATAGCGCTCTCAATCCGGCCGCGTCGCCGGCGGCGGCATTGGCGAGCCGGCGCCAGGCCAGCGTGAAGTCGACCGACTGGGCGTGCAGCATCGCCAGAAAGTCGTCGGCCAGGGCCATGTCGGCCGCAATGCTGGCGGTGTCGCTGGCAGCCACCGCGGCGCTCAGGCCGAGCTTCGCGCGTCGGCCTTGCAGCAAGGCCTCGGCATACAGGGCCGGGAAGGCGTCGATCACCTCCGTCACCTGGGCCACCGCGCGTTGCACCGAGGCCTCATCCTCGGCGTCGGCCATCAGCGGCAGCAGTGTCTCGGCCAGGCGAGCCAGGTTCCACCGGGCGATGCGCGGCTGGTTGCCGTAGGCATAGCGGCCGCCGTGGTCGATGCTGCTGAAGACCGCCTCGGGGTCGAAGGCTTCCATGAAGGCGCAGGGCCCGTAGTCGATGGTCTCGCCGGAGATGGCCATGTTGTCGGTGTTCATCACGCCATGGATGAAGCCCACGTTCATCCACGCGGCGATGAGTGCAGCCTGCCGCGTGGCCACCGCCTTCAGCAAGGCAAGGTGACGCTCCGGCGTGCCGGCCAGGTGGGGGTCGTGGCGTGCGATCGCGTAGTCGGCCAGCTGGCGCAGCTTGTCGAGCTCGCCCCGGGCCGCGAAGTACTGGAAGGTGCCCACGCGCAGGTGGCTCGCGGCCACGCGCGTGAGCACCGCGCCGGGCAGGGCCCGATCGCGGCGGACCGGCTCGCCGGTGGCGGCCACGGCCAGGGCCCGCGTCGTGGGGATGCCCAGGGCGTGCATGGCCTCGCCGATCAGCACCTCGCGCAGCATCGGGCCGACCGCGGCCCGGCCATCGCCGCCGCGCGAGAACGGTGTGCGCCCCGAGCCCTTGAAGGCGATGTCGCGGCGTCGCCCGGCCCGATCAATCACCTCGCCCAGCAGCAGCGCACGGCCATCGCCCAGCTGCGGCGAGAAGCCCCCGAACTGGTGGCCGGCATAGGCCTGGGCGATCGGCTCGGCGCCGTCGGGCAGCGCGTTGCCGGCGAACAGCGCCGCGCCTTCCGGGCCACCCAGCGCCGGGGCATCCAGCCTCAACTCGGTGGCGAGCGCCTCGTTGAAGTAGAGCAGTTGCGGCGCCGGCGCGGGTGTGGGCTTCCAGGCGACGTACAAGCCTGGCAGGTCGCGGGCATAGGTGTTGTCGAAGCCGAAGGGCAGCATGCGGGCAGGATCGGGTGGGATGGCCTGCAGTGTGCCGGGAATCGCCCGCCCGCGCCGGCCACGCCCGCTCGGCCCCACGGCCGGACGGGTGCGGCGGTGGGCGCGGGCCGATCAGCGTCGGCGGGTCAGCTCGACGGGGCGAGCTTGTCCTGGGTGCGCGTGTCGAAGTCGCCGGCGTCGTGGCGCTCGGCCAACTGGCTCGATGGCTGGCCCCAGGTGCGGTTGACCATGCGGCCGCGCTGCACGGCGGGGCGGCTGGCGATCTGGTCGGCCCAGCGCAGCACGTGGGTGTACTCGTGCACCTGCAGGAACTCGCCGGCCTCGTAGAGCTGGCCCTTGGCCAGGGCGCCGTACCAGGGCCAGACGGCCATGTCGGCGATGGTGTAGTCCGGCCCGGCCAGGTAGGCACTCTCGGCCAGGCGCCGGTCGAGCACGTCGAGCTGGCGCTTGGTTTCCATGGCGAACCGATCGATCGCGTACTCGATCTTCGTCGGCGCGTAGGCATAGAAGTGGCCGAAGCCGCCGCCCAGGTAGGGGGCACTGCCCATCTGCCAGAACAGCCACGACAGGCACTCGGCGCGTTCGGGCAGGCCCGTGGGCAGGAAGGCGCCGAACTTCTCGGCCAGGTGCATGAGGATCGCGCCGGATTCGAACACCCGCACCGGCGCGGCTCCGCTGCGGTCCAGAAGGGCCGGGATCTTGGAGTTCGGGTTCACCGCGACGAAGCCGCTGCCGAACTGGTCGCCTTCGTTGATGCGGATGAGCCAGGCGTCGTACTCGGCGCCGGCGTGGCCCAGCGCCAGCAGTTCTTCCAGCATCACCGTCACCTTGACGCCGTTCGGCGTGGCCAGCGAGTACAGCTGCAGCGGGTGGCGGCCGACCGGCAGGTCCTTGTCGTGCGTCGGTCCGGAGATCGGTCGGTTGATGTTGGCGAAGCGGCCGCCGTTGGCCTTGTTCCAGGTCCAGACGGTGGGCGGCGTGTAGGCGGTCGAATCGGTCATCCAGCGGGCTCCAGGCATCGGTCGGGGGTGCGGCGGCGGGTCTGCAGGCGTCGCGCAGGTGCCAGTGTGCCGGCAATTGGCAGTGCACCATTGCACTGCGGCCATGTCGCGACCGGCCCGCACGCCTGCAGGGCGTTCCACCTGCCATCCACTCGAAAGCCCGGCCCATGATCACCCTCTACGACTGCGCCACGGCGCCCAGCCCACGCCGCGCCCGCATCCTGCTGGCCGAGAAGGGCGTCGTGCACGACACGGTGCCGGTCGACCTGGCACGTGGCGAACAGCTCGGCCAGGCCTATCGAGCGATCAATCCGCAATGCACCGTGCCGGCCCTGCGCACGGACGAGGGCGTCCTGCTCGCCGACAACGCCTCGATCGCGGCCTACCTGGAAGCGCGGTACCCGCAGCCGCCCCTGTTGGGCAGCACGCCGCTCGAGAAGGCCGAGATCGCCAGTTGGCACTGGCGCGCAGAGTTCGAAGGCCTGCTGCCCATTGCCGAAGCGCTGCGCAACAGCTCGCCGGCGATGGTCAACCGCGCGCTGCCCGGGCCGGTGGACTACCCGCAGATCGCCGAACTGGCACAGCGTGGCCTGGCGCGGGTGCAGCAGTTCCTGGTCGTGCTGAACGATCGCCTGGCCGGGCGCGAATTCATCGCCGCCGACGCCTTCAGCATCGCCGACATCGTGGCCGTCGTGGCCGTGGACTTCGCCCGCGTGGTGCGGGTCAAGCCTGGCGAACAGCACCCGCACCTGCTGCGTTGGCGGGCCGCCATGGCCCTGCGGCCATCGATGTCGCTGTAGCGCCAGGCTGCGGTTGCGAACCGTGCTGTCGTGTCGGGTCGAGACTGGCGGTCGCGGGACACCCCTTGATCCCGTGCCCTGGCCGCCACGGTGGAATCGCATCGTGGCTTGTGCCGCTTTTCGTGCTTCTTCCATGCCTGCGCCGCCATCGCAACCCACCGATTCCGGTGGGTGACCGCAGCGAGGGTCGGGTGCTAGCATCGATCGGTGGGGGTGCACGGTGCGCCGAACTTGTGGCGCACGCTGCTTTGGGCATGAGACGGATGCCCACACGTCCCGATGAGGAGAATGACTCGATGATCCGTGGTTCGCGGCACTTTCTGTCCGCCGCCGCACTGTGCCTCGGCATGGCGGGCAGTGCAGCCCACGCGCACTCCTTGTCCATCGATCCCGTCGCCCAGATGGTCGGCCTCGGCAGCGAGGCCACCGTCGAGGTGCGCGTCAGCGACGTGTTGCCCGACCGCCTTGGTGCCTACGATTTCGAGCTCAGCTTCGACGGCAACATCCTGGCGTTCGACCGGGCCATCGACGGCTTCGGGCTGGGACTGGCGTTCGGGCTGGGCACCACGCCGGGCGCCGCCAGTGTCCATGTGTCGGATTTTTCGTTCGAGGCCATCGACGACCTGATCGTCTTGCAGGGCGGTGATTTCGTCCTGTTCTCCCTGGTCTTCGACACGCTGGCCCTGGGCACCAGTGCCCTGAGCTTCGATCAGGTGGTGCTGCGCAGTGGCGCCGGTGCACCGGTGGCTCCTGATGCCCTGAACGCGGGCAGCATCACGGTGGAAGCGCGCGTGCTGCCCGAGCCGGCCACCTTGGGTCTGGTCTTCGGCGCCCTGGTCGTCAGCCTGTTGCCCGGTCTGCGCCGTCGCCACTGAGCGTGGCGGGTGCCCCTCGTGGGCCCGCGCAGGCGCATGGTGGGTCGCGCCGAGCCAAGACGCCACAGGGGTGGACTGGGTACCTACCGTCGCTCAATGCTGAGCACACCGCGGTTCTTCGGGCGATCACGCAGGGGTATACGGAGGCTCATCGTCGCAGTGATGGCGCCAGCGGCATGACCACCGACCTGACCGACGCCGAGTGGGCGCTGGTGGCCGACCTGATCGAACACGACGCGCAGCGCGGCACGACGCCCCGCTGCGAGCGTCGCCACCTGGTCAACACCTGCTGCCACGCGCTTCGCACGGGCTGTGCCTGGAGGCTGCTGTCCAAGACTCACCCATCCCGGCATGAAGTCGCTGCACCTCGAGGGCTACGACGGCCGCGATGGCGCCCGGTTCGTCGCCTTGGCGTCGCTCGAAGCGTTGGGCCTGGCGCGTGGCTCGCTGGCAAGCCTGGGCCCGTTGCGGCAGTGCGCGGCAATGAGGTCCTTGACGTTGACGCACCTCCGTTCATTGACGGACGTCTCCGAATTGCGCCACCTGCCTGGCCTGTAGACACTGACGCTCAGGGAGGCGCTGCCGGGCGTCGTCGACCTCGCACCCGTGTTCGGCTGCACCGGCCTGCAGTCGCTGGGCATCGTCGGGACGAAGGCCGAGGTCGAGGACACCGCCTGGCTGCGCGAGGTCGGGCGCCTGCGGCTGTTGCGACTGCAATCCGGCGTGCGGTCTCTGGTCTGCGATGACTTGTTCTCGCCGAGTCAGTTGGAGAAGTGGGCGGTGGTCAGTGCGCAGCCCCTGGCCACGACCGAGGCCGAGATTCGGGACATCGCCGCCGCCGCCGGCCACAGGGTCCGGGAATTCGTGCGGTTCGGGACGCGCAGGCGCCCGGCATGGTTGCTCGACTTGGCGCACTGAGCCACACGCACCGGTGCGGCGCGCGAGCCCCACGATGGCCCGTGTGCCACCCGGGGGGCTCAGGCGAGATGGCACCGAGTCCGCCACCAATCGCGCGTGCGCTGGTGTGCGGCCTGCGGCGCCGGTGACGGGTGACCGGAATCCGCGTCGCCCGGCGAGATCCTGCTGAACTTCGCTGACCTTGCCTCGGCCGCGGCCGCCGTGCGCGCCGGGGCCGGCCTGGCCGCCCTGGCCGGCTCCATCGTGTCGCGGGGGATGGACCGCTACTACTCGGGTGGCCCCTGGCGCATGCTGCGCCGGCTGGCCGCCAGCGAGGTAGCCGGCCCGGTGCTGGTGGGCCTGAACCCTGCCAACCGCTGCCTGCATTGCTTCGGTAGCGACGTGTCGATGGTGGCGTTGATCGACACGCTGGCGCCGCTGCTCATCGTCCGCTGACCAGCGCGGCCGCCCTGGCGCCAGCCGCCGCGGCGGCGATGCGTGGCCAGCGGCCCGGCGCGCTCCGCGAGGCAGCGGGCCGGCCAGGCCAGGCTGCCGAGCCGTGCGAGCAACGCCCTATCATCGTCCAGCCTGGACGCCATGACGACCACCCACCACACCGTTGCCGTGCAGCAGGTGCACCAGATCCTGCTCGGCGCGCGCCACCAGGGGATCGAGATCGATCCGCTGCTGCTGCGCGCGGGCATCACGCCGTCGCTGCTCGATTCGCCGCTGGCGCGCCTGTCGCACGGCCAGTATGCGGCGCTGATCCGCGGCCTGCGCCGCAGCCTGCGCGACGAGATGTGGGGCCTGCTGCAGCGCCCCGTGCCGCCGGGCAGCTTCGGCCGCTGCATGCGCCAGCTGGTGCACTGCGCCACGCTGCGCGATGCCCTGCGGGAGGGCTTCTCGTTCTACCACCTGCTGCTGCACGACTTCGTGCCGCGCCTGACGGTGTGCGAGGGCGTGGCCCGGGTGCAGTTCGTGCTGCGCCGCGCGCCCGACGTGCGGCTGGACTACGCCGTCAAGGCCTTCATGCTGCTGAGCTTCGGTGCGGCGTCGTGGCTGGTGGCACGGCGCATCCCGCTGGTGGGCGTGGACTACATCGAAGGGCACGCCAGCACTGACACGTCGCGGGTGTACCAGGTGCCGGTGCGCACCGGGCAGCCGCATGTGGGCCTGTCGTTCGACGCGCAGTGGCTCGACCTGCCGGTGGTGCGGTCTCCGCAGTGCCTGCGCGAGTTCTTCGCTGGCGCGCCGGCCAACCTGATCGTGAAGTACCGCGACTCCCGCCGCCTGACCGACCGCATCCGGCAGTTGCTGCGCAAGAGCGTGGGCGACGAGATGCCGTCGGTCGAGGCGGTGAGCGCCCGGCTTGCCGTCAGCCCGCAGACGCTGCGGCGGCGCCTGCGCGACGAGGGCCGCGGCTTCCAGCAGATCAAGGACGAGACGCGGCGCGATGCGGCCATCGAGCTGCTGCTGCAGACCGCGCTGCCGCTGCCCGAGATTGCCCGCCGGGTCGGCTTCTCCGAGGCCAGCACCTTCCACCGCGCCTTCAAGCAGTGGACCGGCGTGGCGCCGGGCGAGTACCGCCTGTCGCGCGGACCGGGCTGACCGGATTCGCCATCGCGGTTGGCGCATCCCGCCATTGGCCGGCCGGGGCTGGCTGTCCACACTGGGTGGCACCGCAGCAGCTTGATCGAACTCGGAGGTCGCGTGCTCACCGCCATCGGCGAGTTGCTGCGTGACGCCGACGGCAGGGCCTGGTGCCAGGCCACCGTCACCGATGCCGACGGCCGCGTCGTGTCCCGGGCACCAGGCTCGTTCCGTGATCTGCCCTTGCCGAAGCACCCCGAAGGAGACTCCCGATGACATGCCACCCCACCCGCCGCCATGCCCTGGCCGCGCTCGCCGCGATGTCCGCGATGTCCGCGCTGGTCGCCGCGCCCGCCCGGGCCGCCGAGCCGTTTCCTGCGCGGCCGATCACGCTGGTGATGCCGTTCCCGGCCGGGGGCAGCTTCGACCCGGTCTTCCGGGCGCTCAGCGAGGCCGCCTCGCGTGAGCTGGGGCAACCCGTCGTGATGATGCACAAGCCGGGCGCCGGCGGCATCACCGGCCCGGCCAGCGTGGCGATGATGGCCGAGGCCGATGGCTACACCGTGGCGGTGATGCACAACAGCGTGATCCGCGCGCCGCTGACGCAGAAGATCACCTGGGACCCGCTGCGCGACTTCACCTACCTGGGCGGCCTGTTCGGCCTGACCACGGCCATCGCGGTGGCGGCCGATGCCCCCTGGAAGACGCTGGCCGACCTGCTGGCCGACGCCAGGAAGCGCCCCGGCGAGATCAGCTACGGTAACGTCGGCGCGACCAGCGCGAACCGCATCTATGGCGAGCGTCTGGCGCGGGCCAACGGCACGCGATTCAACATGATCCCGTTCAAGGGCGGCGGCGAGGCCTGGACCACGCTGATCGGCCGGCAGCTCGACGTCTACGGCGACCCCGGCTTCGGCCCCCAGGCCAAGGGCGGCAAGGTGCGGCTGCTGGCCAGCTTCACCGACCGGCGGCTGCAGCGCTTCCCCGACGTGCCGACGGTGAAGGAGCTGGGCCACGAGCTCGTCATCGAGTCGCCGGTGGGCCTGGTCGCGCCGAAGAACCTCGACCCGAAGATCGCCGCGCGGCTGGGCGCCGCCTTCGCCAAGGCAGCCACCGACCCGGCCTACCTGGCGCAGCTCGAGCAGTTCGACATGCAGCCGGCGGTGAGCAGCGGCGAGGCCTATGCGGCCTACGCCCGCGCGCAGTTCGAGCGCGAGCAGAAGATGCTGGCCGAGATCGGCTTCAAGCTGGAATGAGCACCATGGACCTGCGCACCGACCAGTTCCGCGGCCGCCACGTCTTCGTCGCCGGCGGCTCCAGCGGCATCAACCTCGGCATCGCGAAGGCCTTTGCCCGCGCGGGGGCCAGGCTCTTCATCATCAGCCGCTCGGCCGACAAGGTGGCCGCCGCGGTGGCGCAGCTGCAGGCCCTGGGCGCCGAGGCGCAGGGCCAGTCGGCCGACGTGCGCCAGCCCGAGGCCTTGTCGGCGGCCTACACGCAGGCGGTGGCGCGCTTCGGACCCATCGACGTGCTGGTGTCCGGCGCGGCCGGCAACTTCCTGGCCAGCGCGCTGGACATGTCGCCCAATGCCTTCAAGACGGTGGTCGACATCGACCTGCTGGGCAGCTTCAACGTCGTGCGGCTGGCCCATGCGCACCTGCGACAGCCGGGGGCCTGCGTGATCCAGATATCGGCCAGCCAGGCCTTCACGCCGACGCCGTTCCAGGCCCATGTGTGCGCCGCCAAGGCCGGCGTGGACATGCTGACGCAGGTGCTGGCACTCGAATGGGGCGGCCAGGGCATCCGCATCAACTCCATCGTGCCAGGCCCGATCGCCGACACCGAGGGCCTGCGCCGCCTGGCGCCCGGCGAGGCCGCACTGGCGGCGATGGCCGAGCGCGTGCCCTTGAAGCGCCTGGGCCGCCTCGAGGACATCGCCCGCATGGCGATGCTGCTGGCCAGCGACTGGGGCAGCTACATCACCGGCGCGGTGATCCCGGTGGACGGCGGCCTGTCGCTCACCGGCCCGCGCGACTTCTCGGCCGCGGCCGGCGCCGCGCAGCGGGGCAGGGGATGACCCATCGCCCGAAGAGCGGCCCCGACCGCCACGTGCCCTTCATCGACCACCTGGGCATCGCGATCGAGCACGCCCAGGGCGGCACCTCGCGCGTGGCCATCGACCTGCGGCCCGAGCTGCTGAACAACCATGCGGGCGGCCATGGCTGCGTGGTCATGACGCTGCTGGACTGCGCGATGGCGCATGCCGCCCTGTCGCGCATCGACTACGCCCGCGAGGTGGTCACGGTGGACCTGCACGTGGCCTTCATGCGGCCGCCCGGTGGCCGGCTGGTGGCCACCGGGCGCGCCACGGGCGGCGGCCGTTCGGTGTGCTTCTGCGAGGCCCGCATCACCGACGAACGCGGCGAGTTGGCCGCGCCGGCGATGGGCACCTTCCGCTACCGCGACCCGGCTTGAACGGGTTCAAGGACGGGCGCCGCTTCGTGGTCGGCTGGCTGACGGTGGTGAGTGCCGCCGTGGTGGCGGCGCGGTGGGTGGCCGGCGGATGAGCGCCGACGTTGCCGATCGGCGCGCCCTCAGGCCCGTCGGCGCAGGGCCCCGCCGATCAACGCCAGTCCACCGAGCATCAGCGCCCATTGGCCGGGTTCGGGCACCGGAGCCGCCACGCCCAGCGTCAGATTGTTGACGGTGGTGAAGGTGTTGGCCAAGCCCGCCGGTGCGGCCAGGGCCTGCAACGTGAACAGCGGGCCGTCGGAGACGAAGCCGATGAAGCTGCCGGCGTGACTGCTCGCCAGCGTGTGGGTCACGCTGCCGTCGACATCGGTGGCCGAGAACGACACCGACACGCCAGGCACCACGACGCCGTTGAAATCGGTGGCGAAGAACAGCCCACCGACGGCCTGCACGCCACCGGTGAAGTCGTAGAAGGTGATCGACTCCTGGGGCGTGTTGGTCGACAGGTAGACGTCCGCGCCGTTGGCGACGAAGAACATGCCGTCGAAATCGGCATCGGCCGAGTAGCCGAACGGGCCGGCGGTGCCCACGTACGGGAAGATGGGTCCGTCGGAGAACTCGGCGTCGAAGGTGTCGGTGGCCGCCGCGGCGATGGCGCTCAGGAAGCTGGCCTGAGACGTGTGCACGGTGATGGTGGCCTGGGCGCCCGTGGCCGAGGCCAACAGGGTGGCCAGAGCGACACGGAACAGGGCGGTGGGGAGCGACGGCATGGGGACGACTTTCAAGCGGCGTTGTGGCGCCGAACGCGGCGAATGCCGCGACGACGCGCCGTTATACCGCAGCCCACCTGAACCGAGCCCCCGCAGATGGGGGCCGGCGAGCGCGGCCTCCATAGCGCGCAGGAGACGCGTGCCCGCGCCCCTCAGGGCCGGGTGCCCTGCGCCAGGATCGAGGCCAGTTCGGGCACGAGCGCCCCGGGCTCGCCATGCTCCAGCGCGCCCTGTAGCGTCGACAGCACGGCCGCCGCGATCGTCCGTTCGGCGCCGGCGTCGGCGGCCATCGCGTGGTAGTAGCCCAGGTCCTTGCACGCATTGGCGATCGAGAAGCGCAGGCCCGACGGGTCGTGCGACAGCAGGTAGGGCTTGATGCGCTCCAGCGCGGTGCCGCCGCCGCCGCCCTTGGACAGCACGTCGACGAACACCTCGGGCGCGACGCCATTGCGCTGTGCCGACGCAGCGGCCTCGGCCAGCAGCGTCACCATGCCCAGCGACACGTAGTTGTGCAGCAGTTTCATGCCGTGGCCGGCACCCACCGGCCCGGCGTGGGTGATGTTCTCGGCGAAGCACTGCAGCAGCGGGCGGCATTCGTCGAGCAGTGCCGCGTCGCCACCCACCAGCAGGTTCAGGCGGCCTTCGGCGGCCTCCTTCGGGGTGCGGGTCATCGGCGTGTCGAGGAAGCGGCTGCCCGCGGCCTGGACCGCCTGGGCCATGCGCAGCGTGGACGACGGGATGGCCGTCGAGCAGTCGATCACCACGCTGCCGGGCCGCAGGCCTTCGAGCACGCCGCCGGGGCCGGTGAGCACGGCCTCGACCTGGGGCGAACCGGTCAGCACCAGGATGACGATGTCGCTTCGTGCGGCCAGTTCGGCGGCGCTGTGCAGGCTCACCGCGCCCGCGGCCTTCAGCGCATCGAGCGGCTGGTTGCCGGGGTGTTCCAGCACCGCGAGGGCGTGGCCATGCTTGACCAGGTTGCTGGCGATGCCGTGGCCCATCAGGCCGATGCCGACCATGCCGACGTTCTTCTTCATGGGGTTCTCCGAGCGAACTGGAATGGAAGGGCAACGCCTGCGCGTGCGGCGGGCACTGCAGGGCGCGGGCCTGCGCTTGGCATCCAAGTTGTATTACACATTCGTCATACCCATTGGTCAAGGACGACCGAGGGATGGTAGGCTTCCCGCATGGCCCTCACCGCCGAGCCGACCCTTGCCGACCGCATCGCCGCCGAGCTTGCGCAGCGCGTGCGCGCCGGGGCCTACCCGGTGGCGTCGCGGCTGCCCACCGAGGTCGCGCTGGCCGCGCACTACGGCGTCAGCCGCACCGTCATCCGCGAGGTCATCGCGCGTCTGAAATCGCAGGGCCTGGTCGACAGCCGGCAGGGCAGCGGCACCGTCGTGCTCGATGCGCGCTCGTCCGACGCCTTCAGGGTGCTGGCGGCCACGCGCGACGACCCGGCGCTGGGCGTGCTGCGCATCCTCGAACTGCGCCGCGGCGTCGAGGCCGAGATGGCCGCCCTGGCCGCGCAGCGGCGCAGCGCGGCCGACGTGAAGGCCATCGCCCGGGCCTTGCAGGCCATCGACGACGCCGTCCAGCGCGGCGGCGATGGCGTCGCCGAAGACCTGGCCTTCCACCTGGCCATCGCCAGCGCCAGCCGCAACCCGCTGTACTCCGACCTGCTGGGCCTGCTGACCCGCGCGCTGCATGACGCCATCCACGTCACGCGCCGCAACGAGGCGCGCCGCGCCGACCTGGCCGCGCAGGTGCGGGCCGAGCATCAGGCCTTGTGCGAGGCCATCCGCGTGCGCGACCCGGTGGCCGCGCGTGTGGCAGCGTATGGCCATCTGCTCAACACCGCCGCGCGCCTGCGCAAGGCCGGCCGCGCCTTCTGGGCCGGCAGCCCGCGCGAGGCCGCCGACCGCGTGGCCGCCACGCGCTTGCGCGGCGTGGCGCGTCCGACGTACGACCAGTACACCAAGAGACGGGCAGGGTAAACACGGTGGAGGCGCCACCGGCCGGGCCCGGCCGGCGTGGAGATACTGGTGAGATGACCTCCACCAGACTCGATGGCAAGCGGGTGTTGCTCACCCAGTCGAAGGACTTCATGGGGCCGGCGCTGTCCGAGGTGTTTCGACGCCTGGGCGCGACGGTGATCGAGGACGAGCGGCGGCTGGCCGACGACGCGACGCTGCCCGGCGCCATCGTCCAGGCCGCGGGCCACATCGACGTGCTGCTGGTGCACCTGGCGTTGCCGGCCCCCAGCACCCCGGCGGCCGACATCGACGACGCCGAGTGGCGCGAGGTGTTCGCCCACCTGGTCGATCCGATGCCGCGCCTGGTGGCCGCGGTGCTGCCGCAGATGACCGAACGCCGGCAGGGCCGCATCCTGGTGATGGGCAGCGCCGCAGCGCTGCGCGGCCAGAAGCGCACCGGCAGCTACAGCGCGGCGCGGGGTGCGCAGCTGGCCTACGTGCAATCGGTGGGGCTGGAACTGGCACCGCAGGGCGTGCAGCTCAACGCCATCGCGCAGAACTTCGTCGACAACCCCACCTACTACGGGCCCGAGGTGCAGGCCAACCCGCGCTTCCAGGAGCGCCTGAAGCGCGACGTGCCCCTGGGCCGCCTGGTCAGCGCCGAAGAGGACGCGCTGTTTGCCGCCTATCTGTGCAGCGACGCCGCCGCCTGCTTCGTCGGCCAGGTGTTCCCGGTCAGCGGCGGCTGGGCCAGTCGCTGACCGAATCGGTGGGCGACGGGCCGACGCCCGGGTCCTGCGGGCAGCGGGTGCGCAGGGCATCGCCGATGCGCGTCAACTCGGCGTCGCCGATCAACCGGCCGGCCATCGGCAGCAGTTCGGCATCTTCGCGTGCGACGTGCCGCTGGCACCGGTCGACAAAGGCCTGAAGTTCGTCAGCGGCCGGCCCCGGCGCGCGGCCCGCCGCCAGGCCATCCAGCGTCGGACGCAGCAGGCGCCACCGGCGCTCGAGGTCGCGGTGCTCTTCGGTGAGCGACGCCACCATCTCGCGCAGGCACACCGCGTCGGACCCCGCCATCGCGTCGATCAGCGCCGGGAACAGTTCGACTTCCTCGTCGGCGTGGTGGGGTTGCAGCGCGGTGTCGCGGCAGCACACCGCGCCGTGGACAGCGTCGCATGCCGGCCGGTCCGGCCGATACCCGTCCTGCGGGTCGATCAGGCGCTGCAGGACGGCGCACTGGGTCAGCAGGTGACGATGGCAGGCGGCCAGCGTCGCCAGCGGCGACTCGTCGTCGCCGACGGCCGGGGCGTCGACGGGCTGTCCTGGGGTCATGGCGTGTGTGGTGGGCCGGCGCCGCGATAGCTACACGGCGCGGGTCACAGGGATGCCCTTGATGAGGTATCGAGCATAGGTCCTTGCGGACGCGATCGTCATTAAGATGCACGGATGATGCTTCTTATACAAAGGTCTTCGCCGCCACGGGCCAACCCGGCGCGCCCCGTGGCGCCACGACCGCAGGTGGACACGGCATGACCTTCGTCGTCACCGAAGCCTGCATCCACTGCAAGTACACCGACTGCGTCGACGTGTGCCCGGTGGATGCCTTCCGCGAGGGCCCGAACTTTCTGGCGATCGATCCCGACGACTGCATCGATTGCGCGGTGTGCGTGCCCGAGTGCCCGGTCTCGGCGATCTTTGCCGACGAGGACGTGCCGGCCGACCAGCAGGACTTCATCCCGCTGAACGCGGAACTGGCCCGCCAATGGCCGACGATCACCAAGACCAATGGGGCGCTGCCGGATGCCGAGGACTGGCGCGAGGTCACCGGCAAGCGGGCCGAACTGAAACGCTGAACGCCTGGCCCCGGCGCGCGACGCGTCGGCCCGCTGCCCCAGGGCCGATCGGCCCCGATCGCCATCCGTCGGCCAATCGGTGCGTTGTCAAACAGACCGCCGCCGCCCGGCCCGCGACCATCGGCCGACCGACCTGCGGCAGCCTCGCCGCACGAGCCCGCCACCCGTCCGACCGCCCCCGAAAGGCTCCACCATGACCGACAAGACCGCCAGCGTGCATTGGGAGGGCTCGGGCCAGACCGGCCAGGGGCAGATCAGCACCGAGACCCGGGCGCTCGATCGGGCCCCCTATGGGTTCTCCAGCCGATTTGGCGACGACCGCGTCGGCACCAACCCCGAGGAGATCCTGGGCGCCGCGCACGCCGCCTGCTTCACGATGGCCTTCTCGTTCGCCTGCGAGAAGGCGGGCTTCGCCACCGACACCGTCGACACCCAGGCCGACGTGCGCCTGTCCCGCCAGGGCGAGGGCTTCGTGATCGACCGCATCGCGCTGCGCCTGACGGCCAGCGTGCCGCGCCTCGACGAGGCCGGCTTCCAGGCCATCGCCCACGCCGCCAAGCGCGACTGCCCGCTGTCCAAGGCGCTGGCGAGCGTGCCGGAGATCACCCTGGTGGCCACCTTGCGGGCTGGAGCCCAGGGCGTGGACGCATGAACCGCGACGACCCCGTGGCCGAGACGCAGCCGGCCCTGGCCGCCGCCGACCACAGCCTGGGCGACCCCCACGCCACCGTCACGCTGCTCGAGTACGGCGACTACGAATGCCCGTTCTGCATCCGCGCCGAGCCGCCGACGCAGCGCCTGATCGAGGCCAGCGGCACGCGCCTGCGCTTCGTGTTCCGGCACCTGCCGCTGACCGAACTGCACCCGCATGCCGAACTGGCCGCCGAGGCCACCGAGGCGGCCGCCGCGCAGGGCCGGTTCTGGGAGATGCACCGGCTGCTCTTCGCCCAGACCCACCCCCTGGACCTGCCGGCGCTGACCGGCCATGCGGCGTCGATCGGGCTCGACACGATCCGCTTCGGCGCCGAGATGGCCGACCGCATCTACACGCAGCGCATCCAGGAGCATCGGCGCGCCGCAGCCCTGGGCGGTGTCAAGACCACGCCCACCTTCATCCTCAACGGCAAGGTGATTGATGTGTCGTCGGGATTCGACACGCTCGAGCGGGCCGTCGCTGCCAAGCTGAGCGGGCGGTGAGCGCAAGGCGCGGCAGGGCGCCGCGCGGGACGTGCCGCGGCGTGCGGTATGTCCGATGGCGCTGACCTTTAGAGGCGCTCAGCTAATGCTTTAGCAGAGCGTACCAGTGCGCCGCGAAGGCCGCACCGCTCACGCCCGGCCCGGCGGCCCGACCGCCAGCCCGCTCGCCAGCGCGCTGGCCAGGCCGTGGTTGACGTCGCGGTGCTGCGACTCGTCGGCGCGCACCACCCGCACCACATCGGCCAGGGTGGCCTCGTCGGCCAGGTGCCAGTACTGCCGGGCGATGGCCGGGGCCCGCGGGTTCGGCGTGCGGCCGTCCTCGATCTCGGCCAGGTAGAGCGTGTAGCTCAGCACGGCCTCCTCCTCGAAGTAGCCGACCAGCCGGTGCGCCGTGCGCCGCGACACCAGGTAGAGCAGGAAGTAGCCGATGTAGAAGGCGCCCTGGGCCAGCAGCACCACAAGGCGCTCGAAGGCGGTCGGCCGGGCGATCGCGACGAAGGTCATCAGGTGCATGCGCTCGTTCTCGGCCTCGTCCATCAGGGTGCGGATCCAGCCGCCGTCGTCCTCCATGCGGCGCAGGCAGCCCAGGTGGGTGAGCGTGGCGCCCACCATGCCCGGCACGGCGGCCACGGTCTCCAGCACCACCGCGCGGTGGCCGTAGCGCTTTGCGAAGAACAGGTCGGCGCCGAAGCGCAGGAGCTTGGTGATGGCCAGCGCGACGCGGTCGGACAGGTCCAGCGGCCGGTGGTGCACGGCGAGGCCGACCGCGGTGTCCGCAGGCGTGTCTGCCGCGGGCCGTCCGCCGGGCGGGTCGCCCTCGGGCGAGGGTCGGTCCGGTCGACCCGGGGATGCGGTCACGGCGAGGCGGTGACGCGCCAGACCATATTGCCCACGTCGTCGGCGACGAGCAGGGCGCCGCGGCGGTCGATCGCCACGCCGACCGGTCGCCCGAAGGCATGGCCCTGTTCGTCCAGGAAGCCGGTCAGCACGTCCAGCGGCATGGCGCCGGACGGCCGCGCGCCGTCGAAGGGCACGAAGACGACGCGGTAGCCGCTGGCGGGCCGGCGGTTCCACGAGCCGTGCTGGCCGATGAACATGCCATGGGCGAACTGCGGCGGCAGCGTGGTGCCGGCCGAGGCGGCCAGCCCCAGCGACGCGGTGTGCGGGCCCAGCGCATAGTCGGGCACCAGCGCCGTGGCCACCAGGTCGGGGCGGGGCGGCTCGACGCGGATGTCGACGTGGCTGCCGAAGTAGCTGTACGGCCAGCCGTAGAAGCCGCCGTCGCGCACCGAGGTCAGGTAGTCGGGCACGAGGTCGCTGCCGATCTCGTCGCGCTCGTTGACCACGGTCCACAGCGCGCCGCCCGGCGCCCAGGCCAGGCCGTTCGGGTTGCGCAGGCCGCTGGCGAACAGCCGCTGCTGGCCGCTGGCGATGTCCAGTTCCCAGATCGCCGCGCGGCCGGCCTCGGCCGGCATGCCGCGCTCGGCCACGTTGCTGTTGGAGCCCACGGTGACGAAGAGCTTGCGGCCGTCGGCGCTGGCGATCAGGTTCTTCGTCCAGTGGTGGTTGATGGTGCCGCCGGGCAGCCTCGCCACCACGACGCCGGGTTCGGTGATCCGGGTCTGCCCCGCGACGTAGGGAAATCGCAGCACGGCATCGGTGTCGGCCACGAACAGGTTGTTGCCCACCAGGGCCATGCCGAAGGGCGAGTTGAGCCCTTCGAGCAGCACGCTGCGCAGGTCGGCCACGCCGGTGCCCTGGCTGTCGCGCAGCAACGTGATGCGGTTGGCGCTGGGCACGGCCGCGCCGGCGCGCTTCATCACCAGGCCCATGATCGCGCCCTTCAGGCCCTTGCCGCTTTCGGGCCGGGCGGGGGCATTCGTCTCGGCCACCAGCACGTCGCCGTTGGGCAGCACCAGCAGCCATCGCGGGTGCGACAGGCCCTTGGCGAAGGCCGCCACGCGGGTGCCGGCGGCCGCTTGTGGCGTGACGTCCTCCGGCCAGCCGCGGGCCGGGGCGATGTTGACGGTGGGGATCAGCGTCGGGTGCGGTGGCACCCAGCGGGGCTGCCGGCCCGTGCCGTCCGCCACGGTCAGCCGGGCGGTGTCGCCGCAGGCGGCCAGGGCCGCGCAGGCCGCGGCGATCGACAGGGCAGTGGCAAGGTTCAAGGCAGGCTCCGGGGCGACATCCGCAGCGGCCCAGGCTACCGACTCGTCGGCAGCCGATCTGTGCGCGAGCGAACCGATCAGCCGCCGGCCACCCGCCAGACCACGTCACCCACGTCGTCGGCGACCAGCAGCGATCGGTGGTCCGGCCCGATGGCCACGCCCACCGGGCGGCCGTAGGACACCGATTCGTCGGGCGCCAGGAAGCCCCACAGCAGGTCGCGCGCCGCCCCGGCGGGCCGGCCATCGGCGAAGGGCACGAACACCACCCGGTAGCCGCTGAGCCTGCTGCGGTTCCACGAGCCGTGCTGGCCGATGACCATGCCGTCGACGTCGAAGCCCGGCAGCGTGCCGGCCGGCATCCAGCACAGGCCCAGCGAGGCGGTGTGCCCGCCCAGCGCGTAGTCGGGGGTCAGCGCGCGGGCCACCAGGGCGGCGTCCTGCGGCACGCGGTCGTCCACCGTCCGGCCCCAGTAGCAGTGCGGCCAGCCGTAGAAGCCTCCATCCATCACCGAGGTCAGGTAGTCGGGCGGCGTCTCGTCGCCCAGGCCGTCGCGTTCGTTCACGACCGTCCACAGCCGGCCGGTGACCGGCTCCCAGGCCATCCCCACCGGGTTGCGCAGGCCGGACGCGAAGACGCGGCAGTGGTTCGTCGCCACGTCCACCTCGTAGACACAGGCGCGGCCTTCCTCGGCCTTCAGTCCGTGGTCGCCGATGTTGCTGAGCGAGCCGACGCCCACGTACAGCCGGCGGCCGTCCGTGCTGGGCAGCAGGCTGCGCGTCCAGTGGCCGCCCGGCTTGAAGCTGGCCAGGCGGCGGCCGGGCGCATCGATGCGGGTGGTGCCCGCGGTGTACGGGAAGGCCACCAGTCCGTCGGTGTTGCCGACATAGAAGGTGTCGCCCAGCAGCGCCATGCCGAAAGGCTGGTTCAGGTGCTCGAGCAGCGCGTGGCGCTGTTCGGCCACGCCGTCGCCATCGGCATCCCGCAGCAGCGTGATGCGGTTGGGGCTGTCGCCGACCGCGGCGGCGCGGCGCATCGTGGCCACCATCGCGTGGTCGAACAGCGACCGCGGCTGGCCACCCGACTGCAACGCCTCGGCCACCGTCACGTCGCCGTTGGGCAGCACCAGGATCCAGCGCGGGTGCTTCAGCCCTGCGGCGAAGGCGTTGACCTTCAGGCCCGACGCCGCCTGTGGCAACTGGCCGGCCGACCAGCCCTGGGCGCTGGGCATCTTCAGCGTCGGCAGGCGGCCCTGCGGCTGCGCGGCGGGGATCTGCGGGGCGGCACCCACCGCCGGGGCGCCCGGGTTGCCTTGCCGCCGCCACAGGATGGCGCCGGCCCCCACCATGGCCACCGCGCGCGCCAGGACATCGTGAAAGGCCATCGCGTCGCTCCTTGCCGGCGGGCCGGCCCGCGGGATGCGGTCCGGTGCCACGGCGCGCGCATTGTCATGCCGACGGGCCGTGGCCTGTGCCGGGCGGCGGGTGCGCACCGTGGGTCGACAGGCCGCGGCGCCAGCGCGGACAATCCAAGGCTTGCCCCAACGCAGGAGAACACGCGTGAAGACCTACAACATCGAAGTGCAGCGCCTGAAGGCGATGCGGCACGACAAGGGCGTGATCGAGATCGGCCTCGACGTGCTGGTGCTGCCCCGCCCGGCGCGCGACGACCAGGCCGACACCACCAGCCTGCGCCTGCCGGTGGACCACGCCCGCGCGCTGCTCATCCTGCTGAAGCAGCAGTTCGCCGAACTGGACAAGCTGCAGCCGCGCAGCCGGCGTTCGGGGCGTTGCTGATCGGGCGGCTGCGTGCCGGCGTCGCCGGCATGAGCCCCCGGGGTACAGCGCGGCCGGCGCTGGCACGCCGCGCGGGGCACACGACCGCCAGGATCGCACGCTTCACCCCCGCGCCGGGGTGAGCCGTATGTCGGATTGCGCTACGCTCTTCGGCCCACCCCGGCGAATGGAGCTTCCCATGCCACGAATCGAACGCCCCGCACGGTTCACCACCGCCGCCACGCTGGCCTCGCTGCTGGGCACCCTGGCCCTGACGGGCTGTGGCATGGAGGTCGGCGGCACTGCCGCCTCCGTGGCGGCCACGCAGGCCGCGCAGGCCAGCCAGGCCCAGGCCCAGGCGGCACGCATCGTCGACGGGTTCAAGCAGGCGCAGGACGCCGGCATGGCGCGCGCGGCCAGCGCCGCCGAGTGACGGCCGGCGCGCCGCACGGCATCGCGGGCCGGCCGCAACTGTTCAATCCGCAGGTCGGGTCGCCCCGTCAAGGGCGCCCAAGCCCGTCGGCATAGGGCAGCAGCGCCTTCGCCGCCTCCACCCGCAGGGCGAGCGCCACGGTCTCGTCGTTCATCACCTCCAGCAGGAAGCGCTTCGGGTCCAGCCCGCCGCCGGCCGCGGGTGCGCGCGATGTCGACGCGGGGGCCGTGGCCTCGGGCAGCGCGGCCGATGGCGCCGGCGCTGGCGCCGCGGGGCGCAACTGGTCCAGCACCCGCTGCCAATCCGCCGGCGCGATGCTGGCCAGTGGCGCCAGCAGACTGGCCTGCCCGTCGGGGTTGGGCGGCAGATCGAGCCAGGGCTCGTCGGCGAACACCGGGGCCAGGTCGGCCGCGACGAAGGCCGACCAGCGGCCGTTGTCCGCCTGCGGCGCCGGCACCCAGGGCGCATGCACCACCTGGGTCGGCGTGTCGGCATCGAGCCGGGGCCACAGGGCCACGCGCGACGCCTTGACGTCGCCCAGGTAGCGCGCGCGCAGCGCGTCGAGGAAGTCGATGGCCCTGGCCGCGGGCACCGGTTGCGCCACCGAGAACCAGAGCTGGTAGCCGTCCTGGCCCGACACCGCGATGGCCGGCGCGGGCAGGTCCAGGTCGGCCTGCACGCCCTGCCACACCCTGGCCAGGGCCGCCCAGTCGGCCGGTCGCCGAAGCTCCAGCACCATGGCCCGCACCTGCCCGCCGGCATCGACCAGGCCGGGCTCGCCGGTCTCGAGGGTCGGGTCCGTGGGCGCGTACAGGCGATGCAGTTCCAAGGGCAGGCGGGTCATGGCGGCGTCGCTCGCGCGGCGGGTGGGGAGGGGTCGACTCTAGTCGCCACCGGCGCCGCCCGGGGCGTGGGGGTCTCGTGCCTACCGCGCAGTCGCGACAATGCCGCGATGCCGCCGACCTGCGCCCACCGCCTGATCGCCGCCGACGAGCATGCGGTGCCCAAGCCCTTCCGCGCCTTTGCGGTGCGCAGCGACGAGCTGCGGCATGCCGGCGACGCGCGCGCGCCGTACGGTCGCGTGCACGTCCTGCACACGGCGTTCCTGGGCGACGACGCCCTGGCGGGGCTGGCGGCGCAGGGCCTGGCCAGGGTGCGCCTCGAGGCGTTCTCCGACATCGACTACGCCACCACCACGCCACAGGACCTGGCCCGCGCCGCGCCCTGCGCGCCCAATCTCGCCGACCGCATCGCCGAGGCCTTGCAGGTCACTGGCGTGCTGGGCGACGACCCGGCGGGCTACCGCGACAGCGTGGCCCACCGCATCGACTACCTGGCCTCGTGGGGCGCGGGTTTCCACAACGACGTCGCGCGCCACTGGTCGGGCTGCCTGTTCTGGCTGCTGGTGCTCGACGCGGCCGACGTGGAGTTCGTCATGCCGCATGCCGGCGTGCGCCTGGCACTGTCCCCGGGCGACCTGATCGTGTTCGACCAGACCATGGCACACGGGCTGTGCCGGCCGCGCGACCAGGGGCAGGCGGTGGCCGCGTCCTTCGACACCGGCGCGCACCGGCACCAGATCTTCCTGACCGGCGAGTTGCCGTTGACGGACGCGCAATGGGCCGCGCTCGGCGCGCCCTGGCTGCCGGTGGAGGTGCACGAGCGCCTGGGTGCGCTCGACCTGATGGTGGCGGAGTTCGACGACCGCAGCGGCGCCATCAAGCGCGTGCGCGCGCTGCAGGACAGCATGAAGCGCAGCACCTGCCACGTCGACGGGGACTGAGCCTCGGCACGAGCCGGGCGATCGGGCCGCGCCGCCTACCAGGCCGCCGGGTCCAGCCGATAGCAGCGCTTGAGCTGCTCGTACAGCGCCGGCCGCTCGGCGGCCAGCGCCGCCGGCTGCTCGAAGAAGTGCTCGCTGGCGACGGCGAAGAACTCGGCCGCGTTCGTGGCGGCATAGGGTGCCAGGACGCCGGGTTCGTCGCGCGCCAGCCGCGCATGCAGCGCCTGGAATTCGTCGCCCATCACCCGCGCCCAGGCCTGCTGCAGCGCTCCGCGCCCGACGTAGGGGGCGCCGTTGGCCACGCCGGTGTCCTGGTCCAGCTGGTGCGCGAACTCGTGCACCACGACGTTGGCGCCGTCGTGCGGGTCGGCCGCCCCGTCGCGCACCGCGTCCCAGGCCACGATCACCTGGCCGCGCTGCCAGCTCTGGCCGGCCAGCACGTCGCGGCCTTCGTGCACCACGCCGCCGGGCCCGGCCTCGGAGCGTGGCACGACGAAGTGGCCCGGGTACACCAGCACCTCGCGCAGGTTGCCGAACGAGCCGCCGCGGCCCAGCAGCAGCAAGGCGGCCTGCGCGGCGATGGTCACGCGCATCTCGTCGGTGACCTTCAGCCCTGCGCAGCCGATGAACGGCACCTCGGCCAGCAGCACCTGTATGCGCTTCTTCAGCCGCAGTTGCTGCGCCGCCGGCAGCTCGCGGGCCAGCGGCACGCGGCGGCGCAGGATGGTCCGCCAGGCGGCCGGGAAGGGCCTTTGCGTGATGCGCTGCCGACGCCACAGCCGCGCCAATGCAGGCCCGGCCAGGGTGGCGGCCACCAGGACGGCAACGACGACGAGAACGCCCAGGGCGACCAATGCACTCACCGGTGGCATATGGGCGATGCCGCGGCCGAATTCAAGCCCGGGGCGACCCCCGCAGCCGCGGGGCCGGAGGCCGTCAGGCCTGCGTCACGTGCGTGGCCGGCCGGCGGCCGTCGTTCCAGCGCCCGCCCAGCGCGCGCTCGACCTGCGCCGCCAGTTGCAGCAACAGGCCATCGTTGGCCTGGCGGGCCTGCGCATGGATCCCCAGCGGCAGGCCGGATTCCTGCGTGCCCAGCGGCATCGACAGGCCCGGGATGCCGCACAGGTTGGACAGCGGCGTGTAGGCGAAATTGCGCCACAGGTGCTCGAACCAGTCGAGCACCGACGGGTTGTCGCTGAGGGTGAGGTAGTCGGTGTCGCCGATCAGCGGCGTGGGCAGCGCCGTGATCGGCGTCAGCACGATGTCCCACGCCTCGAAGAACTGGCCGAAGGCGCGCGAGGTGGTGTTGAACACCGCCTGCATCTGCGCCCGCTCGGTGAAGCTGGTGTGCAGGCCGGCCTCCCAGATGCGGATGTTGATCGGCTCGATCAGCCCGGCGGGCGGGCGCTGCAGGCCGTGCGAGGCCAGCAGGTTGGCGATGGTCTGCGCGAAGTTGCTGATGTAGCAGGTGGTCTGGGCGGCGAAGGCGGCCCGGAAGTCGACCGCCGGCACGGCCCACTCGACGTGGTGGCCCAGGCCTTCCAGCAGGCGGCCCGCGCGCTCGAGCTCGGCCACGAAGTGCGGCGTGGCGCGGTAGTCGCCCCACTCGTGCGACAGCGCGATGCGCAGCCGGCCGGGGTCGCGCTGGATCAGCTGCAGGCAAGGCTCTGCCGGTGTCCAGTAAGGCATGAACTCGCCCGGCGCGCCGCCGCGGCAATGGTCGACGAAGGCGGCGGTGTCGCGCACCGTTCGGCTCTGGCAGCCCTGGGTGGAGACCAGGCCGCTCAGGTCGGACAGCTTGGGCGCGATCGAGAACACGCCGCGCGAGGGCTTGAGCCCGAGGTTGCCGTTGGCCCCGGCCGGGATGCGGATCGAGCCGCCGCCGTCGGTGGCGTGCGACAGCGGCAGCACGCCGGCGGCCACCACCGCCGCGGTGCCGGCCGACGAGCCCAGCGTGGTGTAGGCCCGGTCCCAGGGGTTGCGCGTGACGTAGACCGCGGGGTTCTCCGCCGACGAGCAGACGCCGAACTCCGGCGTGGTGGTGCGGCCCATCAGGTTCAGGCCCGCCTGGCGCATGCGGCCGGTGAGGAAGCTGTCGTCGGCGGGCCGGTGGCCGCGCATGAAGAGTGAGCCCATTTCCTGCAGCCGCCCCGCCATCGTCGGGCCCAGGTCCTTCATCAGGAAGGGCACGCCGGCAAAGAAGCCGTCGGCGCGGGCGCCGGCCGCCACGGGGTCGGCCACCGCGTCGTCGAAGACCTCGACCACCGCGCTCAGCAGCGGGTTGACCTTGGCGATGCCGGCGGCCGCCTGGCGGGCCAGTTCGGCTGGCGTCACGTCACCACGGCGCACCCGTTCGGCCAGCGCCACGGCGTCGTGCGCGGCCCACTCGTCCCACCCCATCGCCAGTGTCATGTCGTCCCGTTCCTGAAGAAATGCCGTGGTGCCACCGTGCGCCACCGCAGCGATGCCAGTCTACGGCCGCTCAGTGCAGCAGCTTCAGGCCAGGCGGCAGCGCGTCGCCGAACAGGCTGCGCTCGGCCGCCTCGTCCAGCGCCACGACCTCGCGGACACGGTCGATCCAGGCCGCCGGCACGCCGTGCGACTGCAGCCGGCCGACCACCCGTTCGCTCACTTCGGGCGGCAGGTCGCGCGCCCGGTCGCCGCTGCGGCGGGCCAGGTTGGCCGCCGCGGCCGCGGCGCCGTCGGCCTGCTTCCAGTCCAGCGCCAGCAGCACGTCCAGCCAGGCCTGCGCCGTCTCGATCGGCACCACGCCGTGCGCGCTGCCGTACAGCGGCACGCGGGCGCCCAGGCGGCCCAGCGCCCACAGTGTCCAGGGGTCGCGCACCGGCCGCGGGCCGGTGCCGGCGGCGGCCGGGCGCAGGCGCTGCAGCAGCCAGTCGCCGATCTCCACCTTGTGCTCGGCCGGCACGCGTTCCAGCGACGCGCCCAGGCGCAGCATCTCGTCCCAGCCGCCCTTCACCAGGCGCGCGGGGCGCTCGCCCAGGCCGGCCTCGGCCCCGCGCAGGTTGAACGCGAAGTCTTCCAGCAGGCGCGACTGCGCCGCCTCGTCCAGCCCGCCGGCGACGCGCCGCCACAGCGTCCACCACTCGCTGTTCACCTGCGCCTCGTGGCCATGTTGAACCCCCTGCTCGAACAGCGGCCACAGCTGCTCGATGCGCCAGCCGTCCAGGGCGTCGCCGAAGCCGGGCCGCAGACACCAGCCGGCCAGGCTGAGCCAGAGCCGCTCGTGGTCGGCCGAGCGGCGGCGGCCCCGGTGGCGCTGCCACAGCGCGTCGAACAGCGGGCGCAGCAGAGCGGTCGGCCAGCGCTCGCGGTGGCCCAGCAGGGCTTCGAGCTGAGGGCGCAACTGCTTGACGGCCTTGGGGTCGGCGTCGCGCAGGCGGGCGCCGAACACGCGCTCGATGCAGGCCACGGCCTCGTCGAAGCGCGGTGGCAAGCCCGCCGTGGCGGCGGCTCCCGCGGTCGGCTCGCCGCGCAACTGGAACTCGAGCTGCCAGCGCTGCGCCGGGTCGTCGGCGGCCAGGCAGTGCACTTCCAGCGTGCCCACCTCGGTCAGCATGGCCGCCAGTTGCACCGGGATCTCGCGGCGGCCCTCGCCAGGTACGTCAGCGCGCACGTCAGCGCGCACCACGGTGGCCAGCGGCGGCAGCGCCTGCGCGTCGCGGTCGGCCAGGTCGACCAGGTCGCCCGCCGCGGGCGTGGCGTGTCCGGCGCCATCGGCGGTGGTGGCCGCCAGGTGGAAGCGCACCGGCTCGCCGACCCGCAGTGCGAAGCGGCGGCCCTCCAGCCGCAGTTCGTGGCCGGCCTCGCTGCCCTGCGGCAGCAGGCACACGCCGGGCTTGGCGAGGCCACCGGCGCCGTCGTCCAGTTGCAGGAAGTAGCTGCGCGGCGAGCCGCCGGTGATGCGCGGCGCCAGGCCCCGGCGGGCCAGCGCATGGGCCACGGCACCACGCGCCACCGCCACATCCGGGTCGTCGTTGTGCAGCAGGCGCAGCGGCCGGCCGCTCCAGCCCGACAGCGTGGCCTGCAGGCGCGTGGCGATGGCGTGGGCGCGGAACACGCCGCCGTTCAGCAGCACGGCATCGGGCCAGCCGGCGCCTGCGTGCTGTGCCAGGAAGGCGCTGACATGACGGGTTACCGCAGCGTCTGCGGCGTAGGGCAGGCCGAAGCTGACCAGCCCGCTGGCGCGCTCGCGTCGCGGGCCCTCGTCGGCCGCGCCCTGGGGGAAGAAGCCGTCGACGATCAGCGCGTGCACCTCGTCGCGGGTGAACTCCACCGAGCGCGCGCCGCCGACCAGCCGCGAGCCGCCGCCCAGCAGGGTGACGCTGGCGCTGGCCGGTGCGTCGGCGGCGAGCAGGCGTTCCTTGACGGCGCGGCAGCGTTCCACCAGCTGCGCCAGCTGGCCGGCGCCCAGCCTCGGCTGGGCTTGGCCTGGCCGCGCCTCGGCCTGACCCAGGCGGGTCTCCGCCAGGTGGGCCAGCGCCAGGTCCATGTTGTCGCCGCCCAGCATCAGATGCCGGCCGACGGCGATGCGCTCGAGCCGCGGCTCGTCGTCCTGCAGGTCGACGCGCACCAGGCTCAGGTCGGTGGTGCCGCCGCCGACGTCGCACACCAGCACCAGCCGCGTGTCGGCCAGGTCCTCGCGCAGCGTCTTGCGGTGGCGGAACAGCCAGTCGGTCAGCGCTGCCTGCGGTTCCTCCAGCAGGCGCAGCGTGGGCAGCCCGGCGTCGCGGGCGGCCTGCAGCGTCAGCGTGCGGGCCGCGTCGTCGAACGAGGCCGGCACCGTCAGCACCAGCTCCTGCTGCTCCAGCGGCTGGGCCGGGTGGTGGTGGTTCCAGGCCGCGCGCACGTGCGCCAGGGTGCTGGCGCTGGCGGCCACCGGCGACACCTTGGGCACGTCGGCCGGCGCGCCCCAGGGCAGGATGTCGGCCAGGCGGTCGACCGCGGCATGCGACAGCCAGCTCTTGGCGCTGGTCACCAGCCGCCCCGGCACCTGCGCGCCGAGCTGGCGGGCCAGCATGCCGATCACGGCGCCGTCGTCCGTGGTGGCCGGCGGCCAGGGCAGGGTGGTGTCGCCGGCGGCCAGTTCGCCGGCCGCGGGGTGGTAGCGCACCGAGGGCAGCAGCGGCCGCGCCGCCACCTCGCCCGCGGCGACGAGCTGGTCGATGTCGAACAGGCGGATCGACTGGCGCGAGGCGCCGGCCTTCACCGGCGCGAAGGCCACCACCGTGTGCGTGGTGCCCAGGTCGATGCCGACGCTGAAGGCCGGCCCCTGGGCGGCCGACCCCTTGGCGACGGGTCCCTTGGCGACGGGTCCCTTGGCGGCCGGCCCGTGGCGGCGCGCGTTGCTCACCCGGCCTCCACAGACTCCTGCCGTGTGCCGCGCACGTCGTACTCGACCTTCCAGCGCTCGCCACCGGACAGCGCCATGGCCTCGATCTCCAGCGTGCCGGCCTCGGTGACGCGGGCGTGCAGGCGCACCGGCACCACGTCGCCGGCGCGGCGGCCCTCGGGGGGCAAGGTGGCCGAGATGGCGTCCAGCTCCTGCAGCTCGTCGCCGCCCCACAGGTCGAGCAGGGTGCCGACGACGTCCTGCCGGCGCACCGACGAGGCGAAGAAGCGGAAGCTCACCGGCTCGCCCACCACCAGGCCCAGCACCAGTTCGGGCACGGCCGCGTCGGTGCCTTCTTCCATGCCGAAGGGCGCCACGCACAGTGCCTGCACCGGCGGCTCGACACCCGGCACCGCGGGCATCGTCGACTCGACGGCGATGTAGTAGCCGAAGGCCGTGCCGCCACGGATGCGCACGCCCTGTCCGCGGCGCACGTGGCCGTAGTAGGCGGCGCCGCGGGCCACCGCCAGGTCGAGGTCGGCACCGGCCAGCAGCCGCGCCGCATCGGCCCCGTCGGCCGCGAGCCAGGCGTTCAGCGTGGCCAGCGTGCGCTCGGCCAGCGCGGGCGACTTGAAGACGCCGCCGTTCAGCAGCACCGCGGTCGGGTGGATGAAGCTGGCGCCTGGCGCCACGCGGTCGGCGAAGCCTTCCAGCTCGGCGACCGCGCCCAGCTGTCGGCCCAGGAAGGCCGCCAGGTGGCGCGTCACCGCGGCGTCCTGCGCATAGGGCAGGCCCAGCTGCGCCAGGCCGGCGCGCACGCGGGTCTGCGGGCGGGCTGCGGCGTCCACCGCCGGGAAGAAGCCGTCCAGCAGCGTGGCCGACACCTCGCCGCGCGTCAGCTCGGTGCGGATCGAGCCCTTGATGAGCTTGCTGCCGCGGCTGGGCACGACGATGGGCTCGGCATCGCGGCCTTCGCCGCCGGCGCCCAGCAGGCGCTCCTTGGCGTGGCGGCAGCCGTGCGTCAGCGCGCGCATCTGCCAGGCGTCCAGCGTGGTGCCGGCGGTGGCGAGCTTGCGCGCCACCACATGGGCCAGTGCCAGGTCCATGTTGTCGCCGCCCAGCAGGATGTGGTCGCCGACGGCGACGCGGTGCAGCTCGAGGTTGCCCTTGCGCTCGAGCACGGCGATGAGCGAGAAGTCGGCGGTGCCGCCGCCGACGTCGACCACCAGCAGGATGTCGCCCGGCCGCACCTGCTTGCGCCAGGCGCCGCCGCTGCCCTGGATCCAGCTGTACAGCGCGGCCTGCGGTTCTTCCAGCAGCGTCAGGTGGCCGCAGCCGGCGGCGCGGGCGGCCTCCACCGTCAGCTCGCGCGCGGCGGGGTCGAACGAGGCGGGGATGGTCACCGTCAGGTCCTGCTCGGCGAAGGGCGCGTCGGGGTGCGCGTGGTCCCACGCGCGGCGCAGGTGATCGAGGTAGCGCACCGACACCTCCAGCGGCGACACCCGGGCCACCTCGGCCGGCGCGTCGTGCGGCAGGATGGCGGCACGGCGGTCGACGCCCGGGTGGCACAGCCAGCTCTTGGCGCTGGACACCAGTCGGATCGGCGTGGTCGCGCCGCGGCTGCGCGCCATCTCGCCGACCACGTCGCGGCCCTCGGCCGACCAGGGCAGGGCCAGTTCGCCGGGTGCCAGTTCGTCGGTATGCGGCAGGTACAGGAAGGACGGCAGCAGCGGCGGCGCCTCCACCGTGCCGGGCGCGGTGAGCTGCGGCACCGCCATCACCTCGCCGACGAGGGCGTCGCCGTCGCTGGCGGCAAGGTCGACGAAGGCCAGCGCGCTGTGCGTGGTGCCGAGGTCGATGCCGATGGCGTAGCGGACTTCGTTCAAAGTTCCACCTCCGCCGGCGCCAGCACGCGCGCGTCGTGGCGCTCGGCCAGCTTCGGCAGGCGCACCTCGGTGACGCGCCAGCCGCGGTGGCTGAGGCTGCCGGTGAAGGGCGCCTGGCCGACCACCTGGCCGGTGAGGCGCACCTGCGAGGCGTCGAAGCCGGCGGCCAGCGTGATGCGGCTGCCCTCGGCCTCGGTGCGCACCGGCACGATGCTGAAATGCTCGCGCAGCACCTTGGCGCAGCCCTCGTGCACCACGCGCGCCGCGGCGCCGATCTGCGCATCGTCGTAGGCACCGAGCTCTTCGCCGACGAAGTCGATCAGGCGCGCGTCGCGCTGCAGCAGCGCCAGCAACTGCAGCGCCGCATCGGGGCTGGCTTCCTTCAGCACGGGGGC